>NZ_RXLZ01000079.1 GCF_003970865.1 Stenotrophomonas maltophilia | reverse complement strand
CCGCGGGGCCGCGAGTGTTGATTGGGGTACCCCGCCCCCCGCACGCACCCGTTTCGTACCACACCCGGACCCTTGCTACAACACTCACTTCTTTTTTTTTTTCCAAGACGAAGGCGGCATACGGGTTAGGGGTCCGTCTCGTGGGCTCGGAAATGGGTATAAGAGACAGGCATGGTACCGCAGCTGTTGCCGGGGCCACGCGTGGCTGCTGCAGTAGATCCACGCCATGCGTGGATGTAGACGGGAGGAGCCGAGCGTGGGCTCGGCGCTACTGCTGGCTGGTGCAGCTGTAGCCGTGTGTGGTCCCTTCCCCCGAGAGAATGCCGACGCCACGCGACGGCTGCATGCCTACACGGGCGCACGACCGACGATGGACGTCCTGGGTCTCCGGTGGCTGCCGATCAAAGTCGTAGCGCAGGCTGCCGTCTTCCTGCAGCAGCCAGTGCACGGTAACGCGCTCGTGGCGACCATCACCGAGATCCCAGTCCAGGGTGCGCATGATTAGGGTCTGGCCATCGGACAGCTGCCGGACTTCGTCATAGGCACCCTGAGTCTTCGGTGCGCTTACCGCAAGCAGCAGAAACAGCAGCATTGGCATCGCTCCTCAAAGGAGACAGGATGCGCCCATAGTGCCCTGAGCCGCCATCAGAATCATTGCGTCTTACGGGCACTTCACTGCATACACCGGCCCAGCACCGATCAGCATCAACGCCATGTAGTCACTATCACTGGCCTTGCCCTTCAACGTCGCGTCCTTGTTGAAGTGGAAGATGCCGAAGCCACCGGCCATGCGGATCAACGCGCTGTCGATCTGCTCGGCGTCATCGCGGAAGTAGCGGCTGATCTCGCTGCGGGTGGCCTTGTGCAGGGCATTCGGCTCGCGCTGCCACTGGTCGCCGCGGCTGAAGGAGACGAAGTACTGGCCGCCTTCCTTGTCGATGCGGAAGTCGGCCGGTTTGCGCGCGCCGGTGGCGAAGCAGCCCTGCAACGGGTCGGCACTGAAAGGAAGCCCGGCATCACCACTGCAGGCGGTGAGCAGCAGGACGGCACCGGGCAGCAGCAGGCGGAGCGTGCGCATGGGATGTCCCGACGGGGCAGGTGCGGCTAGTGTAGGCAGCACACGGGCATGGTCCGTACAGAAATTCGGCAAGGACACAGGGGTTTTCGGATGGCGAAGGGCAAGGCACCGTGGTGCGGCATGGCCAGTTGGCTGGGGATCGTGGTGGGCTGGGGGGCAGGCAGCCTGGCTGCGCAGGCGGCGGTGGCCGCAGGCGGTAATGGCATGGCCGCAGGGCTGGGTGTGGGCGTGCTGGGCGCGGCACTGGTGGGCTGCGGCCTGGCGGTGGCCTCGCGCGTGCGCGGCGAGCGCTGGCCGTGGATCGGCATCGGTGGTGCGGTGCTGAGCGCGCTGCCGCTGCTGATGTACCTGCTGCGGATGATGCTGAAGCTCTAGCGGTAGTGCCGGCCGCTGGCCGGCAACGCTGGATTGTTTCCGGAGCCCATGAGGTTGCCGGCCAGCGGCCGGCACTACCGGATGCGGATCATGCGCTGCGGTGGATCTCCACCGTCACGTGCACCAGCTCCTCATGAATCGCCAGCGCGTTGCGCACGGTATCGGCATCCAGATTGGCGTCGCTGGTGACCACGCTGGCGCTGACCGCGTACTTGCCGCGACCGACCTGCCAGACGTGCAGGTCGGCCAAACGTGCCGGCCACGGGCCCTGTTCGATCACTTCGCGTACTTCGGCCACCACTGGTGCGTCCATCTGCGCGTCGAGCAGGATGCGGCCGCTGTCGCGCAGCAGGCCCACTGCCCACACCGTGACCAGCACGGCGCCGACCAGGCCCATCACCGGATCCAGCCAGGTCAGGCCCAGCAGCTTGCCGCCGAGCAGGGCGACGATGGCCAGCACCGAGGTGGCGGCGTCGGCAAGCACGTGCACGTAGGCCGAGCGCAGGTTGAGGTCGTGACCGTGCGCATGGCCGTGATCGTGGTCATGCCCGTGATGATGGCCATGGTCATGCCCGTGGTGGTGATGCGCGTGGCCCGGGCTGTCGTGCAGCCACCATGCGCAGAGCAGGTTCACGCCCAGGCCCACCGCAGCGATGGCGATGGCTTCGTTGTAGTGGATCGGCGCCGGTACCCACAGCCGCTGCAGTGACTGCACGGCCATCAGCGCGGCGACGCCGAGCAGGGCGATGGCGCTGGTGTAGCCGGCCAGGATTTCGATCTTCCAGGTGCCGAAGGCGAAGCGCGGGTCGTGCGCGTAGCGGCGCGCGCAGCGGTAGGCGAACACCGCCAGGCCCAGCGCCAGCGCGTGCGAACTCATGTGCCAGCCGTCGGCGAGTACGGCCATGGAGTTGAACCACCAGCCGCCGACGATCTCCACCAGCATCATGCCGACGGTGAGCCACAGGGCGCGGCGGGTATTGCGTTCGGCCAGCGGATTGCCGTCGTCGAAGCGGTGTTCGTGGCGACGGGCGGCGGCGAGGGCGTCCAGGTGCATGGGCAAACCAAGGGGTGGAGTGGATACCCCCATAGGGTATATGATCCAGCCATGGCTCATGTACACAAGCATCGAAAGCAGTTGCTGACCCGGGTGCGCCGCATCGCGGGTCAGGTGGCGGCGTTGGAGCAGGCGCTGGACCAGCCCGAGGGTAAAGCCGGCGACTGTGCGGACGTGCTGGTGCAGGTCGCTGCGGTGCGCGGTGCCGCCCACAGCCTGCTGATGGAGCTGCTGCACGAGCACCTGCAGGAACACGTAGTGGGTGCCGATGACCCGCAGCAGCGGGCGGACGAGGCCGCGGTGCTGGTGGAGCTGCTGCGCCGCTACGGCAAATAGCAGGGGGATTGCCGGCCAGCGGCCGGCACTACCCGTGGCGTGCAGCGTTCATGGGATTGCCGGCCAGCGGCCGGCACTACCCGTGACGGTGCCGCGCGTTCCAGATATGCGTTGCGGCCAGCAGCAGGCTGCCGGTGACCGTCATCGGCGTTTCCCAGTCATGCGAGGGCAGCGCGAGCGCGCCGGCCAGCAACAGGCCCAGACCGACGCCGGCGGCGGCCCAGGCCAGCACCGGCAGCGGGTGACGGCGCTCGGCCCGCCACAGCGCGTAGCCGGTCAGTGGCAGGGCGATGGCCACGAACAGCAGGTGCACCCATTCCGCTTCGGCCCAGGTGCCGAACAGGGGGAGCGCGGCGGCCAGCAGGGGCAGCGCCAGGCAGTGCAGCAGGCACAGGCTGGACAGGGCGACCGCGCCAGCATCAAGCAGGGCGGCAGAAGGCGACTTCATCGGGGGAGGTTCCTTGCGCAACAATTGTTATACAGTAACATTTCCGTTCCGCAGCCAACCCGCTCCGACATGAACACTGTTTCCCGCGCCGACCGTCGCCTTCCGGTCACCGTGCTGTCCGGCTTCCTGGGGGCCGGCAAGACCACCCTGCTCAACCAGATCCTGCGCAACCGCGAGGGCCTGCGTGTGGCGGTCATCGTCAACGACATGAGCGAGGTCAACATCGATGCGCAGCTGGTGCGCGAAGGTGGCGCCGAGCTGCGCCGCACTGAAGAGACGCTGGTGGAATTCAGCAACGGCTGCATCTGCTGCACGCTGCGCGATGACCTGCTGCAGGAAGTGCGGCGCCTGGCCGATGCGGGCCGCTATGACTATCTGCTGATCGAATCGACGGGCATCGGTGAACCGATGCCGGTGGCGGCCACCTTCGCGGTGCGCGACGAGCATGGCTTCAGCCTGAGTGATATTGCGCGGCTGGACACGATGGTGACGGTGGTCGACGGCAGCGCGTTCCTTGCCGACTTCGGCTCGACGTCGCGACTGGCCGAGCGCGGCCAGCAGGCCGGCCCGGAGGACGATCGAGGTGTGGTTGACCTGCTGTGCGAGCAGGTCGAATTTGCAGACGTGATCGTGGTCAGCAAGGTGGACCAGGTGGATGACGAAGTGCTGCAGGACACGCTGGCCGTGTTGCGTGGCCTGAACCGCGACGCGAAGCTGCTGTTGTCCAGCTTCGGCGATGTGCCGCTGGCCGAGCTGCTGGATACCGGTCGCTTCGACATGGAGCGTGCGCAACGTGCGCCGGGCTGGGTGAAGGAACTGCGGGGCGAGCACACACCGGAAACCGAGGAGTACGGCATCGGCAGCTTCGTCTACCGCTCGCGACGTCCGTTCCACCCCGCGCGCTTCGCCCGCGCGCTGCAGTCCGGCATGCCGGGCGTGATCCGCAGCAAAGGCTGGTTCTGGTTGGCCAACCGCATGGACTGGGTGGGTGAGCTGAACACCGTGGGCGCGGCGACGCGCACGCAGGCCGCAGGCTTCTGGTACGCCGCGCGCGACCGCGTGCGTGCCGGCCTGGAAGACACCGCGCCGTTGTTGCCGCCGACACCGCTGCCTTACAGCGACCTGGGATGGGCGCGGCAGCAGGCCGATTGCTGGAGCGCGCCGCTGCCGGGGCTTGAGGAATTTCCGGACTCGGCCGCGCACAGGGCGATGCAGCGGCTGTGGCACCCGTTGTGGGGGGATCGCCGCCAGGAACTGGTGGTGATCGGTGTGCACATGGACGAGCGCGCCGTGCGCGCGGAGCTGGATGCCTGCCTGCTCAACGACCAGGAGCTGCGTGCGGGGCCCTTGCTGTGGCAGCAGTTGCCGCAGGCGTTCCCGGTGTGGAAGCGCTGAGCGGGCGCTGAGGGTTCGAGGTGTGCCGGCCAGCGGCCGGCACTACCCGCCCTGCATCGATCCACGCATGGCGTGGATCTACAAGGCGTCATGCCACTGCCAACCCTCGGTGCTCACCTGCAGCACGTGGGTTGGTCGCAATGCCTGCAGCAGGTGCCGGTCGTGGCTGACCATCACCAGCGCGCCCGGCCACGCCGCAAGCAACTCCTCCAATGCCTGCAAGGCGCTCAGATCCAGCGCATTTCCGGGCTCGTCCAGCAGCAACAGCTGGGGCGCAGGATCGGCATACAGCACGCTGGCCAGCGCACCCTTCACGCGTTCGCCATCGCTGAGGCTGTGGGCTGCCCGCTGGATGCGCTGTGCATCCAGCCCGAGCAGGGCCAGCCGCGTGCGCAGCTCGCCTGGGTCCGCGGCCGGGTTGGCGGCCTGCACGGTGTCGAGGATGCTGCGCTCGCCGGACAGCCCCAGCAGCTGCTGGTCGAGCAGGGCCAGTGGCGCATGCCGTTGCACGATGCCGCTGCGTGCAGGCAGCTGGCCGGCCAACACACGCAGCAGGGTGGATTTGCCACTGCCGTTGTCACCGACCACGGCGATGCGCTGCCCCCGGCGGATCGCCAGCTGCAACGGGGCACTGCAGCCATGTGGCAGCACCAGCGCCTCGGCCTGCAGCAGACGCGTGCTGCCACGTTCACCCGCACCGGCAAACAGCGCCAGTTCCGGCGCCGCATGCACCGCGGATGCTGCTGCGCGCAGCTGCTCGGCGCTGGCCTGCAGGCGTTCGGCCTGCACCTGCTGTGCGCGGCCGTGGCTGGCCTCGGCGCGCTGCTTCTGCCGGCCGAGCAGGATCGGGGCCTGGTTGGCCTGCTTCGCATCGCGATTGCCACGTGCCTGGCGCTGCTGCTGGCGTTCGTGCTGTTCGCGCACGCTGCGTTGCTGCTGCCGGTGCTGCGCACGCGCATGGTCGAACTGTTCAGCAGCGGCTTCGCGTTCGGCGGCGCGCGTGTCGGCGTAGTGCTGCCACGGTCCGCCGTAACGATGCAGCCCGCGCCCATCGAGCTCGACGATCTGCTGCATGTGTGCCAGCAGTTCGCGATCATGACTGATCGCAAGCAGGCCACCGCGCCACTGCTGCAACTGTTCGTACAGCTGTTGACGATGGCGTGCGTCGAGGTGGTTGCTGGGTTCGTCCAGGATCAGCCAGTCGGCACCACTGGCCCAGGCACCGGACAGCGCGACCTGCATGGCCTGGCCACCACTGAGGCGCGCGGCCGGCTGGGCGGGATCGAGGTCATCGGGAAGCTGCAGCGCCCGCCATTGCTGCTGCAGGCGTTCACGCAGATCCCAGCGGTCGCCGACGCAGGCGAAGTCGGCCTCGTCCACGCTGCCGGCTTCGATGCGTTGCAGCGCGGCCAGTTCCGCGCCGACGCCGGCCAGTTCACCGACCGTGCCGGCGGGTGGATAGCCGGGCGTCGGCAACAGGAACACGCGGCCACTGCCGCGCACCTGGCCGTTGTCGGGCAACAACCGGCCGGCCAGCAGGCGTGCGAGCACGCTCTTGCCGGCGCCATTGGCACCGACCAGGCCGGTAGCGACCGGTTCGAAGGAAAACGTCAGATCGGAAAACAGCGGGCGGCCGTCGGCCAATCGATACGACACGCGATCGAGCGTGAGGGAATGCGGGGTCATGCGACCTCCATGGATGCCGGGTTCTCCCCTGCGCGCAGGGGCGGGAAGAGTCAGGCCGTCTGGTGGGAAGACGGCGGCATCAATGGCGCATTGGTCGCGAGCCTCTGGGAGGAATGAGGGGGCAGTATAGCGGGGTTGGCTGAATGGTCGGGTTGGCAACGGGTGAGTCGAGCGTGGTTCGACTCTACACGGGCATCCACGCATGGCGTGGATCTACTGCGATGCGGCGCATGGCGCGGAGTGGTTGGTCTACGGCACGGTTTCCAGGCGGGCGCTGACGAAGTCGATGAACACCCGCAGCTTCGGAAGCACGTGGCGGCCCGAGGGCCACAGCAGGTGGAAGATGCCGCAGGAATGCACATGATCGTCCAGCACGGTCACCAGCCGGCCGTCGGCCAGTGCATCGCGCACCGAGTGCACCGGCACGAAAGCCAGGCCGATATCGCGCAGTGCCAGCGCTACCCGCGCTTCGATGGTGTTGGCCACCATGTGCACCGGAAGCTCCTGCGGTGTTTCATGGTCGGGCCAGTGGACAGGCCACAGTTCCAGCTTGCCGGTACTGGGGAAGCGATAGTGCAGCAGCGTGTGCTGCATCAGATCGGCCGGTGTGTGCGGCGTGCCGCGTCGCTGCAGGTAGGCGGGTGAGGCGACGATGCGGCGTGGGAACACACCCAGGCGTCGTGCGTTCATGCGTGAGTCGCTGGGCTCGCCGACGCGCAGCACGGCATCGAAACCTTCCTCGATGACATCGACCAGCCGATCGCTGAAATCGAGGTCGAGGCGGATATCGGGATAGGCCGCCATGAACTCGGCCATCAGCGGCAGGGTCAGGTCACCCACCAACGGCAGGCCGATGCGCAGCGTGCCGCGGGGCGTGGCGTGCGGCTGTGCCAGCTCGGTGCGTGCGGCATCGCGCTCGTCGAGGATGCGCCGGCAACGCGCCAGGAACAGCTGGCCCTCGGCAGTGAGGGTGATGCTGCGCGTGCTGCGGTGGAACAGGCGCACGCCCAATGCCTGTTCCAGCCGGGCAACGCATTTGCCGGCGGCCGAGGCCGAGATGCCCTGCAGGCGCCCGGTCTCTACGAAGCTGCGGGTATCGGCCGCGTGCACGAAGGTCTGCAGATTGGCGAGGTTGTCCAGGACTGACATGGGCGTGCGGGCAATGAAAGCGGCAGGGTAGATTGGCGCGGCCGTAGCGGGCGGCTCCGCCATCGCAACACTGTGGTGCGGGGTGGCGTGGAGACCGTTGCGGCCTTGCAGTTCCGGCCATCATGCCGATTGCGGACTGCACGGTCCATGATGCCCGGAGCGGCAACCGGCTTTTTGCGCTGCGCCGTGCTGCCTAACGTGGCGGGCCTCTCCCCACGGATTCCCGCGATGAATGCCGCTCCTTCCCTTGAACCCACGCCGACGCTGCCATCGGTGCAGCGGCTGCTGCAGCAGGTGCACCCGCAGCGCCTGGTCGGTGCGGTGGTGCTGGTGCGCGAACACGGTGTGCTGCGTCATGCCAGCGCCAGCGGCCTGGCCGATCGCGAGTCGGCCACGCCGATGCAACGCGCCCAGTTGTTCCGGCTGGCATCGGTCAGCAAGCCGCTGCTGACCACGGTGATCCTGCGCCTGGTGGCCGAGGGCGCGCTCGACCTCGATACGCCGGTGCAGCGCTGGCTACCGGACTTCCGCCCGGCACTGGCCGATGGCAGCACGCCAGCGATCAGCCTGCGCCAGCTGCTCAGCCACAGCAGCGGACTGGGCTATCGCTTCCTGGAAGCGGATGCTGACGGCCCCTATGCACGCGCCGGGGTCAGCGATGGCCTGGACGCGAACCCGCTCTCCCTGGCCGACAACGTGCGCCGCATCGCGCAGGCACCGCTGCTGTTCGCGCCGGGCAGCCAGTGGCTGTACTCGTTGGGCGTGGACGTTGCCGGTGCCGTTGCCGAAGCAGCGACGGGTGAAACCCTGCAGGCACTGTACGAGCGCTTGCTGGCCGTACCACTGGGCCTGCGCGACACCGCCTTCGCTGCGCGCAACGCGGCACGGCTGGCCACGCCCTATGTAAGCGACGCGCCGCAGCCGCATCGCCTGCAGGAAGGTGAGGTGGTCGCTCCGTTCGAGGGTACGGCCGGCATCGAGTACAGCCTCGCGCGCGCCACCGACGCCAGCCGTTTCCCTTCGGCCGGGGCCGGCCTGGTCGGGACCGCCGATGAAGTGATGGCGGTGCTGGAGGCCTTGCGTGATGTGCAGCGTTCAGGCCTGTTGCCGCCCGCACTGGCAGCGGAGATGGCCAGCCCGCAGGTAGGCGAGCAGGGACCGCCGGAACCGGCCGGCTGGGGCTTCGGCCTTGGCTTTGCGGTGCTGCGCGATGCGGCCGCCGGCGGCACGCCGCAGAACGTAGGTACATGGCGTTGGGGCGGTGCCTACGGGCACAGCTGGTTTGTCGATCCTGCGCGCGGGCTGAGCGTGGTGGCGCTGACCAACACGCTGTACGAAGGCATGGACGGTGCCTTCGTCGATGAGCTGCGTGATGCGGTGTACGCCGATCTGGAGACTGCCCGATGAGCGGCCATGCCATCGATGCGGCCAGCCCGGCCGGTGAAGCCACGCGCCTGCCGTGGGCGGGACTGCTGGCGCTGGCCGGTGGCGGCTTCATCACTCTGCTGACCGAGACCCTGCCGGCCGGCGTCCTGCGTCCGATGGGCGAAAGCCTGGGCGTGAGTGATGCGGCTGTCGGTCAGCTGGTCAGTGTGTACGCACTGGGCTCGGTGATGGCCGCATTGCCGATGACCGCGCTGACCCAGCGTCTGCCGCGACGCCCCTTGCTGCTCGCTGCGATTGCCGGCTTCGTGCTGGTCAACACGCTGACCGCACTGAGCAGCAGCTACCCGCTGATCCTGGCCGCACGTTTCCTGGCCGGCGTGAGTGGTGGCCTGCTGTGGTCGCTGGTGGCCGGCTACGCGGCGCGCATGGTGGTGCCGTCGCTGCAGGGCCGGGCCATTGCGGTGGCGATGGTCGGATCGCCGTTGGCGCTGTCGCTGGGCGTACCGGCGGGCACCTTGCTGGGCCAGCAGATCGGCTGGCGCTGGGCATTCGCGCTGATGAGCGTGCTGGCGGTCGTGCTGCTTGCCTACGCGCGCTGGGCATTGCCCGCGTTGCCGGCGGCGGCGGCCGGTCAGCGGACCTCGCTGGCTACGGTGTGGCGCATGCCCGGCGTGCGCAGTGCGTTGGCGGTGATGGTGCTGTACGTGCTGGCGCACAACGTGCTCTACACCTACATCGAACCGCTGGCGATGGAGGCCGGCGCCGGCCCGTGGCTGGACCGCCTGCTGCTGGCCTTTGGCGTGGCCGCCATCTCCGGCATCGGCATTGCCGGTTGGGGCGTGGACCGTCATCTGCGCACGCTGGTGTGGGCTGCGGTGATCGGTTTCATCCTGCCGGTGCTGACCCTGCTGCTGTGGCCGGGCCAAGCGACGCCGCTGCTGCTGGCGACGATCCTGTGGGGCGTGGCCTTCGGCGCGGTGCCTACGTTGTTCCAGACCGCATTGGCACGGCGTGCGGGTGCCGCCGCGGATCTGGCGCAGTCGATGCTGGTGACCGGTTGGAACCTGGCCATCGCCGCCGGTGGCGTTGCAGGGGGTGCGCTGCTGCAGGCGGGCGGCCCGAACCAGTTGGGATGGCTGCCGTTGCTGCTGCTGGCGGTGAGCGTGGCGTGGCTGCTGGCACGGCCGAAGGCCTGGGCGTAGGCCCGGAGCAAACGTTACGGAGGTGCCGGCCAGCGGCCGGCACTACCGTGGTCCACGCCATCCACGCATGGCGTGGATCTACCGAGCGCAGCGACCCGCGTTTGCTTTTGCTTTTGCTTTCTTCCGTTGATTCCGTGGCGGGACGCCGCCGCAATGTGTCCGTGGCCGGGTGGGTGGGTTGCGCAGGGGCGTGAGCCGCATGGATGCGGCGACCGAGCTTACATGGACGTACTTGCAGCGCCCCCTGCGCGACCCATCCACCCGGCCCCAACTGATGGATTCACCGGGCGCGACCCACCACGAGGGGCTCCGCCGTTCGCCGTCCTACTCCACTCCCTCACGCTCGATCGGCACGCTGCGCGGATTCTGCATGTGCTCCCGCGCCGCGCCATAGCGCTGCTGCCGCTTGTGATGGAACACCACGAACTCATCCCGCGGCAGCGGCCGCGAGAACAGCCAGCCCTGCGCGAACTCGACCTTCCGGGTATGCAGATACGCCAGCTGTGCCTCGGTTTCCACGCCCTCGGCCACCACCCACAGGCCCAGCTCCTTGGCCATGTCGATGATGTGCGGCGTCACCGGGCTGGTCGCGCTCTCGGTGCCGATCGCATCGATGAACGACTTGTCGATCTTCAGCGCGTCCAGCGGCAGCTGTTCCAGGTACTGCAGGCTGGAGAAGCCGACGCCGAAATCGTCAATGGCCACACTGTGCCCGGCGCGACGTGCCTGCGCCAGCATCGTGCGGGCGCGGTCCAGATCGAGGAAGCCGCGCTCGGTGGCCTCCATCCAGATCTGCTGCGGCAGGATGCCGCTGCCGGCCATGTGCTTGGAGATCATCTTCAGCGCACGGCCGCTGCTGATGTCTTCGGCGGCCAGGTTGATCGCGATGTGCGCGCTGCGGTCTGCCACCAGCAGCTCGCGCATGTCACGCACCACGTTCTCGATCACCAGATCGGTGACCGCGCCGATCATGCCGGCCTCTTCGGCCAGCGGAATGAACAGGTCCGGCCGCACCTGGGTGCCATCCGGGCGCTGCCAGCGCACCAGGGCTTCGGCGCCGACGCAGATGCCGGTATCCAGTTCGATGATGGGCTGGTAGTGCAGGTACAGCTCGCGGCGGCGGATCGCCGTGGCCAGCTCGCCGCGCAGGGACAGGCGGCGGCGCGACAGCCAGATCACCAGGCCGGCACCGACAGCGGCCAGCAGAACGCCGATCGGCACGAACAGCCACGCCTGCTGGCGGAAGGTCGCGGCGAGCGCGGTACGCGGCGTGGTCGCGATCGCCAGCCACTCTTCGTTGCGGGCGGTGGCGTACAGGGTGTTGTGGTCCAGGCCTTCACCGGGCGCGCGCAGCAGGGTCTCCAGCAATGCCGGATCCATGCCGTCCTGCCTGGCCAGGAGGCGGCCGTCCGGACTGGCCAGGGCAAGGCGTACGTTCGGGTCGGCGATGACATCGACGAAGCGGCGTGGATCGACCAGCACGTCGTAGTTGCCGTACAGGATCGACAGGACCTGGCGCCGTCCGCTTGCCTCGGGGCGCACATCCACGGCGATGCCGGCGCCATCACTGGTGACGTGGTCGGACTTGGGCTGGTTGACGTCGGACAGGAACGGCCCCCACGACGTGCAGCGCAGCTTGCCACCCTCGAAGTAGCCCATCTGGTCGACCGACGGCGAGGTCATCACCAGCGTCTGCATGCGCCGGATATGGTCGGGCCCGCAGGCGTCGTGGGCACCGACCTCGGCCGACTGCAGTGCCGCCAGTGCTTCCTGGTAGGACTGGTCGGCGCGGCGCAGGGCGCGGCCGGCGATGTCGCGCAGGCGCTGCTGCTCGACGCTGACCGCACGGTCCCAGGTGGCATAGGCCATCACCGCGATCGGCACGGCCGCGGCCAGCAGCGCCAGTGCGGTGCCACCAATGATGACGCGCAGCCGGCTCATGGCCGGGGCTCCAGCGGGGCGGGCAGGGCAGGGCACATGGTCAGGCCGATCCTTGGGCAGGTGCGGCTATCTGAGCATGGCGCCGGGCCGGGCGGAATGGGATGAATCCGGTATTCGGTCACATTGTGATGAAAGCGGCCAAGTTTGACGGGATTGGCCCATCCGACGCTGGCGCTCCGGCCTGTGGAGGACTACCGTCGAACGCTTCGCCCGCCCATTTGCCCGCGCCCATGACCGAGCCCGCAACGCCCCCCGAGCACCTGCGCCGCAGCCTGTCCAACCGCCACCTGCAACTGATCGCCATCGGCGGTGCCATCGGCACCGGCCTGTTCATGGGGTCGGGCAAGACCATCAGTCTGGCCGGCCCGTCCATCGTCTTCGTCTACCTGATCATCGGCGCGATGCTGTTCTTCGTGATGCGCGCGATGGGCGAGCTGCTGCTGTCCAACCTGCAGTACAAATCCTTCATCGATTTTTCCACCGATCTGCTCGGCCCCTGGGCCGGCTTCTTCTGTGGATGGACGTACTGGTTCTGCTGGATCGTCACCGCCATCGCCGATGTGATCGCCATCGCCGCCTACGCGCAGTTCTGGTTCCCCGGGCTTGAAGCCTGGAAACCGGCGCTGGCGTGCGTGATGCTGCTGCTGTCGCTGAACCTGGTGACGGTGAAGCTGTTCGGCGAGATGGAATTCTGGTTCGCGCTGATCAAGATCGTGGCGATCTGCGCGCTGATCATTACCGGCGCCGGGCTGGTGGCGTGGGGCTTCACCTCGCCCAGCGGCCACACCGCGTCGCTGTCGAACCTGTGGAATGACGGCGGCATGTTCCCGATGGGGCTGGTCGGCTTCTTCGCCGGTTTCCAGATCGCGGTGTTCGCCTTCGTCGGCATCGAGCTGGTGGGCACCACCGCCGCCGAAACGGCCGACCCCGAGCGCAACCTGCCCAAGGCGATCAACTCGATCCCGGTGCGCATCATCATCTTCTACGTGCTGGCGCTGATCGCGATCATGGCCGTCACCCCGTGGCGCCAGGTGGTGCCGGACAAGAGCCCGTTCGTGCAGCTGTTCGTGCTAGCCGGCATTCCCGCCGCCGCCAGCCTGATCAACTTCGTAGTGCTGACTTCGGCGACGTCCTCGGCCAACAGCGGCATCTTCTCCACCAGCCGTATGCTGTATGGCCTGGCCGAAGAGGGCCACGCCCCGCGCGGGTTGTCGAAGTTGTCACGCGCCGCCGTGCCCGCCCGCGGCCTGCTGTTCTCGTGCCTGTGCCTGCTCGGTGGCACGCTGCTGATCTACCTGATTCCGAACCTGGTGACCGCCTTCACCCTGGTGACGACGCTGGCGACGGTGCTGTTCATCTTCGTCTGGTCGCTGATCCTGGTGGCCTACATGGCCTATCGCCGCCGCTACCCGGAGCGCCACGCTGCATCGATCTTCAAGATGCCCGGCGGCGTTGCCATGTGCTGGGCCTGCCTGGTGTTCTTCGCCGCCGTGCTGGTGCTGCTGAGCCTGCAGGCCGACACCCGCCAGGCGTTGATCGCCAGCCCGGCGTGGTTCGTGCTGCTGGGCGTGGGGTACTGGGTGCGGCGGAGGACCGCGAAGTGATCCAACGTCTCCGTTCCATCGATTGACCCATCGTCTCCAGAGAGTTTCATCCACGCATGGCGTGGATCTACTGTCAGCCGCAGGAAACTGTCGAGGGCGGGCGGGTGTGGCCCGGCAGGACCGTTGGCGCCATGGATGGCGCCATCGAGCCCCCATGGATGGGTTTACGGCGTGTCCTGCCGGGCCACACCCACCCGACCAGCCCTCAACTGCCCAGCGCTGCTCTGGCTGTTGACGTTGCCTCTGCGGGTGCAGGGCGCAGCCCTGCCGGCCCCCATTCACCCAACATTAGCGGGCGCGGCCGGATGATCCGGCCGCCATGCCCCGTCACCCTCTCCTGCTTGCGCTGTTGCTGCTGCCCAGCCTGTGGCCTGGGCTGGCCGCCGCGCGCACCGTCTACCGCTGCGTGCAGGGCAACACCGTCAGCCTGGCCACCGCGCCGGAACCCGGTTCACGCTGCACCCCGAAGGAAATCGACGACAACGCCATCCAGACCCCGAACCTGTGGGGCAACATGGGCGTGTTCAGCGGCGTGCTGTACGAGCGCGAGCAGGATGGCGCGCTGGTCTACTCCACCCGCAACCTGCCCGGCTCACGGGTGTTCCTGAAGTTCACCGTGGCCACGCCGCCGGGCGAACCTGCTCACGAAGGCCTGGGCAAGGTCGGCAAGCCGCAGTTGGCCCAGCATGCCAAACAGTTCAAGGCCGCCGCCAAGGCCACGGGCGTCGATGACGCATGGCTGCGTGCGATCGCCCATGCCGAAAGCAACTTCGATGCGCTGGCGGTGTCCAGCAAGGGGGCACAGGGCGTGATGCAGCTGATGCCGGACACCGCGCAGGAGTACGGCGTGAATGATCCGTTCTCGCCCCAGCAGTCGATCGATGGCGGCGCCCGCTACATGCGCGCGCTGCTGCGTCGCTACAACGGTGACCGGCCGCTGGCAGCGGCTGCCTACAACGCCGGCATCGGGGCGGTCACCCGCTACAAGGGCGTGCCGCCCTATGCCGAAACCCTGGCCTACGTGGACAAGGTGATGGCCCTGTACGCACGCTACCGCGAGGCGATGGGCATCCGTACCGAGGTGCCGGCGCGCTAGGCGGGCGGTGCTGCACGCATGTGGCGTTGTGGAGCCGAGCCCATGCTCGGCTCCACAGGACATCTGCTCAGCGCGAGGTGGAGGTGCTGACCAGTTCGTAGCGTTCGATGCGGCCCAGGCGGGCAACCTCGGCCTGCACGTCGGCGCGCTGTTTCAGCGCACGCCAGGCCGCATCGATCTTCACGTCACCGGGCAGCGAGGGATAGGTGCGCATGTCCTGCAGGGAGGCCAGTGTCTCGCCGCGCTCGACGGGTGAGCGCAGTTGTTCGATCAGCACGGCAGCGGCGGCATCGAGATTGCCCTCGTCCAGCAGCATCTCGCGCTGGAACAGGCGCGCGTCATCGCCCTGGGCCAGGATCGCTGCACGCGCGGCCTGTTCGGCCTTGGCATCGCCACGTTCACGGGCGGCAACGAACTGCAGCAGTGCCTGGGCCGCCTTGCCGTAGCCGGCCAGGCCCGGCATGTCATTCACCGCGGTGGCGGCATCCTGCATGCGGCCCAGCGAACTGAACACGAAGCCGACGTTGAACTGGTGCTCGGCACCATCCGGGCCCAGTGCGCCGATGCGTGCGGCCAGCTTGGCTGCGGCCAGCGCATCATCGGTACGGCCCAACCGGCGCAGCGCCGTAAGCCGGCTGTTGAGCAGCCACGCCACCCATTCGGCTTCCGCCGCCGAAGGGGACTCGCCTTCGGCCGCCGCACCGGCCATGCCATCGGTCAGTGCCAGCACTTCCTCGTTGCGGTCCAGCATCAGCAGCGTGCTGCTGAACTCGGCCATGCGCGCGTCCAGCGCCCGGTCGAGCAGGCCGGAAACCCGCAGTTCGTCGAGGTGCTTCTGTGCAGCCTGCACCGGATCGAAGCGGGCATCGGCGCGGTCGACATAGCGATCAAACCGTTTGTCACTGCGCAGGCGGATGATCTCGGCGGGGCCGGTGATGCGCGCCAGCGTGG
The DNA here is from genome assembly GCF_003970865.1 of Stenotrophomonas maltophilia. GTDB lineage: Bacteria > Pseudomonadota > Gammaproteobacteria > Xanthomonadales > Xanthomonadaceae > Stenotrophomonas > Stenotrophomonas maltophilia_AR. The sequence continues at coordinate 3,544 of NZ_RXLZ01000079.1, read as the reverse complement.
CGGGAATCTTGTCGCCACGGCCGTTGTCGGCCTGCAGCGTGGCCAGTGCCAGCCACAGTCCGGTGGGTTCCAGGCCGCCGCTCTTCCAGCCGTTGTCGAACAGCGCCTGCAGCAGTTCCATGCGCTGCTGCGGCTGGTCACGCAGGCGGAACTGCAGGTAGTTGATCGCGTGGCGGTCCACCGGCAACGGCGCGTCGGCATGCTTCAGCGCCTGCACCAGGTGCTTCGTGGCAGGTGCCGGTTGGTTCTCGGACAGTTCCACCGAGACCAGGGTCAGCAGGATCTGCGCATCGTCCGGCAGTGCTTCCTGTGCGCGCTGCAGGTAGCGGCGGGCCTGGTCCGGCTTCTTCTGCACCATCGCGGTCCATCCCGCCACCTGCGCGGCGCGGCCGCGATGTTCGGCATCGAAGTCATCCAGCATCGGATCTTCCATCAGCCGTTCCATCGCGATCAGCGCGCCCAGCGTGTTGCCACTGCGCGACTGCTGGATGGCTTCATCCCATCGCGTGGCATAGGCCTGGTGCATCGCATCGGCGGTGACGGACGGCTTCTGTGGCGCCACCGTGATCGAAGCGGTGGCGGATGAACTGGCCAATGCGGCAATCAGCAGGGCGGCGAGGGGGAGGATGCGGGGCATGGAGGATCTCCATCCGTGGGAACCGCATTGAACCTGCTGGAGCCAGCGAGAACAAGCGCGATGGATGGAACTCTGGCGTTTGACCGCACGATTGGCCATGGCGGATCGTGCGTTCAGCGTCTATTGTCGGTGCCTCTTCAGACAGCAGGCAGGCAGCACAGCACGATGGCACGGTGGCAATGGATGGCGGCAGGCGTAGCGTTGGCGACGGTAGTGGCATTGGCCGCAACCTGGTGGGAGACACCGCTGCATACGCTGGCTGAACCGGCGGGTCCTGCTCCAACGCCGTTGGCGTGGACCGCGCAGATCGAACCGCTGGCCGGCGATGGCCAGCCGGGTGACCGCGATGGCGCGTCCGTGCAGGCACGTTTCGCCGATCCGTACGCGCTGCTGCGCAGCGCCGATGGCAGCGTCTATTTCACCGATGCCGGTGACAACAACCGGATCCGTCGCCGCCTTCCCGATGGCCGCGTCGAAACCGTAGCCGGGCAGGGCGAGGGACGCGTTGATGGCCCGGCACTGCAGGCCAGTTTCAACACGCCCTCGGGCATTGCCGCCGACGCGCAGGGCAACCTGTACGTGGCCGACACCGGCAACCATGCCATCCGCCGCATCGGCACCGATGGCCAGGTGACCACGCTGGCTGGTGGCGAACAGGGCCACGTTGATGGCCCTGCCGCGCAGGCACGCTTCGATGCGCCGATGGGCATCGCAGTGGATGCGCAGGGCCAGGTCTACGTGGCCGATACCTTCAATGACCGCATCCGCGTGATCGGTACCGATGGCAACGTGCGCACCCTGGCCGGCGGCGATCGGCCGGGCCTGGCCGATGGCACGAGCGCCGTTGCGCGCTTCGATACGCCGGTGGCCTTGGCCTTCGATGCGCAGGGCGCGCTGCTGGTGGCCGACCTGTTCAACAATGCCGTGCGCCGCGTAGGCGCCGACGGCACGGTCAGCACCGTGGTCGCCGCCGGTGGCGTGATCAATGGGCCGCTGTCGCTGGCCACCACGCACGACGGCGTGCTGTACGTGGGCGATCTTGATGGCCGCATCGTGCAGGTGACGCCGCAGGGCCACCAGATCGCGCTGGTTGGCAATGATCGCCTGCCGCGGCTGGCCCGCCCCAGCGGGCTGGCGATGGATGCTGATGGCAGCGTGCTTGTGGCCGACGCCGCCAGCTACCGTCTGCATCGCCTGCGCCCGCTGCCGGTGGGCGAACTGCCGGCACCGGCACTGGTCGGCCCGGCCGCCGATGCCGCGCTGCCGAAGACGGGCGGCCGCTGGCCGCTGGCACCGCAGGATGGTTGGCATGAAGTGGTCGGTACGCTGGGTGAGGTGCGCGGCAACTTCACCGGCGAGAGCCGCCACCACCTGCATGGCGGTTTCGACGTGCGCGGTGATGTCGGCCAGACGGTGCTGTCAATCGCCGAAGGCAAGATCAGCAGCCCGGTGGCCGCCTGGAACCTGGGTGAGCAGGCCGAGGGCCTGGCGGTGGACCGCCTCAAGTACATCCACATGCGGGTCGGCCGCACCCCGCGCGATGAACCCTACGACGCGCGCTGGCAGGCGCTGTACGACGAGCAGGGCAAGCTGCAGCGGATGCGCGTGCGCCGCGGCATGCGCATCCACGTCGGCGACCGTCTGGGCAGCATCAACAACCAGGCGCACGTGCATCTGGCCGTGGGTACCGGTGGTTTCGAGACCAATGCCGTGGCGCTGGGCTTCCACAACTACGCCGATCACTTCGCACCGCGCATCACCGATGTGGCGCTGCTGGACGACAACGACCAGCCGATGGCCGCCGGCAGCGATGGCGTGGTGATGGTGGCGCGCCAGGGCCGCGGCGTGCAGATCGTGATCGAGGCCTGGGACCAGGTCGACAACAACCTGCCGCGTCGTCGCCTGGGCATGTACCAGGTGGGCTACCAGATCCTCGATGCCGGCGGACAGCCGCTGCAGGGCTATGAACAGCCGCGCTGGAACATCGTGTTCAACCGCATGCCGCCGCAGAAGGAAGCGGTGCGGGTGGCCTACGCCCCCGACAGCGGCATCACCGTGCATGGCAGTGCGGTGACCCGGTTCCGTTACCTGGCCACCAACACCGTGCGTGATGGCCTGATGGAAACCGGGCGCTGGCAGCCGGCGGCGCTGCCAGCGGGCGAGTACATCGTGCGCGCCAGCGTGCGCGACTACAGCGGCAACGAAGGCGTCGGCCCGCGCGAGATCAGAGTACGGCTGCTGCCATAGCCGCAGCCGGGGCGCCGCAGCGTTCGCGCTCGGCGTCCATGTCTTCCAGCGGCCGCACTTCGATGCTGCCGAAGCGCGCCCATGGGAAGTCGCGGGCGATGCGCATGGCTTCGTCGCGATCGCGGGCGACGATCAGGTTGAAGCCGGCCAGCAGTTCGCGGGTTTCGGCGAACGGGCCATCCAGTACGCGGCTGTGGCCATCACGCACGCGCAGGGTCTGCGCGGTGTCGACCGGCTGCAGCTTCTGCGCGGCCAGCAGCGTGCCCTCGGCCTGCAGCTTGTCGGCATGGGCCAGGCAGTCGCGCATCAGCGCGTTGAATTCTTCGGTGGGCAGGGCCTGCAGCAGAGCAGGCTCGATATAGATCAGAAGCAGGTACTGCTGCATGGCACGGTCCTGGCGGGGGCGGGGGTCCATGATCGCGCAGGATTGCGCGTGGGCATGTTGCAGCGCGGGAGGCGGCGCCTTCGGCGGGGATCGGCGAACGGCGGAGCCCCTCCGTGGTGGGTTGGGTTGGTCGCTGAAAGCGGGTTTCCTGAGGGCTGTCCCTTATACAAATCTCCGAGCCCCCGACCGGGCCCCCAGCTTGGTTTCCCGCCTTTGCTTGTAAAAAAAAAACACAGACACAACGAGTGTACGACACTCGTAGTTGGGCAGTGTCA
>NZ_RXLZ01000078.1 GCF_003970865.1 Stenotrophomonas maltophilia | reverse complement strand
TTCTTACACCGTGTAAATGTGTGATGCGTAACAGCCTTTCGTTGATCTGTCTGAAAGGAACGACACATCACGTACGTTGGTATAGATGTTTATTTTGTTTACAAGCCGAACACGGGAAACGAACTCGGCGTCCCGCTGGTGGGCTCGGAGATGGTTAGAAGAGCCAGCCCTTTGCCTGCCTCTCCCCGCCCCTGTCGGGGCAGCCCCTCAACAGAGGGGCTTGTTCCTCCAGATACGCGATATGCACGGACAGACCACCGCAGCGGGTCCCGGGGCGCAGCGCGCACCGGGATCGGGTGCATGGATGCACCCGATGGATGCACCCGACAATCCCCCTCTTCCGCGCTCTCGGGGACAGATCAGTAGATCCACGCCATGCGTGGATGCTCTTGGTCGCCTTCCGCACGCTCCGGGCACCACAAAACAAAACTGAACGAAACCTGAAATTTCGCTATGGTAGGCGCCTTCAACCGACGCCTGGCCCATTGCCCATGAGCTCGACCGACAGCGCGCACGCCGCCTGCGAGAACTGCGACACCGCCCTGCAGGGCCACTACTGCCACCGCTGCGGGCAATCGGCGCACAACCCGCTCAAGCACGTGGGCCACGCCATTGAAGAAGTGTTCGAATCCTTCTGGCATCTCGATGGGCGTATCTTCCGCACGCTGCGCGATCTCTGGGTTCCCGGCCGCATCGCACTGAACTACCTCAATGGGCGTCGCGTGGGATACGTACAGCCCCTGCGGCTGTTCGTCATCCTCACCCTGTTTACGTTCTTCATCGGCAAGCTGTTCGTGCATGTCGACGACATCCACATGGGCGGCAGCAGCGGTTCGGCGTATACCAGGGCCACAACCGTGGAGCAGGTCGAAGCCGCGCGCGCGGAGCAGCTCGCGACGATCGATCGCCAGCAGGCCAACTCACCCGCCACCGGCAACGCCGGCTTCGCCATGGCCAGGGCTGCAGTGAATGCCGCAGCCGCGCAGCGCAAAGCCGAGCTCACCGGTGCCGGCAAGGACGCCGCCACGACGGAAAACGGCACTTTCTTCAACCACACCGTCAACGGCAAACCGTGGGACGCTGATACCAACCCCATCGTGGTTGCCGGCTGGCCCCGGTTCGCCAACAACTGGCTCAACAAGCGCCTGCACAACGGCAACGCCAACATCCAGCGCATGGGCGGCAAGACCGATCTGTACATGCAGGCGATCCTGACCGCATTGCCCGGCGCCCTGTTCTTCCTGATGCCAGTGTTCGCACTGGTACTGCGCGTCGCCTATATTCCGCGGGCGATGGGCTATCTGGAACACCTGGTGGTGGCGCTGTACAGCCATTGCTGGCTGATGATGGTGCTGCTGGCAACCTTCCTCATCGCTGGCGTCAGCAGCGCGTTCGCATCACCCGCAATCGGCGCCGTCAGCCAATGGCTGTATGCACTGCTGTGGCTGGCGGTCCCGGTCTATCTGCTGTGGATGCAGCAACGCGTGTATGGCGGCAACAAGGCGCTGACCGTGCTGCGCTACCTGGCCATCGGCGGCGTCTACCTGTTCCTGGTGAGCTTCGTGGTGATGTATGCGGTGCTGGCGGGAATCTCGGCCTGAGGGAAACACGCACGGCATCCGGTCCACGAATCCACGCATGGCGTGGATCTATTGACGATCGTCTATCGTGGGCCCATGAACCTCCGCCTCTACCGCCCCGCCGATGCCAGCGCCTGCCTGTCGATTTTCGACAGCAACGTACCCACCTACTTCGCGCCCGAAGAGCGCAGCGACTTCGAACGCTTCCTGCGCGAACAGACCACGGACTGTGCATTCCAGGTGCTCGAGCGCGATGGCAGCATCGTGGCCTGTGGCGGCCTGTCGCGACGCGGTGACGGCGGTGCCGGTTTCTGCTGGGGCATGGTGCAGCGCGCGCTGCACCGGCATGGACTGGGCCGCGAACTGGCGCTGGCACGCCTGCGCCAGGCCGAAGCGGATCCCTCAATCAAGCGCATCGCGCTCAGTACCAGCCAGCACACTCAGGGCTTCTATGCCGGCCTGGGCTTCCAGGTGACGCGGATCGTGCCCGATGGCCACGGCGCCGGAATCGACGCCGTGGAAATGGAACGGGAGCTCTAGCGCTCCCGCCCAGGCCCCATCCACGCAGGGCGTGGATCTACCGCTGGCCCGCTCCCCTCAGAAACCCACACGCAGGTTGATCTGCCCGCCGACATCGCGGCGGCCATCGCCGTGCTGGCCCTGCACGAACATCGACAGCTGGCTGTTGCGGCCGAGCCCAACCGCCACGCCAACCTGGCTGACCAGCGCATTGCGTGCCATCACCGCGCTGTAGACGTCGAAGGCATTGCCACCGACGGCGAAGCGGTTGCGGCTGGCCACATCGGTGTCACCCGAAGCGTGCTGCCAGCCGAGGCCGACGGTCAGCTGCGCCGGGAAGCGCTCGCCGCTGCCCACGTCCCAGCGTCCACGCACGCCCACGGTGCTGACATTGAGCGTGTCCTTGCCGCCTTCCAGCTCCAGTGCGGCAGTGCCGCCCTGCTCCACTGCGCGATCGCTGTCGACCCAGTGCTTGGTGAACTGCACGTACGGCTGCAGCTGGGTCCTGCCGTGGGTCCAGGTCCAGCTGCCCTCCACCTGCGCGATGGTCACATCCGAGTCCTGGCGGCTGTACAGGGTCTGGCCCAGCAGCGGCACCTCACGCGTGGTACGCGTGCGGTAGTCACCGCGCGATACGCTGCCACCGACCGCAAAGCCGTTGTTCCACTGGCCCTGCGCATACAGGCCGAACGTGTTGCCGCGCAGGCGGGCCCGCGAGCTGCGATCGTACAGGCGCGTATCCAGCCGCTCGTTGCCTGCGGCCGCACCCAGCACCACGTGCTCGCCCAGCTGCCAGTCCACGCCCGCCATCAGCGCATTGCGGTTGGAGCGGATGTCATCGCCGTTGCCGTCACCGTCCTGGCGGAACACCTTGCCACTACCGGCCAGCCAGGCCGAGGCACGCTCACCACGCACGGTCGGCAGCTCACTGCCCAGACGCTGGCGGATGCCCTCTTCCAGGTAGTTGTCGTACAGCAGCACCGCACGGCTGGCCGCATGCACTTCACCGGACAGCTGGTCGAACGCCGCGCGCGCGGTACCCGCGTCATACATCAACAGCGTGTTGTACAGGCCCAGTGCCGAACCACTCTGCGGCAGACTGTCCAGCGCTGCGGCGGTGTTGTACTGGTTGCGCGTCTTCGCCGCCGTGGTGAATGCCGCGGTCTGCGTCACGTCGATCTGCAGGTTGGCCGTGTTCGCGGTATAGACCGGGGTGATGGTCAGGAAGGCCGACGGCGTCTTCGCCGAGGCGAACTGCCCGCTCACGCCACCGCCCGCGTTGACCACGGTGTACTGCTGGCCCTGCTGGTAGCTGGTGCTCGGCGAAATGGTGTTCACCTGCACGGTGCTGCCACCCACGTTGGCACTACCCCCCACCTGCACCGTGTCGCTGCCGGTGGCACCCAGATCGATGCCCAGCGTGCTGCCCGGCGACAGGGTCAGGTTGCCTCCCACCGTGATCGTGCCGGTGCCATTGCCCGCACCACTTCCATTGCCCGGGCCATTGCCCGGCGACAGCACGCCGCCGGTGGATACCGTCACGCCACCGCCGGTGCCACCGATGGTGCCGGTGCCGGACAGCGTGGTGCCGCTGCCGATGGTCCACTGGCCGCCGATGTTGCCGGTGACATTCAGGCCGCCGCCGGTGACCTGGCCGGTGCCGTTGAAGCCACCGCTGTTGCCGCCCAGATTCAGCGTGCCCGGGCCGGCCTGCACGATGCTGCCGCCACCGCTGATGGTGCCGCCCAGCGTGGTGGTGCCACCGGTGTTGATGACCAGGCCACCGTTGTTGGTGATGTTGCCGGTGACCGAACCGCTGGCCCCGCCGTTGCCGACCTGCACCGTGCCACCCGCGTTGATGGTGGTGCCGCCGGTGTAGGTGTTGTTGCCGGTCAACGTGATGGTGCCGTTGCCGGCCTGGGTCAGGCCACCACTGCCACTGATGGTGCCGCCGACGGTGGTATTGCCACCTACGTTGAACACCAGGCTGCCGTTATTGCTGACGTTGCCGGCAATCGATCCGCTCGCGCCGCCGTTGCCGACCTGCAGCGTGCCGCCGGTGTTGATGGTGGTGCCGCCGGTGTAGGTGTTGTTGCCGCCCAGGATCAACGTGCCGCTGCCGGCCTGGGTCAGGCCGCCGCTGCCGCTGATGGCGCCGCCGACGGTGGTGTTGCCACCCACGTTGAACACCAGGCTGCCGTTGTTGGTCACGCTGCCGCCGATCGCACCGGTTGCGCCGCCATTGCCCACCTGCAGGGTGCCACCGGCGGTGATGGTGGTCGGGCCGGTATAGGTGTTGTTGCCGGTCACGGTCAGTGTGCCGCTGCCGGCCTGGGTCAGGCCGCCGCTGCCGCTGATGGTGCCCCCCAGCGTGGAGTTGCCGGCCACGTTGGACACCAGCGTGCCGTTGTTGGTGACGTCGCCGACGATCGAGCCGGTCGCACCACCATTGCCCAGCTGCAGCGTGCCGCCGGCGTTGATGGTGGTACCGCCGGTGTAGGTGTTGGTGCCGGTCAGCAGCAGCGACCCACTGCCCGCCTGGGTCAGGCCACCTGTACCGCTGATGGTGCCGCCCAGCGCGGTATTGCCGGCCACGTTGGAAATCAACGCACCATTGTTGGTGATGTCGCCGGCGATGGCGCCGGTTGCCCCGCCGTTGCCGACCTGCAGCGTGCCGCCGGCATTGATGGTGGTGCCGCCGGTGTAGCTGTTGTTGCCGACCAGGGTCAGCACGCCGGCGCCGGCCTGGGTCAGGCCACCACTGCCACTGATCGCGCCACCGACGGTGGTGTTGCCGCCGACGTTGAACACCAGGCTGCCATTGTTGGCGACGTTGCCGGTGATCGCACCGGTTGCGCCGCCATTGCCGACCTGCAGCGTGCCACCGGTATTGATGGTGGTGCCGCCGGTATAGGTGTTGTTGCCGGTCAGCACCAGCGTGCCGGCACCGGCCTGGGTCAGGCCACCGGCGCCGCTGATGGTGCCACCCAGCGTGGTGTTGCCGGCCACGTTGGACACCAGCGCACCGTTGTTGGTGATATCACCGATGATCGCGCCGGTCGCACCACCGTTGCCGACCTGCAGCGTGCCACCGGCATTGATGGTGGTACCGCCGGTGTAGGTGTTGTTGCCGATCAGCACCAGCGTGCCACCGCCGGCCTGGGTCAGGCCGCCGCTGCCGCTGACCACGCCGCCCACGGTTGCCGTGGTGCCGAGGTTGTAGACCAGGCTGCCGTTGTTGGTGATATCACCCAGCACTGAGCCGGTGCTGCCGCCGTTGCCGATCTGCAGCGTGCTGCCGCCATTGATGGTGGTGCCGCCGGTATAGACGTTGTCGCCGCTCAGGGTCAGCGTGCCGGTGCCGCTCTGCACCAGGCCGCCGGTGCCACTAAGCACGCCGCCGAAGGTGGTGCTGCCGTTGTTGCCGCCGGTGGTCAGGGTTGCACCACCCAGCACCACGCTGGAGCCGGTTACGCCAGCCAGGCCACCGATGCTCTGGCTGCCACCGGCACTGATGTCCAACGTGCCAGCGCCGGCCAGGTTCACCGTGCTGGCACCGGACAGGCTGCCACCGGCCGCCACCGCCAGCGTGCCGCTGTTGATGGTGGTGGCACCGGTATAGGTGCTGGCACCGCCCAGGGTGACAGTCGCTGCGCCATCCTTGAGCAGGCCGCCAGCGCCGCTGATCGGGCCGTTCAAGGTCAGCGTGTTGCCGCCGGCCAGGGTCAGCGTGCCGCTGGCCAGCTGCACGGTGTTGGCCAGGGTCAGCGCGCTGGTGCCGTCCAGGCTGGCGTTGCCGCCCACGGTCAGCGTGCCGGTTCCCAGCGCACCGTTGTCGCCCAGCACCAGGCCACCGGCGTTGAGTGCCACGCCGCCGCTGAAGGCATTGTTGCCGCTCAGGGTCTGCACGCCGGCGCCGTTCTTCACCAGGCCACCGGTGCCGGTGATGCTACCGGCGAATGTGGCGTTGCCGGCACCATTGAGTGTCAACGTGCTGCCACCCAGCGCCACGGTGCTGCCGGCCACGCCTGCCAGCGAGCCGATGGCCTGCGGGCCACCCGCGCTGATGTCAAAGGCGGTACCGGCGTTGGCCAGATTCACCGCACCCGTGGCAGCCAGGCTGCCACCGGCGCCGATCGCCAGCGTACCCGCGTTGATGGTGGTGCCACCGGTGAAGGTATTGGTGCCGGTCAACGTCTGGGTGCCCGAACCTTCCTTGACCAGGCCGCCGGTGCCCGCCACCGAACCACTGAAGGTGCCATTGGTGGCGTCTCCGATCGTCAGCGTGTTCGCGCCCAGATTCACCGTACCGTTGCCGATCAGGGTGCCGAACTGCTGCGTGCCGCTACCCGCCGACAGATCGAAGGTCGCACCCGAGGCCAGGTTGACGATGCCACTGGCGTGCAGGCTCGCGCCCGCGCCCAGTGCCAGCGTACCGGCGTTGATGTTGGTGCCGCCGGTGTAGGTGTTGGTGCCGTTCAAGGTCAGCGTCGCTGCACCCTCCTTGGTCAGGCTCCCGGTACCACTCAGGTTGCCGTTGAGGGTGAGGTTGTTGCTGCCGAGGACGGTCAACGCGTTGTTGAGGATGAAGTTGTTGCCCAGCGTCACGGCAGCGTTCGAATCGAGCGTGGCCGCGCCTCCAACCGTCACCGCACCGGTGCCCAGCGCAGCGTTGTTGCCGACCACCAGGCCACCGGCGCTGAGCGCCACGCCACCGCTGAAGGTGCTGGCGCCATTGAGCGTCTGCACGCCTGCGCCGTTCTTGATCAGGCCACCATTGCCGCCGATCACACCGTTGAAGGTGCTGTCCACCGTGCCGCCCAGGGTCAGCGTGCTGCCGCCCAGTGCCACCGTGCTGCCGGCCACGCCGGCCAGCGAACCGATGGCCTGGTTGCCCGCCGAGATGTCGAGCGTGCCGGTGCCGGCCAGGTTCACCGCGCCGGTCGCGGCGAGGCTGCCACCGGCACCGATCGCCAGCGTGCCACTGTTGATGGTGGTGCCTCCGGTGTAGGTGTTGGCACCGCTCAGGGTCACCGTGGCCGCACCGTCCTTGATCAACCCGCCTGTACCCGAGATCACGCCGCCCAGTGCCAGCGCCTGGCTGCCGAGCAGATCAAGGTTGGCACCCGATGCGAGGTTGATGTTGTTGGCCAGGCTGACGCCGGTCGATGCATCCAGTGTCGCGTTGCTTCCGACCGTCAACGCACCGCTGCCGAGCGCGGCGTTGTTGCCGACCACCAGGCCACCGCCGTTGAGTGCAACGCCACCACTGAACAGATTGGCGCCACCCAGCGTGAGGATGCCGGCACCGTTCTTGACCAGGCCACCGGTGCCGGACATCGCGCCATCGAAGAGGCTGTTGCCCTCACCACCCAGTGTCAGCGTCTGTGCCCCGAGGCTCACCGTCGAGCCGACCACGCCGTTCAATGACCCGATGGTCTGGTTGGCCCCTGCGGTAGAGATATCGAAGCCGGTGCCTGCAGCGCTCAGCGTCACCGCGCCGGTGGCTGCCAGGCTGCCGCCCGGACCAATCGCCAGCGTACCGGCATCGATGAAGGTGCCGCCGGTGTAGGTGTTTGCACCGGTCAGCGTCTCGATGCCCGAACCGACCTTGGTCAGGCCACCGGTACCTGCGATCGAGCCACTGAAGGTGCCATTGGCGGCACCACCGACTTCGATCGAGTTGGCACCGAGGTTCACCGTACCGTTGCCGACCAGCGTGCCGAACACCTGCGTGCCGCTGCCGGCGGACAGATCCAGCGTGGCACCGGTGGCGAGGTTCACAGTACCGCTCGCCGCCAGGCTCGCGCCGGCCCCCAGCGCCAGCGTGCCGGCGTTGATGTTGGTGCCACCGGTGTAGGTGTTGATGCCGTTCAGGGTCAGCGTTGCGCCGCCATTCTTGGTCAGGCTGCCGGCCCCGGAAAGAACACCGTTGAGTGTCAGCGCGTTGCTGCCGAGCACGGTCAGCCCGGCGTTGAGCGCGATGTTGTTGGCCAGCGTTGCCAGGCCGGTGGTATCCAGCGTGGCGGCACCGCCGACGGTCAATGCCCCCGTGCCCAGGGCCGCGTCATTGCCGAGCACCAGCCCGCCGGCGTTGAGCGTCACGCCGCCGCCAAAAGTGTTGGCGCCGGACAGCGTCTGTACGCCCGCGCCTACCTTGACCAGACTGCCGCCGCCACTGATCACGCCGTCGAACGCGGCGTTGCTGGCCGTACCGAAGGTCAATGAATTTCCGCCCAGCGCCAGCGTGCTGCCGCCCGCACCGTTGAGCGCACCGATGGTCTGGTTGCTGCCCGCGCCGGAGATATCGAAGCCAGCGCCTGCGCCCAGCGTGATATCACCCACTGCGGCGAGACTACCGCCCGTGCCCAGCGCCAGCGTGCCGGCGTTGATGGTGGTGCCTCCGGTGTAGGTATTGGCACCGGACAGCGTCAGCGTGGTAGCACCATTCTTGATCAGGCTGCCATTGCCACCGATCACACCCGACAGCGTCAGCGCATTGCTGCCCGGCAACGTCAGTGCAACGCCCGAGCCCAGCGTGACCCCATTGCCGAGCGTCACTGCCGCGCCCGCATCCAGCGTGGTGCTGGCATTCACCGCCAGCGCGCCGGTACCGAGCGCACCATTCGCACCGACCACCAGGCCACCGCCGTTCAAGGTCAGGCCACCACCGAAGGTATTGGTGTTGTTGAGCGTCAGCAGGCCGGCACCGTTCTTGATCAGGCTGCCGTTGCCGGCCACCACGCCCCCCAGGGTGACATCGCTGCTGCCGCCCAGGGTCAGCTGCGTGCCTGCGCCAAAGTTCACCGCGTTGGCCAGGTTCAGTGCCACGGTGCTGTCGAGCGTGGTGGTGCCGCCGATACCCAGCGCACCGGTACCGAGCGCGTTGGCGTCGCCGAGGATCAGGCCGCCCGCATTGAGCGCAAGACCACCACTGAAGGTGTTTGCACCGGACAGCGTCTGCACACCCGTGCCGGTCTTGACCAGGCCACCGGTACCACCGATCACACCGGCAAAGCTGCCGTTGCTGGCACCGCCGAAGGTGAGCGACTGCGCGCCCAGTGCAAGCTGGCTGCCCGCCACGCCGCTCAGGGCGCCGATGGTCTGTGCTGCACCGGCTGCGGAGATGTCCAGTATCGCGCCCGCACCAGCAAGGTTCACCGCACCGGTCGCGGCCAGACTGCCACCTGCCCCCAACGCCAGCACACCGGCATTGATCGTGGTGCCTCCGGTATAGAGATTGGCACCGGACAGGGTGAGTCGTGCCACGCCATCCTTGGTCAACCCACCTGCACCGAATACCGGACCGGTGAGCGTCAGGTCATTGCTGCCCAGCACGGAGAGGTTGGCACCGGCAGCGAGGCCAATGTTGTTGCCAACCGCCAGCGCCGTTGAGGCATCCAGCGAAGCACTTCCGCCCACATCCAGCTGCCCCGTACCCAGGGCCAGCGCATTGCCCAGCTGCAGCACACCCGCGTTGAGGCCAACACCTCCACTGAAGGTATTGGGCCCGTTCAACGCCAGTGTCGCCGCACCGTTCTTGACCAGGCTGCCGGTGCCGGCGATGACACCGCCCAGCGCTACATTCTGGGCGCCCAGCAGGTTAAGCACTGCACCCGTTCCAAGATTGACGCCATTGGCCAGGTTCAGCGCCACCGAACTGTCCAGCGTGGTATTGGCGCCCACCGACAGCGCACCAGTGCCCAACGCACCGGCATTGCCCAGCAGCAGGCCGCCACCGTTGACGGTCACCCCGCCGCCGAAGGTGTTGGCGCCATTGAGGGTCAAGGTGGTGGCGCCGTTCTTCACCAGTCTGCCCGCACCGGAGACCACCCCACCCAGCGTGATCGCCTGCGAGCCCGGCAGCGACAGCGCGGCACCCGCGCCCAGGGACACATTGTTGGCCAGATTCAGCGGGGCGCTGCCATCGAGCGAGACGCTGCCGCCGATGCCCAGCGTCCCCGTGCCGAGTGCGCCGCTGTTGCCCAGCAGCAGGCCGCCGGCGCTTGCGCTCAAGCCACCATTGAAGGTGTTGGTGCCGTTCAAGGTCAGTGTCGACGCGCCGTTCTTGACCAGGCTGCCGGTGCCGGTAATGTCGCCGCCCAGCGTCAGATTCTGGCTGCCCGGCAGGGTCAGCGCCGCGCCGAGGTTGATCGCATTGCCCAGGTTCAGCGCAGCAGTGGTGTCCAGCGAACCGTTGCCACTGACCGTCAGCGCACCGCCTCCCAGCGCACCGGCGTTGCCCAGCACCAGGCCACCGGCCGCAAGATTCACCCCACCGCTGAAGGTATTGGCGCCGGTCAGCGTCTGTACGCCGGTGCCCTGCTTGATCAGGCCACCGGTGCCGCCGATCGCACCGGCGAAGGTCTGGTTGGTGGCATCGCCGAAGGTGAGCGTGCTGCTGCCCAGCGAAAGCGTGCTGCCCGCCACACCGGACAACGCACCGATGGTCTGGTTGCCACCGAGCGAGATATCCAGTTCGGCGCCGGCCCCCGCCAGGCTCACCGCCCCGGCGGACGCCAGACTGCCGCCACTGGCCAGCGCCACCTTGCCTGCGTTCACGTTCAGGCCACCGGTGAACGCGTTGGCCCCACCCAGCGTCAGCGTGGAGGCGCCGTTCTTGACCAGGCTGCCGGTGCCACCGATCACGCCGCCCAGCGTCAGCGCGTTGCCCCCCAGCACATTGAGCGAACCACCCAACCCCAGGTTGATGCCGTTGCCCACGGTCAGTGCCGAGCTGGCATCAAGCGTCACTGCACCACCGACGTTCAATGCGCCGGTTCCCAGCGCACCACCGTTGCCGAGCACCAGTCCACCGGCGGTGAGCGACAGCCCTCCACCAAACGTGTTGGCGTTGTTGAGGGTCAGGGTAGCCGCGCCGTTCTTGACCAGGCTGCCGGTACCGCCGATGACGCCGTTGAAGGTCAACGCCTGGTTCCCGGACAGACTGAGGATGCTGCCGGCGCCCAGATTGACCGCGTTGGCGAGAGCAAGTGCCCCGGTGCCATCAAGGGACACGTTGCCGCCGACACTGAGTGCGCCGGTGCCCAGCGCGCCTGCATTGCCCAGCAGCAGGCCGCCGCCGTTGAGCGCGACGCCGCCGGTGAAGGTATTGGCACCAGACAGGGTCTGGGTACCCGTGCCGACCTTGACCAGCGCGCCACCGACACCGCCGATGACGCCGGAGAAAGTGGTGTTGGTGTTCAGGCCACCCAACGTGAGAGTGCGCGCGCCGAGGTTGAGCGCACCGGATCCGGCGAGTGAGCCGATGGTCTGGCTGGCCGCAACCGAGAGATCGAGGTTGGTACCTGCGCTCAGCGAGATCGCACTTGTCGGCGACAGGCTGCCACCGGCACCCAGTGCCAGCGCACCACCGGTGACCGAGAAGGAGCCCGTGAGCAGGTTGGCACCATTCAAGGTGAGCGTGCCCGGACCCGCCTTGACCAGGTTGCCGGCGCCGGAGATCGAACCGTTGAGGCCAAGACTGTTGTTGCCGAGCAGGTTGAGGGTGCCGCCCCCGCTGACGACCAGGTTGTTGCTCAGGTTGAACGCGGCGTTGGTGTCCAGCGACGCCAGACCACCCACGGTGAGGGTGCCGGAACCAAGAGCACCCGCATTGCCCAGCAGCAGGCCACCGGCGTTGAGGTTGACGCCCCCGGAGAACAGGTTCGCGCCGCCGAGGGTGACGATGCTGGTGTTGTTGACCGTCAGCCCGCCGCTGCCAGCCAACACACCGCCCAGACTGAAGGCGTTGCTGCCGCCGAGGGTCAGGCCCAGGCCGCTGTTGAGCGTGAAGTTGTTGGCCAGGTTGAGGCCGCCGGTGCTCGCAGCGATGCTGCCTCCGGCACCTGTAATCGTGCCGGAACCGAAAGCGCCGGCATCGTTGAAGTTGGCCAGGCCGCCATTGAGCGTCACCGCACCGGCTCCCGACCACAGTCCCTGCAGGTTCCAGGTGCCGCTGTTGACGGTCAGCTTCTGGAAGCCGATGTAGTTGGTCCATCCGATGCTCGATAGCGGACCGTTGTTGGTGGCGTTGTCCTGCAGTACCAGCGTGTTGTTGGCGGCACCGGTACCGGCACCTGCATTGACGGTGCCTGCAGCGGCAACCTTGACCCCGGTAACGCCGGTGATCGTGCCGGCGGCGGCAACGCCTCCAGCGGCGGAAATGGTGGAGCCGGCCAGCGCGGTGAAGCTGTTTCCCCCGGTCGAGTCGCCAAGGTGCACGCTGCCATTGACCGTTCCTGCATTGAGGAACGTATTGCCCGCCGAAGCGCCCAGGCCGACCCGCCCGTTGATGGTGCCGTTGTTGGTCACGTTGGCGGCAGCGCCGCCATAGGTCACCACCGAAGTCGCGTCGGAAACACTACCCAGCCCGATCAACGACATGCTGATCAGGCCATCATTCTTGATGGTGGTCGTGCCGTTGACGTTCTGCGCAACCAGTGCCTGCCCACCAAAGCCCAGCAACGTGGCGAGGTTGACGACACCCTTGATCTGTCCGTCGGAATTGTTGTTGACGACGATCGCGCTGTTGCCCGCCGAGCCATTGCCGATGACCAGGCCGGGGGACGCGAGAAGAAGCGAGCTCGGATCGATCGTGCCGCTGTTGTTGACTGTCACGTTGTCGCCGGTCAGCGTTGCGGCGTTGCCGCCGCCTACGACCGGCGGTGTACGCAGCAACGCCCCCGCAGCAATGTTCAGCTCGATGCCCGACGCGCTATTGCTGTAATTGTTGATGTTGGTAGTGCCATCGCAGGTAACAGTCGAGTTCACCGTGTTGCACGCCGCGAACGCCGAACCGCTGGCCAGCGTGGCCGCAAGTGCTACCGCCAGCTGGTGCGCCCGCAATCGTGGCACCCGCCCTGCGCAGACCGCGCTTCCGCCGGGATTCTGGGCGACCTCCGAAGCAACCTGCATTACGCCGAGGGCACGATTGAAAACCAGACGGTAAATGCGGTTCATCGGTAAATCTCCATGAAAAGACCAGATGGCACTGCAGGCAGGTTTTTTGAAGACAATGCCGCCCACCCCGGCTCCCGGCACGGGAACAAGGCTTGGCTTCATTAACTTCTGAAAATCTTCACATCTTCACGCGACCGCACCTGGAACAGGCAGGCCAACGTGTCCGTCAGGGCGAAAACTCCCCGATTTCGCATGACGAATGGCGGCACTGTGCGGCCGATGGCGCCAGCGGCATGTGAATCACGCTCGTTATTTTCATGACGCGCGTCAAATAAAACGGGCGGACAAAATGATTTTGCCGAAAATGCATATACCTGCAGCAGGCGGAGATTCCCTTCTCCGCCCAGCCAGATGCATTCAGCTGCTCGAGAGTTTCATCAGCACCAGGCCGGAAACGATCAATACCGCTGCGCCGATGCGCATCGGGTTGACCTGCTCGCCGAGAAAGACGATGCCGACCACGAACGCGCCGACCGCGCCGATGCCGGTCCAGATCGTGTAGGCGGTGCCCAGCGGCAGGCTGCGCATGGCCACCGCCAGCAGCCAGAAGCTGGCGATCATGCCGATGATCGTGACCACGGTGGGGGTGAGCTTGGTGAAGCCTTCGGACTGCTTCATGGACACGGCCCAGACGATTTCCAGCAGGCCGGCGAACAACAGATAGATCCAGGCCATGACAGCCCTCCTCTTGGTAGGGCCAGGCCGTCCTGGTCATTGATTCCCGATGCGGGGGAGGTCGTTCCTCCTGGCCGGCATTCTAGCAACGCCGGTAGGTCCGGGGCGTTGCCAGCAGACGCGGGTTACAGCCGATTCAGTGCACGAAGCTGGCGTCGATGTACCTGCCTGCGCTATAGTTGTCGTCTGCCATCGGCCAGCCGATGTGCAGTCCGGCTGTGGTCTCCGGCGCATCGCGCGCTGCTTCCCCTGATCCGTGAACCGGCCGCCCACTGGGCGGCCAACGTCTCTATGGTGGCCCCGTCGGCCCCTCGCGACGCTAGGTCGAAAATCCCGCCAGGGCCGGAAGGCAGCAACGGTATCGATCGACGCGGGCGCCGAGGTCAGCCGGCGGGGCCATCGCCTTTTCCGGCGACGCCCCGCCCCTGGTAGATGCCAACCTTGGTTGGCGCCCTTCGCCGGGCATGGCCCCGCGCTACTGCGTTTCCGGCGTGCCTTGGTGGAACACCACGCGCCACCCTTGCCCATGCCGGCGCCACAGCGAGCTGCGCAGCACCCAGCGTTGCGCCTGGCCATCGACGTGATAGCGGCTGCGGTAGCGCACCTGGGCCAGATCCTCGACCAACAACCACACCGCGTACTGTTCCGATTCGATCAGCACCTGCGCGCGCTCCAACGGGATCTCCTGCAACGCAGCATCACGGCCGTAGCATTGCCCGGAACTGCCGATCTCGCTGAAATCCTCGTCCAGCAGGGCCGCAAGGGACTCGCGATCACCCCGCACCTGCGGCGCATGCAGCGCGCGTTCCAGCGCCTCCAGTTCGGCGGCCAGCGTCGCGTCGGCGGGCTGGCCGGCACCGCTCACGGCGGATCCTGCGCCAGCACGTGCGGTGCAGTGGGGTTGGCCAGCGGCACGCACTGCCCCGGCTGCGCCACACGATGCCCCCGCGCAGCCAGCGCCTGGCCATCGGCCACGCTGGCATAGTGGTAGAGCATCATCCGCGCCTGCAGTTCCGCGCTGTACTCGCGCTCCAGGTCGTCCACACCGGTATGCGACGGGTTGCCGTGCAGGCCGCAGTCGTGCGCGATCAGTTCGTTGTCATTGGCGAAGCGGGCCAGCATCTCCGGAACCGGCCGGGTATCGCCGCTCCAGGTCAGCGCGCCCTGCAGGCGCAGGCCATAGGCGGTCTCCGGCCAGTGGTGGCGCACCGGGAACACCTCCAGGCGCACGCCCTCATGCCAGAACGCCTCACCCACCACGATCAACTGGAAGGCATCCCAGAAGTTGGCGCCGCCCTCGGCCAGCACGTTCGGGTAGTCCCCGATGCGCCTGTGCAGCAGCGGCACCACGGTGGCAGGCACATACAGGCGCACCTTGCCGCGCCGGTGCGCGTTGAAGAAGGTATCGACGAACAGCCGCTCGAAGCCCGCCACGTGGTCCAGGTGCACATGGGTGACGAACAACGCCTGCGGCATGTGGCCGTAGTGCGCCTTGAACGCGGTCAGGCCTTCGCCGCCACAGTCGATGGTCAGCCACGGACGCCCGTCCCGCTCG
The DNA here is from genome assembly GCF_003970865.1 of Stenotrophomonas maltophilia. Taxonomy (GTDB): domain Bacteria; phylum Pseudomonadota; class Gammaproteobacteria; order Xanthomonadales; family Xanthomonadaceae; genus Stenotrophomonas; species Stenotrophomonas maltophilia_AR. Next base: position 4,820 of record NZ_RXLZ01000078.1, on the reverse strand, counting down.
ATCACCGACATCGGCGACCCCAGCTCGACCGCCGACGCATTGCCGACGCCGAGGAAACGCAACGACCAGTCCATCAGGTGCCCCGGTTCCAGGCCATGTCATAGGCGCGGCGCAGCCGCGCGTAGTCCTTCTGCACGTCTTCCACGCTGCGCTCGCCGCGCAGCTTGATCAGCGAGCGCAGCAGGCGCTTGAGATTGCGCTCGCGCCAGGCGGTCGCCGGAATGCGGATCACCCCGCGGTCGAAGTCGATCAGCCAGCCATGGCCATTGCCATCGAACAGGATGTTGTGCGCATTGAGGTCGGCGTGGTCCAGGCCGGCACGATGGAAGCGGGCGATCAGCCGCCCGGTCTCCTCCCACGGTGCGCCCCGGCCAGCGACCAGCGCGCGGTCGGCCAGCGAACGGACATCCTCGATCCGCTCCATCAGGATCGCGGCCCGGTAGCGCAGGCCCTCGCGCATGTAGAACGCGGCGATCGGCCGTGGTACTGGTAGTTTCTTCTCGCGCAGCGCCCGCATCAGCCGGAATTCGGCGAAGCTGCGGGTCCGGTCCGCGCCGCGCCAGAAGTACTGGTCATGGCTGATCTTCGCCGCCAGGCCACCGCGCAGGTAGTGGCGCAGCACGCTGGGACCGAACGGCGCATCGACCAACCAGGCGCTGCCACGGCCGCCCTCACCCACCGGCCGGGCCCTGCTTCCCCAGTGCTGGGGCGAGAACAGGCCGATCTCGGCTTGCCGCAGCCGCTCGCGGTCGAACAGAATGGCCCCGATGCCGCGACCCTCGCGGCATGGCGTCAGCGCTTCATTGGCGTCGAATGCGACCATTTCATTGAGTCTAACAACACATGGCATCAGCGTCCTCCTCCTTGTGCCTCCTGCGCCTGTCCGCACTCGGCGATGTCACCCACGTGGTGCCCCTGGTGCGCACCCTGCAGGCTGCACGTCCGGACACGCCGATCCACTGGATCATCGACAAGGCCGGCCACAAGCTGCTCGACGGCCTGCCCGGCGTCACCTTCCATGCCTACGACAAGAAGAGCGGCATGGCTGGGGTCAAGGAACTGCGCACGCAGCTGCCACCGGGGCGCTTCGAAGCGCTGCTGCAGATGCAGGTGGCGTTCCGCGCCAACCTGCTGTCGGCCTTCATTCCCGCAGAGCGTCGCATCGGCTACGACCGCAGCCGATCGAAGGATCTGCACGGTCTCTTCATCAACGAGCGCATCCCCGACCGCCCCGGCATCCATGTGCTGGATGCCATCGGCAGTTTCTGTGAACCACTTGGCCTGCGCCAGACCGAGGTCAGCTGGGACCTGGCGGTGCCGCAGTCCGCGTATGAGTGGGCCGCCGCGCAATGGCAGGACGATGGCCGCCCGGTGCTGATGATCTCGCCCTGTTCCAGCCACGTGCGCCGCAACTGGTATGCAGACCGCTATGCAGCCGTGGCCAACCACGCCGCACAGCGCGGTTGGCAGGTGGTGCTGTGCGGTGGCCGCAGCGAACTGGAGCGCAGCATGGCCGATGCCATCCAGGCGCAGCTGCACACACCGGCGCTGGACCTGGTCGGCAAGGACACCTTGAAGCAGCTGCCGGCGCTGCTGGCCCGCGCCCATCTGGTGATGACCCCGGACTCGGGCCCGATGCACATCGCCAACGCGATGGGCGCCAAGGTACTGGGCCTGCATGCGGCCAGCAATCCGAACCGCAGCGGCCCCTATTCCGACCGCCGCTACTGCGTGGACCGCTACGATGATGCCGCGCGCAAGTATCTGGCCAAGCAGGCCGCGGATCTGAAGTGGGGCACCAAGATCGAGTTCGATGATGTGATGGAACTGATCACCGTGGAAGACGGTATCGCTGCATTCGAACGCTACGTCGCCGACCACCTGGGGTGAGCGGCAGGACTCATCCACGCATGGCGTGGATCTACCCCTGGGCCGGGATTACGCGCGCTGCGCGTAATCCTGGTAGGACTTCTCTTCCACGTACGCCGAACCCAGCGCCAGGTTGATCGCCTTCTTGATGCGCGCGCGTTCGTCGTTGCGCAGGTAGACGCTACGCGCCAGGTCGATGAAACCCTGGTCGAACGCCTGCGCCTTCTCCTTCAGCCGGATGTCGTCCTCGATGTCCCACAGCTGCTCGTTGACCGCCTTCAGCTCGGCACGCAGCTTGGCGATGTCCTTCACCGCCGCCGGGTGTGCCATCCAGGTCTGCTCCAGCGCCGACAGCTCCTTGCGCACATTGGCCAGCTTGCCCTCGTCGCTGATGCGCTCGGACTTGATCTGCAGGATCGAGATCTTGTCCAGCAGCTCGCCGAAAGAAACGGGGACGAGGATTTCAGCGGTCATGGGGAAAAGCTCCAGCAGGTGATGGGCACATGGTAACCCGGGCCCGAACGATCACTGCCGGAATCAAGCACACCACCTGCCCCATATCCGGCAGTCACGTTGCCCAGATTAGTTACTTCCATATTTGAAGTTACTGGTTTACGCTGCCGCCATGAGAACAACCAGCTTCGCCACGATGGAATGCCCGACGGCGCGGGCACTGGACTGCATCGGCGAGTCCTGGAGCCTGCTGATCCTGCGCGACGCCTTCCAGGGCTGCCGCCGCTTCGACGACTTCCAGCAGAGCCTGGGCATCCCGGCCAACACCCTCACCCGGCGCCTGAAGCATCTGGTCGACAACGGCCTGCTGCAGAAGCAGGCCTACAGCGAACGCCCACCGCGCCATGAGTACGTGCTGACGGCCAAAGGCCAGGATCTGTTTCCGGTACTGGTGGTGCTGTTCGACTGGGGCAGCCGCTACCTCACGCCTGAAGGCACCGCCGTTGCACAGATCGACCGTGGCAGCGGTGCACCGCTGCAGTCGATGGTGGTCGACCGCCACACGCGCACGCCGATCACGGTTGATCGCGTGCTGCTGCAGCCCGGCCCCGTCGCCTCGGAGCAGGTCAGGCAACGCGCCGCCCAGGTCGAAGCCCTCTGGAAAGACGTCCCCCTGCCCGAATGAACCCCACGGTCCCTGCTGCCATGAACACTCCCTCTCTTGCTCCCCCGTATCCGCTGGGCTATCGCCGCGTCGTGGTCACCGGCATCGGCATGATCACGCCGCTGGGCATGAACGTGGAAACCAGTTGGCGCAACCTGCTGGACGGCCACAGCGGCGTGCGCCCAATCGATCGCTTCGACGCCGCGCACCTGCCCTGCCGTATCGCCGGACTGCTGCCGCATGGCAATCGCGCAAGCGGCGGCTTCGACCCGAGCGACTGGGCCGACAGCAAAGAACTGAAAAAGATGGACGACTTCATCGTCTATGCGCTGGCCGCTGCACACGAAGCCATCCACGATGCAGGCTGGCTGCCGCAGGACATCGAACAGCGTGACCGCACCGGCGTCATGGTCGGTGCCGGCATCGGCGGCCTGCCCGGCATCGAAGCCACCGCGCGTGTGCTCGAACGCACCTCCGCACGGCGCATCTCACCGTTCTTCATTCCCTCCACGCTGATCAACCTGGCCGGCGGCCATATCGCCATCCAGTACGGCTTCCGTGGCCCTGCGCACGCGGCGGTGACCGCCTGTGCCTCCGGCGCGCACGCCATCGGCGATGCCGCGCGGATGATCGCGCTGGATGATGCCGACGTCATGATCGCAGGCGGTACCGAGGCGACGGTGTGCGAGCTCGGCATCGGCGGCTTCTGCGCGGCGCGCGCGCTGTCCACCGCCTTCAATGACACCCCGGAGCGCGCATCGCGCCCCTGGGACGTGGATCGCGACGGCTTCGTCATGGGCGAAGGCAGCGGCATCCTGGTCCTGGAGGAATACGAACACGCCCGCCGCCGCGGCGCCCATATCCACGCCGAGATCGTGGGCTATGGAATGTCCGGTGATGCGTACCACATCGTGTCGCCGCCGGAGGACGGCAACGGTGCCGCCCGCGCGATGCAGGCGGCCCTGCGCCGCGCGGATGTCGGCCCGGATCGCATCGACTATCTGAATGCCCATGCGACCTCGACCATGGCCGGCGACCTGGCCGAGATCGCCGCCATCAAGAGCGTGTTCGGCGAACACGCCACCACAGGTGCGATGTCGATCTCTTCGACCAAGTCCTCGATGGGGCACCTGCTGGGCGCCGCCGGCAGCGTCGAAGCCATCCTCTCGATCCTTGCGCTGCGCGACCAGGTTGCACCACCCACCCGCAACCTGGACACCGCGTCGGATGCCTGTGCCGGGCTCGACCTCACCGCGAAGGTGCCGCGTCAACGCCGCATCGATTACGCGCTGTCGAACTCGTTCGGCTTCGGCGGCACCAACGCCAGCCTGGTGTTCCGCAGGCTGCCGGAACAGGACATCGCCACTACGGCGTAATTCCTCCTGTGCATCCACGCATGGCGTGGATCTACTGAGGCACATGGAGCGACAAGCCCCTCCAGGAAGGGTGTCCGAACGTTGCACGGCAACGTTTGGGGCGACGCGCAAAGCGCGTCGCATCCCGCGCCAGATCAGGACATGGTCACTACGGCATAGCTCCCGCTGTGCATCCACGCGTGGCACGGATCTCGCGGATCTACTGATGCATCTGGGGGAACAAGCCCCTCTGTTGAGGGGCTGCCCCGACAGGGGCGGGGAGAGGCCGGCAAAGGGAGGGGCCCACGCGCTGCGCAGCAACGGGCGGGGCCACACCCAAAGCGCGTCCGGTCCCGCCCCACCCAAAGAAAAAAGGGCGCCGTTTAGCCCGCCCTTTTGTCTTTGCCTCGGCGGAGTGAGGGGTGTCCCCTCTTCACCTCTTACACCGCCACCGCAGATCTCCCGTCTCTGTCGCCGTG
>NZ_RXLZ01000077.1 GCF_003970865.1 Stenotrophomonas maltophilia | reverse complement strand
TTTTTCCGTGGGCGGGGTTGGTGGGTTGTGTGGATTTTGGGGTCTTGGGTGGGGGGGGTTTGTGGGTGGTGGGGGTATGGTGTGGTTGTGTTGTTTTTTTTTGAGCATGTGCGTGACAGCCATGGTCCACCGGCGGGAGGGCGTGGGCAGCGTCAGGTGGTTATAAGGGACAGTCTCTGGGCAAGGCGCTGCCCTGCCCGGCGATTCCGCCAGCAAAGCAAGCACAGGGGAGCGGGCCGTGGCCCGCGATCAGGTGGCGCCGCCGCTCAGCAACGGCGCGGTGGCTCAGCCGTCTGCGTGGTCCGAAGAATCATCGAAGGCCAGGCGCAGGGCGTGATTGCGCACATCCTCGGGCCAGCTGCGCAACGCCATTTCCAGGCCCGCCCGGTCGTGCGCGAACAGGACACGGATCGCTTCCTCGAAACCCGGCAGGTCTCCGGCGATGGTCTGCAGGAAGTGATAGGCACGCTCGCTGTGGCGGCGCTGCCGGTCCTTGTCCGCACCAGCACGGCTGGCCGCCTCCACCAGCCTGCGCAGCACTACCGAGGCCCCGCCGGGCTGCTCGGCCAGCCATGCCCAGTGGCGCGGCAGCAGGGTCACTTCGCGGGCGACCACGCCCAGCTTGGGGCGGCCACGGCCACGCGGCGTTGCCGGCACATCTTCGGCAGTGACGTCGGCATCCCCCTCGACGGCGGCGGGAAACGCTTCGATAACCCGCGCCAGCAGTTCTGCGTCGCTACCGCGCGTATCGAAATCACGGGTGCGGCCGCTGGTGTTGTCGAACACCAGCAGCGGACCTGCAGCGTTGTCGGTACGCAGCTGCTTCAGCGCCAGCGCGGCCACTTCCGGGGTGCCGGAAGCGACCAGGCGGTGGCCGTCGAAGCAACTGAAGGGAGGGAGTCGGGACGCAGGCATGGCAATGACATCAGAGGCGATGCCCGAATATTGCCCGGGTAATTTGTATTCGTCAATATTGCCCGGGTATTAATCAGCCAGAAGAGCGTGCCAACCAAGGTTGGCACCCACCGGAAAGGTTGGCACCCACCCGAAAGGTTGATCCCCACCCGAAAGATTGCCGCCACCCGATTCGTCGGGTTACAGCCGGCTGTAGGACCAGCTGACCATGCGGCCGTCCTTGTACGGCATCACGCCGTGGAACGGGCGCGGGTCGGCGTCGAACACCAGCGGCAGGAAATTGCGGTCGCCTTCCCACATCGGCAGCGTGTCCAGCTTGTCCAGGTCCACCCACTCCAGCGTGCCTTCGTGGTTGCCACCGTGCGGGGTGCCCTCGAATCCATCGATGACGAACACGAAGCCCAGCCAGTCCTCGCCGTGCTTGCCGAAACCCGGCCAGCTGATGGTGCCGCGCAGGCGCATGCCGGTGCAGTCGATGCCGGCTTCCTCGGCGATTTCGCGGCGCATGCCTGCCGCGACGTCTTCGGTCGGTTCGATCTTGCCGCCCAGCCCGTTGTACTTGCCCAGATGGTGGTCACCGGGCCGGGTGTTGCGGTGGATCATCAGCACCTGGCGACGATCGGGCGACAGCACGTAGCCCAGGGTGGCGACGATCGGGGTGTACGGCATGGGCAGCATCCAGCGGCAGGTCAGCCGTGGATTATGGCCGATCAGCGCACCAGCGACAGGCGGCGCTCAGCGGGTGTGCCTGCACCGTCGGGATCGCGGCGCAGGGTGGCCACGCCGTGGCCGCGCTCGGCCAGGTATTCCAACCACTTGCCGAGGAAGGTGTTCATCCGCATGCGGTGGCTGATCAGCTCCGCCGGCGGCGGATACAGGCCCATGGTGTCCTGCCAGCGGCGGCCGACGTAGCAGTGGGTGGTCTCGGCCTGGCGCGCGTCACGGTACAGGCGCACATAAGCCGACGGATCCGGCTCGCCGGTGACCGGGTCGGCCAGGTCGTAGGTCAGGCGCAGTTCCACCGTGTAGCGGTGGCACTCGATCACGTCCAGGCGGACATCCAGGCCGTCGCCGATCGAGGAAATGTAGCTACCCGCCACCAGTCCAGCCGGCTCGAACAGGCGCACCAGATGGCGGTAGTTTTCCGCGTACAGGCCCATGAGCCAGCTCAACCGGCTCAGGCGGGGAATGCGTTCGGTACGGGGCAAGGCTCGGGCCATGGGTCGATCCTACACGTTGGTGCTTCAACGTGGGGGCGCCTCGAGCCACAGCCAACCCGTCGGTCGCTTTCATCGCGGTAGTGCCGGCCGCTGGCCGGCAGCCCCGCAGCCCGGGAAAGGATCAATACAGCTCGCGCTGCAGCCCCAGCGTGGCCAGCACCTTGCTGGAAATCTCCTCGATCGACGTATGGGTGGTGCTCAGCGTCGGGATCCGCTCCATCTGGAACATCACCTCCGCCGCAGCCACCTCGCGCTTGCAGGTGTCCAGGTTGGCGTAGCGCGAGTTCGGGCGGCGCTCCTGGCGGATCTGCTGCAGGCGGTCCGGGTCGATGGTCAGGCCGAACAGCTTGCGCCGGTAGTTGCGCAGGCGCGGCGGCAGGCGGTCGCTTTCCAGATCCTCATCGGTCAGCGGGTAGTTGGCCGCGCGCACCCCGTAATGCAGGGCCAGGTAGATGCAGGTGGGCGTCTTGCCGGCGCGCGATACCGCCACCAGGATCACGTCGGCATCGTCGTAATTCACCGCGATGCCGTCATCGTGGGTCAGGGCGAAGTTCATCGCATTGATGCGGCGGTGGTAGGTGTCGAAGTCCACCATGCCGTGGGCCTGGCCCACCCGGGCCAGGCGCGGGCTGGCCAGTTCACGCTCCAGCGGCTCGATGAACGGTGCGAACACATCCAGCATCAGCGCCCCGCTGTCGGCCAGGATCAGGCTCAGGCTCTGGTCCACGCAGGAGTTCACCACGATCGGCCGGACCTGGTACCGCTCCCCCGCCGCCTGGATCCGGGCGCAGGCTTCACGCGCTTTTTCGGGGTCGTCGACAAACGACATGCGGTCGGTAATGAAGCTGAACCCGGAGAACTGGGTCAGCAGGCTATGCCCAATGGTTTCAGCGGTGATACCGGTTCCATCGGAAACGTAGAACACCGGACGGATGGTCGACATGCGCGCTTTTACCCCCTACGAAGCCTAAAAGGGCCGCCAACACAAGCTTGTGTCGACAGCGGTCTGCCCGGCATCATATCGGCTTCTTCCTACGGACGCGGCCACTCAGCCCGCCTCGGGCGATGGCCAAACGGAGCATCGCGCTTGAACGAGAACATCCTGTGGTTGCACGAACTGCGTCTGGCCGACCTGGCCCGCGTAGGCGGCAAGAATTCCTCGCTGGGCGAGATGATCGGCAATCTGGCCGGTCTGGGCGTCTCCGTTCCCGGAGGTTATGCGACCACGTCTGAAGCCTTCAAGGACTTCATCGCGCACAACGACCTGTCCAAGCGCATCTTCGACAAGCTGGCCACGCTGGACGTCGAAGACGTCAACGCGTTGACCGCCGCCGGCAAGGAGATCCGCAGCTGGGTGATCGACGCGCCGCTGCAGCCGCAGCTGGACCAGGACATCCGCACTGCCTACGCCAAGCTGAGCGCCGAAAACGGCGGCGGCGACGTGGCCGTGGCCGTGCGTTCCTCGGCCACCGCCGAGGATCTGCCGGATGCCTCCTTCGCCGGCCAGCAGGAAACCTTCCTCAACGTCACCGGTGCCGACGACGTCGTGCACAAGGTCAAGGAAGTGTTCGCCTCGCTGTACAACGACCGTGCCATCGCCTACCGCGTGCACCACGGCTTCAAGCATGAGGACGTGTTCCTGTCCGCCGGCGTGCAGCTGATGGTGCGCTCGGGCGTCGGCTCCTCCGGCGTGCTGTTCACCCTGGACACCGAGTCCGGCTTCCGCGACGTGGTGTTCGTCACCTCGTCCTTCGGCCTGGGCGAAATGGTCGTGCAGGGCGCGGTCAACCCGGACGAGTACTACGTCTACAAGCCCACCCTGCAGGCCGGCAAGCCGGCGATCCTGCGCCGCTCGCTCGGCAGCAAGGCGATCCGCATGGTGTATTCGGATGTTCCGGGTGAGCGCGTCAGGATCGAGGACACCCCGGCCGAACTGCGCACCACCTTCTCGATCAGCGACGAGGACGTGCAGGAACTGTCCAAGCAGGCGCTGGTCATCGAAAAGCACTACGGCCGCCCGATGGACATCGAGTGGGCCAAGGACGGTGTCAGCGGCAAGCTGTTCATCGTGCAGGCGCGTCCGGAAACGGTGAAGTCGCGCAGCCACGCCACCCAGATCGAGCGCTTCGCGCTGACCGAAAAGGGCGGCAACGTGCTGGCCGAAGGTCGTGCCGTCGGTGCCAAGATCGGCGCCGGTGTGGCCCGCGTGGTGAAGACGCTGGAAGACATGAACCGCGTGCAGCCGGGCGACGTGCTGATCGCCGACATGACCGATCCCGATTGGGAGCCGGTGATGAAGCGCGCTTCGGCCATCGTCACCAACCGTGGTGGCCGTACCTGCCACGCCGCGATCATCGCGCGCGAGCTGGGCGTGCCGGCCGTGGTCGGTTCGGGCAATGCCACCAAGGTCATCGAAGATGGCCAGCTGGTCACCGTCAGCTGCGCTGAAGGCGATACCGGCTTCATCTACGAAGGCAAGCTCGGCTTCGAGCGCACCACCACCGATCTGGGCAACATGCCGCCGGCACCGCTGAAGATCATGATGAACGTGGCCAACCCGGAACGTGCCTTCGACTTCGGCCAGCTGCCGAACGCCGGCATCGGCCTGGCCCGCCTGGAAATGATCATTGCCAGCCACATCGGCATCCACCCGAACGCGCTGCTGGAATACGACCGTCAGGATGCGGCGACCAGGAAGAAGATCGACGAGAAGATCGCCGGCTATTCCGATCCGGTCGGCTTCTACGTGGATCGCCTGGCCGAAGGCATCGCCACCCTCACCGCCTCGGTCGCACCGAACGCCGTGATCGTGCGCCTGTCGGACTTCAAGTCCAACGAGTACGCCAACCTGATCGGCGGCAGCAACTACGAGCCGCACGAAGAGAATCCGATGATCGGCTTCCGCGGCGCCAGCCGCTACGTCGACCCGAGCTTCTCGGCCGCCTTCGCGCTGGAGTGCAAGGCCGTGCTGCGCGTGCGCAACGAAATGGGCCTGGACAACCTGTGGGTCATGATTCCGTTCGTGCGCACCCTGGAAGAAGGCCGCAAGGTCATCGAGGTGCTGGAACAGAACGGCCTGAAGCAGGGCGAGAACGGCCTTAAGATCATCATGATGTGCGAAGTGCCGTCCAACGCACTGCTCGCCGATGAGTTCCTGGAGATCTTCGACGGCTTCTCGATCGGCTCCAACGACCTGACCCAGCTGAGCCTGGGCCTGGACCGCGATTCGTCGATCGTCGCGCACCTGTTCGACGAACGTAACCCGGCAGTGAAGAAGCTGCTGTCGATGGCGATCAAGGCAGCACGTGCCAAGGGCAAGTACGTTGGCATCTGCGGCCAGGGCCCGTCCGATCACCCGGATCTGGCCGAATGGCTGATGCAGGAAGGCATCGAGTCGGTGTCGCTGAACCCGGACACCGTGGTCGATACCTGGCTGCGCCTGGCCAAGCTGAAGGCCAACGGCTGATGCCGTAAAGCCCACAGGCTGACGTCGTGTTCATCGGCGTCAGCCGATACTGCTGCTGCACGCAAGCCCCGCCTCTGCGGGGCTTGCTGTTTCTGGCGTCTGTACACGCCACGCGCACAACGCGCCTGTCCCGCAGCAGCAAAGGAATTCCCGCATGATCGCCGCCGCACCGCCCTCGCCCGCCGCAACGCCCTGGTTCCACTCGCTCGACTGGCAGCACCTGCTGGAAACCTACGGTGTGCCGTTGCTGGCTGCCATCGTGGTGCTGCTGATTGGCATGTGGGTGGCGCGACGTCTGTCCAATGCGATGCCGCGCGCCACTGCACGCATGGGTGTGGACCCGATGCTGGGTACCTTCCTGCGCAACGTGGTCTATGCCACGTCGTTGGTGATCGTGGCGCTATTGGCCATCGACACGCTGGGCGTGAAGATCACCCCGCTGCTGGCCGTGCTCGGCACCGCTGGCCTGGCCGTCGGCCTGGCATTGAAGGATTCGCTGTCCAACATCGCCTCGGGCGTGATGCTGGTGACACTGCGTCCGTTCCGCGTGGGCGATGTGGTGACCGTGGCCGGGCAGACCGGCACGGTGCGCGAAGTGCGCATCTTCCAGACTGTGCTTACCGGCGCTGACAACCAGCACACCACCATTCCGAACACGCTGATCACCGCCGCGCCGATCATCAACCTGACCGCCGAGCCGACGCGTCGCGTCGAACTGGTGATCGGCATCGGCTACGAGGACAACATCCAGCTGGCACGCGACACCGCGCTGGCGCTGATGAAGGCCGACCCGCGCGTACTGCAGACGCCAGCACCAGACGTGGTGGTGTACGAGCTGGGTGCGCATGCGATCAACCTGGGCATCCGCTGCTACGTGAAGTCGGCCGACTGGTTCGGCACCAAGGTCACGTTGCTGGAACAGCTGAAGCTGGGCTATGACAAGGCCGGCATCAACATTCCGTACCCACAGCAGGACATGCACCTGTACCTGCACGGCAAGGATGGTGGGGTGATAGAGGCTGATGCGCTGGTGCGCGACAAGCCCTGATCCATGCCGGTAGTGCCGACCAACGGTCGGCACCCACCCATCGGCGATACGACATTGAAATGCCGGCCAGCGGCCGGCACTACCCTGCCCCGCGCACCCCGGTAGTGCCGGCCGCTGGCCGGCAGCCTCCAGCATCAGGCCGCTGCGGCCTCCTCCAACGCCGGATAATCGGTGTACCCCGCTTCACCACCGCCAAAGAACGTCGCCCGATCCGGCGGATTCAGTTCCGCCCCCAGGCGCAGGCGCTCCGGCAGGTCCGGGTTGGCGATGAAGGGGCGACCGAAGCCGATCAGGTCGGCCCAGCCTTCAGCCAGTGCCTGCTCGGCGCGCTCGGCGGTGTACTTGCCGGCGTAGATCAGCGTGCCCGGGTAAACCATGCGCAGTGCCTGCTTGAAGGCCACCGGCATCGGCGGTGCATCATCCCAGTCGGCCTCTGCAATGTGCAGGTAGCCCACACCCATCTCACCAAGCAGGTGTGCGGCAGCCAGATAGGTCGCCTGCGGCGTATCGTCCACCGCCCCCTGCAGCGTGGTCAGCGGCGCCAGGCGCACGCCCACGCGCTCGCCACCGGCAACCTCGACCACCGCCTGCACCACCTCGCGCAGGAAGCGCAGACGGTTCTGCAGTGAGCCGCCGTAGGTATCGGTGCGCTGGTTGGCCTGCGAATCGATGAACTGGTTGATCAGGTAACCGTTGGCGCCGTGCAGTTCCACACCATCAAACCCCGCGGCCAGCGCATTGCGGGTGGCCTGCGCGTAGTCGGCGATGATGCCGGGGATCTCGTCCTCGGCCAACGCGCGCGGCATCGAGTGCTGGATCATCTCGCCCACGCCTGCCTTCGGACCGGCGCCCGTGGGATCGACGAACACCTTCACGCCTTCAGCCAGCAGCGCCGACGACGATACCGGCGCGCCACCGTCCGGCTGCAGCGCCACGTGCGAAACGCGGCCCACGTGCCACAGCTGGGCGTAGATGCGGCCACCGGCGGCGTGCACCGCATCGGTCACCCGGCGCCAGCCCTTCACCTGTTCGGCGCTATGGATGCCCGGGGTCCAGGCATAGCCCTGGCCCTGCTGGCTGATCTGCGTGCCTTCGCTGACGATCAGGCCGGCACCGGCGCGCTGCGCGTAGTAGGCGGCCATTTCCGCGGTGGCGACGTTGCCGTCGGCGGCACGCGAGCGGGTCATCGGCGGCATCACGATGCGGTTGGGCAGCGTCAGCGCGCCCAGTCGGTGAGGGGTGAACATCATGGCGGCAATCTCTTGCGGGGGACTGCCGCAAAGGATGGGGATGCCGGCTGCCAGGCAACAGGCATGCACTGGCAAAACAATTGTTCCCCCAAGGCAAGGATCACCCGGTACGAGGGCTCATCCACGCATGGCGTGGCTCTACTCCAGCCTTGGCTCGATCTTTACCGCACCATGTGCCACGCGGTCATAGCAGGCGCGCACCACATCCTCCCCGTACTTCAGCTCCAGCCGTCGCACGATGAAATGGCCGCGCGCCATGTCCTGGTAGTAATCGGTGAACATGGTATTCAGTGTTGCACCGGCGGCTGCACCGACGATCGGTACTGCCTGCGCGGCAAACTTCTCGGTGACCACCACGCCGAATCGCGCCGCCACCTTCTCCACCATCTTCGCCAGCAGCTTGCCGGCCTCCTTCGGTGCCACACCCAGGGTCAGGTCGCGGCCGGTCACCACACGCCCGGCCAGCTCGGCCGACAGGTGGCGCATCACATCGGTGGTGAACCCACGGGCCAGGTAATAGCCCGTCTCGCTCGCGTCATCGCGTGGCGAGTTGCCGCCCAGCGCGAACACCTCCAGGCAGGCCTGGCGGGTACTGAACTCAGACAGGTCGAACCCCTCGCTGCGGGCCACGTCAGCCACTGCACGCATCATGATGGTGGTCGACACCGGCAGCTCGATGAACAAGGCGGCAAAGCCGAAGGCCCCGCCGACCGCACCCGAGGTGGCTGCCGCCAGCTTGTGCCAGCGGGTGGACGCCCCCTTGCCGGGGGTGTTGTCCATGCTCCACAGCGCGGCCTGCGCCGATTTGGTCAGCGCCGCCTGCACTGCACCGTGGATGCGGTTGGAGACCGAGGTCGGCAGCGCCTTCACCGCGAACTCCAGCGGCGTGCCGACCAGATTGGCCATGCGCGCGGTCAGGGTCGGCGCTTCCAGCAGGGCCACCGCCCGCTGCAGGTCGGACCAGTCGCCGGCGTCGTGGGCAATATCGCGAGGGAGCAGGATGGGCTCGTTCATGGCGCCGATCTTAGCGCTATGGAGTTGAACAGTTCGTCGCGGGGCACGATAGAGGGATCAGAGCCCTTTCCGCTGGAAAGGGAACCGACCCCGGCGCCTTGCCGGCCAGCGGCCGGCACTACCAGTTCGCGTGTCACCCGGTAGCGCCGGGCCATGCCCGGCGTCGTTGTCAGGCAACCGGCAACCCCGACAGCGCGCCCATAAACTGGCGGTAGTGGCGCAGCTCGGCGATCGAATCGTGCACATCGCTCAGTGCGGTGTGGTTGCTGTTCTTGCCGACGCCAGCGGCCACGGTCGGCGCCCAGCGCTTGGCCAGCTCCTTCACCGTGGACACGTCCAGGTTGCGGTAGTGGAAGTACTTCTCCAGGCGCGGCATCTGGCGGTGCAGGAAGCGGCGGTCCTGGCAGATGGAGTTGCCGCACATCGGCGACAGGCCGGCCGGGATCCACTGCGCCAGGAAGTTCACGGTCTGCGCCTCGGCCTGGGCCAGCGTGGTGGCGCTGTCCACCACGCGCTGCCACAGGCCCGAACGACGGTGCTGGTTGCGGTTCCACTCGTCCATCGCATCCAGCGTTTCCAGCGGGTGATGGATGGCGAATTCCGGGCCCTCGGCCAGCACATTGAGCTGGGCATCGGTGACCACCGTGGCGATCTCGATGATCGAATCGTTATCGGTATCCAATCCGGTCATTTCCAGGTCGATCCAGATCAGTCGCTCGTTGGCCGCGCCGGTGTCCGCCATGTGTCGCCTCGTTGCTGGGCAGGCGCGCGGCCTACCGGTAATGAAAAGAGGCGCCCATCATACCCTTTCGCCCCTCAGCCCTCGCTGGCGTGGTCTTCCAGCAACAGCGGCGGCTTGCCACGCTTGGCGCGGAAATAATTGGTCAGGCGCGTGCTGGCTTCCTTGGCCAGCACCCCGCCGTGAATCTCGACGCGGTGGTTGTGGCGGGCGTCGCCAATGAGGTTGAACACGCTGCCGCAGGCACCGGTCTTGGGGTCGCTGGCACCGTAGACCAACCGTGCAACGCGCGCGTGCACGATCGCCATCGCGCACATCGCACACGGCTCCAGGGTCACATACAGCGTGCTGCCAAGCAGGCGATGGTTCGCCAGCAACTTTCCGCCCGCCCGCATGGCCACGATCTCGGCGTGCGCACTGGGGTCGTGCGAGGCGATGTTGAGGTTCCAGCCCTCGCCCAGCAGCTGGCCATCGGCACCCACCAGCACGGCGCCCACCGGAATTTCGTCGAACTCGCGCTGCGCGCGCTCGGCCAGCGCCAGCGCGTGGCGCATCCAGTGCTCATCGGTGTCGTGCACCGGCACGCCCAGGGCGTCGGTCATGGCGGTTCTCGCGTGTGTGCTGGGCCAGGATGGCCGCCGGGGTCGCATTGTACGCCCGCGGCCGTGCAGGCGCCGCTAGCGCGCATCGAAGCGCTCGCGGGCCGCATCCAGCGCCGGGAAATTGTGCTCGGCCCAGCGGTCCAGAGCGGACAGCGTCTCGACCAGACCGCGCGCGACCTCGGTCAGGCGGTACTCCACATGCAGTGGTTTGCTACCCAGCTCACATCGCTCGACCAGGCCATTGCGCTCCAGCTGCCGCAGGGTCTGGGTCAACACCTTCTGCGAGATGCCTTCGATCTTCCGCAGCAGCGCACCGTTGCGTTGCGGGCCCTGCGCCAACGCCGGCAACAGCAGCATCACCCACTTGCCGGAGATCAGCGCCAGCGCATCGCGCGCCGAGCAATCGGCGGCGTAGACATCTCCAGGAAAGGCCATGGTTACCTCAAGGTGCGTAATTGCCGGGGCATACCGGCACCGCGAGGATGGTCGCACACTCCACGAACACCTCGCCCCATGCGCGCCCTCATCCTGCTTGCCCACCCCGAACCCCGCTCCTTCAACGCCCACCTGGCCGTGCAGGCGGCCGAGCAGCTGCGGCACGACCACCTGCAGGTGGACGTGGTCGACCTGTATGCGGAAGGCTTCGATCCGCTGGAAGCGGCCTGGCACCATCCACGGCGCCTGCAGCCGGGTCGCTTCGATGCCCAGCGCGAACAACGCTACAGCGCCGAACAGGATCAGCTGCCCGCCGATGTACAGCGTCACCTGCGACTGCTGCGGGCTGCGGACCTGGTGATTCTACAGTTCCCCCTGTGGTGGTTCGCGGCGCCGGCCATCCTCAAGGGCTGGCTGGACCGCGTGCTGGTCTATGGGCCGATGTACAACAGCCGGCAACGTCACGAACATGGCGTGATGCAGGGCAAGCGTGCATTGCTGAGCGTGACAACCGGTTCGTCGGCGCGGGCCTGCGCGGTCGATGGCCGCGAAGGCGATACCCAGTTGCTGCTTTGGCCGTTGATGTACAGCCTGCGCTACGTCGGCTTCGAGGTGATGGAACCGTTCGTGGTGCATGGCGTGCGTTCCGGGTTGCCAGCGGATCGCGTGCAGGCGCACGACGCGGCACTGGCGGCGGCCACCAGCGACTACCGCGAGCGACTGACGCACTGGCGGCAATGGCCGACCGTGCCCTTCAACAACAGCGAGGACTTCGAGGACGGCGTGGCGCTGCGCGCGGAAGCGATTGCCTACAGTCCCTTCATCCACCATCGCAATGCCGGATGAATCCGCACCTGCAAGCACGGCCGGAAGGCTTCATACTGCACATCCCTGTCAAGCACCTTGGTGAACATATGACCACCCTCCGTCCCTCGCGCGCTGACGACGGCGCCGCCCTTGTCGACCTCTGGCGCCGTGCCGTCGACGCCACCCATGACTTCCTCAGCGCGGAAGATCGCCAGGCGATCGATGCCGAAGTCGCCGGTTTCCTGCCGCAGGCGCCGATGACCGTTGCTGTCGATGCGCAGGATCGGCCGCAGGGCTTCATGCTGATCGACGGCACGCACATGGAAGCGCTGTTCATCGATCCGGACGTACGTGGCACCGGCATTGGCCGGCAACTGCTGCAGCACGCACTGGCCCAGCATCCGCAGCTGAGTACTGACGTCAACGAACAGAACGCACAGGCCGTCGGCTTCTACCTGCGCATGGGCTTCGTCGAAAGCGGCCGCTCACCACTCGATTCGCAAGGCCGTCCGTATCCGCTGATCCACCTTCGGCACAACGGCTGACATCCGTCGGCAGCAGCCACGTGCTAGCGTGGCTGCTTTCGACCAAGGAATGCCGCATGGATGGTGCAAAAGCCCTGTTGACCCTGTTTGCGCTGGGCATCAGCCTGGTCTGGATCCTGGTGCCGTTCGCCATCTTCGCCGTGCGCAACCTGCTGCGTGAAGTACTGGTCGAGCAGCGCCGTACCAATGAACTGCTTGAACACATCGGCGGTTACCGCATTCCGAAGCCGCAACCCGAACCGACCGTCTGGCGCGCGCCCTGAGCAGAAACGTGCCAGGCCCGGATCAGGCCGTTGCCTCGAAGGCCGGTGAGTACTGCACCTCGCCCTGTGCCAACGGAGGCTGCAGGCAAAGTGCCTGGAAGTACTCCGGCGGCACACCCGGCAGCACCAGGCCCGGCTCGGCACGGAAGCCGAAGCGACCGTAATAGGCCGGCTCACCCAGCAATACACAGCCATGTGCACCCTGCTGACGCAGTGCTTCAAGTGCGGCATGCATCAGGGCCGCACCGATGCCCTGCCCCTGCCACGCGGGCAGTACCGAAATGGGGCCCAGACCAAACCAGCCCGTGCTGCCATCGCTGATCGTCACCGGCGACACCGCCACATGGCCGATCACCTTCCCGTCCATCTCGGCCACCAGCGAAACGCTCAGCTCCCCGCGGGCGCGCAGGGCGTCGACGATGAACTGCTCGGTATGGCTGCTGTGCGCAGCGTCCCGGAATGCGGCCTCGGTGAGCGCATGGAGGGTGGCGTGATCATCAATGGCTTCGGCACGGATCGTGTAGTTCATCGCGTAATGTTCGCTTGCGTGAGAGTTGCGTGAATTAGTGATTTCTGTCACAAATTTATGGCGAAATGTCGAACGCGAAGCGTAATCGCTCCGCGAACCTCGAATCGCCTGTGCCGCAATCGATTCGGCGACGCCGCCGAACGCTGAATGCGTCAAAATTCCGTCACCCACGCCTTGCCGCAGCTGGCGCCAGGTTTCCAGAACACTCCATAATCGATAAACCTGTCACCAGGGAAGGATATATGGGCACGGACGCACGATGCAGGATGCCGCCATGGATGTAGCCATGCCGACACGCAAGGGACGCCATCTGGTACCGATGGGCCTCTTGCTGGCGCTGACGGCCTGCTCGCCTTACGCGGACGCAGAGCGTGACGTTGCCGCAGGTGGACGCGGCCTGGCCAAGCTCAACCCGTCACCGCAGCAGGGCTACGAGCTGGTACTGACCCTGAAGGATGCCCCCGGTCCCTTCGCGGTGGTCGAGGGCGTTGCCCAGTACGACGTCAGCAACCACAGGGACTGCGGCCGGGTCCTGTGGGCGACCGGTACCGCCAGCCGTATCACCAGCCAGGAGTTGGTGGAACTACACAAGGTCGACGAGAACGAATACCGCGGTACGTTCTACCTCGACCGCATGCAGGACGAGGATTACTACGGGCGTAGCGTCTGCCATTGGACGCTGACGGGTGTCGGTGCGATGTTGCGCGCTACGACCGGCGAGGCGGATACGCGATTCCTTACGTTCGTCGACAAGGAGCGCATGGAGAGCGACTCACCTCTTACGCTTTATTACCCAAACCTTATCTATCCGCGCGCCGACACTGTCGCCAACTTTGGCGCCAGTGGCGAGGAAGATCCGTCGGGGTACAGCGAAGATCTGCGCGACGCGCTGTTCTCAACCACCACCACTGTGCAGAAGCTTGTGCCATGAGCTGCCAGTTCAACAACCCCTACCCCCAAGGAGGCCGACATTGCGCCACAAGATGATTCCGTGCCTTGCTCTGCTTCTATTGACCGCCTGCAACCCGGAGACCGCCATGAACCAGGAACGTGCCGCTGCTGAAGCCGATGTCGCCCAGGGCGGGCGCGGCCTCGCCAAGCTCAACCCCACCCCGCGCAAGGCCTATGAGCTGGTGCTGCGCCTGAAGGATGCCCCCGGTGATTTCGCGGTGGTCGAAGGAGTCGCGCAGTACGACGTGACCAACGAAGACCAGTGCGGGCACATCGAACCGGCCACCGGTACCGCCGCGCGCATCACCAGCCAGGAGCCGGTGGAGCTGCGCAAGGTCGCTGACGGCGAATACCGCGGCACCGTGTACCTTGATCGCATGCTGGACGAGGACTACTACGGCCGTGGCGTCTGCAAGTGGGAATTCAGCGGCGCCGGCGCGATGCTGAAAGCCACTGGCGCCGATGGTGAAACGCGCTTCCTGTCGTTCATTGAGGCAGCGCCCTTCGTCAAAGGCGAGACCGAAACTCGCCACTATCCTCGTGCAGACTATCCGCGCGTGAACGAGATTCCTGACTACGGCGCAAGTGGACAGGAAGATCCCACCAAATTCCGCCCTGAACTGCAGAATGCGCTGTTCTCGGCCACGCTTGAAGCCGGCGAGGTCCGCCAATGAGCCTCAACAGCCAAGACTACGCTGCGCTATCCGAAGATGCATACGAGGATCATGCAGTCGGTCGTCGTGCACCCGGTCAAGAAGAGATCGTCCCGATCAACGGGCACAAGTACAAGATTCTCGAGCACGTTGATAACCGGCTGAACGGCTATCAGGGAACGATCTACCAGCGAGTCGATACCCATGAAATCGTCGTCGCACATCGCGGCACTGAACAGATCGCCCGCGATGCGATCCTGACCGACGGTGGCATGGTTGTCGCCCGTACCAACGTGCAGGCACCGGATGCCATCGCGCTGACTCAACGCGCCCTCGCCTACGCCAAGAAGGAAGGGCAGGATCTCGGACAACGTCCGCCCGAAGTCACCGTCACCGGTCATTCCCTCGGCGGCGCCCTCGCCCAGATCACCTCGCACCACTTCAACGTCAAGGGCGAGACATTCAATGCCTACGGCGCGGTCAGCCTCAGCTACCGCATCCCTGAAGGCGGAAACACCATGATCAACCACGTCATGGCGTCCGATCCGGTCAGCGCTGCCTCGCCGCACTTCGGTCAGGTCCGCATCTATGCCAAGCCCGACGAGATCAAGACGCTCGCGGCAAACGGTTTCAGCAATCACGCCCTGCGTGACCTGATTCCGGACCGGCCGATCATTGCGGCGACCAGCTCGTTCGGTGCGCACAAGCTGGGCAACTTCCTCGACGAAGGCTCGGTGCTGAAGCACCCGGAAACGCAGAAGCTGGCGAAAGACAACGCCAAGATGATCGAGGAGTACCGCGATGACGTCGAGTCACTGCGTCGCGGCGTCACCCGCGCGGCACGCGGCATCCCGGGCGGCGCCATCGATCTGTACGACCACATCCGTGGCCCGCTGCAACCCGGTGAGCCGGCCCGTCGCGAGGCGGAGAAGAACGGCCATCACACCAGCATGCTGCGCATGGACGATGCCAACCACCTGGGCAACCCGCTGTTCAATGACGCGATCCGCGGCGTGCACGCACAGGACGTGCGTGTCGGTCGCGTGCCGGATGTGATGAGTACGCAGTTGGCGGGCAGCCTGGCGGCGGAGATGCACGCGGCAGGCGGCAAGCGCATCGACGAAGTGGTGATGAATGCCGATGCCTCGCGCAGCTTCGCGGTGCAGGGCCAGGGCGGCGACCCGGCGCATCTGCGCGTATCGGTGGACACGGCCGTGGCGATGAACACCCCGCTGGAGCAGAGCAGCCAGCGGATTGATCAGCAAGCCGCGGGACAGCGCCTGGCACAGGACCGCGATCAGCAACTGGAACAGCAGCAGAACCAGACCCGCAGCATGCAGGCCTGATGGCCAGCGCGGGAGCCGGTCATCCCGGCTCCCGCTTCAGCACAGTGCCTCAGGGGCTGGTGGTCACGACTGGCGCAGGCGCACTGGCGGTCACGAACAGATCCGGCCCGGAATCCGGGAAGCCGCCACAGGCACGATCACCGGGCGCGACCGGATCACACGGCCACTGGCTGCGCGGGACCTTATCGCGCAACTCGAAGCGATCACCGGTCCAGACCACGAACGCCATGTGGTCGCGATTCCAGTCACTGAACGCACGCGGACCACCCTTCTGCGCCGTCTCCGGGTACTGCACGAACCAACGCATGGCAGGCCCGAACTGCAGCTTGCTGTGATCCAGCGTGACCCTGCCCCCACGGGCCAGCTGACGTGCACGATCCGCATCGGTCACCTGCGGCATGGCCGGCATCGCCTCGGCGGTGACATCCATCGGCGCAGCGTCCCCGCGGACCTGGTACACACGCTGGCTGACATAGGCCTCGCGGCAGTCACCGGCCGGCACGCGTACCGGCTCCTGTGCCTCCACAGTTCTTCCGGTCGCCGGGTCGCTGCAGAGGAATGGCGCCGACACCAGATAGAACGTGCTGTCGGGGTCACGCCCTTCCAACGAACGCAGCCATACATCGCCGATGCGCGCGATGAAGTCCGGGCGTTGGCCGAAGCCGGGAACCGCCTTGTACCAGACCTTCTGGCGCACTTCACGCTCACGCCAGCTGCGTGGCAGATGGATGTCCTGCTCGGGCAACGCGACCAGCACGGCCGCGAGGTGGGCCGGCATCGGTCCCTCGCAGGCGCCGATCAATAGATCGCCCTGCGTCGCCAGGCGACCGGCCAGGTCGACCGGGCAGCGGGCACCAAGCGCACGTTCGGTGGACTGCTCCGGCGGCAATGGGAGGACTGCCAGGGCGACTGGTGCCGGAGGCGCGCTTTCGGCGGGCGGCGCGGGTACGGGTGCCTGAGCTGGGGCTGGCGTCGTCGCAGCCTCGGCAGAAGCCACTGCCACCTCTGGCGCCACCGAAGCCGGCGCCCCTGGCGCGGCAGCCGCGGCGGCCTCTGATGGTGCTGCGGGTGCGGGAGTGGCGGCTGGCCCGGCCTCTTGAGCCTGCGCCACCGCAGCAACGAGGCTCAATGACAGCAGCCAGAGCGGCGGCAGTCGGCGCGCGGACGAGGTACCGCGGGCAACGACATAACGGGAACTCGGGAGAGCGATTCGCATGTGGTGTCCTTACGTTGGGTTTCCATATCGGCGCCGGAGGGCGCCACGCGTCTTGCGTCCTGCACCTACAAGCCTCCACCCCCGCAAGCGCCCCGTGGGTCAGATCAAGCGTGAACGCTGCTCCTGCTCGCGGGCGAGCGCGGCCGTCGGATCCTGCTGCGCAACGCTGGCCGCCAACTGCTGGCTGCTCTGCGCCAGTGGCTGCTGGGAGGCCTGCTCGCGGTCAACTGACGCACGCAGCATCGCCGGATCACCCAGCACGCCCTGCACCGCAAACAGCGTGCGACCGTCGTTTCCCGCCAGCAGATGATCGATACGCGACAGGCCCGCCTTCTGCGCGCTCAACGCCAGTGCGCCGGCGGCATTGTCCAGTTCCTGCGCGCTGCGCAACCCGCTCTGCGGTCCCATCTGCTGAAGGTGCTGGCGGGCGCCCTGGAACAGAGCGTGTCCAGGCTCACCGGTCTGCGACATGTCACGGGCAACACTCTGCGCCTGCGTACCGACTTCACCTCGATCCAATCGTGCCATCACTTCCGGCGTCAGCTTCTGTTGCCAGACCTCGAAGCGTTGCCGGCGATCCTCGATGCCATTGAGCGCGCCATTGAGCGCATACGTTGCTTCGCGCACATCCTGGCGCGTCGCTTCCGGCACCCGTGTCTGCCACTGCCATACGGCAATACGCCCCGCGTGCTCGGGCTGCGCGGCCAGTTCCGGGTGATTCACCAGGTCCAGATCCAGCGCCTTGCCGGCGCGCTCGTAATTCTCCTTGCCGACCAACGGCAGATAGCCGCGGCCGTGGTACTTCAGCGCGTCACCAGGCGCGTCATTACCCATGCGCCCGCCGTACATCAGCTCGGCCAGGTTTTCCGGGCGGCCACGCAGCGCTTCCTGGCGGGCGCTCTCCAGCGCAGCGTTGCCATTGCGCCACGCAGCCTCCACCGGGATCTGCGAGATTCCCCGGGTGAAGTTGAAACTCTCGTTGAGCCGGCTCAAGCCGCGCGACTCGTGCCCTGCGTGGGCCATGAAATTGGCCAGTTCAAGCGGGGAGTCGATGCCAGCTTTGGTCGCCTGCCGCAACAGCTGCGACTCTCTATCGGTCGACACAGTGCAACTCCTGAATCTTCATCAGCGCGGATTCCCTTCCGCCGGTTGGAGCTTGGCTCATGGAAGCGACACCTCGGCGACACTGGATGGGTCGAAGTCCTCGAACCTCACCCTGCCCAGCTCGGCCACCGAGTAATCCCGGATGTTGGTCGCCTCGGTCTCGATATCCACGACCTTGCGTCTCACCCCGTCCACCCAGCAGGCCTTGTCCGCGGGCGCATAGCGGAACCGGTAGGTGCTGCTCCAGCGCTCGCGGCTACCACCGTTGGTGATCACGCTGAAGGTGCCTTCCTCGACCATTGCATACGCAAAAGGGTCGCCGGCCAGGCCACCTCGGGTGGAACACGGCACCAGCTTGTCGTTGCGCGCAGCCAGCTGCCAGCGCCCGCGCCCGTCATCGCGCAGCAACAGCAGCACCCGGTTTGGGCCGTGCTGGCCGGGCGCCAGCCCTTCCGGCGTCGGCTGGTCGATGACCAGCAGCTGATACTCGACGCCATCGCCGTTGAGCTCGCCCCTGACGGCCTCCAGCAGGTTCGCACCGGATGGAACAAATGCCAGGGCATCGTCCATGTGTGCGCCAACCCTGTCTTCCATCCCCTCCCACTCCTTCAATGTGGTCATGCCGATGCCCGCCTCCCTGCCCAGCCGGAACGCGGCGTTCCGGCTTATCCGCGCCTGCGCGGGCAGGGATCATAGCCTTGCGTACGGCAAGGCCGTGATGATGGCAAGCGTCACCCGATGCAGGGGCTGACAGCGTCCTCATTGGACGGAAGAACTCCTGCATTCGGCGGCACTGGCGCGTCATTTTCATGACGCGCGGGGAGCTTACCGCGAGGCGTTCTGCCGCGTCGAAGGCCGAGGAAACCGAAAAAGCGGAATTGATCACAGAAAACGGGGCCCAGCGTGAATGGCGCCTTACCTGATGAACAGATCCGCTGTGCAGGCCGTTCTGGCAATCCCGCATTGACCCTGCGGCAGCTGCTTCCATGCCGCCTTCGCGTTGCATTGCTGCATCGCGACAACGACCGCTCCCTGTTCGGACATGGCGGTGGCAACGCTGGTGGTTTCAGTGCCTAGACCCGCGTGGGCGACCGCCACACACTGCGCCTGGAAAAGGGTCGCCATTGTGCATTCGCCCTTCCCGAATTCCCTGCACTCCTTCATGGAAGCACGCTTGGCCTTGCCCCGCGAACGCATCGAGTTGCTGATGAAGGTGTCGCCGCGGGCATCCATCGCCACGCCACGCACGGTCTGCGCCCAGTTGGGGCGATTGTTGTACGAGGAGCCCGAGCTGCTCACCGGAATGGGCGCACAGCCCTGTACACCCTGGCCACCGATGGGATACATGCCCTGCGGGCAGTTGCCTTCGGCAAGCACGGTGAACGGCAGCAGGCCTGCAATCAGCAGGCACGGGAGAAAAGCGAGGTGGATTCGTTTCATGGGGAGACCCATTCCATTGCTGCCCATTGTGAGAGGTGGGACGACCTGAGTAGACGATCGTTGCCCAACATGCCTCCCGGATTGGGAATGCTTCGCAGAGCAAATGCAGGCCCAGGCTGGCCGGGTACCTGATCATTGGAGAACTCGGCGATTCCAACCGGAGTGCTCGGCAAGCACCATGCTCGCGTAGTCACGCTGAACGCTCAAGGTCAATCGCGTCAAATTGTGAATCAACGCAGGCTTGCTCGGAGTACAGCACCCCGTTGAAACGGAACCGGAGCACAACACATTACTGCCGATCAAATAGACGCCCTTCGCACAAGTATCACCCTCACGTCAGCATCTCCAAGCTTGCCTTTTCCTTGGGGAATCAACACGCTCCGGGCACTGGCAGTCAGGGCTCTTTCGCTAGAACGCCTCATAGACCGGTTCAGAACACGCTGAGTAGGCAACTTTGCATTGCGTTCCAGTCGGATCCACGCAGATCTTTTGTGCCTGCACAATGGCTTCCTTCAAGTCTTGACCGCTCGCAACGCCACCACGCGCCCCATTGCCTTGGCTCTGAGGAACTACCCAAGCGGCACACTGGTTTCGGTACGCGATGAGTATTCGGCAGTCGCGAGCAGCGTGCATGCCGCATCCCTCGAGAGCGACACGCTCCGCATCCTCTTTCGTCGCCCTCCCTGTCGCCACGCCTGCTTCGTTCGTACTGGGCGAGGAAGCAATGGCACCCCACGTCTTATGCCACTGGCCAGCGGGTTCCTCCCCACGGGCGCTCCCCCCCGCTCCAGGGACTGTCTCTTTTCCACATCTCCGAGCCCCCGACCGGGCGCCCTCTACCGTTTTCGGCCTCCTCCTGGAAAAAAAAAAAACAAATCGAAAATATAAATATACCCCAGACTTAAAAACAACTAACAAA
>NZ_RXLZ01000076.1 GCF_003970865.1 Stenotrophomonas maltophilia | reverse complement strand
TTTAAGCGGAGAGGGGGGGCCGGAGGGGGGGGCCCCCCGGGGGGCCGGGGGAGTGTCACAGGAACCGGGCTCGGGGCACTGCCCGGGGGGGTTGGGCAGGACGCCCAACCCCGGTCCTGCCGTGTGCGCAGGACAGCGCACACGAGCATGCGGCGACCGAGGCTACAGGGACGTACTTGCGCCGTCCCCCGCAATTGGATCCGCCTCGCCATCCCGCAGGAAGCCGGCTTTTGCGGTTGCCGGCCAGCGGCCGGCGCAACCGCGGGTGCCGGGCGGCAGCCCGGCTCAGGCGCCGAAGCGCTCGTCGTCCATCGCCATCAGCGGGGCGGCGCCGGCCTGGATCGCGGCGGCGTGGCTGAGGGTGCGCGGCAGCACGCGGGCGAAGTAGAACCGTGCGGTCTCGCGCTTGCCCTGGGCGAAGGCGGCGCCGTGCGCGCTGGCATCGGCGGCGGCCACGCTGCGGGCCCACCAGTAGGCCAGCACCACGTAACCCGAATAGAACAGGTAGTCGTAGCTGGCTGCGCCCAGTTCGTCCGGATTGCCGGCCGCGCGCTGCAGCACGTCGATGGTCAGCTTGCCCCATTCGGCGGCCTTGGCGCGCAGCGGGGTGATGAACTCGGCCAGCGCCTCGTTGCCTTCGTGTTCCTTGGCGAAGGCTTCGATCTCGGCCAGCATCAGCTTCAGTCCGGCGCCCTGGCTGGATGCGGTCTTGCGGCCGATCAGGTCCAGTGCCTGGATGCCGGTGGTGCCTTCATACAGCGTCGTGATGCGGGCATCGCGGGCCAGCTGTTCCATGCCGTGTTCGCGGATATAGCCGTGGCCACCGAAGCACTGCAGGGCGTTGTAGGTGTTCTCGATGCCCCATTCGGTCTGGCAGGCCTTGGAGATCGGGGTCAGGAAGCTCACCAGAGTGTCGGCGCGCTCGCGCTCGGCGACATCCTCGGCGTGATGGGCAACGTCGATCAGGGTGGCGGCGTGCAGCGCCAGCAGGCGGCTGCCTTCGACCAGCGACTTCACCGTCAGCAGCATGCGGCGCACATCCGGGTGGACCAGGATCGGGTCGGCCGGCTTGTCCGGGAACTTGGCGCCGCTCAGGGCGCGCGACTGCAGGCGTTCACGGCTGTACTTCAGTGCGTTCTGGTAAGCGCGCTCGGACAGGCCGATGCCCTGCAGGCCCACACCCAGGCGCGCGGTGTTCATCATGGTGAACATGGCCTGCAGGCCCTTGTGCGGCTGGCCGACCAGGTAACCCTGCGCACCGTCGAAGTTCATCACGCAGGTGACCGAACCCTTGATGCCCATCTTGTGCTCGATCGAGCCGCAGCGCAGTGCGTTGCGCTCGCCGACATTGCCATCGCGGTCGACCTTGAACTTGGGGGTGACGAACAGCGAGATGCCCTTGGCGCCCGGAGGGGCGTCGGGCAGCTTGGCCAGCACCAGGTGCACGATGTTGCCGGTCAGGTCGTGCTCGCCGGCGGTGATGAAGATCTTGGTGCCGGTGATCGAGTAGCTGCCATCGGCATTCGGTTCGGCCTTGGTCTTGAGCAGGCCCAGGTCGGTGCCGCAGTGCGGTTCGGTCAGGCACATCGTGCCGGTCCAGCGGCCTTCGATCAGCGGCTTGAGGAAGGCGTCGTGCTGCCAGGCCTCGCCGTGCTGCTTCAGTGCTTCGATGGCGCCGTGCGAAAGCAGCGGGAAGTTGCCCCACGCCAGGTTGGCGGCGTTGATCATTTCGTTGAGCGGCACACCGAGGGTGTGCGGCAGGCCCTGGCCGCCCAGCTCCGGCGAGGCGGTCAGGCCGGTCCAGCCGCCATCGACGAACTGGTCGTAGGCCTGCTTGAAGCCGGGTGGGGTGGTCACTTCACCGGTGGCCTGGTCGAGCACGCAGCCGATTTCGTCGCCGACGCTGTTGAGCGGGGCCAGCACGGTGGCGCTGAAGCGGCCGGCTTCTTCCAGCACGGCATCGACCACGTCGGCGGTGGCGTCGGTGAAGCCCAGGCGGGCGAACAGGGGTTCGACCTTGAGCACATCGTGCAGGGCGAAACGGAGGTCGGAAAGCGGGGCGGTGTAGCTGCTCATCGGTACGTCTCGATTTGATCAGGGACAGGGGGAGCGGCGCCGGGCGCCGCGGCGGAAAGCGGGAGTCAGCGCAGCACGCCCGGCAGGCCCGGGGCCTGGTTGAGGGTGCTGCGGCTGCTGATGTCGAAGCTGCGCTGCTTCTTTTCCTGCGGCGTGGCCGCCACCGTTCCCTTCAGGCCGTAAGCCAAGGTGCGGTTGCTGGCCAGTGCATCGGCCACCACCAGGCGTGCGGCCGAGCTGGGCACCAGGTCGACCTGGATGACATCGGCCGAGGTGCCGCCGATGGAGATGCCCGGCTTAGCCTGCAGGGTGCCGGCGTCGCTGTCGCCGACGGTCAGCGCCAGCGCGACGTCATCGAAGGTCATCGGCATGGAGCTGTAGTTCTGCAGGCGCAGGGCCACGGTCCAGTTGCCGTCGGCGCGCACGGTCAGCTGCTGCAGGCTGGCCGCCGGTTCCGAAACACGCTTGACGATGCCGTTGTTGCAGGCAACAAGGGCGAGGGTGCACAGGACGATCAAGGCGATACGGAAGCGGTGGAGCATGGGCGCAGGTCCTCTGGAGGGGTGCGTTGGACAAGCATACTACGGCGTATGGTCATTTGGATCGCCTGTGGCGACCCGTCGCAGAGGGTAGCGCGTGAAGATGGCGGCCGGGCGTGCGCGGCGCCGGATGGCGCGCGCGTGGTGCGCCGGATGCGGGTGATTCAGTCGGCGGGCGTATCGCGAATCGGGGCCATCAGGCGCAGCGGGCCGAGGTCGTAGCCCATCGTCTCGGCCTTGGCTTTCAGCTGTTCGAACCGGGCGCGATCCATCTCCGGCAGGCGCGAGAGGATCCACAGGTACTTGCGGTCCGGTTCACCGACCAACGCCCACTGATAGTCCGGGTCCAGGGCCAGGACCCAGTAGTCGGCCCAGACCAGTGGCACCCAGCTCAGCCAGTCCGGCACGAAGCGGACCTGCAGCTGGCCGGGATGGCCGGCAACCGGGCGTGCCACGCCTTCAGCAACCACACGTTCCCCGTCGCCGTTGCGGCAGGCATTGGTGACACTGATGCGGCCATCGCGGCGCAGCCCGTAGTTGGCGGTGATCTCGCCGATGCACTGCTTCTGGAACGACACCGGAAGATGCGCGATCTCGTGCCACTGGCCGGCATAGCGATCGATGTCCAGCGTATCGACCGCGCGCACCGGCTCGGCGGCGATCACCGGCAGGGCAGCCAGCAGCAGGCAGGCGAGCAGGGCAGGGCGCAGAGGCATCGGCGTACTCCGTTCAGGAGTCCTGAGCTTAGGCGAGCGGCCAAGGCCACGTGTAAAGGTTCCATGCGCCGGCAACCATTGCCGCCGTCTGTTGCATCTACTGCTCGAACGGGCGTTGACTGCGCTCGTCGCCGTCAAAGGTAAGCGTTCGCGTATGCAGCGTGCCGCTGCTCATATCCCATTTGAAGGTGTCCAGCCCTCCGCCGCCGGTTCCCTTGGAATGCAGGCGTACTGCGCCGCGGGTCAGATTGTCGGTCAGCAGCAGTTGCGCGGAGCCGTCGGCGTCCACACGGAGTCCGGCCCGGTCCCGCCAACGGTTCTCGCCCTGTCCCTTCGGGGCATCCAGGGCAAGAGCGACGCTGTCGTCCTCGAATGTACTCAGGCCGCCTCGCTCGGCGCCGGAAGCATCGAAAATCAGGATGCCCGCGGCGCGGCTTCGTCGCCCGTCTTCTGCGCTGTCCTGGCCAATCTCCACCCGCACCACGCCGTGCTCGTCGAGTACCTGCAGCTGCCGCGTGCTCAAATGATCGACGTGTAATGGGGCGTCGCGCTGCGAAAGCAGCCAGGCCGTGACTGCGGCCAGGCCCAGCAACAACACGGACAGCCCGGCAACCAGCCAGTGCAGGCGTCGCAGCGATTGCTGCAGTTGGGGTAGAGAAGGGGCGTCATCCATGTCATCAGTGCTCCATGCAGTGAACCAAGGACGGTACTACAGAGCCGGCAGGCACGGTCGCGCAAAAAAAAGACCTGCATTTCTGCAGGTCTCTGAAGATGGTGGCCGAAGACGGAATCGAACCGCCGACACGGGGATTTTCAATCCCCTGCTCTACCAACTGAGCTACTCGGCCAAATTGTGCGGTAACCGTGATCAAACCCGGTTTCCGGAAAAAAAAGACCCGCATTTCTGCAGGCCTTCGAAAGTGGTGGCCGAAGACGGAATCGAACCGCCGACACGGGGATTTTCAATCCCCTGCTCTACCAACTGAGCTACTCGGCCACATGTTTCGTTGCAGCGAGGTCGCTGCCAAGGACGCGTATATTACGGAGGTCCGGGGTCTTCGGCAAGCGTTTTGCCAAGATTTCTTCACATTGCCGTCTGCGCGCTCGCAAGTGCTTGATCCTCCGTTGTAGGGCGGGGCGTGGTCAATCGATCATCGTGTGCGGTGGAAATCAGCAGGCCGCCACGATCGCCAAAGTTGCAAGGGCAAGGGCTGCGCCGGACCCGCGCCGCGCCGGTCCATGGAACGCTGTTTTCGTGGCCGCCATCGGGGACCGCCGCGGCGTAGTGTCGGCAGTCCTTTCCCGATGCTGGCAACAGCAGAGACTTGGCCATGTCCGATTCCTCCACCACCTCCCGCATCGTGCTTGCGTCGCGTCCGCAGGGGGCGCCAGGTGCAGCTAACTTCCGCTTGGAACAGACAGCGTTGCCGGCACTGGCCGATGGCGAGGTGCTGCTGCGCAACCGCTACCTGTCGCTGGACCCGTATATGCGTGGACGCATGGACGAGGGCCCGTCGTACGCCGCGCCGGTGGCGGTGGGCGCGGTGATGGAAGGGCAGACCGTGGCCGAGGTGCTGCAGTCGAACGCCGAGGGCGTAGCCGCAGGTGAGCTGGTGCTGGCGCCGGGTGGCTGGCAGACCCACGCGGTGCTGCCGGCCAAGGCACTGGGGCGCCGCCTGGACCCGGCCGGACTGCCGCTGAGTACCGCGCTGGGGGTATATGGCATGCCCGGCTTCACCGCCTATTCCAGTCTGCATGAAATCGCCCGTTTGAAGCCGGGCGAGACGCTGGTGGTGGCTGCCGCGACCGGGCCGGTGGGCGCGACCGTGGCCCAGCTGGCCATGCTGCAGGGCGCGCGCGTGGTCGCCATCGCCGGTGGCGAAGCCAAGCGCGCCTATCTGCAGACGCTGGGGGTGGACGTGGCGCTGGATCATCGCGCCGCTGATTTTGCGGACCAGCTGCGCGCGGCAGTGCCTGCGGGCATCGACGTGTACTTCGAGAATGTCGGTGGCCATGTGCTGGATGCAGTGCTGCCGCTGCTCAACGACTTCGCCCGCATTCCGGTGTGCGGCACCATCGCCACCTACAACGAGCGGGGCGTCGAGCAGCCCGGCCCGGACCGGTTGCCCGCACTGTTCAGCCAGATCCTGCGCCAGCGCCTGACCGTGCGCGGTTTCATCGTGCGCGACTTCAACCACCTGTGGCCGGACTTCGAGCGCGAGATGCCGCAGTGGCTGCGCGAAGGCCGCATCCAGTACCGCGAGGATGTGGTGGAAGGGCTGGAGAATGCGCCGGAGGCGTTCTTCGGGCTGCTGAAGGGGCACAACTTCGGCAAGTTGGTGGTGAAGCTGGATTGAGGGCTTGACGGTGTGCCGACCAAGGTCGGCACCTACCGGAAGCTGAGCGTGCCGACCTTGGTCGGCGGCTATCGGAAGCTGGGCGCGCCGATCAAGGTCGGGACCCACTTCAGGCAGTCGAGGCCTTTTCCCGGCGCAGCAGTTCGCGCTTGCGCGCCACGCCCCACGCATAGCCGGACAGGTCGCCATCGCGGCGCACCACGCGGTGGCAGGGGACTGCCACCGCCAGCGGGTTGCTTGCGCATGCGCGGGCCACCGCACGGCTCGAGCGCGGGGCGCCGATACGCGCGGCGACATCCGCATACGACGCGGTCTGCCCGCGCGGAATCTGCTGCAGTGCCTGCCACACCCGTTGCTGGAACGCGGTGCCGCGGATATCCAGCGGCAGCGTGGCGCCTCGCGAAGGATCCTCGACCAGGCCTACCACCTGTGCCACCAGTTGCTCATAGCCCTGGTCGGCGCCGACCAGTTCGGCCTGGCGGAAGCGTTGCTGCAATGACTGCAGCAGCGTCTCCGGATTGTCGCCGAGCAGGATCGCGACCACCCCGGTGGCACTGCTGGCCACCAGCACGCTGCCCAGTGAACTTTCGGCAAGCGCGAAGTGGATGACTTCGCCGCGACCACCTGCGCGCCATTGCTTGGGAGTCATGCCCAGCAACTTCGGTGCGTTCTCGTAGAAGCGTCCACTGGAACCGAAGCCGGCATCGTGGAAGGCGTCGGTGATGCGTTCCTGTTGTTCCAGCCCGGTGCGCAGGCGGTCGGCGCGCAGCGCGGCAGCGTACTGCTTCGGGGTCAACCCGGTGGCTTGCTTGAACAGGCGATGCAGGCGCGTGGGGCTGCAGCCGGCGATGTCGGCCAGTTCCTGCAGCGAGGGTTCGTCGAGGCTGGCCTGAAGGTGGCGGCAGACCCGTTCGACGCGGGCATCGAGGGCGGTGGTGGCGGTACTGTCCATGGCCGGATTCTGGCACGTGCCGGTTCTGCGGAAACTCCGTTTCCTGCACCGACGGGCTAGGCCCGGAAACGGAGTGTCGGCAGGCCGAAGGCGCGGCATTGTGGCGGCCACTTCACAACCGGTACCACGACCATGCGCCTGAACAACAAGATCGCCCTCATCACCGGTGCCAGCGCCGGCATCGGCCGCGCCAGCGCGCTGCGTTTCGCTGCCGAAGGGGCAAAGCTGGTGCTCAACGCACGGCGGCCGGAGCCGCTGCAGGCGCTGGCCGAGCAGATTCGCGCCGCCGGTGGCGAAGCCGTGGTGCATGCCGCCGATGTGGCTGATCCGGGCACGGCACAGGCGCTGGTCGATCTGGCCCAGCAGTCATTCGGCGGCCTGGACATCGCCCTCAACAATGCCGGCATGCTCGGCCCGGGCGTGCCGGCGGCGGAGTTCCCGGTGGACGCCTGGCGCGAGGTGATGGCGACCAATCTGGATGCGGCCTTCCATGCCGCACGCGCGCAGTTGCCGGCACTGCTGGCGCGCGGCGGCGGCTCGCTGGTGTTCATTGGCACTTTCGTCGGCCACACCGTGGGATTCCCGGGCATGGCGGCCTATGCGTCGAGCAAGGCCGGGCTGATCGGCCTGAGCCAGGTGATCGCTGCCGAATACGGCGCGCGCGGCGTACGCAGCAACGTGCTGTTGCCCGGTGGCACCGATACCGAGATGGGCCGGCAGGCGGCACCGACCGGCGATGCTCGCGACTTCGTGCGCTCGCTGCACGCACTGAAGCGCATGGCCGAGCCGGAGGAGATCGCCAACGCGGCGTTGTTCCTGGCCAGCGATGAAAGCAGTTTCGTTACCGGTACCGCGATGCGCGTGGAGGGGGGAGTGTCGATCACCCGTACCTGAGCGGGGTCAGGGGCGTGGCGCGTAGCGGATACCGCTGCTGGCCATGAAGCCTTTCGGATCGAAACGGGCCCAGGCTTCGCCCCAGTCGAACCGGGCGTGGCCGCCGGCCAGTTTGCGACCCAGCGCCGCACCCAGGGTGCGGCGCATGAAGGCGACTTCGGCATCGATCGCGGCCTGGGTCGGCCAGCCGTCTTCCAACGTTGCACCGGGTAGATTGACGCCCATCGTCACCATGTCGAGCTGTTGCCCGTGGAAGCACAGGCTGATGCCAGCGGGCGCGCCGCCCAGGCTGAGCTGGTGCAGGCTGAGCCAGACGTAGCCGGTGCCGACGTCGCGCTCGCCATGCATCAGCGTGGCGAAGGCGACGCGCGCCTCATCCCGTGTCAGGGTGGGGCCGATCAGTATCGGCAGGTTGCCGAGCTGGATGCTGCCCTTGGTCGCATCGAGGAGCATCGGCAACGCGTGGGCTGCGTGCTGGGTAGAAGAGGGCATGGCATACCGGTGGGCGTGGTGCCTCGGATTCTGACTGCGCGGGGGCCGCGGCGGCAAGCCAGTGCCTGCACATGACGTTGGCGCAGGACTGACCTGCGGCTTACCCGGCAACCTCTAGCGTGGTGGGCAACGTGGGCCCGCCGCCGGCGTGGGAGATTTCGATGAACGAGCGAGGCAGGGATCAGGACCCGAAGCAGGGTATCCAGGAAAGCCGCCAGGACAGGAAGCAGGACGATGTGGCCAAGCAGCGGCCGGGGCAGCACGATCAACAGGTGCGTGATACGCATTCGCGCAGCCCCCGGCGCAAGGATGGCGGCCAGGAGCCCGGCTGAGCCGCGGGCGCTAAAAGAAAAAACCCGCAGATCACGGAGATCTACGGGTTCTTCTGAATAGTGGTGGAGCCAAGGAGGATCGAACTCCTGACCTCGTCATTGCGAACGACGCGCTCTCCCAGCTGAGCTATGGCCCCACGGCAGGGTTTCAGTGTAGCGCTGCCTGCCGGGCTTGCCAAGCGCCGGGCCGGGACGGTGGCAGGCGTGGATCTGCTACCGCCCCTGGCCGGTTCAGACCAGGGCCTGGCGCAGCAGATCGCCCGCGCGCTGTACCGCCACGCCGGTGGAAACAGCCACGCCCTGCAGGTGGATGCACGCGTGGATCATCCCCGGCAACCGCTCCAGCGTGCAGTCGACCCCCGCAGCCTGCAGGCGGTGCGCGTACTGCTCGGCCTCGTCGCGCAGCGGATCGTGCTCGCAGCTGAGCACGGAGGCTGGCGCCAGCCCCTGCAGGTCGGTTGCGTGGGCGGGCGAGGCCAGTGACGGCGGTTGATCCAGATCACCCAGATAGGCCTGCCAGCAGCGCTGCATCAGTTCGGCGCTGAGGTAATAGCCCGTGGCGTAGTCGCGGTAGGAATCGCTGCTCATGCCGGCATCCAGCGCCGGGTACAGCAGCAGCTGGTGGCACGGTTGCGGCAGGCCCCGTTCGCGCAGCAGCAGGCAGCAGGCGGCTGCGAGGTTGCCACCCGCGCTGTCGCCACCGATCGCCAGCCGCTGTGCGTCCAGGCCGAGGTGCTCGGCGTTGTCATGCAACCACTGCCAGGCGTCGGCGACGTCATGCAGTGGAACCGGGAACGGGTGCTCCGGCGCCAGCCGGTAGCCCACGGCGACAATCACGCAGCCGCTGGCATTGGCCAGGGCGCGGCAGGGACCGTCGTAGACCGCCAGCGAACACTGGAACCAGCCGCCGCCATGGGCGAACAACAAGGCCGGCGCCGGTCCATCGGGCAGCCCTTCCGGTGTGTAAAGGCGGACTTCCAATGCGTGGCCGTCGCGTGCGATCACCGCATGTTCGATCGCATGCGCAACCGGCTGCGGCGCGCCCTGCAGCTGGGGCAGCGCGCTCTCGCTGATCGCCCGCAGCTCGCGCAGGTCCTCCGGCAGCGGATGGGCCGCGATGGCATCGACGAACTGCTGCAGCGCCGGTTCAAGCTGCATGGTGTGCCTCCTGCAGGAACGGCAGCAGCTGTGCAAGAAATGCCTGCGGCGCTTCTTCCATGATGAAGTGGCCGCAGCCCGGCACGATGCTGCCGCGCACGTCATCGGCATGCGGTTGCAGGGTCAGCATCGGCGCATCGCCGGTGGCGTGTTCGGCGCCGATCGCCAGCACCGGCATCGGCAGCCGGCGCTGCGCGCGCAGCTTGTTCTGGCGGATCGTTTCTGGAATCGCACGGTACCAGGCGAAGCCGGCGCGCAGCGCGCCGGGGCGACTGTAGGCGGCAATGTAGGTGTCGGCGGCCACTGCATCGCGTCGGTACGACCAGCGGTCGAACATGAATTCCAGGTAGGCGCGTTCGCGACCGCTGATGAGCGCCTCGGGCAGATCGGCAACCTGGTTGAACATGAAGTGCCAGAGGAAGATGTTGTCGGCCGGTGCAGCGAAGATGCCCGGTTCCGGCGCAAGGCCGGGAATCACCGCTTCGGTGACCGCCAGCTGGCGCACCGCCTGCGGCTGGTCGCTGGCCAGCGCATAGGCGATCCACATGCCGATGTCATGCCCGACCACCTGGTAGCGGTCGTGGCCCAGTGCCTGCATGGTCTGGTGCAGGACTGCGGCGGCGCTGCCGGTGTCGTAGCCGTGGGCGGGGCGGTCGGATTCGCCGATGCCCGGCGGATCAACCGCGATGGCTTCGAAGCCGGCCTCGGCCAGCGCGTGCAGCACGTGGCGCCAGGCGTACCAGGTCTGCGGCCAGCCGGGAATCAGCAGCACCGGTTCACCGTGGCCGGCGGATACACAATGCACGCGCTGGCCATCAATGCGCAGGTAGTGGTGGCGCAGCGAAGCGTCGCCGGCAGCGCCAGCGGAAAGGGAAGTGGTCATGGGGGAGTGCTCCGTTGGGGCTCAGGCAATGCCGAGCATCTGCTGCATCTGCGCGGTGCTGATCGGTGCACCGGCGAAGTCGTCGAAAATCTTGTCGGTGACCGGAATGATGTGGTCGCGGATGAACGCGGCACCTTCGCGCGCTCCAGCTTCCTGGTCCTTCAGGCAGCACTCCCATTCCAGCGTTGCCCAGCCCGCGTAGTCGTACTGGGCGAGCTTGGAGAAGATCGACTTGAAGTCGACCTGGCCATCGCCCAGCGAGCGGAAGCGGCCCGCACGCTCGGTCCAGTCGGCATAGCCTCCATAGATGCCCTGGCGCCCGCTCGGACGGAATTCGGCGTCCTTGACATGGAACATGCGGATCAGCGGGTGGTAGATGTCCAGGTACTCCAGGTAGTCCAGCTGCTGCAGCACGAAGTGGCTGGGATCGAACAGGATGCGGCAGCGCTGGTGCTGGCCAACGCGCTCGAAGAAGCGCTCGAAGCTGGTGCCGTCATGCAGGTCTTCGCTGGGATGGATCTCGTAGCAGAGGTTGATGCCGTTGTCCTCGCAGGTGTCGAGGATCGGCCGCCAGCGTCGCGCCAGTTCGTCGAACGCGGCGTCGATCAGGCCCGGCGGGCGCTGCGGGAACGGGAACAGGTAGGGCCAGGCGAACGAGCCGGAGAAAGTGCCCATGTCCTGCAGGCCGAGACGGCGTGACGCACGGGCGGCCAGGTGCAACTGCTGCTGCGCCCATTCGCTGCGGGCCTTCGGATTGCCGCGCAGTGCTTCGGGTGCGAAACCATCGCAGAGTTCGTCGTAGGCCGGATGCACGGCGACCAGCTGGCCGAGGATGTGGGTGGTCAGTTCGCTGACCTGCAGGCCGTGCTCGGCCAGGGTGCCGCGGAGGTCGTCGCAGTAGTCCTGGCTTTCGGCAGCAGTGGCCAGGTCGAACAGGCGTGCATCCCAGGCCGGGATCTGCAGGGCCTTGAAACCGTGGCCGGCGGCCCACTCGGCGATGCCGGCAAGTGAGTTGAATGGGGCCTGGTCGCCGGCGAACTGCGCCAGGTGCAGGCTGGGGCCCTTGAGGGTCTGCATGTGTTGCTCCAATTGTTTGTCGATCGACAAAGAATAGGCGCGGCCCTCGCGGTGGTCAACACCCGCGTTACACTGCGCGCCTCACTGGAGCAGGCAGGCAGATGGCAGGGCGACCGCGCGAATTCGACAGGGACCAGGCGTTGCGCAAGGCGATGCTGCTGTTCTGGCAGCACGGCTATGAAGGCACGTCGATGTCGGCACTGGTCGAAGCACTGGGCATTGCCTCTGCACGCATCTACGCCGCGTTCGGCAGCAAGGAGCAGTTGTTCCGCGAAGCCGTTGCGCTGTACGAGGAAGGCGAGGGCGGCTTCGCGCCGCGCGCGCTGGAGCAGGCCACGCTGCGTGAGGCGATCGGCTCCATGCTGCGCGAAGCGGTGCTGACCTACACCCGGCGCGGGCGGCCGCATGGTTGCCTGGTGGTGTCCTCGGCCAGCAGCGTCTCGCCCGATGGCGAGGGCGTGCGGGACTGGTTGGCCAGCCATCGTCGCCAGCGTACGGCGGCGATCATCGCGCGCCTGCAGCAGGCGCAGTCCGAAGGGGAGCTGGCCGGCGATGTGGCGGTGCAGGCACTGGGCGATCACTTCGCCACGGTGCTGCACGGCATTTCGGTGCAGGCGCGTGACGGCATCAGCCGCGAGCGGCTGCTGGCGATGGTCGATGTGGCGTTGGGCCCGCTGCCCTGAGTCAAGCCTTCAGGGCGTGCGGAATGCCCGGTGACTGTGCCGAAACCGCTGGTTTCGCCGGGCTTGGAGGCTGCGCAACGAAATCGTAACAATTTGGGGGATAATGGCGGCTTGCGCAGTTTTCTTCCTTTTTGCCGCCCGGCTCGCGCAGGCCGCACGGACGCCTCCTCAGAGCATTTCATGCCCTCCCATTCCGATTCCCGCCGCCTGTCGGGTATGTCGTCTTCCTTTGTTTCCTTCCGCCGCCACCCGCTGGCCCTGGCCTGTGCCGGCCTGGCCCTGGCTGCCAGCTTCGGTGCCGCCGCGCAGGACAGCGCGCCGACCCCGACCGGCCTGGACACGATCACCGTGACCGCCGAACACCGCGAGCAGAACCTGCAGGAAGTGCCGGTCTCGGTGGGCGTGGTGCAGGGCGAGCGCATGCGCGACTTCACCGCCGGCGGCGACGACACCCTGCTGGCGCTGTCCGGCCGCGTGCCGAGCCTGTATGCGGAAACCACCACCGGCCGCATCTTCCCGCGCTTCTACATCCGTGGCCTGGGCAACATCGACTTCTACCTGGGTGCCTCGCAGCCGGTGTCGATCATCCAGGACGACGTGGTGCTGGAACATGTGGTGCTGAAGTCCAACCCGGTCTATGACGTGGACCAGGTGGAAGTGCTGCGCGGCCCGCAGGGCTCGCTGTTCGGCCGCAACACCACCGCCGGCATCATCAAGTTCGACACGCTGAAGCCGACCCAGGACTACACCGGCCGCGTCAGCGCCAGCTATGCGACCTATAACAGCGTGTCGATCGACGGCGGCTTCGGCGGCCCGATCAACGACATCGCCTCGTTCCGCGTGTCGGCGCTGTACCAGCACCGCGACGACTACGTCGACAACACCTACAAGGGCCCGAGCGCCGACGGCACGGTCAGCCCGAAGAAGAACGCCATGGGCGGCTTCGATGACCGCAACGTGCGCGCGCAGCTGCTGCTGACCCCGAGCGACCAGTTCTCGATCCTGGCCTCGGCCCACGCCCGTGATTACGAAGGCACCTCGACCCTGTTCCTGCGCGGTGCGCTGACGAAGGGCTCGAACAAGACCGACGTGCCGCGTGATCAGGTCGCCTACGACGAAGCCGACAACAACCCGCAGGCCTACAAGACCTACGGCGGCTCGGTGAAGGCGCGTTACGACTTCGGCGCGATCGACTTCACCTCGATCACCGCCTACGAGACCACCTCCGGCTACAGCCGCGGCGACACCGATGGCGGCGCTGCGGTGAACTTCCCGGTGAACGGCGTGCCGAACGGCTATGGCCAGTCGATGGGCCGCATCCGTGACCTGGACCAGTGGACCCAGGAATTCCGCCTGGCCAGCCATGACGACAGTGCGCTGCAGTGGCAGGCCGGTGCGTTCTACTTCAACGGTAGCGACACCACCGACTTCTACCAGCGCGCCTGGTTCCTGCAGGGCGCGGCACGCAACCCGAACAACTGGGTGCGCCTGCGCAACAAGAACACCTCGTGGGCCGGTTTCGGCCAGCTGA
Organism: Stenotrophomonas maltophilia; assembly: GCF_003970865.1. Classification (GTDB taxonomy): domain Bacteria; phylum Pseudomonadota; class Gammaproteobacteria; order Xanthomonadales; family Xanthomonadaceae; genus Stenotrophomonas; species Stenotrophomonas maltophilia_AR. The sequence goes on along the minus strand of NZ_RXLZ01000076.1, from coordinate 7,561 downwards.
GCTACGCCTTCACCGACAAGTTCACCGTCACTGCCGGCCTGCGCCAGACCAAGGACGAGAAGCACACCCGCCTGCTGAAGACCGCTGACACCGCCGCCGGCGTGGTGACCTACAAGGGCCGCACCGACGTCAAGATGTCCGACACCACCCCGAGCTGGGATCTGAGCGCGATGTATCAGATCACGCCGGACGTGAGCGTCTACGCCAAGGTCGCGCGTGGCTTCCGTGGCCCGACCATCCAGGGCCGTTCGGCGGTGTTCAATGCCGACTTCACCACCGCCGATTCCGAGACGATCCTGTCCTGGGAAGCGGGCGTGAAGAGCAGCCTGTGGGACAACCGCTTGCGCCTGAATGCCACCGCGTTCACCTACACCGTCAACGACATCCAGCTCAACGGCAACGATTCGGACGGCAACGGCGTGCTGTTCAATGCCGACAAGGCCAAGGCCTACGGTTTCGAAGCCGACATGGAGCTGCGCCCGATCCCGAACCTGACCCTGAGCGCCGGCCTGAGCCTGTTGCACAGCGAGATCAAGGACAAGCGTGTGTACGCGCAGGTCTGCGGCCTCAACGGCCAGGTGGTCTGCACCGTCGGCGACCCGACCATCAAGGTCGGTGCCAACACCTTCGCCCAGATCGACGGCAACCCGCTGCCGAACGCGCCGAAGTACAACGTCAACCTGGCCGCCCGCTACGACTTCCCGGTCAGCGATGCCGGCACCATGTTCGTGTCCACCGACTGGAACAAGCAGGGTTACACCAGCTTCGTGCTGTACGACAGCAAGGAGTTCAACTCCAAGGGTGACTTCGAGGGTGGCCTGAAGATCGGCTACTCGGGCAACTACGGTGCCTACGAAGTGGCGCTGTTCGCGCGCAACATCACCAACGAGAAGAACCTCAAGGGTGTGATCGAGAACTACATGGCCGCGGTCTACAACGAGCCGCGCACCGTCGGTGTCTCGCTGAACATGAACTGGTAATGCGCTGTCGCGATGGCGGGGCATCCCGCCATCGCGTTGCTGGAATGCAAAGGGCGACCCGGATTACCGGGCCGCCCTTTTCGTTGCTTCAGACCGCAGTGAGGTTGCTGTCCTGGCTGCGCTGGCCGAAGGTCAGGGCCCAGGTGGCGCTGTCCACCTGCTGGCGGTCCTGTTCCTGCTGCTTGCGTGCGCGGCTGGCGCCGAACCAGCGGCCTTCGCCGTTGATCAGCGGCGTCATGCGTACCACGTCCACATACTCCGGATCGATCTCGCTGGCGCGCTGCAGCCAGGTCAGGGCGAGGAATGCATTGGCCGGGACGCCGTTACCGAAGTGGTAGACGTCGGCCAGGTAGCCGGCCGCCCACAGCTTGTCGTCGTCCTCACCGCGCCACCACAGCGGAATCAAGGCGCGTTCGACCGCTTCGCGCTTGTGCGCGTCGTTCTGGCCATCGAATGCCAGGCAGGCCAGGTTGCGGCAGGCCGGGCCCCACACGCGCTCACCGGCGTCGGCTTCGCGCAGGCAGCGCAGGTACAGCTCGCGCGCACGCGCTTCATTGTCCGCGCCGCCTGCAGCGACCTGGCGCACGGCCAGGTTGTAGGTGGCGATCAGGTCGCCGCCTTCGACGGCACGCTCCTGCCAGTACAGGGCTTTCTGGGCATCGACGAAGTCCGGCTGGTCGCGGCCGCCCATCCGGCCCTTGTACAGGTCGCACAGCGCGGCCATCGCACCGGCGTCGCCGTCGTCGGCCATGCGCTGCAACAGCGACAGGCCTGCGGCCTGCGAGACATCGCAGAACAGATTGGAAGCGAAGGTGACCGTGGACGTCTTCTGCTGCACCGCCAGTTTCAGGGCGCGCTGCAGCAGGGGTTGCGCACGTGCCGGATCGGCTTCCTGGCCGAGCAGCCCATGCTCGATGGCGGTTGCGGCCCAGAGCAGGCCGAGCGCGGAATCACCTTCGCGCGCGGCGTAGTCCACCACCTGCGCGAACAGCGCTTCGGCGCCGTCCACATGGGCGAACCAGGTGCAGGCCTCCAGGCTGCTGAAACCTCCGTGCAGGACCATGTCTCGATCCAGCACCCAGGCCTGCTGCAGGTCCTCAAGCACGGCCTGCATGCATCCGGCATCCCATTGCACCTGGTCTTCGATCTCCTCGATGCGCCCGAGATGAAAGCGGAATGCAGCACGCTGGGTCAGGACTTCAGCACGCACGTAGCCCTCCAGGTGCCAGTCAAGGATCTGTGCATACGCGCGCTCATGCACGGCTACCGCTTCGGCATCCCCGCGGCGCGGCAGGTCTCCCATCCAGTCCTGTTCCTTGCACCAGCGCAACGCATTGCGCTGTGCCAGCTCCAGGCCACGACACCAGCCGCCCTCGATGAAATCCTCCATCGCTTCGTGACTGCCGCCCCAGCGCGGGTACAGGTAGTAGAGGGTGTCTTCCAGCGTGCCCAGGTCGTCCGGACGCTGCTCCAGCACCAGGCGCATCCAGTACGCGAGAGGGGCATCGAAATCGTCCTCGCTGCGATCGCGCAGCAACGTGGGCAGCGCATCCGGCAGCGTCTGCAACGGGGCACCGAAGCGCGACAGTAGCTGCAATGCCTGCGGCCAGGCTTGCGGATAGTGCTCGGCCAAGGCTGCTTCATCGGATTCCGGCGATTGCCCCGCCTGGAGCGCGCGCAGCCAGTTTGGCTCGCGCAGGTAGCTGGTGATGCGCTTGATGCCATCCAGCGCCAACGCCGGGCGCTGCGACAGCGCGATCGCCTGCAGGTAGGCATGCACGGCGTGGTCGCGTGCCTGCTGTGCGGCCAGCCACTGGCTGTCTTCCACCAGTGCGGCCACATCGGCGCTGCGCAGGGCGCCAGCGGCCGACTCCCAGCAGGCACCCAGGCGCAGGTGTGCGTAATAGCTGTGGGGAGCGGCGGCAACCCATCGTTGCGCCTGCTGCAGGCGCTCATCCAGGGGCAGCGCCGTGTCCTGCAGGTTGCGCAGGCGCCAGCGGATGCCGGGCAGCGGCCGGGTGCCGTTCAGCCAGGCCTGTTCGTGTGGGGCAAGCAGCGACTCGAGTGCTGCATGGTCGTGTTCCTGCAGCGCGGTGCGCGCCTGCGCGCGCCAGGCCAGGTCGTCCATGGAAAGGCCGTCTTTTACAAGTCCATTTGTCATCTGATGCAATCCAACAATAGCGGGGACGCTATTGGACAGGCCCGCGCGCGCGTCGGCAAGCGTGGCAGATGCTCATTCTGTGTGTTGCGGGCGCCGGCGCAGTGCCAGCGCCCGCAGTGTCAGCGCGCCGGCAACAGTGCCTGCAGTCGCGATTCCAGTTCCTGCTGGCGCCAGCCGGCCAGGGCTGCCGGCCATTGGCGACGTTCCAGATAGCTTTCCAGGTGCTTGCGCGAGGCAAGGACGCCATCCGGCAGGCCCAGCTCGCGGCTGCGTTCGGCCACCGCGTCCTGCAGCTTCTTCACCGCCTGCTTGTTGCTGTCATTGGCGGGCAGCGCCAGCGGTGCCCCGGCCTCATCGGCCAGCGGCGTGGACAGCGCCTGCCAGACCGCACCGGCCAGCTTGCGCGGTGCCTTCGGGAACTGCTCGAACAGCTTGCCCAGCGCAGCCTCGTCGGCCGGCGGCGTGCGTGCCAGCGAGGCGGCCAGTTCGTTGTCCAGGATCCAGCTTCGCGGGCGGTCGCTGTTGCGTGCCTGCACATCACGCCAGCGCAGCAGGCGCAGCAGGCGGTGCTGTGCGGCCGCGTCGAGGAACTGTGCCGAGCGCATCGCCAGATGCGGCCAGCGGTCCTCGTCGTTGGCGACGCTGGCCAGCAGGCGCTCGCCATCGTCGTGCAGCCACTGCTGGCGGCCGAGCGCCTGCAGCTTGGCATCAATGGCGTCATGCAGCGCGAACAGGTGCTCGACATCGTCGGCGGCATACTGCAGCTGCGACTCCGAAAGCGGGCGGCGCATCCAGTCCGAACGGGTTTCGCCCTTGGCCAGGGCGACGCCGGTGATTTCCGCCACCAGCTTCTGGTAGCCCATGCCGCCGCCGATGCCGGCCAGCGCGGCACCGATCTGGGTGTCGAACAGTGGTCGCGGCAGCACGCCGCACGCCCACTTGAAGGCGACCAGGTCTTCGCTGGCGCTGTGCATCACCTTGGTGATGGATTCATCGGCCAGCCACGGCGCCAGCGCCTCGGTCATGCCGGGAATCAGCGGGTCGATCAGCAGGATGTCCTGCCCGACCGCCATCTGCACCAGGGCCAGCTGCGGCCAGAAGGTGCGTTCACGGATGAATTCGGTGTCCAGGCCGATGCGGGTCGGGCGCTGCTGGAAGTACGCATCCAGCTCGGCGGGGGTGGTGATCCAGGTTGCCACGGTTCAGGGCCTACTACTCGGGTTTGCTCAGGCAGGGGAGAATAGCCTAACGTCGGTGCGCGTCCGTGCCGAAGGAGGCTCCGCTTGCGTTTTCCGTTGTCGTCCGCGCTGTGCACCGCCCTGGCCATGGCCTTGGCGGGCTGCACGCCGTCGCCCCCCACGGCAGCGGACCGGAGTGCCGGGGAGGAGGCGCGCCCGTCCGTGAACGCAGACAGCGACGAGCGCCCGCAGGCCGGGCAGGGCAGCGTGACCATCGCCGGTGAGGATGCCGCTGAGGATGTACAGCAGTGGACGCCACCGCGGGTGGATCGGCAGGGCCGCAGCCTGGCCCAGTTGCGCCGCGCGGCCGGGCAGGCCTTCTCCGAGGGCCGGCTGTATGAGGATGCCGATGCCGCCATCCCGCTGTGGCTGGCGGTACAGGAAGAGGACCCGGATGACCGCCTGGCCCGCCAGGGCCTGCAGCGTGCCCGCCAGCGCCTGCAGCAGCAGGCGGATGCGCTGCTGGTTCGGCCGCTGAAGCAGCGCGAGGCGCTGGCCGAGGCCAGCCGCCAGGCGCTGGTTCTGCTGATGCTGGCGCCGAAGGACGAGAAGGTACGCGCACTGCAGGGACGGGTGGAGCTTGCCCAGCGGGTGGTCGCTTACAACCGCGCTGGCGAAGAGGACCTGCGCTCGGACCGGATCGGCGAGGACGGGGACGGGGCCATCGGCAACTTCCGCGAGGCACTGGCACTGGATGAGAACAACAGCCGTGCACGGCAGGGGCTGGCCGCGGCCGAAAGTGGGCTGATCCGCCGTGCCGAGGACGCTGCACGCACGCGCGATTTCGCCAGCGCGGGCACCTGGCTGGCCGAAGCCAGCAAGGTGCGCGACTCGTCGCCGACCATCGCCGACGCTTTCGAGCGCATCGAGCAGATCCGTGCGGCGGCATTGCTGCAGCTGCGCGATGACGGCCTGCGCGACCTGTCCACGCCGCAGGGCCTGAAGCCGGCGCGCGAGAAACTGGCCGAAGCCCTGCGCATCGCCCTGCCGGGAGACGCGGTGGTGGCCCAGCTGCGTGAGCGTATCGACTTGGCCACCCACTACGGCAGCTTCCGCCCGGGACAGGTATTCAGCGACGCCATGCGTGATGGCGGACGCGGGCCGCAGATGGTGGTGGTGCCGCACGGCGGTTTCCAGATGGGCGCTGGCGATGCCGAACCGGGTTCGAGCGATGCCGAGCGACCATCGCACTATGTACGCTTTGATCGAGGCTTCGCGATGGCGATCACCGAGGTCACGGTCAGCGATTTCCAGCGCTACGTGAAGGCGACCAATGCGCGCCCCCGGGCGACGCGGCGCGGCCATTCGGTGGTCTATGACGAGCGCAGCGGCAACTTCATCCGCCGCAGCGGCGTGGACTGGCGCTCGGATTACGACGGTGGCCGCGCAATGGCCAATTCGCCGGTGATGCACGTCAGCATCCGCGATGCCGAAAACTATGCGGCGTGGTTGTCCGAGCAGACCGGGCGCAGCTACCGGTTGCCCAGTGAAGCGGAGTTCGAGTACGCGCTGCGCGGCGGCAACAGTGGTCGCTACCCCTGGGGCGATGCGGGCACGCCGCCGCCGGGCAGCGGCAATTTCACCGGCAGCAAGGATGTGTCGCCGTCCGGGCGGCACTGGCACAACGCCTTCATCGGCTATGGTGATGGCTGGTGGGGGCCGGCACCGGTAGGCAGTTTCCAGGCCAATGCCTTCGGCCTGCACGACATGGGCGGCAATCTCAGCGAATGGGTGGCCGATTGCTGGCATGCCAGCTACCGGCGCGCGCCCTCCGATGGCGCCGCCTGGTTCAACCCGGGCTGCCGCGCACGGGTGATCCGGGGGGGCAACTGGGCCAATGCGCCGGAGCAGACCCGCGCGGCCTGGCGGCAATCCCAGGACTCGGATACCACAAACGCGCGCATCGGCTTCCGCCTGGTACGCGGCATCTGATCGGCGGCCGGCTTCACCCGTTGCTGGCATCGGCGCACTAAGATTGCGCCGTGCCCGCCGGCCGGCGGGGCCTGCTGGAAGCCGACCCGATGCGCAACGATCCCTTTTCCCGCCCGCCACAAGGCTCGCAGCGCCGCGGCCTGTTCGGCAACATCCGCTGGTGGGTGCTGTTGCTGGCCGCCGGCTATGCGGTGTTCTACTGGTTTTCCAACCGCACGGTGGATCCGTATACCGGCGAGAAGGTGATGATCGACAGCAGCCTGGACGCGCGCCAGGAGACCGCTTTGGGGCTGCAGGCCTACCAGCAGATCCTGTCGCAGGAACGGCCGATGGACCCCAACGCACCGATCGCGCGCGATGTGCGTGACATCGCCCAGCGCCTGATTGCCAAGGTCGATGTGGTGGAGACCGCGCTGGCCCAGGAGCACGGCGTGCAGCCGGCGCATTTCGCGCGGGATTTCCAGTGGGAAGTGAATGTGATCCCATCCGACCAGGCCAATGCGTTCTGCCTGCCGGGCGGCAAGATGGCGGTCTACACCGGGTTGGTGCCGGTGGCGCGCACCCGCGATGCGATGGCGGTGGTGATGGGCCATGAGATTGCCCATGCACTGCTGCGCCATGGTGCACAGCGCATGGCCCAGCAGAAGCTGACCCAGATCGGGCAGGTGGCCGGCGCCGCCAGCGGCATGGATGCGCAGCAGCAACAGATGATGATGTCGGCGATGGGCTATGGCTACCTGCTGCCGTATGCGCGCAGCCACGAGACGCAGGCCGACGAAGTGGGCCTGATGCTGGCTGCGGCGGCGTGCTTCGATCCGCGCGAGGCGGTGCCGCTGTGGCAGCGCATGGGCCAGGCCAGCGGCGGCCAGTCGCCACCGGAGTTTTCCTCGACCCACCCGAACCCGGGCACTCGCATCCAGAATCTGCAGGCGCTGATGCCGAAGGCGCTCGAGTACCGGCAGAAGTTCTGCGAGCAGGCAAAGTAGGGGGTTGGTCGGCAGGGCTTGCAGCCCTGCACCCGCTGCGAACCAGGGCAACAGCAACAGCAACAGCCGAAGCAGAAGCGGGTTTCCCGTGGGAGGCGGGGTGGGTCCGGTGGCGGGAGACGCCGTAAACCCGTCCCTGAAGTGACCCCCGAGACTTGGACGGGGTCAGGCGGCCGATTGGGCCCGCTCCCGGTACTTTACCGGGCTCAGGCCTTTCAATTTCAATTTGATGCGCTCTTCGTTGTAGTACTGGATGTATTCCAC
>NZ_RXLZ01000075.1 GCF_003970865.1 Stenotrophomonas maltophilia | reverse complement strand
ACGAATCTGGTCGAGGGAATCAACAACAAGATCAAGGTCATCAAGCGCGTCGCCTACGGATACCGAGACGACGCCTATTTCTTCCTCAAAATCCGTGCAGCCTTCCCCGGAGTTGGGTGAAGAACCTAAAAAAAGCCCGGTGGCCAACCGGGCTTGAACCCATCCTGGGGGAGGGATGAATCAGGCCGCGTCGAGGCTGGCGCGACGGGTCTGGGCCTTGATCAGGCGATCCATGGTGCGCAGCGAGCGGTCGCCGAGGGCCAGGGCGGAATCGACCCATACCTTGGTGATCTCCAACAGTTCGTCGTAGCTGACAGGCTGGGCAATGCCGCGCGCGGCGTTCATCGCCAGATAGGACTGCGGGGTGCGCTGCTGTTGGCGGATCAGTTCCTCGACCGCCGCGCGGCCTTCGCCCTTCTTCACCAGCACGTCGACCACGCCCATCGCATGCATTTCCTCGGCGCTATAGACGCGGCCATCGAGGATGATCTTCTCGGCCAGATGCGGCGATACCCGGCGGCACAGGAAGGAATAGGCGCCCATGCCCGGGAACAGGCCAAACAGCACCTCCGGTAGGCCGAGGCCGCTGCCTTCTTCGGCGACGATGGTGTGGCAGGCCAGCGCCATTTCCAGGCCACCGCCGAGGGCGTCGCCCTGGATCAGGGCGATCGAACGGACATCGCCGCCGAATCCGGTATGCAGGTGGTGCACGCCCTCCACGCAGCGCTGGGCGTAGTTCAGCAGGAGGTCGCGATTGCCCTCGCGGATCAGGCGGGTAAACAGGTCCAGGTCGCCGCCCAGGTTGTAGGCGACGGCATCGGAGGCCAGCACGAAATGCCGCAGTGTTCCGTTGTGGCGTTCGGCAGGGCCGCGGGTGATGGCCGCCATGTAGCTCCACATCTCGTCGAGCATGTCCTTGCGGCAGCAGGGACGGATGCCGGTGGCGGCGTCGGCATGCATGAACAGCCAGTGGGCAGCGCCGTCGGCGCTTTCTTCGGTACGGATGGTGGCAAAAGGCGAGCCGCTTGAGGGCAGCTTTTCGATGGTACTCATGGAAGGGTCCTCGGCATGCGGCCCGCAGTGTCAGGTGGGTGGCCGGCGGGCCGAACGGTCCACACACGCGGCGATGCTACACCGGCTCAGGGGCGTCGCATGCGAAAGGGCCCGGGACGTTTCCGCCCCGGGCCCTGTGCCGTTCAAATTGCCGGAAACCCTTACTGGGCGGGCGTATCGCGGAGTTCGCGACGGAGAATCTTGCCGACGTTGGTCTTCGGCAGCTCCTTTCGGAATTCTACGATTCTGGGGTGCTTGTAACCGGTCAGGTTTGCCCGCGCATGTTCCTTGACCATTTCCGCGGTCAGGTTCGGGTCCTTCTTCACGATCACGACCTTGACCACTTCGCCGGACTTCTCGTCCGGGACACCGACGGCAGCGACTTCCAGCACGCCCGGCATCATCGCGATGACGTCCTCGACCTCGTTCGGGTACACGTTGAAGCCGGACACCAGGATCATGTCCTTCTTGCGGTCGACGATGTAGAAGAAGCCCTGTTCGTCCATCTTCGCCATGTCGCCGGTATGCAGCCAGCCGTCGGCGTCGATGGCGGTGGCGGTTTCTTCCGGCCGCTGCCAGTAGCCCTTCATCACCTGCGGGCCCTTGATGCACAGCTCGCCCACTTCGCCCAGTGCCAGGATGTTGCCGTTGTCGTCCTTGATGCAGGCATCGGTGGACGGGATCGGCAGGCCGATGGCGCCGTTGTACTCGGGTAGGGTGAGCGGGTTGATGCAGGCTGCGGGCGAGGTCTCGGTCAGGCCATAGGCTTCGACCAGGGTCACGCCGGTGACCTTCTTCCAGCGTTCGGCCACGGCACGTTGCACCGCCATGCCGCCGCCCAGGGTGAACTTGACCGAAGAGAAGTCGATCTCGTCGAAGCCCGGGGTGTTGAGCAGGCCGTTGAACAGCGTGTTGACGCCGGTGATGGCGGTGAAGCGGGTCCCCTTGAGCTCCTTGACGAAGCCCTTCATGTCGCGCGGGTTGGTGATCAGGTGGTTGCAGCCACCGAACTTCATGAAGACCAGGCCGTTCGCGGTCAACGCGAAGATGTGGTACAGCGGCAGGGCAGTGATGATCACTTCCTTGCCCGGCTCGATGCCCGAGGTGGACAGCCACGCCGACGCCTGCTGCATGTTGGCGATCAGGTTGCGGTTGGTCAGCATCGCGCCCTTGGCCACGCCGGTGGTACCGCCGGTGTACTGCAGGAAGGCGATGTCGTCGTGGTCGATCTCGACCGGCGGAAGCGCGTGGCGGCTGCCCAGCTTGAGCGCCTGCTTGAAGCGGACGGCGCCCTTGATGTGGTAGTTGGGCACCATCTTCTTGACGTACTTCAGCACGAAGTTGACGATCGCGCCCTTGGCGCCGAGCAGGTCGCCCAGGCCGGTGGTGACCACGTGCTTGACCGGCGTATCGGCGATGACCTGTTCGACGGTGTCGCCGAAGTTGTCGACCACCACCAGGGCACTGACGCCCGCGTCGACCAGCTGGTGCTTGAGTTCGCGCGCGGTGTACAGCGGGTTGACGTTGACCACGGTCAGGCCGGCGCGCAGCACTCCGAAGGTGGCCACCGGGTACTGCAGGCAGTTGGGCATCATCAGGGCGACGCGGTCACCCTTCTTGAGCTTGAGCTCACCCAGCAGGTAGGCGGCGAACTGGGTGACCAGCGCGTCCGTCTCACCATAGGTGAGGACCTTGCCGAAGCTGGAGTAGGCGGGTCGGTCGCGGAATTTCGCGACGGAAGCGTCGAAGACCGAGGCGACCGAATGGAATTCGTTGACGTCGATTTCGGCGGGAACGCCTTTCGGATAGCTCTGCAGCCAGGGACGATCCAGACTCATATTCCCCCTCCAGGAATCGTGATGTTTTAGGTTACGGCCCTGAGCGTATCGACAATGGCCGTTCATTGCAGCATACCCCGCCGTAGGGAAAACGCGAAGAGGGGTTCGCGGAGGCTGCAACGGTAGGTGCCGACCTTGGTCGGCACGGGATTGCGAGGGGGCGCTGTGGAGACGTGCCCACCAAGGTGGGCACCTACCGGTTTGGGGTGTGAGTCCGTCGAAGGGGCGCTTGCGTCAGCGCTGCTTGCGCACCGGTGCACCGTTGGCCTTGTAGTACGGCGCGGTGCTGCGGGCCAGCGGGGTGCGGCCGCGGATCACGTCGGCCAGCTTCTCGGCGATCATGATGGTCGGCGCGTTGAGGTTGCCGGTCACCACCTGCGGCATGATCGAGGCATCGACGATGCGCAGGCCTTCCAGCCCGTGCACGCGGCCCTGGCCATCGACCACCGCCATCGGGTCATCGGCGTGGCCCATCTTGTTCGAGCACGACGGGTGGTAGGCGGTCTCGGCATGTTCGCGGACGAACGCATCGATCTGCGCATCGGTCTGCAGTGCGCTGCCCGGAGAAATCTCGCGGCCGCTGTACGGTGCCAGCGCCGGCTGCGCGAAGATCTCGCGGGTGATGCGGATCGCCGCGCGGAACTCGCGCCAGTCCTGGTCGTGCGACATGTAGTTGAACAGGATGCTCGGATGTTCGCGCGGATCCTTCGAACGCACATGGATGCGGCCGCGGCTGGGCGAGCGCATCGAACCGACGTGCATCTGGAAGCTGTGCGCCTTGATCGGGTTGGAGCCGTTGTAATTGATCGCCACCGGCAGGAAGTGGTACTGCAGGTTCGGCCAGTCGAATTCGGCGTCGCTGCGGATGAAGCCACCGGCCTCGAACTGGTTGCTGGCGCCGATGCCGGTGCCCAGGAACAGCCACTCGGCGCCGATGGCCGGCTGGTTGTACAGCTTCAGTGCCGGCGCCAGCGAGACCGGCTTCTTGCACTCGTACTGCAGGTACATCTCCAGGTGATCCTGCAGGTTGGCGCCGACGCCGGGCAGGTGGTGCACCAGGTCGATGTCCAGGCTGCGCAGCAGGTCGGCCGGGCCGACGCCCGAGCGCTGCAGGATCTGCGGCGAGGCGATGGCGCCGCCACACAGCAGCACTTCACGGCGCGCGGTGGCACGCTGCGGCTGGTCGTTCTGCAGCCACTGCACGCCCACCGCGCGCTTGCCCGAGAACAGGATGCGGTCGGTCAGTGCGTGGGTGACGATGGTCAGGTTCGGGCGCGGCTTGGCCAGGTCCAGGTAGCCGCGGGCGGTGCTGGAGCGACGGCCCTTCGGGGTCACCGTGCGGTCCATCGGGCCGAAGCCCTCCTGCTGGTAGCCGTTGAGGTCGTCGGTGCGCGGGTAGCCGGCCTGTACGCCAGCTTCGACCATCGCAGCGAACAGCTCGTTGTTGCCGGCCTTCGGCGTGGTCACGCGCAGCGGGCCCTCGCCACCGTGGTAGTCATTGGGGCCGATGTCGCGGGTTTCGGCCTTGCGGAAGTACGGCAGGCAGTCCAGGTAGGTCCAGTCTTCCAGGCCCGGCATGCTGGACCAGTTGTCGTAGTCCATCGCGTTGCCGCGGATGTAGCACATGCCGTTGATCAGCGACGAACCGCCCAGGCCCTTGCCGCGGCCGCAATCCATGCGGCGGTTGTTCATGAAGGGCTCGGGATCGGTCTTGTACGCCCAGTTGTAGCGCTTGCCCTGCAGCGGGAAGGCCAGTGCCGCCGGCATCTGGGTACGGAAGTCGAGCCGGTAGTCCGGGCCACCGGCTTCCAGCAGCAGCACGCTGACATCGGCATCTTCGGTGAGGCGGGTGGCCAGCACGTTGCCGGCCGAACCGGCGCCGATGATGATGTAGTCGTACTCGTTGTGGGTGCTCATGGGTGTCTCCTGCAGGCCGGGGCGCGCTGCATGCAGGCGTCCCGGCGGAATGTCGGATCGGCGCGGTGGCCGGACGAGGGGGCGTGCTCGGGGCGCGCCGGTCAGAACACGCTGGCGTAGTCGCCCAGTTCGACCTGCACCGACTTGATGCGGGTGTAGTGGCCGAGGGTCGAGATACCGTTCTCGCGGCCGACGCCGGATTCCTTGTAGCCACCGACCGGCATTTCGGCCGGCGACTCACCCCAGGTGTTGATCCAGCAGATGCCGGCTTCCAGGCGGTGGATGATGCGGTGGGCGCGGCTGACGTCCTTGCTGACCACACCGGCGGCGAGGCCGAAGGTGGTGTCGTTGGCACGACGCACCACTTCGTCTTCGTCGTCGTAGGCGAGGATGCTCATCACCGGCCCGAAGATCTCTTCCTTGACGATGGTCATGTCATCGCGGCAGTCGGAGAACACGGTCGGCAGCACGTAGGCGCCATTGGCCAGCGCGCCTTCGGTGGCACGGCCGCCGCCGGTCAGCAGGCGGGCGCCTTCGGCCTTGCCGCTTTCGATGTAGCGCAGCACGTTTTCCATGTGCGGGAAGCTGGTCAGCGGGCCGAAGTTGGTTTCGGCGGCCATCGGGTCGCCGATGCGGATGCGCTTGACGCGCTCGACAACGGCGGCCTCGAAGGCAGCCAGCATGCTGCGCGGCACGAACACGCGGGTGCCGTTGGTGCAGACCTGGCCGGAGCTGAAGAAGTTGGCCATCACCGCGATGTCGGCGGCGCGGTCCAGATCGGCGTCATCGCAGATCACCAGCGGCGACTTGCCGCCCAGCTCCATGGTCACTTCCTTCAGCGACGAGGACGCGGCGCTGGCCATGACCTTCTTGCCGGTGGCGACGCCGCCGGTGAAGGAGATCTTCTCGATCACCGGGTGCTCGGTCAGCCACTGGCCGATCTCGCGGCCCGGGCCCTGTACAACATTGAACACGCCGGCCGGCACGCCGGCTTCGGTGTAGATCTCGGCCAGTCGGATTGCGGTCAACGGGGTCACTTCCGACGGCTTGAACACCATCGCGTTACCGGCGGCCAGGGCCGGGGCCGACTTCCACATGGCGATCTGGATCGGGTAGTTCCAGGCACCGATGCCTGCAACCACGCCCAGCGGCTCGCGGCGGGTGTAGAAGAAGCTCGACTCGCGCAGCGGCAGCTGGATGCCTTCGATGGCGGTGGCCAGGCCGGCGTAGTACTCGACCACGTCGGCGCCGGTCACGATGTCCACGGTGGTGGTTTCGGCCAGCGCCTTGCCGGTGTCCAGAGTTTCCAGGTGGGCCAGTTCGTCGTTGCGCTCACGCAGGATCTCGACGGCGCGGCGCAGGATGCGCGAACGCTCCATGGCCGTCATCGCCGCCCACACCTTCTGGCCTTCGGCCGCGCTCTGCACGGCGCGTTCGACGTCGGCCTGGCTGGCGACCTGCACTTCAGCGATCACCTCGCCGGTGGCCGGGTTGACGGTCTTGAAGGTCTTGCCGCTGGTGGCATCGACGCGCTGGCCGTGGATGTAGAGCTGTTGGACGGGCAGGGTGGTCATGGGGCGTACTCCTTGGAAGGGGGCGGGTGCTGAAGCGCTTATAGCGCGACAGCCTGCAACTGGAAGTCGATATAGCCGTAAGCGATGCGCCGGGACTTCTCGGCATTGAACTGGCCGCCGACCAGGCTGCCGCGCAGCCACAGGCCATCGATCATCGCGGCCAGGCCGCGGGCGGCCAGGCGGGCCTGCGGGTGGGGCAGCAGGCGGTTGAACTGGTGGCACAGGTTGGAGAACAGGCGCTGGTCGTTGGCGCGCTGCAGCCGGGCCAGTTCCGGCTGGTGCATGCTCGCGGCCCAGAAGGTGAGCCAGACGCGCATGGCGGTGCCGTTGATCTGGCTGTCGTCGAAGTTGCCATCGACGATGGCGCGCAGCTGCTCGCGCGGGTCGTCGCTGGCGTCGGCGCGGTAGCGGGCGACCGCTTCCTTCAGCTCGCGCAGGATCTGCCGCATTGCAGCATTGAGCAGGCCGTCCTTGTCGCCGAAGTAGTGGGCGACGATGCCGCTGGACATCCCTGCCTTCTTCGCGATGGTGGCGACGGTCGCATCGGCCATGCCGATCTCGTCGATGGTCTGGAAAGTGGCCCGGATCAGCTGCTCGCGCCGTACCGGTTCCACGCCTTTCTTCGGCATTGTCTCTCCACGGATTGCGACCCGAAGGATCGGGCTGCCCGCCATTATGCTTTTTATTGATTGAACGTTCAATCAATAAACCATAGGATGCGCTCGCGCCCCACGCCATGGGCCCGGTTTACCGGTCCGGCCCCGCCCATGTGCTCCCTCGGACTTGATGAGACGACCCCATGTCTTCCCTGGCTCATCCCAAGCGTTCGCCCCTGCGCTTGAACCGTTTTGTCTTCTTCAGCTCCTCGGTGTCGATCGGCATCCTCGGGCTGCTCACCGTTCTCTATCCCGAAAGCAGCGAGCACTGGCTGCAATGGGCGCAGGCCGAGGTGTCGGCCGCGTTCGGCTGGTGGTACATGCTGCTGATCGTGCTGTGCCTGGGCTTCGTGCTGTGGCTGGCGTTCTCGCCGTATGGCCGCATCCGCCTGGGCCACAACGAGGAATCGCCGGCCTTCGGTTACGTGGCCTGGGTCTCGATGCTGTTCTCGGCCGGCATCGGCATCGCACTGCTGTACTACGGCGCCTACGAGCCGCTGGACCATTTCCTCAATCCGCCCGGGCAGCCCGGCGGGACCGTGGCCGCCGGCCGCGAGGCGATGGTGCTGACCTTCCTGCACTGGGGCCTGCACGGCTGGGCGCTGTATGCGCTGGTCGGCGTGGCGCTGGGCTACTTCGCCTACCGCCGCGACCTGCCGCTGGCACTGCGCTCGGCGCTGTACCCGATCTTCGGCGAGCGCATCCATGGCCGCATCGGTGACATGGTCGATGGCTTCGGCATCCTGGCCACGCTGATCTCGATGGTCACCAACCTCGGCATCGGCGCGCTGGTGGTGCAGTCCGGCCTGGTCTACCTGTTCCACATCCCGGATACGCCGCAGGTGCTGGTGGCGATCGTACTGGTGATGATGGTGGTGGCCACCATCGGCGTGGTGGCTGGCGTGGAAAAGGGCATCGCGTGGCTCTCCAACCTCAACGTGCGCCTGCTGTGCGGCCTGCTGCTGTTCGTGCTGGTCACCGGCCCGACCCTGCACCTGTTCGATGGCCTGATCCAGAACACCGGCGATTACCTCGGCGCGTTCGTGCGCAAGAGCTTCGACATGTACCTCAACGACCCGAAGGGCCGCGAGTGGATGGGCTCGTGGACGCTGTTCTACTGGGCCTGGTGGATCGCCTGGGCGCCGTTCGTCGGTCTTTTCGTGGCGCGCATCTCGCGTGGCCGCACCATCCGCGAAGTGATCATGGGCGTGCTGCTGATTCCGCTCGGCTTCACCCTGGCGTGGCTGTCGATCTTCGGCAACACCGCCATCGACCTGGTGCTCAATCACGGCCAGGCGATCCTGGGTGATGTGGCCCAGCACGATGCGGCGATGACGCTGTTCAAGCTGCTGGAATACCTGCCCGGCGCGCCGTACGTGGCCGGTGCTGCGGTGGTGATCGGTTTCGTGCTGTTCCTGACCCCGGTCGACTCGGGCACGCTGATGATCGCCAACCTGTGCACCCGTCGCGTTGACGATGGCGTGGAGGATGGCCACGACGCGCCGATCTGGCTGCGCGTGTTCTGGGCAGCCGGCATCACCGTGGCCAGCGTCGGCCTGCTGCTGGCCGGCAACTTCAGTGCGATGCAGACGGCGGTGGTGCTGTGCGGCCTGCCGTTCTCGTTCACCCTGGCGTTCTACATGTGGGGCCTGCTGAAGGCGCTGCGCACCGACCCGGATGCGCCGCGCCGGTGATCGGGCACCGGGCGCCCATCCCGGTGCCGCCGGAGATGCAGTAGAGCCAGGCCATGCCTGGCTGCGGAGAAACAAGAAGGGCCGGATCCGTGAGGATCCGGCCCTTTCTGTTGGAGAGTCGACTGGCAGTCGACTCTACCCAGGGTGAAACGTTACTTGCTGGCCAACTGGCGCAGCACGTACTGCAGCAGGCCGCCGTGGCGGAAGTACTCGACTTCCTTCGGGGTCAGCAGCATCACCGAGGCTTCGAAGGTCTTCCTGGTGCCATCGGCCTTGGTCGCGGTGACCGTGGCGTGCTTGCTGGCGCCGTCCCGCAGACCGGTCACGTCGATCACTTCCGAGCCGTCCAGGCCCAGGCTCTGCGCATTTTCGCCGTTGCGGAACTGCAGCGGCAGCACGCCCATGCCGACCAGGTTGGAGCGGTGGATGCGCTCGAAGCTCTCGGCGATGACCGCCTTCACTCCCAGCAGCAGGGTGCCCTTGGCGGCCCAGTCACGCGACGAGCCGGTGCCGTATTCCTTGCCGGCCAGCACCACCAGCGGCACGTTGTCGGCCTTGTACTTCATGGCCGCATCGTAGATCGCCAGCTTCTCCGGCTGGCCGCCACCGGCCGGGTAGTACAGGGTGTTGCCGCCTTCCTCGCCACCGAACATCAGGTTCTTGATGCGGATGTTGGCGAAGGTGCCGCGGACCATCACGTCATCGTTGCCGCGGCGGCTGCCGTAGCTGTTGAAGTCAGCCGGCTGCACGCCGCGCTCCTGCAGGAAGCGGCCTGCTGGCGAGTCCTTCTTGATGTTGCCGGCCGGAGAGATGTGGTCGGTGGTGATCGAATCGCCGAACAGGCCCATCACGCGTGCACCGTGCACGTCGTCGATGCTGCCGGTCTGCATGGTCATGCCATCGAAGTACGGCGGGTTCTTGATGTAGGTGGAGGCATCGCTCCACTCGTACAGGTTGCCGTCCGGCGAGGCGATGGTGTTCCAGCGGGTATCACCCTTGAACACATCGGCGTAGTTCTGCTTGAACATCTCCGGGCCGATGGTGGCGGCGATGACGTCGCCGATTTCCTTGTTGCTCGGCCAGATGTCGCGCAGGAACACCGGCTGGCCATCGCTGCCGGTACCCAGCGGCTGGGTGGTCAGGTCGATGTCGGTGGTGCCGGCAATGGCATAGGCCACCACCAGCGGCGGGCTGGCCAGGTAGTTCATCTTCACTTCGGGGTGCACACGGCCCTCGAAGTTGCGGTTGCCCGACAGCACCGAGGTGACCACCAGGTCGCCGGTGGCGATACCGGCGCTGACTTCGGTCGGCAGCGGGCCAGAGTTGCCGATGCAGGTGGTGCAGCCGTAGCCGACCACGTAGAAGCCGATCTTCTCCAGCTCCTTCAGTACACCGGCCTTTTCCAGGTAGTCGGTGACCACGCGCGAACCCGGCCCGAGCGAGGTCTTCACCCACGGCTGGCGGTTCAGGCCCTTGGCGGCCGCATTGCGGGCCAGCAGGCCGGCGCCGATCATCACCGCCGGATTGGAGGTGTTGGTGCACGAGGTGATGGCAGCGATGACCACCGCGCCGTCCTTCAGCCGCACCTTGCGGCCTTCGGTTTCGATATCGGCGTAGCCCTTGGCCAGCTGCTCGTTGCCGACCGCGGCACCGCCGCCTTCGTTGACGAACGAGGAGACATCGTCGCTGCGCTTGTCACGGTTGGCGGTCATGCCGACCAGGGCTTCGCGGTAGTTCTTCTGCACGTCTTCCAGCAGCACGCGGTCCTGCGGGCGCTTGGGGCCGGCCAGCGACGGCTTCACCGTGCCCATGTCCAGTTCCAGGGTGGTGCTGTACTGCGCATGCGGACTGTTGGCGTCGTGCCACAGGCCCTGTGCCTTGGCATAGGCCTCGACCAGATCGATCTGCTCTTCGCTGCGGCCGGACAGGCGCAGGTAGTTCAGCGATTCGGCGTCGATCGGGAAGATGCCGCAGGTGGCGCCGTATTCCGGGGCCATGTTGCCGATGGTGGCGCGGTCGGCCAGCGGCAGGTGCTGCAGGCCGTCACCGTAGAACTCGACGAACTTGCCGACCACGCCCAGCTTGCGCAGCATCTGGGTGACGGTCAGCACCAGGTCGGTGGCGGTTGCGCCTTCGGGCAGCTTGCCGGTCAGCTTGAAGCCGACCACCTGCGGGATCAGCATCGACGACGGCTGGCCGAGCATGGCGGCCTCCGCTTCGATGCCGCCCACGCCCCAGCCGAGCACGCCGATGCCGTTGATCATGGTGGTATGGCTGTCGGTGCCGAACACGGTGTCCGGGTAGGCAACAGCCTTGCCATCCTTGTCCGCGGTCATCACCACGCGGGCCAGGTTCTCCAGGTTCACCTGGTGGACGATGCCGGTGTTCGGCGGCACCACCTTGAAGTTGTCGAAGGCCTTCTGGCCCCAGCGCAGGAAGCCGTAGCGTTCCTGGTTGCGCTGGAATTCGATCTTGCCGTTGAGGTCCAGCGCGTCCGGCTTGCCGAACACGTCGACCTGCACCGAGTGGTCGATGACCAGTTCGGAGGGGATCTGCGGGTTGATCTGCTCCGGCGAGCCGCCGAGCTTGACCACCGCGTCGCGCATCGCGGCCAGGTCGACCACGCAGGGCACGCCGGTGAAGTCCTGCAGGACCACGCGCGCCGGCATGAAGGCGATCTCGGTGTCCGGTTCGGCCGCCGGATTCCAGCGGGCCACGGCTTCGATGTGGTCCTTGCCGACGGTGATGCCGCCATCCTCGTGCCGGAGCAGGTTCTCCAGCAGGATCTTCATCGAGTAGGGCAGGTGGGAGATATCGAAGCGCTGGCCCAGCGTGGGCAGGCTGAAGTAGTCGTAGGTCTTGCCGCCGACATTCAGCTGGCTGCGGGTGGAGAACGAATCGCTCATGCGGGGTAACTCCTTCTTGCGGATGGCTTGCTCTGGCCCGTGCGTCTACGGGCCTGCTTGCGGTCGCCGGTGGCATTCCGGCCCTGGATCCTGCCCAGTATCGGCGATCCAGCGCCCGGCAATGACCCGGCTGGCTTGGAACGCAAGGTTACAGCGGTGTGTGTAGCCTTCGTGTCAGCGCGTGCCGTCGTTGCCCGCTGGCCCGAACGCAGACGGGGCGCCCGTGGGCGCCCCGTCCGGGAGTGCGTGTGGAGCAGGGCTTACTTGCCGTTGGCGGCATCCAGCAGCGGATTGCCGGTCTTGCCGACAGCGTTGCTCTTGGACTTGGCCGTCAGCACACCCTGCTTGTTGAACTCCAGAACGGTCGCTTCCTGGATGTTCTTGCCGAAGGTTTTGATCTTCACGTAGTCGTAGTACCAGACCTGGGTGTCGCCCAGCTGTTCGCGGCGGCCGGGTGCGCCGAACTTTTCACGGACCTGGTCCTGGCTTGTCTTGCCGACTTCCAGGGTGTCCATCTGCTGTTGGGTGATCTCGACGCCGGTGGTGTAGGCGCCGAACGGATTGGCGTGGGCTGCAGTCGTCGAAAGGGCCAGCGGGGCAGCCAGCATCAGGGCAAGGGTCAAGGCGCGCATGGAACATCCTTTTATGGCGGGTGGGTGCGGGTGGCACGCGGCGCGTCCAGCCCGGGGCCGCAGCAGGTCGCTGCGGCGCCAGTCTAACCCCCGGATGCGACCAGCGCGGGATCGCGGTCACGGATTGGGCGGGTTTGTCCCGGATGTCGCGGGTATGTATAATTCATGCATACTTTTTGAGGCGTACCCCATGGAAGCCACTGTTGCTGAACGCGGACAGATCACCCTGCCCAAGGCGGTGCGTGATGCCCTTGGCCTGACCAAGGGCACGCTGCTGAAGGTCGAACTGGACGGCAGCCGCATCATCCTGCGCAAGAGTGTTGACGATGCCATTTCACGGGCGCGCGGCAAATTCGCGCTGGACGGCTTCGAATCGTCCGACGCAGCGGTACGCGCGGTGCGTGACGAGGAATAGGCCGTGATGATCGCCGTCGATTCACCGGTGCTGGTGGAGCTGCTCAGCAATGGTCCGCAGGCCGATGCCGTGGAAGCCATCCTCAGGCAGAGCCTGGTCGGTGGCCGCGTGGTGGTCTGCGGTGCGACCCTGGCCGAGGTCTGCGCATCGCTGCGCGGCGGCGCCGAGGTGCTGGAAGCGCTGGAAGAGATGGGCGTGCACTTCAACCCGATGGAAGCCAAGTCGGCACTGCGCGCCGGCGAGATGCACCGCCGCCACCGCCAGCGCAGCGGCAGCCGCCGCAGCCTGGACGAATTCATGGTCGGCGCCCACGCACTGCTGCAGTGCGACGGCCTGATCACCTGGAACGACACGTTTTACCGCGACTACTTCAAGGGCCTGAAGCTGATCGTGCCGCAAGCCTGAGCCCACTTTGTTTTTTCAACCTACGCATTACCCGGGAGTTGTCATGTTGGAAGCCTACCGCCACCACGTCGCCGAGCGCGCTGCGCTTGGCATCCCGCCGCTGCCGCTGAGCGCGCAGCAGACGGCCGATGTCATCGAACTGCTGAAGAACCCGCCGCAGGGCGAGGCCGAGTTCCTGCTCGACCTGCTGACCCACCGCGTGCCGGCCGGCGTCGATGACGCGGCCAAGGTCAAGGCCTCGTACCTGGCGGCGATCGCCCTGGGCAGCGAGCAGAACCCGCTGATCAGCCGTGAGCGCGCCACCGAACTGCTGGGCACCATGCTCGGTGGTTACAACGTCGCCCCGCTGGTGCAGCTGCTGGACGATGCCGCCATCGGCACCATCGCCGCCAACGGTCTGAAGAAGACCCTGCTGGTGTTCGATGCCTTCCACGATGTGCAGGAAAAGGCCAAGGCCGGCAACGCCAACGCCCAGGCCGTGCTTCAGAGCTGGGCCGACGCCGAGTGGTTCACCGGCAACCCGGAAGTGCCGCAGAGCCTGACCGTCACCGTGTTCAAGGTGCCGGGCGAGACCAACACCGACGACCTGTCGCCGGCGCCGGACGCGACCACCCGCCCGGACATTCCGATGCACGCCCTGGCGATGCTGAAGAACAAGCGCGACGATGCGCCGTTCACCCCGGAAGAGGACGGCAAGCGCGGCCCGATCCAGCAGATCCTCGACCTGAAGGACAAGGGCCACCTGGTCGCCTACGTCGGCGACGTGGTCGGCACCGGTTCCTCGCGCAAGTCGGCCACCAACAGCGTGCTGTGGTGGACCGGCGATGACATTCCGTTCATCCCGAACAAGCGTGCCGGTGGCGTCTGCCTGGGTTCGAAGATCGCCCCGATCTTCTACAACACCATGGAAGATGCCGGCGCACTGCCGATCGAGCTGGACGTGTCGAAGATGGAGCACGGCGATGTGGTCGAGCTGCGTCCGTACGAAGG
This sequence comes from Stenotrophomonas maltophilia, assembly GCF_003970865.1. Lineage (GTDB taxonomy): Bacteria > Pseudomonadota > Gammaproteobacteria > Xanthomonadales > Xanthomonadaceae > Stenotrophomonas > Stenotrophomonas maltophilia_AR. The sequence goes on along the minus strand of NZ_RXLZ01000075.1, from coordinate 7,378 downwards.
CAAGGCGCTGAAGAACGGCGAAGTGATCGCCGAGTTCCAGGTCAAGTCCGAAGTGCTGTTCGACGAAGTGCGTGCCGGTGGCCGCATTCCGCTGATCATCGGCCGCGGCCTGACCGGCAAGGCGCGCGAAGCGCTGGGCCTGGCCCCGACCGATCTGTTCCGCCTGCCGGTGCAGCCGGTCGACACCGGCAAGGGCTTCTCGCTGGCGCAGAAGATGGTTGGCCGCGCGTGTGGCCTGGCCGAAGGCCAGGGCATGCGCCCGGGCACCTACTGCGAACCGAAGATGACCTCGGTCGGCTCGCAGGACACCACCGGCCCGATGACCCGTGACGAGCTGAAGGACCTGGCCTGCCTGGGCTTCTCGGCCGACCTGGTGATGCAGTCGTTCTGCCACACCGCCGCCTACCCGAAGCCGGTGGACGTGAAGACCCACCACACCCTGCCGGAGTTCATCTCCACCCGTGGCGGCGTCTCGCTGCGTCCGGGCGACGGCGTGATCCACAGCTGGCTCAACCGCATGCTGCTGCCGGACACCGTCGGCACCGGTGGTGACTCGCACACCCGTTTCCCGGTGGGCATTTCGTTCCCGGCCGGTTCGGGCCTGGTCGCCTTCGCCGCTGCCACCGGCGTGATGCCGCTGGACATGCCGGAATCGGTGCTGGTGCGCTTCAAAGGCAAGATGCAGCCGGGCGTGACCCTGCGTGACCTGGTCAACGCGATCCCGCTGTACGCGATCAAGTCGGGCCTGCTGACCGTGGCCAAGGCTGGCAAGAAGAACATCTTCTCCGGCCGCATCCTGGAAATCGAAGGCCTGCCGGAGCTGAAGGTCGAACAGGCGTTCGAACTGTCCGATGCCTCGGCCGAGCGTTCGGCGGCCGGCTGCTCGGTGCGCCTGAACAAGGAGCCGATCATCGAATACCTGACCAGCAACATCACCCTGCTGAAGTGGATGATTGCCGAGGGTTACCAGGATCCGCGTTCGCTGCAGCGTCGCATCGAGAAGATGGAAGCATGGCTGGCCAACCCGGAGCTGCTGGAGCCGGATGCCGACGCCGAGTACGCCGCCGTCATCGAGATCGACCTGGCCGACATCCACGAGCCGATCGTGGCCTGCCCGAACGATCCGGACGACGTGAAGACCCTGTCCGAAGTGGCCGGCGCCAAGATCGACGAAGTGTTCATCGGTTCGTGCATGACCAACATCGGTCACTTCCGTGCGGCTGCCAAGCTGCTGGAAGGCAAGCGTGACCTGCCGACCCGCCTGTGGGTGGCCCCGCCGACCAAGATGGACGCTTCGGAGCTGACCAAGGAAGGCGTGTACGGCACCTTCGGCGCCACCGGCGCGCGCATGGAAATGCCGGGCTGCTCGCTGTGCATGGGCAACCAGGCGCAGATCCGTGAAGGCTCCACCGCGATGTCGACCTCGACCCGCAACTTCCCGAACCGTCTGGGCCGCAACACCAACGTGTACCTGGGTTCGGCCGAACTGGCCGCGATCTGCTCGCGTCTGGGCCGCATCCCGACCAAGGAAGAGTACATGGCCGATGTGGGCGTGATCGCCGCCAGCGGCGCGGAGATCTACCGCTACATGAACTTCGACCAGATCGAGGAATACCAGGACGTGGCCAAGACGGTCGCTGCCTGATCCTGCTGATCGGTTGATGATGTAAACGAAGAACCCCCGGTAAAAACCGGGGGTTTTTCGTTATGTACCGGACTAGACTTGCCGCTTCGCTTGTTGGAGTGCACGGATGTCGCAGGATCGATTGAAAGGGAGTCGTCCCCGCTGCTGGCGCTGCCATGGCAGTGCGGTGGTGCTGGCCACGGTGATGATGGCCCACAGCGCCATGGCGCAGCAGGAGACGGAGCAAACGGTTGTCGAGAATGTTCGCTCCGCGCACGTGCCGGCATCAATCGTGATGGAGACCAAGCACAACAACCCGCCGCGCTATCCATCGCAGGCCTTTCGCGATGAGAAAGAGGGCGAAGCGATCCTGATGGTGCAGGTGGCTGCCGACGGACAATGGCTCGGTGCGACCGTGCTGCAGAGCACTGGCTGGCCGGAGCTGGACGAGGCCGCGCAGGCGGCGACACGCAAATGGCAGTACCTGCCGGCCAGCGAAGACGGTGTACCGGTGCCCGGAAAGATCCGCGTGCCGGTGTCGTTCAAGCTGTGGTGATGTTGCGGGCACGCCGAACGAGTTGCATGCGGCGCTCGCGGCGCAGCGCTGGAGTTCAATAGAGCCGAGCCTACGCGCGGCTTGCCGGTGCGGGCCTGAAAAGCAGCCGAGCGTGGGCTCGGCTCTACAAAGGTCCCATCAGCCGCGGGCGAGCGCCAGCAAGCGCTCGGCAATCCGTTCCAGCGGCACCTGTTCCTCGGCGGCACCGAGCTTGAACGCTGCACCGGGCATGCCCCAGACCACGCTGGTGGCCTCGTCCTGCACCAGCGTGGGTGCGCCGGCCTGGCGCATCTCCAGCAGGCCACGTGCGCCATCATCACCCATGCCGGTGAGGATGGCGCCGATGGCATTGCCACCGGCGTTCTGCGCGACCGAGCGGAACAGCACGTCCACCGCGGGCTTGTGCCGGTTCACCGCCGGGCCGTCGTCGACGCGGCAACGCCAGCGCGCACCGTCGCGGATGATGCGCAGATGCTTGCCGCCTGGTGGCAGGTAGGCATGGCCAGGCAGCACTGCCTCGCCGTCGCTGGCCTCGCGCACCGCCATCGCCGAGTGGCGGTCCAGGCGTTCGGCGAAGGCACTGCTGAAGCTGGCCGGCAGGTGCTGGGTCATCACCACGGCTGGGCCATCGGCGGGCATGCCTTCCAACACCACGCGCAGGGCTTCGGTGCCACCGGCTGACGAGCCGATCGCGATCAGGCGGTCGGTGGTGCGGAACTGCGGTGAGGCAGGGCGCATCGAGGGGGCTGCGTCCAGCGTGAGCTTCGGGACTGCAGTCCGCACCAGCGGACGTACCCGCGAGCGCGCCGCCATCTTGACCTTGGCGATGATCTCGTCGGCGTAGGCCTGCAGGCCGCGCGCAACGTCCAGCTTCGGCTTGGAGACGAAATCCACCGCGCCCAGCGCCAACGCCTGCAGGGTGGTGTCGGCGCCGCGCTCGGTCAGCGAGGAGATCATCACCACCGGCAGCGGATGCAGGCGCATCAGGTTTTCCAGGAACGCCAGCCCGTCCATGCGCGGCATTTCCACATCCAGGGTGATCACGTCCGGGGCCAGGCGCTTGATCTTCTCGCGCGCCAGCAGCGGGTCGGCAGCGGTGCCGACCACGTCGATGGCTGGATCGCTGGACAGGATTTCCGTGAGCATCTGGCGCACGACGGCGGAGTCGTCGACGATCAGGACCCGGCAGGGGGCGTTGCCGGTCAGGGTCATTCGAACAGCTCCACGCCGCCGGTGACCGGGGCCTTGGACAGGCGTGCACGCACCGCAGACTCGGTGGCGGCCACTTCGGCCTCATGGGCATGCGGCAGACGCTGCACCACCACGCGGCCGGTATCGGCGAAGAACCAGATCTTGCGCGGATGGATGCCGCACAGATCCTCGGCAATGATCGGGATGTGCTCGGCCTGTAGGTACTGGCGGACGAACTCGGCGTTGCGCGTGCCGACCGGGTTGCTGGTGAAGCCCTTGAGCACGTTGGCGCCACCGAACACCTTGGCTTCGATGCGCTTGCGGTGTGCGCCGCGCTTGAGCATGTCGTTGATCAGCAGTTCCATCGCGTAGCTGCCGTAACGCGCGGGCGCGCCGTCGCCGGCGTTGCCCTCGGGCAGCAGGAAGTGGTTCATGCCGCCGATTTTCAGCACCGGGTCGCGCAGGCAGGCGGCCACGCAGGAACCCAGCGTGGTGGTCAGGGCCGTGGTGTCATCCACCACCAGGTACTGGGTCGGCAGCAGCTTGGCGGCGATGGTCTGGAAGCGTGCGTCCTGGTAGCGCATCACATCGTCGGTACGCAGCGAGGCGTTCATGCGCCGGCCTTTGCCGCGCGGCGGTACAGCGTACGGCCGCAGGGCTGGATCAGGTCGGCGGCGTGCAGGTAGTTCTCCGAGTGGCCGGTGTAGAGCAGCCCGTCGTCGGCCAGGTGCTGCACCAGGCGGCCGAGGATCGCGCGCTGGGTCGGCTTGTCGAAGTAGATCATCACGTTGCGGCAGAACAGCGCGTCGAATGGTCCGCCGACGTCGTAGCGCGGGGCGAGCAGGTTCAGCGGGCGGAACTCGATCAGCTCGCGCAGCGCCGGCAGCACGCGGCACTGGCCCTCGTTGGGGCCGCTGCCGCGCTGGAAGTAGCGTCGGCGCAGGTCCGGATCGAGGCTGGTGACGCGATCGATGTTGTAGACGCCACGACCGGCAGTGGCCAGCACCTGGGTGTCGACGTCGGTGGCGATGATGCGTACCGGCGGCTTCAGGGTGCCGAAGGCCTCGCAGGCGGTGATCGCCATCGAGTAGGGCTCTTCGCCGGTGGACGCCGCGCAGGACCACAGCAGCAGCGGCGTGCGGCTGGAGCGCTGCTGCAGCTCCTCGCGCAGCTTGTCGAAGTGGTGCGGTTCGCGGAAGAACGAGGTCAGGTTGGTGGTCAGGGCGTTGGTGAACGCCTGCCACTCGTCACCATCTTCCTGCTCCAGATGGTCCAGGTACTGCTGGAAGCTGCGCATGCCCAGCGTGCGCAGGCGGCGCGACAGGCGGCCATAGACCATGTCGCGCTTTGCCGGGGCAAGGGCGATACCCACGCGCTGGTAGATCAGGTCGCAGACGCGGCGGAAATCACGGTCGGCGAACTCGAATTCGCGCGGGCCGGTGACGATGGGAGTAGGACTTTGCACGGGGGACGTGTCCATCGGCAGAGGCGGCGGCCGAAGCCGCCGCGGGTGGGTCTCAGAATTCCTGCCAGTCGCTGTCGCTGGCGACGAAGGTGCTGGCGTTGCTGCTGCGACGGACCGGTGCCGGCGTCGGAGCCGGCTGCGGGCGCGCCACGGCGGCGGCAACATGCACCGGCTCGACACGCGCGGCCACGGCCTTCATCGCGGCGGAGACCTGGTTGTCCAGGCGGAAGATCGCCACGGCGTCGGCCAGCTGGCCAGCCTGTTCTTCCATCGCACGTGCGGCAGCGGTGGCTTCCTCCACCAGCGCGGCGTTCTGCTGGGTGGTCTCGTCCATCTGCACCACGGTCTGGTTGACCTGCTCGATGCCGGCCGACTGTTCCTGCGAAGCCGCAGAGATCTCGGCCATGATGTCGGTCACGCGCTGCACCGAGGCGACGATCTCACCCATGGTGCTGCCGGCCTGATGGACGAGGCTGGAGCCTTCGGCGACCTTGCCGACCGAATCATCGATCAGGCCCTTGATCTCCTTGGCCGCGGCGGCCGAGCGCTGGGCGAGGGTGCGCACTTCGCTGGCGACCACGGCGAAGCCACGGCCCTGTTCGCCTGCACGGGCAGCTTCCACGGCGGCATTCAGCGCCAGGATGTTGGTCTGGAAGGCGATGCCGTCGATGACGCTGATGATCTCGGCGATCTTCTTCGACGAGGCTTCGATGGCCGACATGGTGTTGACCACCTGGCCGACCACGCTGCCGCCCTGCGATGCCACGCCCTGCGCGCCGATCGCGAGCTGGTTGGCCTGGCGGGCATGTTCGGCGTTCTGACGCACGGTGGAGGTCAGTTCCTCCATTGAGGCGGCGGTTTCTTCCAGATTCGCGGCCTGCTGCTCGGTACGGCGCGACAGATCACTGTTGCCCGAAGCAATCTCGCCGGCGGCCAGGGTGATGCTGCTGGCGCTGGCCTGGATCTGGCCGACGATCTGGGTCAGCTGGGTGACGGTGGTGTTGGCGTCGTCCCGCATGCGCGCGAACACGCCCTGGTAGTCGCCGTGCATGCGCGCGGTCAGGTCGCCTTCGGCGATGGCCGACAGCAGCTGCGAGAGCTTGCCGAGGTTGTCATCGCTGACCGCCATCATGGCGTTGAGGTTTTCCAGCATCAGGCGGAAATCGTGATCGAAGCGCTGCGCATCGCCACGACGGCTGAAGTCGCCGGCAGCGGCGGCGCTGGCCAGCTGCTTGATCTCGGCATTGATGCGGCCGAGGTTGGCCTTGACCGTGTCGACGGTGGTGGTCATCGCGGCCTTCTCGCCAGGGTAGCGCGCGATGTCGCGGCTGAGATCACCGACCGCGTACTGCTGCACCACGTCCAGCACATCGTGCAGGGTCTGCACGTGGCCGCCGACCAGGGCATTGGTTTCCTGCACCATCAGTCCGTATTCGCCGGGGAAGGCGCTGGCGTCGATGCGGTAGCTCAGTTCGCCGCCGTCGTGGCGGCGCGCCATTTCGCGCTGTCCGCTGATTACTGAGTGCAGCTGCTGCTGCATGCCGGACATGGCGTCCAGCAGGCGGCCGGTTTCGTCATGCGGCTGCGGGCCGATGTGGCTGTCCAGCTTGCCGCGGGCGATACCCTCGGCGACGGCCGTTGCCTGCTTCAGCGGCACGGCAATGCGGTTGCCGATGAGCCAGCTCAGGGCCAGCACGATCAGCACCAGCACGCCACCGGAGACGGCCATGATGGCGGTGAACACAAGCGCCTGCTTCTGCACGTCGTCCATGTAGACGCCACTGCTGACCACCCAGTTCCAGGGCGCGAACAGGCCGGCGTAGGCCACCTTCTCGACCTCGCCCTTGCTGCCGGGCTTGGCCCAGCGGTAGTTGACGAAGCCGCCACCGGCCTTGGCTGCTTCGACCTGGTCGTAGTAGATGCGTACGCCGTCGTCGGTGCGGAAGTCCTTCATGTCCTTGCCGACCAGGTCCTTGCGGAACGGGTGCATCAGCAGGTGGTAGCCGGTGTCGTAGATGTTGAAGTAGTAGGCATCGTTCTCGGCGCGCATCACTTCCAGCGCCTGCAACGCCGCGCTCTTGGCAGCGTCCTCGCTGAGCTCGCCGGTACCGGCCAGCCGGTGGTAATGCTGGAGGATGCCGTAGCTGAGTTCGACCTGGGTCTTCAGCGCGGTCTTGCGGGTCTCGGTCAGGTCGAGGTACTGCATGCGGGCGGCGATCACCGAGAGCGCGATCACGCCAAGCGCGATGAGCAGCGTCAGCAGGTTGAGCTTGCGCCGGACGGAGAGGTTGCTGAAGTAGTGTTGCCAGCGATGCATGAGATTCATCGAGCAGGACCAGGTCGAAGCGGGCGGGCGGCGCCGAGCCGGTCAGCGGCGGGACAAGCCGTGACAACCCCGTTATCGGCCGATGGGGCGGGGGATTGAGGGGTAGGGCTGTCTCTTATAACAATATCCGGGCCCACGGACGGGGTCCCATCTCCTATTTCCGTATTCCTGTTGCAAAAACAAAACAGCAATGTAGCTCCTTCTAAACCCCAGAAA
>NZ_RXLZ01000074.1 GCF_003970865.1 Stenotrophomonas maltophilia | reverse complement strand
AACCGGCGCGGAGATCCTTGCTACAGAGCGATCGAAAAGACCTAGAGCCGAACGGTCGTCCGCGCCGGGCTCTCGGCACCTAAGGTGCCAGAGTCGCAAGAGATAAGAGCCGAGCCATGCTCGGCTCTGGTAGGTGTCGACCTTGGTCGACACGAATCCATCGGTGCCATTACCCCGCGCATGCACCCGGCGCCACCAGCGCGCTGGCATGATCGGCCAACACCACCACCGCGTGCAGCAGGCCTTCCTCCACCTGCGGCGGACACTGCGCCTGCGCATCGTCCGTCTCGCGCGCCGACTGTGCAGCCAGCAGTACCCCGCCGCACGCAGACAATGCTGCCAAGCAGCGCGTCGCCTCCGCCAGTTCCCGGCCACGCACATCGCTGAGCTGCCGTTCGCGCCAGACCTGACCATCGGCGGCGTGGCTTTGCGCGATGCCGTGCAACCGGGCGAAGAAGGCCGGCGGCGGAGCGTGTTCATGGGCTTCTGTGAGCGCATCTTCCAACGCTTCGGCTGCGGCATTGGAGAGCTGCAGGCCGGGCATTGCGGCACCGAGCAGTACATGCAGACGTGGATAGGTGGGGTAGAGCGTGGTCATGGCAGCAACCTCACAAGGCTGGGCCACCTGCAGGGATGCAAGGTGGCGGGCGGTGCGGGTTGGCGTGCCGGTGAAGCTACCCAAAGGAAACGAAGCCGGCGGATCGGAAGGATCCCCACGCACCGCCCGCCGCAGAACGACGGACGGTGCATTATTCGAGCCCGCGACATGGTCGCAAGCCCGACTTCAGGTAGCTTCATTCAGGACGCCAATCCCGGCCAGCGCAGGAGGCGCCGACGGAGGCAACCTTCTCGCGTTCTACGTGGCGATGACATGGGCAAAGTTGCAATTTGCTGATCGCGTGCAAGCTGTCTTGCTGCAATCCGCGGCGGAGCCAGATACGACAGTCCGCGCATGGCGGAAGCCATCACCTGCGGGCTATGCTGTGCGCCTGCCTCAACGACAAGGAAACGTCACATGCAGGTTCGCAAGGGAGTGCGTCGCATTGGTGCGCTGGTGATCGCGCTGGTGGCTGCCAACGTCATGGCCGATACGCCCAAGGCAATCGAGTTGCCCTCGCCGGAGGCGGAGGCCGAGATCCTCAACCTGCTTGAACGGCAGGCGCTGTATCGCGACCGGGTGGACTGGCCTGCCACCCGCACACGACTGCAATCGGTGCAGGGCGACCCCGTGAAGCGGCTGGCGTTGCTGCGCGAAGCCATTGCGGTCAGCACTGGCAATCATGGCGTATGGACGACGACCCAGCGCCAGAGCGAATCCCTTGCGCGCGCGCAGCAGGTCGGCGCCGCCGCCGTGGAAAGGGCCAAGGCCGCCGATGCGGTGGATGCGCGCATCGGCTGGCTGGTCATCGAGGGATATGCCTCCACGCCCGGCGCGACGCCACAGGAAGCGTTCCGTCAGAACATCCAGCGCGCCGCGCGGTGGCAGCAGGTCATCCGCAGCAAGGACGACGGCATGCGCTGTGGCTGGATCGTCGACCTGCGTGACAACAGCGGTGGCAACATGTGGCCGATGCTGCTGGGCATGGCACCGCTGCTGCGCACCTCGGTGGTGAACAACGAAGATGTGGGGTCGTTCGAAACCGCACAGGGGCCGGAGCGCTGGACGTTGACCGCGACCGCCGTGCAGCGTGCAGGCAAGCCGGTGCTGGACTTCGGCCAGACCGGCTATGTGCTGCGGCAGCCTGGCGCGCCGGTGGCGGTGCTGTTCGGACCGCGTACCGGCAGTTCGGGCGAGGCCTCGGCACTGGCGTGGCGTGGCCGCGCGCAGACGCGCAGCTTCGGCCAGCCGACGGCAGGGGTCTCGACTGGCAACAACGTGCGCACACTGGCCGATGGCGGCCGCCTGTTGTTGACCACCACCGTGATGCGCGACCGCAATGATCGTGGTGATGGGTTGAAGATCGAGCCCGACCAGCGCATCGAGGGTGATGCCGCCACCCTTGCCGCCGCCCAAGCCTGGCTGCTGGCCCAACCCGCCTGCCAGGGCCGCTGATCCATGATCCTGATCGGCCAGCAGGAGCGGGTGCTGATCGTCGGCCCGACCGAAGCCCACCACTGCCTGCGCTGCCAGACGGAAGCCGAGTTCGCGCCCCAGCTGCGCTACAGGATGGCGCGCATCGACCTGCTGTTTGGCCTCACCTACCATCGCCGCTACGAGCTGGCCTGCAGCCGGTGCGGGCACGGCTGGGTGCTGGACACCGACACCATGGACCAGCAGCTGGGTGGGGTGCCGATCCCGTGGCGGCACCGCTTCGGCCTGCCACTGATGCTGGTGGTGGTGGCCGGTCTGGCGGCGTTGGGCTGGCTGTGGCGGCACGGATTCCTCGGTTGAGGAGCGGGCCTGTTAAAGTCTGCCCTGCAATCACGTACCGGAACCGACCATGGACCACGACAACCCGTTCGAACCCCTCAACGATCTCGAGGTGCGCCTGCTGCAGGCCCAGGACGGCACGCTGACCGCAGCGCAGTTCCTCGACGGCCTGCTGACCTCGACGGCGTTCGTGCTGCTGGACAAGGCCATCGGCGAAGATGGCGCCTGGGACGAGAGCATCTCGCCGCTGGTGCTGACCAGCGAGAGCGGCGAGCCGATGTTCGCGGTGTTCACCGCCCCCGAGCGCGCGGGCCTGTGGCACGAGCAGCTGCCGCAGTTTGCGCATGCCATGCCGATCGCGGTGCACGCGCTGCTGGCCGGTATCGGCGACGGCGTCGGCCTGGTGCTGAACCCGGGCCTGGACGTGGGCATGGAGATGATTCCCGATGCAGTGGCGCAGCTGAAGCAGCGGGCTGCGGCGATCACCCGTGGGATGGCGCACTGACCCAGGGATTGTCTGGTTGCCGGCCAGCGGCCGGCACTACCCGTGGTGCCGGACGGCGGCGATGGCTTGCAAGTGCGTCCTGTTCAATGGAGAGGAGCATCGTGGGCAAGCGTTCTAACCGATCGCTGTGGGTCTATGAGATCGGCCTTCTTGCGGGTTTGGCACTGGCAGCTGCGTTCATCACCCGGTTCAATCCGGTGGAGACGCTCCGGCTGGGTGGATGGCTGTTCCTCTTGATGCAACCCATCTTGTTGGGAGCTCATGCTGTCGACTACTTCTCGCGCAAGCGCCGTCGATAGACGGGCGATGTGAAGGTGCCGGCCAGCGGCCGGCACTACCAGGGCTTCAGCGGGCGGCGGCGATGGCTTTCACCCGCGCCTTGGCCAGCGCCTCGCCGATGGCCGGGCCCTTCAGATGGGTGGTATCCAGATCCCGCGCCTGCACTGACAGCGCCGCCTGGTGCAGTCGCTTGAGCGTTTCGCCCTGTGGGTAGTCGGCGTCCTCGAAGCCGAGCCGGCCGCGCTTGTCGGCCTCGCAGCACAGTGCGATGCGGGCCACGCGTTCCGGCCGGCGCAATGCATCGCAGCGGCCCAGTAGTTCCAGCACGGTGGCATCGCGCAGTTCGTCGATGCGGTGCACGTTCAAGTGCTCGCGGCACACCGCTTCGGCCAGCTGCTGGTGCTCGGTGGGAATCTTCAACCGCGCGCACAATGCCTTCAGGGGTTTGATGCCGCGCTGCTCATGCATGATGTGGCGCGGCCATTCCTCCGGCGGGGTCAGGCCCTTGCCGAGATCGTGGGTGAGGGCCGCGAAGCCGACCAGATCATCGCCGGGGGCCAGCTTCGCGGCCATGTCGCTGACCATTTCCTGGTGGATGCCGGTATCGACTTCCGGGTGGAACTCAGCACGCTGCGGCACGCCGTACAGCGCTTCCAGCTCAGGCAGGATCGGGCCCAACGCATGCGCATCGTGCAGGGTGCGCAGGAACGCCGAGGGCCGCTCACTGACCAGCGCCTTGCGCAGTTCCTGCCAGACGCGTTCCGGCACCAGCGCGTCCAGCTCGCCACTGGCGGCAACGTCGCGCATCAAGGCCAGGGTTTCTTCGGCGACGGTGAAGCCCAGCGGTGCGAAGCGCGCCATGAAGCGCGCCGCGCGCAGCACACGCAGCGGATCTTCGACGAAGGCCGGGCCAACGTGGCGCAGCACGCGCTGTTCCAGGTCGCGCACACCGCCATAGGGATCGACCAGCGCGCCGGAGTCTTCGTCGCAGGCAATCGCGTTTATGGTGAAGTCGCGCCGCTGCAGGTCTTCTTCCAGCGTCACCGCTGGATCAGCATCGACCACGAAGCCGCGATAGCCACGGCCGGATTTGCGCTCGGTGCGCGCCAGCGCGTATTCCTCACCCGTCTTCGGATGCAGGAACACCGGGAAATCGCGGCCGACGGCGGTGTAGCCCTGCGCTTCCATCTGCGCGGGCGTGGCGCCAACCACCACCCAGTCGCGGTCGCCGGCAGGGCGCTGCAGCAGGCGGTCGCGCACGGCGCCGCCGACAAGATAGATCTTCATGGGGGGATGATCGCATGGTCGGCGCAGATGCACCGGTAGTGCCGGCCGCTGGCCGGCAACCGCAGTCACCCCGAAGCTGCCGGCCAGCGGCCGGCACTACCGATACAGCGGCGTTACGGCAAACCGCGCCACTCCGGCACGAACAGGCCGGCCAGGAACCACAGGCCGTAGACGATCCACAGGCAGAGGAAATACAGCTTGATCTGCGCTTCGTCCCATAGGCTGCCCCAGCTGTCGACGAAGGCCAGCGACTTCCAGCCTTCCATCCAGGCCGCGCCACCCCAGCGCAGCACCCAGGTGGCGAACAGGCTCCAGGCGGCGAATATCCCGATCCAGGCCAGCAGGCTCATTGCTTTCTCCTCCCCAGGAGTGGATACCGGGTCGTGCCGGCCAGCGGCCGGCACGACCGCAGTGCGATCAATCGCCGCCCTGGTCCGCGTTTGCGGCGCAGCTGAAGCTCTTGCGCTTGTCCACCAGGCGGCCCATCAGGCGGTCGCTCAGAGGCAGCGCATCACCATTGAGGCGCCAGTCGTAGATCACGCTGAAGGCCAGCACGCGGGCGACGTACTCGCGGGTTTCCTTGTAGCTGATGGTCTCGATCCACAGGTCCGGATCAAAGCCCGGGCGCTGGCCCTGCCAGCGTGCGGTCGGGGTCGGGCCGGCGTTGTAGGCCGCGATGGTCACGTACGGCAGGCCGTCGTACTTGTTCATCAGCTGGCGCAGGTAGGCGGTACCGATGGCGATGTTGGTGTCTGGGTCATACAGGCTGTCGGCGCCGCCGTAGCCGGTCAGGCCGATCGACTTGGCTACGCCGGCACCGGTGGCCGGCAGTACCTGCATAAGGCCCATGGCGTTGGCAGGCGAGCGCGCACGCGGGGTGAAGGTGCTCTCGGCGCGGATTTCCGCCGCCACCCAGGCCGGATCGATCGCGTTGCGTGCCGATTCGCGGCGGATGGTGGCGTCGTGGTGCAGCGGGAAGCGCAGGTCGTACAGGCGCTGTTCCTGCGGTTGCTTGCCGAGTGCGAACACGGCGCGGTCGAACCAGCCGTTGTCCTGCGCTACGCGTACAGCGAGGCGGCGCTGGGTGTCATCGAAGCGCGACAGCGCGCTGTTCCATTCGGCCACGGCCCAGCCGGTGCGATCGATCTGGTACAACGCCATCGCGCGCTGGATGGCCGGGTCGCGCGCGATCACCGCCTGTGCCTGCGCGCTGTCGTTCGGCTTCCAGGGGCACAGGGTATAGCCCTGTTGCAGCTTGTCGGCGGCCAGGAAACCGTGGAAGGTCGGTGCGCGTGCGGCATCGCGGAACAACGGCTGGGCCTGCTGGGCCTGGCCGGTCTTCTCCAGCATGCGGCCTTCGAAGTAGCGCCAGCGCGGGTCGCTGCGCTGCTTGCTGGCCATCTTGCGGATCGCCGTCAGCGCCGCCGGCCAGTCACCGCGCGACATCGCTTCGCGCACGCGCCATTCGTGCAGGCGTTCGTCATACGCCGATTCCGGCACCGCGTTGAGGCGGCGTGCCGAATCGGGCAGGTAGGAAGCCACCGTCCACAGCGCGATCTGGTACAGCACCTGGCCCTGCTGCTCGGCACTCAGGCCCAGCGCCTGCGCGTACTGCGGCAGCTGCTGTTCGGTGGCGCCCGGGTCGGCCTTGGCCAGCTTGGCCAGGCCATCGGTGGCGATGCGCCGGCTGCGCTCGTTGCGCGGCCAGTTCAATGCGCTGGCATTGGGCTTGTCGACAAAGGCAGCGTAATTGTTGGCCAGCGCCAGGTCGGTGGCAGGCAGGCCACGTGCGGCGCTGCGCATCACGGCCGGCTGCTGGGCGTCGGCGGCGGCATCGATGCGTTCCCAGCGCAATGCGTCACTCAGTCCGCCCTGTGCCTGCAGCACGGCGAAAACGGCGTCACAGCCGTCCGGCAGCGACTTGCCGTTCTTGCGCCACAGATCCTGCGCTTCACCGATCCACTGCGGATCGACCTTGCCCGTCACCTGGCGCGCGGTCAGCTGCGCACAGCGCAGGCCGGCGTTGTCGGTGGGCGCCCAGTTGGCGAGCAGGGTGGGCCAGTCCTGGCGGCGTGCGACCGAGGGCAACCACACGCTGCGGAACGTGTTGGCCACGGCCTGGCCGTCATAGCGCTTGAGGAAGGCCTGCGCCTGCGCGGAATCGACGGTGTCGATGTTGCGTCGCAGGTTGGCGTATTCCAGCCAGCCATAGGCCGGATGGCGGCTGAGTGCAGCGGCCTGGCCAGGATCGAACTGGCCGCGTTCGGCGGCTGCGATCGCGGCCTTCAGCTGCGCGTTCTGGGCGTCGAGGGACTGGGCATTGGCGCAGCCGATCAGCAGCGTGGTGGCCAAGGGCAGCAGGGACAGGGCAGTTGAAGTGCGTCGGGTCATGGCGACCAGCATAGCGGGCGATGGCTGAATTCAGTTTCGCATTGCGTGCACGTGCTGGGTCGGCAACGGCAGCTGAATGCTCGCGCTGCAGGCACTGCCTCGCGGGCCAGCGGGCGACGTAGTGTCGGGCGTGGGCGAACGGCCCGGCTGCAGGGAGCGGCACATGGCGTTCAGTAGCGCAGGAAGAAGCGGCCCGCTGGCGGACATCAATGTCACGCCATTGGTGGATGTGATGCTGGTGCTGTTGATCATCTTCATCGTGACCGCGCCGATCGTGGCCCGGCCGATTGCCGTGCAGTTGCCGCAGGCCACCGATCGCGTGGTCGACCGTCCTGAACCACCACCACCGATCGAGCTGCGCCTGGACGCTGGCAACCAGCTCAGCTGGAATGGCCAGCCGATGGCGATCGGCGAGCTGCAGGCGCGCCTGCAGGCACAGGTGGGCGAACATGCCGGCAACCTGCCGGAACTGCGCATCGCCACCGATCCGGCGGCCGAGTACGAAGGCATGGCGAGGATTCTGGCCGCCGCCGAGGCCACCGGTATGGAGCGCATTGCGTTCGTGCGGTAGGGCGTTGTCTCACTGCCGCTCATGCGGTGATTGCTGCATGAGCGGCGCTTGCCCTGCTGACAGTGTCGCATCCAGGATCCGCAGAAAAGCCATTTCAATCTGCGCTGGAACCGGGGTCGGATGTGCTCGCCACTTTCTGCTCTCAGGGTCATGTTCAACGTCGAAAGCAGTCAACTCGGCTCTCTCGAAATCCACCACAACCGTCAGTCCCTCTCCCGAGGCCAAGGCCGCACCGCTGGGAGAGGGGCAGTTGTTGCACTCGATCACGCCGCCTGCTCTCGATTCACCTGCCAGGGAAAGAAGCAGCGTCATCACCATCGTGACGCCCAGCACGGCAGTCATTGCTTTCATGTTCGGCCCTCCCGCGAATGGCTGGAAGTGGGAGTCTGCGCTGGGTCGACTAGCGTGGCCTTCTGAATGAAGGAATTTCAAACTATTCCTGAAACGGTCCGGCAAAGATCTTTTTCATGAATGCGGCAGCTCCCGGCGCGTGCTGTCGCAGCCAACATCAAGGCTGCCTGCAGTGAACAGTATCGTCCGGTCATAACCTGCAGCTATCTGACGCAATCGGCCTGCAATTGCGTCAATTCCGCGTGAAAGAGTGTCGATCATCACGCCGCGATTTTTACCACTTGTTTACAAAGGAGACGGCGCCGCCATGCAGGGAGGGAGTGCGGCAGCCCATGTCCCGACATTCCTTTGGAGAGAGAGCGAATGAATCACCTGCACCACCGCCCTTTGGCGGTTGCCGTCGCGCTGTGCGTGATGACCCTGGCACCGTTGGGTGCCGCTGCACAATCCACCACCAACCTGGATGCGGTGGAAGTCACCGGTACCCGCATCAAGCGCGCTGAAGTCGAAGGCCAGGTGCCGATCCAAACCTTGACCCGCGGCGACATCGAACGCACCGGCCTGACCTCGATCGGCGAAGTGCTGCAGCAGCTCACCGGTTCCGGTTCGGCGCTCAACGCCAAGTTCAACTCGTCCGGCAACTTTGGCTTTCCGCCCGATGGCAGTGGTGTAGGTGCTGGCTCGGCGCAGGTGGACCTGCGCCATCTGGGCGCCAAGCGCGTGCTGGTGCTGGTCGATGGCATCCGCTGGGTCAATGAGTCATCCGCCTCCGGCGTCGGCTCGGCCACCGATCTCAATACCATTCCGCTGGCCATCGTCGAGCGCATCGAAGTGCTGGAAGATGGCGCGTCGTCGCTGTACGGCTCCGATGCCATTGCCGGCGTGGTCAACATCATCACCCGCCGTGACTTCGATGGCGGCCAGGTGACCCTGAACTACGGCGAGTACAGCAAGGGCGATGGCACGCAGAAGGGCGTGGATCTGGCCTGGGGCAAGAGCGGCGACCGCTTCAGCCTGTTCCTGGGCGCCAGCTGGACCAAGCAGGATCCGGTGTTTGCCAAGGACCGCGAGCAGTCGCGCTTCCCGATTCCCGGCACCGGCCTGGCGTTCGGCAGCGGTGGCATTCCGCAGGGCCGTTTCATGTTCACCGACCCGAACACCGGTGCGGTGCAGAACATCGTGCCCAATACCGGTGTGAGCAACCCGCGCTACGACGGCAGTGCCGGCTGCGCGCGCACCGATGACTATCACTGCTTCACCAGCGCCGACCGGTTCAATTTCGCCGAGTACAACATGGTGCTGACACCGTCCGAGCGTAAGGGCCTGTTCGGTCAGTTCCGCTTCGACATCACCGACAACGTGCAGTGGTATGTCAAGGCACTGGGCAACCGACGTGAGTCGACCAACCAGGCCGGCCCGGAGCCGCTGTTCTTCGGCCCCGATGGCGCCACCGGCAATCCGCTGGCCGACAACATCACCGTGTCCGCCCTCAATCCGTACAACCCGTTCGGCTTCGACCTGGTCTCGGGTGACAACCTGAGCCTGATCGGCCGCCGTCCGGTGGAAGGCGGTGCGCGCGTGTTCAAGCAGGAAGTGGACACCACGTATTTCGCCACCGGCTTCGTCGGCAACTTCCAGGCGG
This sequence comes from Stenotrophomonas maltophilia, assembly GCF_003970865.1. Lineage (GTDB taxonomy): Bacteria > Pseudomonadota > Gammaproteobacteria > Xanthomonadales > Xanthomonadaceae > Stenotrophomonas > Stenotrophomonas maltophilia_AR. The sequence continues at coordinate 12,150 of NZ_RXLZ01000074.1, read as the reverse complement.
CTGACCGCAGCTGGTACTGGGACGTCAACGGCATGTACAGCAAGAACAAGGCCGAACAGACCAACTACGGCAGCTACAACATCTACAACGTCAACATGGCGCTGGGCGATCCGTCCGTCTGTGCGGCGACGCCGGGCTGCGTGCCGCTGAACATTTTCGGCGGTGTCGGTTCGATCACCCCGGACATGCTGAAGTGGATCCAGCCCGTGGTGCGAGACCGCAGCCAGAACGAACTGAGCCTGTTCACCGCCAACCTGTCCAGCGACCTGTTCACGCTGCCGGCCGGCCCGGTGTCGTTCGCTACCGGCTTCGAGTATCGCAAGTACGAGGGTTCGTACCAGCCCGATCCGTTGACGGTGGCGGGCCACTACAACGGCGTGCCTTCGCAGCCGACCTCGGGTTCCTATGACGTCAACGAGGCCTATCTGGAGTTGAGTGTGCCGATCTTCGCCGATTCGACATTCGGCAAGAAGCTGGACCTGAGCCTGGCCGGGCGCTACTCGGACTACTCCACCTTCGGTGGCGAGTTCACGCCCAAGTACGGCCTGCGCTGGCAGGTGACCGACGACTTCGTGCTGCGCACGACCTATGCCGAGGGCTTCCGCGCACCGTCGATCGGCGAGTTGTACGGCTCGGCCGCGCGTGCCGATCTGCAGTTGTTCGATCCGTGCTCGGTGGGCCTGGGTGGAACGCCGCCGCGTGGCAGTGCCGCCAACTGTGCCGCGCTGGGCGTGCCGACCGGCTTCCAGCAGGCCAACTCGCAGATCTCGGTGACCACCGGCGGCAACCGCGAGCTGGATCCGGAACGCTCGCGCAGCTTCAGCGCAGGCTTCGTGTGGAGCCCATGGTTTGGCAGCAACACTTCGTGGTCGGAGCGCTTCGACGTGGAAGTGACCTTCTACCGCCATGCCATCGATGGTGCGATCCAGGCGATCAACGCGCAGACCCAGCTGGACCTGTGCGTGGATACGCTGGACCCGATCTACTGCAACGGCATCACCCGTGCCAGCACCGGCGCGGTCAGCAGCTTCAACAACCGCCTGACCAATCTGGGTTCGATCAAGACCGATGGCTGGGATGTGGATCTGTTCTGGACGTTGCCGCAGAGCTCGATCGGCCAGTTCAAGCTGGGCTGGAAGAACACCTTCGTGGGTCGCTACGAAGCCACCGGTGCAGCGGGCCAGAAGCAGCCGCAGAAGCCGGGCGTGGAGGTGGCCGACAGCTCGATTCCGGAATGGACCAGCAACGCCAGCATCGGCTGGACGCTGGACCGCTGGAGCGCCAACTGGACGGTGCGGCATATCTCCGAACTGACAGAAAACTGCGGCGACGCCTCTGTGTTCCCGGTCTGCAGCAACCAGGCGGCGGGCACCAATACGCTGTCGGCCACCACCTTCCATGACATGCAGGTGGGCTACAAGATCGACTGGATGAAGGGGCTGCAGCTGACGGCCGGCCTGAACAACGTGTTCGACAAGGATCCGCCGATCTGCCTGTAGTGCTCGTTGAACGGTTACGACGCCTCGACCTATGACATCCCGCGTGGCCGCTACTGGTACCTGCGCGCGGACCTGCGCTTCTGATGAAGGGACGGCGCCGGGCTCAGCCCGGCGCCGTTGCAGGGTCGAGCCCTGTTCGACCGCCCTGTGTGATGGAGTCGGGCAGGGCTCGACTCCACAAAGGTGGTCAGTCCGGAATGTCCTGCTCCGGGTCATCCTGCTCAAGGCCATCCTGCTCAAGGCTGGCACGGCGGAACGCGGTGCGTGCCCATCCCAGTCCGGCCACGATCATCATCGGCCCGACCGCGAAGCCAGGCAGTGACGGAATGCGGAACTGCGGCAGGGATTCGACCAGCAGGTTGTACAGGATCCAGGCCACCAGGATCAGGCCGATCCCCGCGCACAACAGTCCGAACAGCACCTGTGGAACGCCCATTGCCAGGCCCAGCGCGCGCTCGGTGCGGGTGGGGGCGGGGATGGCACGCAGTTCCCGGCCCAGATCGAACCAGAACAGGATCGCTGCGGGCAGGCCGATCAGCAGAAGCAGGATGAAGTAGCCATTGCCGGTGGCGACCATCAACGGCAGCGAAGAGAGCAGGGCCACGAGCGAGAGACCGAGTTTCGTGCGGGTGCGCATGGCCGGTCGTCCTTGAGGGGGAAGGCGCGAGGTATTCGTGTGCGCGACGCTACACCTGCAAGGGCAGCGCGGCAACACGGGGCGCCGAGCGCCCCCGTTGCAGCGCCGAGCCGTGCTCGACCACCCCGTGTGATCGAGTCTGGCAAGACGCGACTCTACAGAAGCCGGTTACATCAGAACGCCCAGGTGAACGTCAGCGAGCCATTGCGGCCGTCGCCGTAGGCACCGTAGCCGGTGATCTGCGAGTAGTACTTCTTGTCCAGCAGGTTGTTGAGGTTGGCCTGCACGCTGAACTCCGGCGAGATGCGGTAGCGCACGAAGGCACTGACCAGCGCATAGCCTTCCTGTTCGAAGCGACCCACCACCGGTGCGGCGTAGTAGATGCGGTTCTGCCAGTTGGCACCACCGCCGACGGTGAGTGCCTGCAGCGACTGCGGGGTGTAGCTGGTGAACAGCTTCAGCGCGGTCTGCGGCAGGTTGGTGTTGATGTCGGCGCCGTTGATGTCCTTGGCCACGTAACGCGAAGCACCGAAGGTCGCGTTCCAGCCGGGTGCCAGTTCGCCATTCACTTCGAACTCGAAGCCACGGCTGACGGTGCCGCGTGCAGCGATGAAGGCGGTTTCGTTCAACTGCCCGTCAACCTTGTCCATGGTTGCCTGGCCAACGTTGTCCTGCTCGATGCGGAACACTGCCACGGATGCATTCAGTCGGTTGTCGAACCACGCACCCTTGACGCCGACTTCGTAGCTCTTGCCATCGACCGGATCGAGGTAGCTGCCCTGCTTGTTGCGCAGCGTCTGCGGCTGGAAGATCTCGGTATAGCTGGCGTAGGCGGAGTAGGTATCGTTGATGTCGTAGACCAGGCCGGCATACGGCGTGGTCACTTTGTGCGAGCGGTCGTTGCCTTCGTCTTCGCTTTTCCAGTCGGTGTAGCGCGCGCCGATGATCAGCTTCAGCGGATCGGCCAGCGACAGGCGCGCGGCCGCGTAGCCGGCCTTCTGGGTGATGGTGCCCTGGCTGGCCAGCTTCAGCGGTCGCCAGTTCGGCTGCGGGAAATCACCGGTCCAGCCGAAGTAGCTGGCCAGCGGCAGGTACTGGGCATTGGGATCGGTGGAATCCGGCTGGAAGTCACCGTAGTTGGTGAATTCGCGCTTGTTGTAGCTCAGGCCGGCCATGAACTGGTGTTCGCGGCCGAACAGCTGGAACGGCCCGTCGATGTAGCCATCGAGGCCATCGACCTTGCGCTCGGTGTTGTAGAAGCCGGCCATCGGCGTGATGCCGGCGCCCGTGGTCTTGTTGAACGCGGTGTAGGCCGGATAGAACAGCTTGTCGTCGGCCTTGGTGCGGTCGTGGGTGGCACCGATCTTGAACTTCCAGCCGTTGCTGAAGGCGTGCTGCAGGGTAGCGAACGCACGCTTGCTGGTGGTGTCCCAGTAGGTCCAGTCCGGCGATGGATTGAACGAGGTCGGATAGTTCGTCGGGCTGCCATCGGCGTACCACATCGGGAAGCCGCCCCAGGTCGCGCCATTGGCGCGCTTCTGCTGGTAGTCGTAGCCCACGCTCAGCTGCGTGTCCGGGGTCAGGTCGGCGTCGATGACGGCGTAGCCCAGTGTCTTGCGCTGGTTGTAGCGGTCCATCTGGCCATCGGTGTCCAGGTAGCTGCCGATCACCCGTCCGCGCACGCTGCCGCTGGCGTTGAGCGCGCTGCCCACGTCCACGGTGGTGCGGGTGCGGCCCCAGCTGCCGACGTTTACCGAGACGCTGCCGGTCAATTCGGCGCTGTCGGCATGCTTGCGCACCAGATTCACCGACGCCGACGGATTGCCGGCACCGCTGAGCAGGCCGGTCGCGCCGCGCACCACTTCAACGCGGTCATACAGCGCCAGGTCCAGGCCGGAATCACCGTAGCTCCAGTTCTGCACCATCTGCGTCGGCAGGCCATCGAACTGGTAGGCATCGATGTAGAAGCCGCGCGCGTAGAACTCGGTGCGTTCGCTGTCGGACTGGGTGCTGGTCACGCCGGTGGTGTTGGCCAGCACGTCGATGATGTCGTCCAGCTTCTGATCTTCGATGCGCTGGTGGCTGATGATGCTGATCGACTGCGGAATCTCGCGCGGCGCCAGATCGAAGCGGGTACCGGCCGAGGTGCGGCGCACCGAGTAGCCCTCGGCGCGTTCGCCCTTGACGACGACCTTGTCCAGCGTGGTCGGGTCGGCGGCGGTGTCGGCGAAGGCGGCCGGGGCCACGGCGCAGAGAACGGCAAGCACGGCAACGGACAGCCGCTGTGGCTGCGGGGTACGGAAGGCGGGACGGGTCATGGGGGTCCTGGACGAGCACACGCGGTCGGCCGTCATCCAGGAGGCGATGCGCTAGGGGTGGGGAAAGGACGGGCAGGCCGTCCTGGCACCACCGGAAACGAAAGAAATGGTAATACGAACTATTCCTATTTACAAATCATGAGCAGATCGGTCCGCGGGTGCGCAATGGTGTCAGCGCAGCAGTGGCAGCGGGTCGCGGGCGCCGTCGGCGCCGTGGATGCCCCAGTGCAGGTGCGGCGGCGTGCCCCTGGCATTGCCGCTGTCGCCCACGTGGGCAAGCAGGTCGCCGGCCTGGATCACCTGGCCGCGCGCCAGACCGTCGGCCCAGTTCTCCAGATGCGCGTAGTAGTAGCGTTCCCGCCCGGGCCCGATGACCCACACCTGGCGGCCACCGAGGCCGCGTTCGCTGACATCCACGACGATGCCGGCGGTGGCACTGCGCACCGGCGTGCCGCGCTTGGCGAAGATGTCGATGCCGGCGTGGGAGCGGTCACGGCCACGCGGCGCACCGAAGGTATCGGCAATCTGGCGTGGCCGGACGCCGTCCACCGGCACCGGCAGCGCGGTGGCGGCCGGCATCCGTGTCAGCGACCAGAGCATTCGCGGCGCCGCCGCCCACGGGCTGTTCCACAACGCCATCATCGCAACGACGGCAATGGCCAGCCACAGGCCGCGCAGCAACCAGCGGCGCAGGCGGTGGGGAAGGGAGGGCGATGTGCTCATGGCTCGACGCTACAGAACCGGTGTCAGCGGGACTTCGAAACCCCGCTTCAACGTGCCCAGTGCCACCGAGGTGCGGAAGCGTTCGATGTTGTCATCGCCACCGAACAAGCGCTCGGTGATCGCCTCGTACTCCTCCATCGACGCCGCCGAAAGCAGCAGCAGGAAATCGCCATCGCCGGTGATCGAGTAGCACTGCTGCACGGCGGGGTCCTCCTGCACGCGGCGCTTGAACGGTGCCACGCGTTCGCGCTGCTCGCTGACCACGCGCACCTCGACGATGATGGTCAGCGGTCGCCCGACCTTGGCGGCGGCGACCACCGCCACATTGGCCGCGATTACGCCGCTGTCCTGCAGTCGCTTGATGCGGCGCTGCACGGCCGGGGTGGACAGGTGCACGGCCTCGGCGATTTCGCGCTGTGGCAGGGTGTTGTCCCGCTGCAGCAGGTCGAGGATGGCGCGGTCGAAGCTGTCGAGCACGGGGGCGGTGGCCATGGCGAGCAGAAGTTGCACGAACGGGCTGTCAATTGAGCCAAGTGCTCGGCGCCGGCGCAATAGACTTTGCGCATGCAGACCTCACGACTCGCGCCGATGTTGCCGGCGCTGGCGGTGCTCGGCTCGGTCACCTCGCTGGCCATCGGCACCTCCTACGCAAAACACCTGTTCCCGCTGATCGGTGCCCAGGGCACCAGCGCGCTGCGCGTGGGCTTCTCGGCGCTGTTGCTGCTGCTGTTCTGGCGGCCATGGCGCTGGAAGACCAGCCGCGTGGATGCGATCACCATCCTGCGCTACGGGCTCACCCTGGGCCTGATGAACCTGTTGTTCTACATGGCCCTGCGCACGATTCCGTTCGGCATCGCGGTGGCCATCGAGTTCACCGGGCCGCTGACGGTGGCGATGCTGTCGTCACGACGCCCCATCGATTTCGTCTGGGTGGGCTGTGCGGTGGTGGGGCTGTTGCTGCTGCTGCCGCTGGGCGGCGGCCCGGCGCTGGACCCGGCCGGCGTGCTGTACGCGATGGGTGCGGCGGCATGCTGGGGCCTGTACATCGTGTTCGGCAAGCGTGCCGGCCACCTGCACGCCGGGCATTCGGTGTCGCTGGGGCTGCTGGCGGCGTCGCTGGTGGTGGTGCCGGTGGGCGTGGTGCATGCCGGCACCGCGCTGCTCGATCCGAAGATCCTCGCGGCCGGCCTGCTGGTGGCGCTGGTGTCCAGCGCGATCCCGATGTCGCTGGAGATGATGGCGCTCAAGCGCCTGCCGAAAGAGACGTTCGGCATCCTGATCAGCATGGAACCGGCGGTGGCCGCGCTGTGGGCGATGCTGCTGCTGCACGAGCACCTGCATGGACTGCAATGGCTGGCGATCGGCTGCACGGTGCTGGCCTCGGTGGGCAGCACGATGACCGCGCGGCGATTGAAGGTGCCGGTGGCGCAGGCCGGGTAGCGCCGGGCCATGCCCGGCGGAGAGCGTGCGGACCAACGGTCCGCACCCACCAGAGCGGCTGTCCGCACCTACCAGGGGGGCGGGTCAGCGCAGGGCGTCGGCCGGGACGTCGATCTGCATCGCCAGGGCGAGGTGATCGGAGAACGCGGCCGGTACGGCTTCCACGGTGCGGGTCTGCAGGCCGCTGCTGACCAGGATGTGGTCGATGGCGCGGTCGGGGCGCCAGCTGGGGAAGGTCGGCACGATGCAGCCCGGGGGCTGCAGCCGGGTCTTCTGGTACAGCACCTGCATTTCCGGGCGCTCGGCCAGGCAGTTGAAGTCACCCATCAACACGGCGTTGGGGTGGTCGGACAGCAACTCGGCGATGAAGCCCAGCTGTGACATCCGCGAGCCCGCACCGAGTGACAGATGGGCCACCGCTACCGCCAGGCCGTCGGCGCCGTCGCCGAACTTGGCCAGCAGCACGCCGCGCCCGCCGATGCGGCCGGGCAGGGCGTGGTCCTGTACTTCCACCGGTTCCAGCTTGCTCAGCAGGCCATTGGCGCTGGAGGCGACCCCGCCCATGCGCCGGTTCGGCTGGTGGCTCCAGTAGTTGAAGCCGGCACGCTGGGCCAGGTAGTGGGTCTGGTTGGTGAAGCCCGAGCGCAGGCTGCCCGGGTCGGCCTCCTGCAGGCCGACGATGTCATGTTCGCGCGCCAGGGTGGCGATCGCGTCCAGGCTGCTGCGCTTGCGACCCGCCGGCAGCGCATGTGACCAGCTGCGGGTCACATAGTCGCTGTAGCGGCGGGTACTTGAGCCGGCCTGGATGTTGGCCGTCAGCAAGCGCAGGGTCCGTGTACGGGGGGAATTCACGGCCGGGAAACGCTTCTCTTGGATCAGTGAGCCTGGGCCGCACCGCGTTCGCGGGCGATCAGGTGGTCGGCAATGCGCAGCATGTCCGGGAAGCTCTTGCCCTTCACCAGATACTTGCCGTTGACGATGATCGACGGGGTGCCGCTGATCTGGCTGCGCTGGGCGAACTGCTTGGCCGAGTTGGTCTTGGCATTCACCGCGAAGCTGCCCATGGTGGCGGCGAACTGCTTCGGATCCACGCCGTAGGCACCGTAGAACTTGGCGATGTCGTCAACCGAATCGGTGCCGCGCTCGCCCTTCAGGGTCTTCTGCGAATGGATGGCAGCGTACAGGGCTTCGTGGGTCTTCTCCTGCACGCCCAGGGTCTGCGCGGCGTAGAAGGCACGGGCGTAGTTGTCCCAGGTGCCGCCGAACATGGCCGGCACGTAGACGAAGTTCACGTCGCTCGGCAGGCCGGCCTTCCACGGGCCGACCAGCGGCTGGAACGCGGCGCAGGCCGGGCAGACGTAGCCGAAGATCTCGGTCACTTCGATCTTGCCGGCGGCCGGCTGGAACGGCTGGCCGTTCGGGATCACCTGGTAGTCGGCGCCTTCCACCGGGGCCGGGCCGGTCAGTGCGGCGGTGGTCGGGGCCGGTGCAGCGGCCGGTGCGGCTTCAGCCGCGGCCTTCTCGCCTTCGGCTGCGGCTGGGGCGGCGCCCTCGGTACCTGCGGCCGGAGCGGCCGGTTCGGTGGTCGCCGGAGCTGCAGCCGGTTCGGCCGGGGCTGCGGTGGTGTTGGTGCTGCCGTCGTCGGCCTTGCAGGCAGCCAGGATCGGCAGCAGCGCTGCGAGGGCGAGGGCGTAACGGATCTTCATGGAAACGTCTCCAGCATCTGGAATGGTGGGGCCGGCGTCATGCGCCGGCCAAGGGGAAATGATGACACGCGGCGGCGACAGCGCCGTGTCGGTGGTGGGTGTTGGTTCAGCGGCCGCGGGCGGCGCGGGCCTGGGCGATCAGCGCCGAGGCGATACGCAGCTGGTCGTCGAAGCTGTCGCCACGGACCAGGTACTGGCCGTTGATGATCAGCGCCGGGGTCCCCGGGATCTTGGTGCGCTGGGCGAACGCGCGGGCGGCATCGACCTTCTTCTGTACGGCATCGCCGCGCAGGGCCTGCAGGTAACGGTCCGGGGTCACGCCGTAGGCCTTGTAGAAGGTGGCGAGCTCATCGGCCGAGACGTTCTGCATCGGCAGCGAGCTGTCCTGGTGCAGGGCCTTGAACACGGCGCCATGGCTGCGCTTGGCCACGCCGACTTCGTCGGCAGCGTAGTAGGCCAGGGCCCAAGCGTCCCAGGCGCCGCCGAAGGCCGCCGGGACCGGGGTGAAGCGCACGTCGGCCGGCAGCTTGGCTGCCCAGGCTTCCAGCTGCGGTTCGAAACGGGCGCAGTGCGGGCAGGTGTAGCCGAAGACCTCGACCACCTCGATCTTGCCGGCCAGCGGCTGGAACGGGCCCGGCTGGGCGATGCGCTCGTAGTCTTTGCCCTCGACCAGCGGGGCATTGGCGGGGGTGGCGGCGCAGGCTACCAGCGGCAGCAGCACCAGCACAGACAACAGCAGGCGGGAAATCAACCTCATCGACACGCATCTCCGTTGAAAAAAGCAACGCCGGCGCGGTCGCCGGCGTGAAGGAAACATACCGCAGGCGCGGGCCGGCGTGGCGACCCGGGCCGACCAGTGGTGGTCAGGGGGCGGCAGCCGGTTGTGCCGGCGTGGTGGCAGCGGCCACGTCGTCGGCCTTGTTGTGCAGGCCCTGCAGGTAGCTCGACAGCGCCTGCACCTCCTGTTCGCTCAGCTTCTGCGCAACCGCAGCCATGATCTGGAAGTGCGCCTTGTCGGTCTCGTTGGTCTGGCCGGCCTGGTATTCCTGCAGGCGGCGCGCGACATAGCTGGCGTGCTGGCCACCGATGTGCGGATAGGCCGGGCCAGGGTTACCGGCGCCGCTGGGGCCGTGGCAGGCCATGCAGGCCGGCAGGCCGCGCTTGGCGTCGCCGCCACGGTACAGCTGCTGTCCGATCTCGTAGAACTTCATGCCCTCGTAGGGGCCGTCGGTGACCGCCGTGTCATCGGCGATGCCGGCGGTGGCCTTCTGCGTGGCGAAGAACGCGCCGATGTCGCGCATGTCCTGCGGGGTGAGGTTCTGCACGAACGGCACCATCGCCACCGCCGCACCGGAGCTGCGCTGCCCATTGGCGATCAGGGCCATCTGCTGGGCGACGTAGCGTTCGCTCTGGCCAGCGATGGACGGGTACATCTCCACCGTGGAGTTGCCGTCGGCGCCATGGCAGGCCGCGCAGGCCGATGCCTTGGTCTGGCCGGCCTTGGCATCGCCCCAGTGGGTCTTGCTGAAATCCACCTCCAGCGAGGCGGTGTTGATCGGCCCGTTGTCGGGCAGCGGGGTCAACGTGGTCTGCGCGAACGCAGCAGCGGCAACGACTACAGCAGTGGCAAGGGCGGATACGGCAAGAACGCGAGCGTGGCGCATGCTAAAGCTCCGTATGGACCGGGCCGGGCGGTGGCCGCCGGCATCGCCCGGATTATCAACGCCGTTTCCGCACACGGTCAACGCAGCAGTGCAGCAAAATGCCCGCAAAGGCCGCCGGCACGGGCGCGCGGCGCCGCAACATGCGATCCTAGGCACATGTCATTGCTCATCGAACGCGCCCGTTACCACCTTTCGGCCCACAACGTGCGGCAGCTGCCGCCCGACGAAGGGGCCGAAGTGGCCTTCGCCGGCCGCTCCAACGCCGGCAAGTCCAGTGCGCTCAACGCGCTGACCCGCCAGAACGCCCTGGCCCGTGTCTCCAAGACCCCCGGCCGCACCCAGCAGCTGGTGTTCTTCCAGGTCACCCCGGAAGCGCATCTGGTCGACCTGCCCGGTTACGGCTACGCCAAGGTGCCGCTGGACCTGCAGGCGCACTGGCAGGCCTTCATCGACAAGTATTTCCGCACCCGCGAGGCCCTGAAGGGCCTGGTGGTGGTGATGGACATCCGCCATCCGCTGAAGGACTACGACCGGCAGATGCTGTCCTACGCCGTGCAGCGTGGCCTGCCGGCGCACGCGCTGCTGACCAAGGCCGACAAACTCAGCCGCAGCCAGCAGATGCAGTCCCTGCAGAAGGTGCGCAAGGAACTGCATTCGGCCTACGGCGACAGCGTGAGCGTGCAGGTATTCTCCGGCGAAGACCGTACCGGCGTGGACGAAGCCCGCGGCGTGATCGGCGGCTGGCTGGGGCTGGCATAAGGCTCTCCGGTCGCCCGGCTGGCAGCCGGGCGCTACCTGATCGGGTGGGTGCCGACCTTGGTCGGCACACCCTCACAACGGCGAATACTCCGCCGGCACCCACGCATAGGCCTGGCCCTCGCCACGCACATGGCCCAGCCCGGGGAATGGCAGGTGCGCTCCGGCCACCCACCAGCCGTTGGCGGTGGCCTGCTGCAGCAGCCCGCGACGGCTGGCGATGGCCGCCTTGCGGTCCGAATCCGCCTCGAATGCCGCCTCCGGGTGCGCGAACTGCACCGCATGGAAGTGCAGCACATCACCCCATACCAGCAGCGACTGGCCCTGGCTGTCGAACCGGTAAGAGACATGGCCGGGCGTATGGCCATGGGTGTCCATCGCCACCGCGCCACCGGGCAGGGCATCGCCGGGACTGAAGGTGCGCAGGTGGCCGCTGGCCTGGTACGGCGCTACCGCATTGCGCGCCAGCGGGAAGGCGAAGCGCACGCCCTTCGGCGCGGTGGCTTCGCTGGCCGGGCTGAGCCAGTAATCGGCATCGGCCTTGGACAGCCACACCGTGGCATTCGGGTAGGCCGGCTTGCCCTGCGCGTCGAGCACCCCGCACAGGTGGTCCGGATGGGCGTGGGTCAGCAGCACCTCGTCCACCTCGGCCGGGTCCACGCCGGAGGCGCGCAGATTGCCCAGCACCTGGCCCAGGCCGGGGCCGAAGCACTGCGCGGTGCCGGTGTCGACCAGGGTCAGGTGGTTGCCCTGGCGGATCAGGAACGCATTGATCGCGGTCTGCAGGCCCTTCTTGTCTTCCGGCACGTAACGGCCTTCCAGCAGGCGGCTGACCAGCGTCGGCGGCACGTCCACCACTTCCTGCCGGCCCAGCGCGACCACGCCGTCGAACAGGGCGGTGACCTGCAGTGCACCGATGCGCTGGTGATAGACACCCGGCACTTGCCGGGTGGGGGCGGGCGAAGTGGCCTCGGCCAGCGCGGTCAGCGGCAGGGACGACAGTGCCAGCAGCAGGGCGCCGTGCAGCGGCAGGTAACGCAGGGTCATGGCGGTTCTCGGTGGACGACGGGCGATTCCGTTGCCGCATAGCGTGCCGCGGCCGGCGTGTGCGCGGCGCTCAAACCACTACGCGGAATGCTCAGGGAAGGGGGTCTCTGCAGGGCTGCGCCCTGCACCCGCAGAGGCAAGGGCAACAGCCAAAGCAACGTCAAAAGCTGGTTTCCTGTGGGATGGCGGGGTGGGTCCGGTTGCGGGGGACGCTGCAAGTACGTCCATGTAAGCTCGGTCGCCGCATCCATGCGGCTCACGCCCCCGCAACCGGACCCACCCCGCCTTCGACAGTTTTCCGCGATCTGTTGGAACGACTTTCTGCTTCTGGTGGGGGTCGACCTTGGTCGACACGGTAGA
>NZ_RXLZ01000073.1 GCF_003970865.1 Stenotrophomonas maltophilia | reverse complement strand
TAAGCTAGCGTTTTTTGTTTACAGACAGACGGACGACGACGAGGCTCAACCGGGAAAGGTCGTGAGCAGCGTGAGCTGGATAAAAGGAGCAGCCCAGGGGCAGATGCAACGGGGGGAAACCCGGGGCTTGGCGCGCATCCGGCCCCGGCCCTGTCCCCGACCCACCCAGGCATTCCATGAAACACCCCCACGATCCAGCGGCCGCCGCCGGCAGCATCGGCCAGCAGAATGCGGCCGCCACCCTGAAGGCCATCCTGCGCACCTACCCCTGGCAGCTCACCGGCACGTTCTCGCTGGTGGCACTGGAGAACGCGCTGCTGCTGGCCTATCCGCTGTTCGCCGGCTTCGCGGTGGACGCGATCATCCGCGGCGACATCGGCCATGCCATCTCCTACGCCGGCGTGGTGCTGCTGTTCTGGTTGGTCGGTGCCGCCCGCCGTGCGGTCGATACCCGAACGTTCACCCGCATCTATGCCGATCTGGCGGTGAACGTGGTCCAGGCGCAGCGCCGTTTGGGCCAGGCCACCTCCACTTCGGCGGCCCGCGTCGTGCTGGCCCGCGAGTTCGTCGACTTCTTCGAAAAGCACGTGCCGATCATCGCCACCGCCCTGGTATCCATGTTCGGTGCAGCGGTCATGCTGCTCGCAATTGAACCGCTGGTCGGTGGAGCCGCGCTCCTCGCGCTGTTCGGCGCTCTCCTGCTGCTGCCGTCGTTCGCGCGTCGCAACGAGCAGTTGCATGGGCGCCTCAACAACCGCCTGGAACAGGAAATCCGCCTGGTGGATCGGGTCAGTCCCTCGGTGCTGCGCCGTCACTACACCACGCTGTCGCGCCTGCGCATCCTGCTGTCCGATCGCGAAGCCGGCGCCGTGCTGGCGGTTGGCGCGACGGCAGCAGCCCTGTTCGCTCTGACCATCGGCCGCCTTGCCACCACCGATGGCGTTACCCCCGGTCACGTCTATGCGGTGATGACCTATCTGTGGACCTTCGCCGGCAGCCTGGACGATGCACCGTCGATGGTGGATCAGCTTGCGCGATTGAAGGACATCGGCCGGCGCGTCAGCCCGGGGATGGACGACGCGGAGCACAAGAACGCCGCTTGACCGGTAGACGCCCACCTTGGTGGGCAACGATGTATCGCGGCGCCAACCAAGGTGGGCGACTACCTCGCGGCGACGGGACGCCCGCACATCGCCAAGGCACCGATGATCAATGCCTGCATGCTGCGGTCGAACTCGGCCTCCTGTGCTTTCCGATCCAGCGGCCGGCGCGTGGTGTCCGCCACGGCGTGGCCCGAGTACACGGTATCGGCCAATGCCACGGCGTGATAGGCCACGGTCGACAACAACCACGCTGCCTGCTCCAGCGGCAGGCCATGCACGCGACTGAACTCGGCATGGTGGCGCTGGATGCGTGCCAGCATCTCCGGGGTCTTCGCGCCGTGGCTGACCAGGAACGGGGCCAGACCAGGATTCACGTCCACGAGCATCCGCAGTGAGCGCTGGAATGCGCGCAAATCCTCCTCGATGCTGCGGCGGCCAGTGGCATCCAGCGCAGGTGCCTGCCAACGCTCGAAGATCGCCTCAGCCACCAGTTCGCGCAGCGCCGCCAGATTGGCCACATGCTTGTACAGCGCGATGTGGCTGACCCCCAGCGCTGCCGCCACGCCCACGAAGCTCAATCCCGGCAGCGTCATCGCGATGCCCGCGTCGGCAATGCGCTCGCGGGTGATGGTGGGCGGTCGCCCACGGGCAACGGTCTTCTTCGGTGCAGCCATGCTGTTGCGGTTCCTGCGCGGCGCGCTGGCAAGGCCTGTCATGGTGGTGTGCGGCAACGCAATGGTCAACGCGCTGCGTACGCCTCCAGCAAGCCCGGGTTGCGGGTCGATCAATTTAGTTTACTATGATGTAACTAATTCGCATTCGCAGTGCCCAGGATCCTTGTCGATGTCCGCGCCTACCCTATCCACCACCCCGGCCGGGCCGCTGCGCGGCGCCGACCACGACCGTGGCCTGCAGGCGCTGCGCGTGCACGTGGTTGACGTCACGCAGCCCTGCACCAGCCTGCTTCGGCTGGTCGTACAGCTGCCGGAACAGGCAGACATCGCATCCTGGCAGCGTCCCAACACCGCCGTGCGCATCCAGCTGGGTACCGCGTTTGCCGATGTGTCACGGATCTACACCGTGCGCAGCGTCGATACGGCCACCCGCCAGTTCACCCTGGACGTAGTGCTGCATGAGGCACCGGGGCCGATGCTGGCTTGGGTGCGTGCTCTGCAGCCCGGCGACGCCTTCGATCTCACCGGTCCGCGCCCACATCTGAAGGTGCCACATCGCGAGGGCAGCGTTGCCCTGCTGTTCGCCGATCAGAGCGCCATCCCGGCACTGTTCACCTTGCTGCAGCAGTGGCCGAGCGGCCTTCGCGCGCAGGCCTGGATCGCCTCGGATGATGCCTTTCCGGTAACCGAACTACCCACCATCGAGGGCGTCTGCGTGCATCGCATCGCCACCGGTGACGCGCCCTTGCTGGAGCAGGCGCGCCAATTGCGCCCGGAACCCTGCTGCACGGTCTGGGCGGCGGGCGAGCGCGAGGAAATGCGCGCCATGCGCCGCTACTTCCTTGAAGCGTACGGTCTGCCGCGCACCGACGTCGCCGTTGCCGGCTACTGGAAGCGTGGCCAGACCACCACCGAAACCGACCAGCGCCGCCGGCGCAACTACGAGCGTGTGCTGGCGCGGGGCGGCGGACTGCAGGACCTCGACGACCTCGCCGACGACATCTGATCCACCTCGCAACACCCGTACCCGCGTCCGCTCCACCCAGCCACAGATCGCCGAAGCACCTCGCGTGCAGCCTGCCCCAGCGGCAGTGCCGTGCCCTCTGCCAGCCATTCCACAGCCCGCGTCGTCCTGCCCGTGCAGGTATCGACGGCGCCGTGCTGGCCGATCGCACGACCCACCACGACGAGAACTGTCATGCCCTTCCCCGCCCGAACCCTGCCCCTCCCACGCCGCTCCGCGTTGTCCCTGGCCGCACGTGCAGCGTTGTTGCCCACCCTGCTGATCGCCACCGCCGCCCACGCCGACGACGCGCCCGACAGCGCCCGCCAGCTGCCTACGGTGAACGTACGCGCCGACAAGAACGCGCCTACCGATGCCTATGCCGGCGGCCAGGTCGCCCGCGGCAGTGGCGTCGGCCTGCTCGGCGAGCTCGACTTCATGGACACCCCGTTCAACACCACCCGCTACACCGCCGGGTTCATCGAGAACATCCAGGCACCAGATCTGGTACGGGTGATCGCGCTGACCGACCCCAGCGTCTACAACAGCGGCTCCAGTGGCGGCATAACCGACTACTTCAACATCCGTGGCTTCAGTGTCGCCTCGTCGGATATCGGATTCGGCGGCCTGTACGGCCTGATCCCCTACTACCGCGTCACCCCGGAACTGGCCGAGAGCATCGAGGTACTGAAGGGCCCGTCCGCGCTGCTCAACGGCATGCCACCGGGCGGTTCGGTGGGCGGCGCGGTGAACCTGGTGCCCAAGCGCGCAGGTGATGCGCCGTTGGCCCGCTTCACGGCCAGCTACAGCAGCGACGCACAGTTCGGCGGCCATCTGGATGTGGGCCGTCGCTTCGGCGCGCAACAGCAGTTCGGCGTGCGCCTCAATGCCGTGCATCGGGATGGCGACACCGCCACCGACCACCAGCAGCACAAGGCGCAACTGGCATCGCTGGGACTGGACTGGCGGAGTGAACGCTCGCAGGTCTCGCTGGACCTGTTCAGCAGCCGTGACCACGTGGATGGCCTCAATCGTGGCGTTTCGCTGGCACCCGGCCTGGCCGTGCCCCGCCCGCCGAAGGCCAGCACCCTGTTCGCGCCGGATTGGACCTTCAGCAACGTCAAGGACTCGGCCGCCGCGCTGCGCTGGTCGTTCGACATCAATGACCACCTGCAGGCTCACGCCAGCTACGGCCACGGCCATACCGATTTCGATTCCATCGCCAGTGCCACCACGCTGATCACCAACACCGCCGGCGATTTCCGCAACAACTTCGCCCACCAGCGCTTCATCTACAGCAAGGACACTGCCGAAGCCGGCCTCTCGGCGCGCTTCCGCACAGGCGCGGTCGATCACGCACTGGCGATCAGTGCCGCCTGGTACCAGCACGACCAGAAATTCGGCTTCAAGCGCAATCTGCTGGCCCGCGACTGGGTGACCAACCTGTACGACCCACAGTGGGGCCCGGCCATCGATCGCAGCTTCAGTGATGAGTCGCTGCCGAAGACCGCGGAAGTGCGTACCACCAGCTTCGGCATCGCCGACACGCTGTCCTTCATCGACGACCGCGTGCAGCTGACCGTGGGCATCCGCCACCAGACCGTGCTCAGCGACACCTTCGATGGCAGCACCGGCAAGCGCACCGCACGCTACGACGCCAGCGCCAACACCCCGGCCGGTGCACTGCTGTTCAAGGCCAGCGATCGCCTGTCGGTGTACGCCAACTACATTGAAGGCCTGAGCCAGGGCAGCACCGCCCCTGCCACCGCCGCCAACGCGGGCGACGTGTTCCCGCCGTACAAGACGCGCCAGCGCGAGGTGGGTGCCAAGTTCGACTTCGGCCGCCTGGCCAGCGCATTGAGCGTGTACGAGATCGAAAAGCCGAGCTCCTATACCGACCCGGCCACCAATGTGTTCTCGTTCGGCGGCCAGCAGCGCAACCGCGGCGTGGAATGGACCGTGTTCGGCCAGGCCACCGAACAGCTGCGCGTGCTGGGCGGCATCGGCTGGCTGCAGCCGAAGCTGACCCGCACCCAGGGCGGCATCAACGAAGGCCGGCTGGCGACGGCCACACCGCAATGGCAGGGCAAGCTCGGCGTCGAATGGGACGTGCCGGCCGTTGCCGGCCTCACCCTCACCGGCAACGCGGTCAGCCTGTCCAAGGGCTACATCAATGCAGACAACAGCCAGTGGGTGGCAGGCCGCACCGTGTTCGATCTCGGTGCCCGCTATGCAACGCAGGCGGCCGGCCATCCGCTGGTACTGCGCGCCATCGTGCAGAACCTGACCAACAAGGCGTACTGGGCCGGCAGCCTCGGCTCCGGGCTGGGCACGCCACGCACCGCCGTGCTGTCGGCCACCGTCGATTTCTGATCCTCGTTTCACGGGCACCACGCCATGGCGCGTGGTGCCCCGGAGAAGTGCCTTGACCGTTTCCCGTACCGCTTCCGTGCTGGCCTGGCTACCCCTGGTCTCACGCATCATCGCCGCGTTGTTCGGCGGCTATGTGCTGGCCGCACTGTGCAGCATCGCGGCACTGGCGCTGCCCATCGATGGCCGCCAAGCCGTGTTCACCGGCATGCTGGCCAGCTTCCTGCTGTATGCCGGCGCCGTGGTCTGGGTGTTCGCGGTGCGCTCGGCGTGGCGCGCATGGATCGGGTTGATCGTAATCGCCCTGCCACTGTGGCTGGTCGCGCAAACGGTCGGCAACGGAGGCGCTGCATGAGCAAGGTCGATCGCACCGCGAAGCCACGCGGCATCCGCCAGACCATGTCCGACCTGCATATCTGGGTCGGCCTGCTCGCAGGCTGGATCCTGTATGCGATGTTCCTCACCGGCACCGCGAGCTACTTCCGCGACGAGCTCTCGCGCTACACACGCCCTGAAATCACCACGCCCTCCGCGTTGCCGGAGGCGGCGATGGTCGCGCAGCGCACGGTCTCCAGCATCATTGCCGAGACACCGGCAGCCAGCCAGATCAACCTGAGCCTGCCAAGTACGCGCATGCCCTGGGTGTCGGCGATGTGGGCCAGCCCGGGTGGGCGCGGCCGGCATGGTTTCGATTCCGGCCTGTTCGATGCCAGCACGGGTGCGCCCCTGCAGGCGCGGGATACCGGCGGTGGCGACTTCTTCTATGCGTTCCACTTCAACCTGCACTACATGCCAGCGATGTGGGGTCGCTGGATCGTCGGCGTCTGCGCGATGTTCATGCTGGTGGCCATCGTCAGCGGCGTGATCACCCACAAAAAGATCTTCACTGACTTCTTCACCTTCCGCTGGGGCAAGGGCCAGCGCTCGTGGCTGGATGGTCACGCGGCGCTGTCGGTGCTCGGCCTGCCCTTCCATTTCATGATCACCTGGAGCGGCCTGGTGATGCTGGCGGTGCTGTACATGCCGTGGGGACTGGCCAAACTGCCGGACAAGCGCCAGCAGGCGGAGGTGGTCAGCGAGATGCGGCTGTTCCTGCCGCCGCAGAAGCCCGCGGGGCAAGCCGCTCCACTTGCTGACATCGGCGCACTGGTGCGGCAGGCCGAACAGCGTTGGGGAGCCGGCGCGGTTGGCAGCGTGCAGGTGCAGAATCCCGGCGACGAGAACGCACGCGTGGCCGTGGTGCGTGCGCAGTCCAGCCGCGTTTCGACCACGCCGAACTACCTGCTGTTCGATGGCAGCGGCGGCCAGCTGCTGCAGATCAAGGAGCACTCGGGCGTCGCCGCTGATACCCAGGGCGTGCTGTATGGCCTGCATCTGGGGCGCTTTGCCGACGCCACGCTGCGCTGGCTGTACTTCGTCGTCAGCCTCGCCGGTACCGCCATGGTCGGCACCGGGCTGGTGCTGTGGACGGTGAAGCGCCGCGCGCAGCTGCCCGATCCGCAGCGACCCTACTTCGGCTTCCGGCTGGTGGAGCGGCTCAACATCGCCACTGTGGCTGGCCTGTCGGTGGCGATGGCGGCCTATCTGTGGGCGAACCGGCTGCTGCCGACCGCCATGGATGCACGCGCGGCGTGGGAGGTGCATGTGTTCTTCCTGGCCTGGGCGGCCATGTTCGTGCACGCCACGCTGCGCACAGCCAAGCGTGCGTGGATCGAACAGTTCACGCTGGGTGCGTTGATGCTCGCGCTGCTGCCTTTGCTGACGGCGATGACGACGGCACATCCGTTGTGGCGCACTGTGGCCGCAGGCGATTGGGCATTTGCCGGTACCGACCTGACCCTGCTGGCACTGGCCGTCCTGCATGCAGTGCTGGCGTGGCGCACCTGGAAGCACGCGCCGAAGGTGAAGCGCGCATGCGCGCCTGCTGCAACACGCACTGCAGCACCGGGGGCCAGCGCATGATCCACGTCATCCTGTTCGTGCTGTCATTGGCCGCGTTCGGTTGCCTGGCACTGACGATGGAGCGCCATCAGCGCGATGTGCTGCGTCGCGTACTGAGCATGCAGGCCGTCCAGCAACTGCGCGCCATTGGTTGGGCACTGCTGGTGTTCACCTCCGTGTTTGCCATGCGCGGGTTGGGTGTGGGTTTTGGCCTGGCCGCGCTGTCCGGTCACACCAGCGTCGCCGCTGGCGTGGTCGTGCTGGCGATGGTGGCGCATGGGCGGCTGAATCGGTAGCTGCCCACCTTGGTGGGCACCAACACTGTGCGGTGCCGACCAAGGTTGGCGGCTACCCGGGCAACGTACCGCGCGATGGAGGGAACGGCCGGGCGTCCAGGGTGATCTCGATGCGCTCCACGCCCTTGCCCTGGTTCTTCCGCTTCAGCGAGAGCGTGCCGATCTCCCCGGTACGGCGTGGATGGGTGCCGCCACAGCCCATCTTCGCGAAGCCCTCCACCTGCCAGAAACGGCGGTGATTGGCCTCATCAGAGAACGCGGTAATGATCGGCAGGTCGGCAGCGACCAGCGCTGCGGACTGGTCCTGCAGCGCATCAAACAGCGTCCCGATGCTGCCTTCCCGCGCAAAATCGATGCGGGCCTTGGCCGCGCCGATATGTGCACCGACCTTGTCGATGCCCGGCTCCAGCGCATACATCAGCTGCAGGATCATTTCCGCCGCGAAATGGTGGCGCATCAGGCCATAGCGGCGCAGGCCATCAATCTCGACCATGACCGCATCGCCTACCCGCAGGCCGTGCCCACCGGGCAATCGATAGGCGATGTCCAGTCCATCCTTGCGCGCCTCCAGCACCGGATGGCCGCCGATGGAGCCGGCGTCGCTTTCCTGGCCGCCGGAGAACGCGAAGAAGATGGTCTCGTCCAGCCAGACCTCATCACCCAAGGCAGCACTGACCCGCGCCTCATGGCGCAGCCGATAGGGATCGTCCCAGAATGCCTTGATCGTCATCGTGACCTCCAGTCCATGGACGCTAGCACGGTGCAAGCGCACTAACGCGTTGGCTGGAGCGCGAATGCCCGTGCGTGATGATCAACATGGCGGCAAGCCATCGGCGGCTTCGGCCTCGGTAGACGCCCACCTTGGTGGGCACCGACGGAAGCCAGCGCCAACCAAGGTTTGCGACTACCAGGCCTGAGCGGCGTTGCTTTGGTAGATGCCCACCTTGGTGGGCATCGGTGGAAGCCAGCGCCAACCAAGGTTGGCGACTACCTTGACCGACAGGTACCAATGCGCCGCTCGACGCTACAGGAATTCCGCCATGCGCTGCAGCTCGTCGTCCAATGCGCCACGAAATACCTTGTCGCGGGCTAGTGACTTGCCGGCATAACCCACGTTCGACACCAACTCACCGTCGTGCACGCTGAGATTGGCCCAGCCCACCACCTGGTCGTGCCACAGCACCGGCAGTGCGTAGTAGCCGTACTGGCGCTTCGGCGCAGGCGTGTAGGCCTCGAACTTGTAGACCCAATCCCACAGCAGCTCGAAGCGGCGACGGTCCCACACCACCGGATCGAACGGCGCCAGCAGGCGCACGTGCTCGTCCGGCCCATGCCGGCGCGAACGCGGATTCTCGTCCGCCGGCCAGAACCAGGTGGTGCCCTCCAGCGTGCAGCTGGCCAGCTCCTGCTTGGCCAACGCCAATGCCTGCCGGGTCTGCTCGGCCAGATGCGGCGCGCCATAGCCCAGCAGGCGCACCAGATAGGTCAGGCTGGCCGAGGGCAGCGGTGCGTACTTGCGCACCACCAGATCGATCAGGGCAGCGGCGCGTTCGATCTGCGCCTGCTCGCTGGCGTCGGCCTCGGGGTGATCGGCCACCGCGTAGATGCGCGTGCCGCTATCGCGCCGCTGCACCCGCAACAGGCCGCGGTAGTGCATGCCGTCCAGCAGATGGGTGCTGGCATTGCTGGTGCCGCCCCAGTAGTTGGTCACCCGGCCATGCGCGAACGCCTGGTCGACCTCACGTGGGTGCGCGCTGCCGCGTTCGCGCACGAAGGCCAGCACGTCGGCGGCGCGGCGATGGGTCTCAGTGTCCCACTCGCGTTTTGACACACGCGGGTGCATCAGTGCCAGATGCTCGCGCGGCAGGAAGCCGTAGTTCACCAGGCAATCCTCTTCCACCGGCAGACGGGTATAGCGGCGCTCCAGGTCACCGGCGCGGTAGTCCTTCACCCGGTGGCGCAGGGTCAGGTCCTGTGCGCGTGCCGGTGCCCTGATCGGGTCGGCCTGCACGAAGCCCAGCCGCCGTATCGCTGTCAGCAGAGTGGTCGGCTTGAACAGGGTGCGCGCCACCGCGTAGCGGCGAAGATCATCGAGAGTAGGCGTGGCAGGCATGGCCGCATTGTATTCTCGACACTACACGATCAGTCCAGTAGAGCCAGGCCATGCCTGGCTGGCGTCATGGTGAACGGCCAGGATCATCCACGCATGGCGTGGATCTACCGAAGCCGCGATACCTCCAGCGAACCGATCACCAGCGCCCGCATGCCCTGCTTGAACTCGGTGATCACCTGCCCTTCTTCGTCGTCCGCAATCGCGTAGATCGTGTCGGCGCCGGCGATGCAATAGAACGCGATCGTGGCCAGCAGCCAGCGCGCCTTGTCCACCGGCAGGCCGAACACCTCGGCCACGTGCGCCTGGTGCGAGGCGATCTTTTCCAGCATCGGCGCGGTCGCCACCGTGCGCCGCAGCAGGTACGGCGGCAGCCCGGGATGCGCCTTCACCACCTCGCACAGTGACTGCACGAACCCCATCAGGTAGGCCTCCAGGCTGCCCGGCGCATCGGCCGACGCGCGTGGAATCTGCCAGCGTTGGAACACCGCCTCCGCCACCAGGCGCTTCAACGCCTCCAGATTCGCCACGCGCTTGTACAGCGCCGCCTGGGTCACCGCCAGTTCGGCGGCCACGTTGGCCATGGTCAGGTTGGGCAGGCCCAGGCGGATGCCGATGTCGGCCAGGCGCTCCGGGGTGATGGTGGGCGGGCGGCCACGGGTCGGCGCCGTTGGATCGGGGTGCATGTTCATACGGTAGTGAGGGTGCCAGCAAAGGGACCCTCTTGTCCGCTTCGATTGATTTAGTTTAATTTACTCAACTAATTCGGAATGCATCCAGCACGCTGCCCGTAATCGAGCCCATGGCTCACCTCCCGCCAGGTCCCCACCCAGCCAACAACCCTGCGCTGCGCCCTCTCCCCGTGCTTGCCGTCGGCAGCGCGCCAGGCGCGCTCGCGCCTGCGATTCACAGGACTCTGGCATGACCGTTTACAACTTCACTTCTGCACAGCATCGTGCTGCCGCCGCATCCTCCGGCCTGATGCATCCGCCGGGCATGCCCCTGCGCTACCGGATGTCCGCCCTCGCGCTGGGGCTGCTGGCCTCGTTTACCGCGCTGGCCGACACCGCACCGTCCACCCTGCCCTCGGTGCAGGTGCAGGGCCAGCGCCGGGTCACTGCAGACTATGCGGGCGGGCAAGTGGCCGCCGGCAGCCGTGTCGGCCTGCTTGGCGACAAGGACTTCATGGACACGCCGTTCAGCACGGTCAGCTACACCGAGTCCTTCATCCGCGATCGCCAGGCCAAGGACCTGACCGACGTCATCGCCGCCACCGACCCCACGGTGTTCAGCAATGGCGTCACCGGTTCGTGGAGCGAGAACTACGCGATCCGCGGCTTCGCCTCCAACACCAGCGACACCACCTTCAATGGCCTCAGCGGCATGGCGCCGTACTACCGCACCTCGCCGGAGATGTTCGAACGCATCGAGGTGCTGAAGGGGCCGTCCGCGCTGCTCAACGGCATGCCGCCGGGTGGTTCGGTCGGTG
Organism: Stenotrophomonas maltophilia; assembly: GCF_003970865.1. Lineage (GTDB taxonomy): Bacteria > Pseudomonadota > Gammaproteobacteria > Xanthomonadales > Xanthomonadaceae > Stenotrophomonas > Stenotrophomonas maltophilia_AR. The sequence goes on along the minus strand of NZ_RXLZ01000073.1, from coordinate 12,842 downwards.
GCAGCGTCAACCTGGTCCCCAAGCGTGCCGGCGATCAACCGCTGCTGCGGGTCAGTGCCAACTTTGCCTCCGATGCGCAGTTCGGTACCCATGTGGACATGGGCCGTCGCCTGGGCGCCGACAAGCAGTTCGGCATCCGCTTCAACGGCGCGTACCGTGACGGTGATGGTGCCGTGGGCAAGCAGCGCAAGAAGGTACAGCTCGGCGCACTGGCACTGGACTGGCGCGGCGAACATGCGCGGCTGTCGGCCGATCTTTACAGCGCCGATGACCGTGTTGACGGCCCGGCACGTGGCGTCGGCCTGGCACCGGGCGTGGCCATTCCGCGGCCGCCGCGTGGCGATACGCTGATCAACCCGGACTGGGCCTACGTGGACAGCCAGGACAAGGGCGCGATGCTGCGCGGCGAACTGGATATCAACGATAGCCTGATGGCCTACCTGGCTTACGGCACCAGCAAGACCGACTACCGCTACAACGGTTCGATCAGCGCGCAGATCCTCAATCCGGCCGGCGACTTCAGCACGGTGATCGGCCAGCTCGCGTTCGATATCAAGAAGCAATCCGCAGATGCCGGCCTGCGCGGCTCGTTCCACACCGGGAGCATCGGCCACCAGTGGGCCGCCAACGTCACCCATTACCAGCACACCCAGAACGACTACGGCCGCCGCAGCGTGCCCGGCTGGGACTGGACCACCAACCTGTACAACCCGGTGTGGGGCCCGGCGGCCCCGTTCGTGGCACCGCACATCTCGCATACCGAGCTGAAGCTGGACAGCCTCGGCTTCGCCGACACCCTCTCCTTCGCCGATGACCGCGTGCAGTTGACGCTGGGCGTGCGTCGCCAGCAGGTGGTCAGCGAAACCTTCAACGTGGCCACGGGTGCACGCACCTCACGCTACGACGAGAGCGCCACCACGCCGGCAGCGGCCCTACTGGTGAAAGCCACCGACACGATCTCCCTCTACACCAACTACATCGAAGGCCTCAGCCAGGGCGCCACCGCGCCGATGACCGCCGCCAACGCCGGCGATGTGTTCGCACCGTTCCGCACCAAGCAGAAGGAGCTGGGCCTGAAGCTGGACCTGGGCAGCTTCGCGCACACCTTCAGCGTGTACGAGATCAAGCGACCGAGCAGCTACACCGACCCGGTCACGAATATCTTCTCGTTTGGTGGCGAACAGCGGAACCGCGGCTTGGAATGGGGCTTCTTCGGTGCGCCGCTGGATGGCGTGCGCCTGTTGGGTGGCGTGGCCTACGTACAGCCGAAACTGACCCGCACGGCCGGTGGCGTGAATGAGGGACGCATCGCCACCGCCGTGGCGCAGCGGCAGGCCAAGCTGGGTGTGGAATGGGATGTGCCGACCTTGCAGGGCCTCACCTTGACCGGCAATGCCACCGCGATGTCGAAGCAGTACATCAGTGCGGACAACCGCCTGTCGGTGCCGGGGCGCACCCTGTTCGACGTGGGCGCGCGCTACAGCACGGCACTCGCAGGACGGCCGCTTGCACTTCGTGCCACGGTGAACAACGTGACCAACAAGGCGTATTGGGGCATGCCGTTGTTGTCGAGCCTGGCGCTGGGGGCGCCGAGGACGGTGCTGTTGTCGGCCACGATGGATTTCTGAGCCGGGCGAAAAACTGTCAACGGGATCCACGCCTGGCGTGGATCTACCGGGAACTGTCACGCCTGGCGTGGATCTACCGGCGCAAGGCACGATCACGCATGCATTGATCACGAAAGCACGCGCGCCACCACCGCCAACACCAGCAGATGTCCCACGTAGTACCCATAGAACATCCAGCGCCAGCGCGGCAGTCGCCATTGCACCCACGCCGCCAGCAGCACCACCGGAATGGCCAGCAGCGCCCAGCCGTTGTGGTTGGCCCAGCACACCGCTGCAAGCCCAACCAGCAACAGCCACCACGCCCGATGCCGGAACGCGATCCAGGCCAGCAGCACGCAGCCCACACCGGCCCATTGGTAATCCACGAACATCGGCAACACGCCGGCGGCAAGCAACAGCTGCACCGGCCGATTGTTCGCCAGCGCATGCACGGCCACTGCAGCCAAAGCAAAGGTGAGCAGGATGTTGAGCGGCAGCCAGGAACCGAACGCCAGTGCATGCAACGGCTGCGCGATCACGCCCCATAAGGCCAGTCGGCGCATCGACTTGCGCAGGTCGGCGCCGGGCTGGGCCAGGTTGCAGGCCATCACCAGCGCGAACAACGGGAAGGCGATGCGGCCCAGTTCACTCACCACCGGTACGTAGCCGCCGAACACCACCTTGGCCACGTGATCGCCGGTCATGGCCAGCAGCGCGATCCACTTCAGCAGCTCGCGCGCGCCGCTGCTGAGGCCGGGATCGAAGGTGAACATCCGTGTCGGGGTCGCTTGCATCATCGAAGCTTATGCGCATCGGCAAGCGCATTTCCATCACCGGGCAGGCAACCAGCGCCGCCGGGTGCCACGGGTGGGGGTATGCTGGCCGCCCCTGCTTGTGAGGCCCCGCCATGCGCACCCTGTACCCCGCCATCGAGCCCTACCGCGAGTTCACCCTGAAGGTGAGCGATCTGCACACGCTGCACATCGAAGAGTGCGGCACGCCAGAGGGCATTCCGGTGGTGTACCTGCATGGCGGCCCTGGCGCCGGCATCTCACCGACCCATCGCCGCTTCTTCGACCCGGCGCGCTACCGCATCGTGCTGATCGACCAGCGCGGCAGCGGCCGCTCCACGCCGTTCGGCGAACTGCGCGACAACACCACGCAGGACCTTGTGGCCGACATCGAGAAGGTGCGTGAGCACCTGGGCATCGAGCGCTGGCTGGTCTATGGCGGCTCCTGGGGTTCGACCCTGTCACTGGCCTACGCGCAGGCACATCCCGAGCGCGCCACCGGCTTGATCGTGCGTGGCGTGTTCCTCGGCCGCGAAATGGAGAACCGCTGGTTCGCCGAGGCCCATGGTGGTGCGCGCTGGATCTTCCCGGAGCGCTGGGACCGCTATGAGGCCTACATTCCGCACGCCGAACGTGGCGACATGATTGCGGCCTACTGGACGCGCATGGATGGCCCGGATGAAGCGACCCGCATCGAAGCCGCGCAGGCCTGGCTGGGCTGGGAAGACAACGCCGCCACCCTGCAGCACGACGTGGATGCCGAATCCACCGACGACCCGCTGGATACGCTGGCGAAGGCCCGTATTGAAGCGCACTACTTCCGCAACGGCATCTTCCTGGAACAGGACCAGTTGCTGCGCGATATCGATCGCATCCGCCACCTGCCCGGCGTGATCGTGCAGGGTCGCTACGACATCATCTGCCCGCCGCGCAGCGCGTGGGACCTGGCCAAGGCCTGGCCGGAAGCGCGGCTGGAGATGGTGACCTCCGGCCACAGCGCCAACGAGCCAGCCACGGTCGATGCGCTGGTGCGGGCCACGGACGCCTTTGCCGACCGCTTCTGAGCAGATGGGTAGCGCCGGCCGCTGGCCGGCATCCCACCGTTCGAGGGTAGAGTCGGCTCCGCGCAATCGCTGCTGCGCGGCCCGGTGAATGGCGGCCCACTGGCAACGGTCCACAGGCCCCATTCTTCGCAGCCCGCTTACAGCCCCGCGCAGAAGATCCGGCCGTGGCCACCGCACCGGTGGTTCGCCCTTTCCCCAGGAGCACGCCATGACCGGTTATCGCTGCCTTCCCATCGCTCTCTCGCTGTGTGCGGGTCTGCTGCTGGGCGCCTGTTCCAAGACCCAGGAGGCCAGCAAGGCAACGGCCGCCGAGGACGTGACCGAAGTAAGGCTCATCCCTGCCTACGAATCGTTGGACAAGGACAAGGATGGCATCGTCACCCTGGCCGAGGTGGATGCCGTGGCGCCGGACTGGGCCGAACGCCTGCATGCCTGCGATACCGACCGTGACAAGACGTTGACCCGTGGCGAGTACGACGTGTGCAAGCAGACCAGCGCTTCGCATTGATCCATCACTGGACCCTCGATTGGCGCTGCGCATGCCCGGCTATACCAAGGTATAGCCGGGCTAACCCACGGGCCTCTAGGACTGCCCCATTCAGGGGCGGACAATAGCGCCACTGGCCAGGGCAATCCTGGTCGGCCCCCTCCCCTCATGGAGACGCAGATGGACCCCGACCCTGCCGGGCGCACCGCGCCCCGGATGACCGCTGTTGCCTGTTCCTGGCGCCTGCCCGCCGGTCCCTGCCTGCCTGGGTGACGGGGGATCGCCAGGCGCCGCCTGCCTGGAGATCGCCCCCATGTCCTACAAGATCCTCTACATCACCCTGCGCCGCCTGATCGGCGAGCGCGATGTTGCCGCACTGCGCAGCCAGCTGCTGCAGCACGGCCCGGTCACGTTTGCCCGTTCGCTGTCACTCGGTTCGCCACGCGTGGTGGCCGACGCACTGTCGCTGCTGCCGATCAGCGAGCGCATCAATGTGCTGCGCCACCTGCCCTATCCACTGCGTGATGCGATGAAGCCGCTGTGCATCGGCGGCAGCCAGCGCCTGCACATGCAGCCGTGGTCACCGGCGGTGCTGGCGATGCGCCACGCCTGATCTGTTCCAACTGTTCCGTTCGTGTTCCGGCCGCGGCCGGCTCTGACATTCGAGGAGAGTCCCATGAGCCTGCTCAACGCCTGGTTCAATGCCTTCCTGCGCAGCCGTCGCGCAGGCAACCTGTTCCGCCGCCGTGCGATGCCCGAAGCCGGGTTCGGCCCGGGCAGCGCCGAAGCGGCGCCGTTCGCGCTCACCACCGGCCTGGTCACCCTCGCCCAGCAGGAGGAAGCCGAGCTGCTGGCCACGCTGGAATCGCATGCCGATGGCCTCAGCCCGCACGAGGCCGAGGAGCGGCTGGCCACGCTCGGCCCCAACGAGGTGGATCACGAAAAGCCACTGCCGTGGTGGCGCCACCTGTGGCAGTGCTACCGCAATCCGTTCAACCTGCTGCTGACCGTGCTGGCGGCGGTGTCCTGGCTGACCGAGGACATCAAGGCCACCGTGGTGATCGGGGCGATGGTGCTGCTGTCCACGCTGATCCGCTTCGTGCAGGAAGGTCGCTCGAACCGCGCCGCCGAGCGGCTGAAGGCACTGGTCGGCAATACCGCGCGCGTGCTGCGCCGCAATCCCGGCACCGAAGCTGCGGATGTGGCCGACCAGTACTTCGGTGCGCACCTGCACAGCCGCCGCCCGGCACGCCTGCTGGACCTGCCGATCCGCGAGCTGGTGCCCGGCGACCACATCGTGCTGTCGGCCGGCGACATGATTCCGGCCGATTGCCGCGTGCTGACCGCCAAGGACCTGTTCGTCGCCCAGGCCGCGATGACCGGCGAATCGCTGCCGGTAGAGAAGTTCGCGCACCCGGGCGACGGCCTGGCCGGCCTGCTGGAACAACACAACCTGCTGTTCATGGGCACCAATGTGGTGTCCGGCACGGCCACGGCTGTTGTGCTGGCCACCGGCAACCGCACCTACTTCGGCACGCTGGCCCAGCGCAGCACCGCCACCGACCGTGCGCCGACCGCGTTCCAGGCAGGCGTCAACAGTGTCAGCTGGCTGCTGATCCGCTTCGCGCTGGTGATGGTGCCGTTCGTGCTGCTGATCAACGGTTGGACCAAGGGTGACTGGACCGAGGCGTTCCTGTTCGCGCTGTCGGTGGCGGTAGGCTTGACGCCGGAAATGCTGCCGATGATCGTCACCTCCACCCTGGCCAAGGGTGCGGTGCTGCTGTCGCGGCGCAAGGTGATCGTCAAGCGCCTGGATGCGATCCAGAACTTCGGCGCCATGGAGGTGCTGTGCACCGACAAGACCGGCACGCTCACCCAGGACAAGATCGCGCTGGAGCGCCACACCGATGTATTCGGTCACGATTCGGAAGACGTGCTGAAGTTCGCCTATCTCAACAGCCACTTCCAGACCGGCCTGATCAACCTGCTGGATCGTGCGGTACTGGAGCACGTTGAACTGCAGAGCTCGCTGCGGCTGTCGCAGGACTACCACAAGGTGGACGAGATTCCATTCGATTTCGAGCGCCGCCGCATGTCGGTGGTGGTCTCCGAGCGCGAGGACCACCATGAGCTGATCTGCAAGGGGGCAGTGGAAGAAATGCTGGCGGTGTGCAGCACCGTGCGCGAGAACGGCCAGGACATGCCACTGGACGAGCACCGCCTGGCCCGCGTGCGGCAGACCACCGAGGAACTGAACGAACAGGGCCTGCGCGTGGTGGCGGTGGCGATGAAGGAGACCGCCGCCAGCCAGACCACCTACTCGCAGGCCGACGAGTGCGGCCTGACCCTGGTCGGCTACGTGGCCTTCCTGGACCCGCCGAAGGAATCGGCTGCGCAGGCGTTGCAGGCGCTGGCTGCACATGGCGTGGAGGTGAAGGTCTTCACCGGTGACAACGAACTGGTGACCGCCCGTGTCTGCGCACAGGTGGGGCTGGACGCCGACACCATCCTGACCGGACCGCAGATCGAACGCATGGATGACGGCGCGCTGTCGCGGGCGCTGCACCACCACCGCGTGTTCGCCCGGCTGACGCCGCTGCACAAGGAGCGCCTGGTGCGCGAGCTGCGCGCGCAGGGCAAGGTGGTCGGCTTCCTCGGCGACGGCATCAACGATGCACCGGCGTTGCGCGCGGCCGATATCGGCATCAGCGTGGACAGTGCGGTGGACATCGCCAAGGAGGCCGCCGACATCATCCTGCTGGAAAAGAACCTGATGGTGCTGGAGGAAGGCGTCATCCAGGGCCGGCGCACGTTCAACAACATGTTGAAGTACATCCGCATGACCGCCAGCTCCAACTTCGGCAATGTGTTCTCGGTGCTGGTGGCCTCGGCCTTCCTGCCGTTCCTGCCGATGCTGCCGCTGCAGCTGCTGGTGCAGAACCTGCTGTACGACATCTCGCAGATCGCCATTCCGTTCGACAACGTGGACGAGGAGCTGGTACGCAAGCCGCTGAAGTGGAACCCGGCGGACATCGGCCGCTTCATGGTGTTCTTCGGGCCGATCAGCTCGATCTTCGACCTGAGCTGCTTCGCACTGATGTGGTACGTGTTCGATGCACGCACGCCGGCCGACCAGGGCTTGTTCCAGTCCGGCTGGTTCGTGGTCGGCCTGCTGACCCAGACCCTGATCGTGCACATGATCCGCACGCCGAAGGTGCCGTTCCTGCAGAGCATCGCCGCACCGCCACTACTGCTGATGACCGGCCTGATCATGGCCATTGGCGTGGCCCTGCCGATGAGCCCGCTGGCCGGCTACTTCAAGCTGCAGGCGCTGCCGGCCAGCTACTGGCCGTTCCTGGTGGCGATCCTGTTCGGCTATGCGGTGCTGACCACCGCGCTGAAGAAGCTCTACATCCGTCGTTACGGCTGGCAGTAGGCGCCCGCCGCTTTGTCCAGGGAGAAACACAATGGACATCAATCCGAACCTGCCGGCGTTCAACGCCGGCGCCACCCTCAGCTCACTGATCAGCCTGTCGGTGGCGTTCGTGCTGGGCACCATCATCGGCCTGGAGCGGCAGCTGCGGCAACGCACCGCCGGCCTGCGTACCAATACGCTGGTGGCGGTGGGTGCGGCGGTGTTCGTCGATCTGGCCGTGCGCTTCCATGACCTGTACGGCGGCCCACCGTCACCGCTGCATGTGGTTGCGTATGTGATCTCCGGCGTCGGCTTCCTCGGCGCCGGCGCGATCATGAAGGACGGCGCCCAGGTGTCCGGCCTGAACACCGCTGCCACCCTGTGGGGATCGGCGGCGGTGGGTGCCTGCGCGGGTATCAAACTGCTGCCGGAAGCGGTGCTGGCCGCCATCTTCGTGCTGGCAGCCAACACCCTGCTGCGGCCGGTGGTGAACCGCATCCAGCGGCAGCCGCTGCCGGAAGCGTTCAGCGAGGCGACCTATGCGATCAACGTGGTCTGCCAGCGCGAGCAGCAGGCCGAGGTACTGGATCAGCTGTTGCTGCTGCTTGAGCAGGCACAGTACCCGGTGCGCGCGGTGGACCAGCGCCCGTTCGGTGAGCGCGATGTGGAAATCGAAGCGGTGTTGTATGCGACCACCGTCGATGCCGGCGAACTGGATGCGGTGCTGGCAACGCTGGCGACCACGGCCGGTGTGCTGCAGGGGTTCTGGAACGCCAGCCTGGAGGAGTAGTGCCGGCCGCTGGCAGGCAACCTCATGATCCCCGGACGCACCGTGCATCCACCAGGAGCCTGCACACTACGCTTTGGTAGGTGCCGACCTTGGTCGGCACGAAACCCTCAGATGCCATACCCTCCGCTGGGGTAGTGCCGGCCGCCGGCCGGCAACCTCGTGATCTCCGGAAGCACCGTGCAGTTGCCGGCCAGCGGCCGGCACTACCAGGCATCGTTTTGGTTCGTGCCGACCAAGGTCGGCATCTACCGAACAGCGCTTTGCTATCCTTTCCGCCCACGCCCGGGAGCTTCCCCGATGCCATCGCTGTCGCCCCGCCGCCCGCTGGTGCTGCTGGCCCTGATCGTCGTGATGGCGGCGATCTTCCTGATCGACACCGTTACTGATTACGCGGTTGCCGCCGCCTGCTTCTACGCCGCGGTCATTCTTGCGGCGTCGCGCGTGCTGGGCGCGCGCGGACTGATCACCCTGGCCATCGCCTGCATCGCACTCACCGGGCTGAGCTTCTTCCTGACCCGCTTCGGCACCTACCGCATCGGCCTGGTCAACTCGGTGATCGGCATGCTGGTGATCGGCATCACCACCTACCTTGCCCTGAACATGGAAGCGGCCAAGGCCGCCGTGCAGGAAGCACAGGGCCGCCTGCTGCGGGTGGCGCGCGCCTCCACCGTGGGCGAGCTGACCACTTCCATCGCGCATGAAGTGAACCAGCCGCTGGCGGCCATCGCCAGCAGCGCCGAAGCCTGCCAGCGCTGGCTGGCACAGGACCCGCCGAACGTGGACAAGGCCCGGCAGACCGTGGCCCGCATCCTGGCCGACGCGCACCGCGCCGGTGACGTGATCGCCCGCATCCGCGGCCTGACCCAGGGCGCGGCACCGGAACGACGCGCCTTCGACCTGAACCAGGCGGTGGAGGAAATGCTGGCGCTGTCGCGCAGCGAGCTGGACCAGCACGGCGTGGCCGTGGCGCTGCTGCTGGACGCCGACCTTCCTCCGGTACAGGCCGACCGCGTGCAGGTGCAGCAGGTGATCGGCAACCTGATCCTCAATGCAGTGGATGCAATGGAAGCCATACCCGCCGCCAACCGACGCCTGTCCCTGCTGACCCGGCGTGATGGCCAACGGGTCAGCCTCAGCGTGCGCGACCGTGGTGTCGGCCTGCCCGCCGATCATCCCGAACGCGTCTTCGATGCATTCTGGACCACCAAGTCACACGGGCTGGGACTGGGCCTCAGCCTGAGCCGTTCGATGATCGAGGCCAACGACGGCCAGATCCGCGCCGAACGACCAGCAGGCGGCGGTGCATGCTTCGTCTTCGACCTGCCCATCGCCATGAACGTTCAACATGCGTAAGCCCGCTGCCCCTGCCATCGATCCAGCACCCATCGTCTACGTGATCGACGACGATCCGTCGGTGCGGGCGGCACTGGAAGACCTGCTGGCCTCGATGGGCCTGCAGGTGCGGGCCTTCGCCTCCACCCAGGCCTTCCTCGAACACGAACTGGAAGATGCGCCGGCCTGCCTGGTGCTGGACGTGCGCATGCCCGGCCAGAGTGGGCTGGAGTTCCATCGCACGATGGGCAGTCACGGCCTGCAGCTGCCGGTGGTGTTCATCACCGGCCACGGCGACATTGCGATGGGCGTCAACGCGATCAAGGACGGCGCCATCGAGTTCCTGACAAAACCCTTCCGCGACCAGGAACTGCTGGATGCCATCCACAAGGGGATCGAGATCGACCGCCAGCGCCGCCGCGACGGCGAGGCACTAGGCGCGCTGCAACTGCGCTGGGACACCCTCAACGCCGGCGAGCGCGAGGTGGTTGACGGCGTGGTACGCGGCCGCCTCAACAAGCAGATCGCCGGTGACCTCGGCGTCAGCGAGATCACGGTGAAGGTGCGCCGCGCGCAGGTGATGCGCAAGATGGGTGCGCGCACCCTTGTCGATCTGGTGCGGATGTATGACCGCCTGCAGACGGGCAGCGCTTGAACCCGCAAGCAGCCTATTCCGGCTCCGGCAGCACGTAGACCAACCGGTAGTCGTGGCGGCCTTCACTGATGGTGATCTCCAGTGTGCCGCTCAGACCGAGCAGTCCTTCACTGCCCGAATCGGGCACCACCACCACGCTCAGCAAGGGCGTGCCACGGGTCATCAGCCCGTTGTGCTGCAGGGTGAACCCGCCCTGGCGCCCGGCCAGCGTGGCCGTCACCCGTTCCATCGCCACGTAGCCCGCCGAGCCCTGCACCGGGCTGCGGAAGGCCAGCATCTGGCCGACACTGCTGCCCTGCAGGTCACCATGGAAGACCTTGTCGATCGACATCACCCCGATCGGGCCCTCGTTGCCACTGATCGGCAGCAGGTTCACTTCAAAGGTTCCGCGCGCTTCGCCCTGCATCCTGCTCTCCCTCGTCGATGGGTTTGAACGCTGCTACTTCTTCGTCGCCAGCACGATCACCCCGGCCAGCACCAGGCCGATGCCGCTCCACTCCCGCAGGGTCGGACGTTCGCCCAGCAGCAGGTAGGCCAGCACGATCACCAGCACCACACTGAATTTGTCGACCACTGCAACCTTGGCCAGCTCACCACTCTGCAGCGCGCGGAAGTAGAACAGCCACGAAGCGCCGGTGGCCAATGCCGACAGCACCAGGAACAGCTGGGTGCGGCCCGGCAGCAGCAACGGATTGGACCATTTGCCGGTGATCACCACCAGCGGCAGCATCACCGCGGCCACCACCAGGGTGCGGATCGCCATGGCCAGGTCCGAGTCGACGCCCTTGACCCCAACCTTGGCGAACAGCGCGGTCAGCGCTGCGAACACGGCAGACAATCCAGCCCAGATCAACCACTGCGGCAGGTTCTGCATGGAGCGCTACTTCCGGTTCAAAGGGCGGCGCCGACAACGCTACTCCGATTGCCCGCCCGCGCAAGTACGGCAGCGACGCGTGCGGATCATGCGCGCTGCAGGCGACGCTTCAACTGCGTATCCATCAAGCCCACCGCCAGCAGCACAGCACTGGTCAGCCAGCCAGCGGCCAGCAGATGGGTGTGCGGCAAGACCACGCCCAACACGACCAACGCCGTGGCGCCGATCAGATGCGAATACGGTGCGCGCCCGTACACAATGCGCTTGTACAAGGCGCTGCCCAGCAGGTAGATCAACGGCCCGGCAACCAGCACCGTGGCGTAGACCGGGGTCACCGCTGCGCCAGGATGGTCCATGACCAGGTCATTGCCCACCGCGGTGGCGATGATGCCGGCGATCAGCAACGCATGCACGTAGTGGAAGTTGGCGCCCATCCGACCGGGGTCCTCGGAATGGGTGATCGCCGCAGTGGCGTCGCGGCTGGAGATGCCGAAATACAGCCACCACATGGCGATGGTGCCGGCGAAGGTGGCCAGCACCGCCGAGACCACATCGCCGCTCCAGTGCTCGACCTCGCTGAGCACGCCGCCAGTGGCCAGCAGCGTCTCACCCAGGGCGACGATGACGAACAACTGGCAACGCTCGGCCAGGTGCCCGCCTTCGATGGTCCAGTCGCGGGTGTGCGACCGGCCCATGCCCGGGAACGCGAAGCCGAACATCGGCGAGATGTATTCGCAGGCCACCGCCATCGCCCACAGTGCCAGCCGCAGATTGCCCTCGGCCGCAGCGCCGGCCAGCCAGAAACAGGCCGATACACTTACCCACGCCAGCATGCGGCGGAAGTTGGGCGCCAGCGGATGGCTGCGACCGACCTCCAGCAGCACGAACACCGTGCGCCCGACCTGCATGGTGGCGTACGCGCCCGCGAAGACCCAGGCGCGTTCAGCGAAGGCCTCGGGAATGGACGAGGACATCAGCAGCGCCAGCAACATGGTGACGAACAGCAGGCTGCGGATGCGTGGTGCCTCCGGATCGAACCAGTTGCTGACCCAGCAGGCGTACTGCCAGCCCAGCCAGACCGCGAACCACAGCACCAGGGTCTGCATCACCCCGACCAGGTCCAGGTGATGCAGCAGATGGTGGCTGAGCTGGGTAACCGCAAAGACGTAGACCAGATCAAAGAACAGCTCTTCGTAGGTCACGCGGGCGTGGTGGCCATCGCGCTGGCGCAGGGCAGGCAGTCTCAGTCGTGTGCTCATGGCCGTCCTTCAGCGCGCCAGGCGCCAGTACAGCAGACCAGCCAGCAACGCCGGCACGGCAAACACCAGCAGCAGGATCGGCAGTTCCTCCCGGACGGCGTAGCCGGCCTTGCTCACGCCCACCCACATGTTGGCCACCACCACCAGCAGCCAGGTGGCGATGAACGCGATCAGGGCCGTGGGCAGCTGGGACTGGCCTACGCTCCACAGCCGCCCGAACAGCAGGAATACCCCCAACAACAGCACCCCACCCACCATCACCAGAAGCACGTGCATGGTCCATCTCCTTGAGCCTGCTGGCAGGCTAGCCGCGGCCGATTCTGCGCTCCAGCCGATGATCGTGGTTTCACTTTCCAGCCCCGTCGAACAATCCCGATCCCCGCGCCACATAGCAAACGCGAACGGTTCCCATTAGTATTGCGTCATCGCTGTCCCTTATAAACATCTCCGAGCCCACGAGACGGACTCCTACTCCGTATGCCGCCTTCTCCTTGCACCCCCCTTACAAGAGACCGATACACAGTGAACGATGCAAAACTCGCTGAATATCACAATCGGCATACAAATA
>NZ_RXLZ01000072.1 GCF_003970865.1 Stenotrophomonas maltophilia | reverse complement strand
ATCCCGCCCAGCATCCCAGCAACGGCATACAATCCAGCTTGGCCACGGCCGGCCCCAGTTTGTAGTCTCGACAACCACAATCTAGCGGGTCGGCCGTGAGCCTCTCCCCTCAGATGGGAGAAGAACCGTTTTTTTTGGGGTGCCGGGAAAGGCCCCATCCACGCATGGCGTGGATCTACTGGTGCTGGGCACGCACGGCGTGCAGGCATTGATGCCAGCGCCCCGGGCCCGCAATGCCTGCAGCAGATCCACGCCATGCGTGGATGGCCTCGCGACCCCGTTCAAAAACAAACGGCCCCGCACTGCGGGGCCGTCTGCCTTCAGAGGTGCCGACATCCGACAGGGCCGGAACAGGGGGGATCCAGATGTTCCTGTCGGATATCGACGTAGAGCTTTTTGCGGCGGCCCGTGTCGTTTTTGTCACTTTGTGACGCGGGCCGTCACTGTCCGCGTAGATTGCGGCTTAGACCGTGTGAAATGCAAGACGGTTCAGCGCTCAACTGTGCGCTGCGTCGCACGATCCATGTTGCGCCAGGGGGAACCGTTCATCCTCGGCGCACTCGGTGCCGGCGCCGGACGGGCCTGCGGCGGGGGCGCCGACGGCTGGGCGTTCGATTGCGGCGGGCGGCGCATCGAGTCCATGTTCCGCCACGGCGAACCCCCGTTGTACGACGGTCGCGACGGCGGCGGCGGACGGTGCTCGCCCCCATTGCCCGGGCGCGGCGGCGGGCGGTGGTTGTGCGGCGGGCGGTAGATCGGGCGCGAGTAATACGGGTTGCCGTAGCCGCCGTAGTAGCCGCCATAGCCACCGTAGTAGGGGCCGTAGTTGTACGGATAGCCGGCCGGGTAGCGGTATTCCACCGACGGCGCACCGTGGTAGTAGCTGCCGCTGCGGCCGCCGCCGACATAGTCGTAGGTGGTGCAGCCGGTCAGGGCCAGCAACAGGCCACCGGCAAGCATCAGGCGCATTTTCATGGTGGGTCCCCCCAGAGGACGGGTGTGCAGTCAGCTTCGGGCGCGGGCGTTGAATCGGCCCTTAATTCCGCCGGCCAGGATGAATGGAGGCGTAGGGCTGCATGCTGGCATGACCTGTGTCCCGGTCGCCAGCGCGAAGCCATACGTTAATCTTGCGTCATGAGCGATTCACTGTTGCCCCGCGCCGATGACGTCCTGCTTGCTGCGGCGAGGATCGCCCCGCATGCCAGCGTGACGCCGGTGCTGCGCTCGCGCACGCTCGACGCGCTGGCAGGTGCGCAGCTGGCGTTCAAGGCCGAGCACCTGCAGCGCGGTGGCGCATTCAAGTTCCGTGGTGCCTGCAACGCGGTGTGGTCGCTGGAGGCCGATCGCGCCAGTGCCGGCGTGGTCACCCACTCCTCCGGCAATCACGGCGCCGCCCTGGCGCTGGCGGCACGCACCCGTGGCATTCCCTGTCACGTGGTGGTGCCGGAAGGTGCGGTGGCGGCCAAGCTGGCCAATATTGCCCGCCATGGCGCAACGCTCTGGCACTGCCCGCCGACCATCGCCGACCGTGAGGCCACCTGCGCCAAGGTGCAGGCCGATACCGGCGCGACCCTGGTGCATCCCTATACGAACCCGGCGGTGATGGCCGGGCAGGGCACCGCCGCCCTGGAACTGCTGCACAGCGACGGCCCGTTCGATGTGCTGGTGGTGCCGGTGGGCGGCGGTGGCCTGGCCAGCGGTACTGCGCTGGCGCTGCAGCACGCCAGCCCGCAGACCCGTCTGGTGCTGGCCGAGCCGGCTGGTGCCGACGACACCGCGCGCTCGCTGGCTGCTGGCGAGCGCCAGGGCGCGTTCACCCCGGACACGATCTGCGATGGCCTGCGTACCCTGATCGGCGCGCCCAATTTCGAACTGCTGCGCGCGGCCGGTGCCGAGGTGATCGTGGTCGATGACACCGAAACGATGGCCGCAATGCGCCTGCTGTGGGAGGTGCTCAAGCAGGTGGTCGAGCCGTCCTCGGCCACCGTGCTGGCCGCGGTGCTGGCACAGCCGCAACGTTTCGCCGGCCTGCGCGTGGGCCTGGTGCTGTCCGGCGGCAACGTCGACCTGCCCGCGTTGCGCTGGGGGACGCCATGAGCCGCGACCGGCATCGGCCTCGCACCGGCCTGTTGGGCTGGCTGTGGCGGCTGTTTGTCCTGCTGGTGATCTGGCTGCTGGGCGTGACTGCCTGGATCGTCTGGGTCGGCGAGCGTGACCAGGCCGCCAAGGCCGACGCCATCATCGTGCTGGGTGCGGCGGCCTATGACGCCAAGCCGTCACCGGTGTTTGAAGAACGTATCCGGCATGGGCTGGATCTGTACGAAGCCCAGTACGCGCCGCTGCTGATCTTCACTGGCGGTTATGGTGGCACCGGTGCGCGCTTCTCCGAATCGCAGGTGGCGCGGCGCTATGCGCTGAAGCATGGCGTACCGGACGATGCGATCCTGATCGAAACCGCTTCGCGCAACACCGTGCAGAATCTGGTCGAAGCCAAGCGGCTGATGGACCAGCGCGACCTGCACCGGGTGATCATCGTCAGTGATCCGCTGCACATGGCGCGCGCGCTGCGCCTGAGCAAGGCACTGGGCATCGATGCGCTGGCCTCGTCCACGCCCAGCACGCGCTTCCGCAGCTTCCACACCAGCTGGCGCTTTCTGGTGCAGGAAATCTATTTCTTCCACCGCGACCTGGTGCGCCCGCCGCTGAGTTCGCCGGCCAATACCTGAGCAGCTGCCACTGCGATCGCCCGGGTTGTCGTGCTGGCCCATACCTGCCTTTGGTAGGTGCCGACCTTGGTCGGCACGATGCTGGCGGCACCGCGATCTGATGGGTTGTGCCAACCAAGGTTGGCACCTACCAAAAGCAGACCCGCGATCGTTCGATCAGGTCTGCTTGCGGCGGATCGGAATCGCCGACACCGGCACCGAGGCCACGTCATGCCCGCCTTCGCGGATCGGTGCGCCCGGGTCCGGCGCCCAGGCGTGGGCGTAGATCACTTCCCAACTGCTGGGCAGCTTGCCGTCGGCACGGCGCATCGGCTCGTACGCGGCGGCTGCCGCCGCGAAACGGCTACGCCCGGTCAGGGTGTGGCGGCGGTCCACCCGCGCGTTGGTCGCGCCCATCGCGCGCAGTTCGCGCATCAGCGAAGGCAGATCATCGTAGGTCAGGGTGAACAGATCACGGTCCAGCACCGGGTCGCGGAAGCCGGCCATCATCAGCGCGTCGCCGAACTGGGCGATCTGCGCGAAGCGGCTCACATGCGGGCGGTCATCGGCGGCCGCGAAGGCCTCGTTGAGTTCGATCAGGGTTTCCGGGCCGAAGGTCGAGCACAGCAGCAGGCCCCCGGGCTTGAGCACGCGACGGAAGCCGGCGAACACCGCCGGCAGGTCGTCCACCCACTGCAGGCACAGGTTGCTGAAGATCACATCCACGCTGTTGTCGGCCAGCGGCAGCGCGGCGGCGTCGCCGCACAGGCGCTGGAACGGCTTCCACCAGCCGGCCTGGCGCTTGGCCTGGTCCAGCATCGGCAGCGCCACATCCAGCGCGATCACCTGCGCCTTCGGCCAGCGCTTCTTCATCAACGCACTGGCATGGCCGGTACCCGCGCCGATGTCCAGCACCACCTCGGGCTTGCGTGCCTCCAGGTAGTCCAGCGATTCGATCAGCCGCGACTGCACCTCGCGCTGCAGGGCGGCGGCGGCGTCGTAGCTGCTGGCGGCACGCGCGAACGCGCGGCGGACGTGGCGGGCATCGAAGTGGGACGGCATTGCGAAAGTCTCTTAGAACGTACCGGGGTAGGCGCCGCCGTCGATCAGCAGGTTCTGCCCGGTGAGGTAACCGGCCTGCGCACTGCACAGGAAGGCGCAGGCGGCGCCGAACTCGTCCGGCGTGCCGAAGCGGCCGGCGGGAATCTGCTGGCGGCGGCGCTCGGCCACTTCGCCAGCATCGCCGTCCTTGCCCGCGCTGTGGGCGAAGTTGGCGCGCAGGCGGTCGGTGTCGAACTGGCCGGGCAGCAGGTTGTTGATGGTGACGTTGTGGGCCACGGTGCGGCGCGACAGGCCGGCGACGAAACCGGTCAGGCCACTGCGCGCGCCGTTGGACAGCGCCAGAATGTCGATCGGGGCTTTCACCGCCGACGAGGTGATGTTGACGATGCGGCCGAAGCCGCGCTCGATCATCGCGTCGACGGTGGCGCGGATCAGCGCGATCGGCGCCAGCATGTTGGCGTCCAGCGCAGCAATCCAGTCGTCGCGTTCGAAATTGCGGAAATCACCGGGCGGCGGACCACCGGCGTTGTTGACCAGGATGTCCACCTGCGGGCAGGCGGCCAGTACCGCCGTGCGGCCGGCCTCGGTGGTGACATCGGCGGCGACCGCGCGTACCTCAGCGGCGCCGGGCAAGGCACGCAGTTCTTCGGCGGCGACCTGCAGCGCACCTTCACCACGGGCCACGATCACCACGTTGACGCCCTCGCGCACCAGCGCACGCGCGCAGCCCAGGCCCAACCCTTTGCTTGCGCCGCAGACCAGTGCCCAGCGGCCGTTGATACCCAGATCCATGCGTCAGTCCTGCGGAATTCGGAAGGGGCTCATTGTCCGCCATCGGCCGGTGACAGGCCGGCAACGAAGTGTTGCAGGGCCGCGGCGACCTCGTCGGCATGGCCGAGGAAGGGCGCGTGGCCGCCGTAGGCGATGGTCAGCGCCTGCGCGCCCGGGGCCAGTGCCGCGGCGGCCTGCATCGCCACCGGAGACACCAGGCGGTCTCGCTGGCCGGCGATCCACAGGCTGGGTTTGCCCAGGCTCGGCAGGGCACCGCGCAGATCGGTGCTTTCCAGCAGGCGCAGGCCTTCCAGCAGGGCGCGTTCGGTGGGCGCACCGCGCTCGACCAGGCGCTGGCGCAGGGTGCGCAGCTCCTCGCGGGCGTGTGCCGAGCCCATTACGTCCAGCGCGAGGAAGCGTTCCAGCGTGCCGCCGAAGTCGGTCGCCAGCTCGCGGCCGAACTGCTCGAACACCGCCGGTTCCACCGCGTGCGGCCAGTCTTCGCCTCGCACGAAGCGCGGCGTGGCGGCGATCATCGCCAGCCCGCGCACCTTCGGCAGCGTCGCGGCAGCATGCAGCGCGAACAGGCCGCCCAGCGACCAGCCGCACCACACCGCTGGCGGTGTAGCGGCGGCAATGGCATTGACCACGAACGGCAGGCGCAGCGGCGTGGTGTCCTCGCGGCTGTGGCCATGGCCGGGAAGGTCGACCAGATGCAGGGTGAACTGGTCCGTCAGGCGCTGCACCAGCGGTGCGAACACCCCGCCTTGCAGGGCCCAGCCGTGGATCAGTACCAGGTCCGGCCCACGGCCGGTGACTTCAATATGCATGGGCAACGACACGGAACTCAGGCAAAAGCGGGCAGCGGCGGTGGCGCGGCTTCACGCACGGCCAGGGTCACACGATCGCGCGCGCTGGCGATGGCCTCGACCAGGCCCCGCACCTGCTCCGGCGTGTGCAGCGCGGACAGTGTCACGCGCAGGCGTGCCTTGCCTTCCGGCACCGTCGGCGGGCGGATTGCACCGACCAGCCAGCCGGCCTGTTCCAGCGCCGTGGACATCGCCACGGCGGTGTGGTCATCGCCGCACAGCAGCGGCTGGATCGGCGTTTCCGAAGCCATCAGGTCCAGGCCATGGCGACGCGCTTCACTGCGGAACAGCGCGATCAGGTCGGTCAGCTTGGTGCGGCGCCAGTGGTCGCGGCGCGCCAGGCGCACTGCTTCAAGCGCAGCAGCGGCCATCGCCGGTGGCACGGCGGTGGTGTAGATGTACGGGCGCGCGGTTTCGGCCAGATGCTCGATCAGGTCGTCGCGGCCCAGCACCAGTGCACCGGAACCGCCCAATGCCTTGCCCAGCGTGACCAGCTGCAGCGGCACATCGTCCACGCCCAGTCCTGCGGCGGCCACGGCACCACGGCCATCACCGACCACGCCTACACCGTGCGCATCATCCACATAGAACAGCGCCTGCTGCAGGCGTGCCACAAGCGACAATGCACGCAGCGGTGCGATGTCGCCATCCATGCTGAAAACACCATCGGTGGCCAGCATGGCCGCGCCATCGGGCGCGTGCTTGAGCTGACGCATTGCGCCTTCCGCATCCACATGCGGATAACGGCGCAGACGTGCACCGGCCAACCGGGTCGCATCGAGCAGGCTGGCGTGGTTGAGCTTGTCCTGTACGCAGACATCGTTCTCTTCGCTCAGCAGTGCCTGCTGCACCGCCAGATTGGCGGCGAAGCCACTGCCGAACAGCAGCGCACGCGGGTAGCCCAGCCACTCGGCCACCTCGCGTTCCAGCGCCTCATGCAGCGCGTGGTGGCCGCAGACCAGATGCGAGGCACCGGCGCCAGCGCCTTCGCGTGCGGCGGCGTCCTGCAGCGCGTTGACCACGCTGAACTGCTGGGCCAGGCCAAGGTAGTCGTTGCTGCAGAAACCGGTCAGCCACTGGCCGTCCACTTCCAGGCGCACGCCATCACGACGGGTGACCGTGCGTCGCGGGCGGCGACGGCCTTGGGCATCGCGCAGGGCGCGCTGGGCGTGGAGGCGGGCGGTCAGGTCGGGGCGGGCCATGGTGGCTGAATGCGTCGACGGGGCGGCTAGGGTAGCGCGTTGCCGCGGCGCCTGCTTGCGACCCGTCTCAGGCCGCGTGAGCGCAGCCACAGCCGGGCGTATCGGCACTGATATCGGCGTGCACGGTGCCGCCGTGGTCGTGGCCTTCGGCATCCACCTGCACCGCCATCGGCTGCAGCCCCAGGCGTGCGAACAGGGCCAGGTCGCGTTCGCTTTCCGGGTTGCCGGTGGTCAGCAGCTTGTCGCCATAGAAGATCGAATTGGCACCGGCCAGGAAACACAGCGCCTGCAGTTCGTCACTCATGGCTTCGCGCCCGGCCGACAGCCGCACCATCGAGCGCGGCATGGCGATGCGCGCCACCGCGATCATGCGCACGAACTCGAACGGGTCCAGTTCGGCACTGCCATGCAGCGGCGTGCCTGCCACCTGCACCAACTTGTTGATCGGCACCGAATCGGGATGTGCCGGCAGCGTGGCCAGCGCCAGCAGCAGGCCGACGCGCTGCGCGCGCGTCTCGCCCATGCCGACGATGCCGCCGCAACAGGTCTTCAGGCCAGCATCGCGCACGTGCTCCAGTGTATCCAGGCGGTCCTGGTACTGGCGCGTGTGGATGATCGAATCGTAGTAGTCCGGCGCGGTGTCGAGGTTGTGGTTGTAGTAGTCCAGGCCCGCATCCTTCAGCGCACGCGCCTGCTCGCCACTGAGCATGCCCAGCGTGGCGCAGGTCTCCAGGCCCAGCGCCTTCACCCCGGCGATCATTGCCGCCACCTTCGGAATGTCGCGGTCCTTCGGCGATCGCCACGCGGCACCCATGCAGAAGCGCGATGCGCCAGCGGCCTTGGCCTGGCGGGCCTTGGCCAGCACTGCGTCGGTGTCCATCAGCTTCTGCGCGTTCACCCCGGTGCTGTAGCGCTGCGCCTGCGGGCAGTACGCGCAGTCTTCCGGGCAGCCGCCGGTCTTCACCGACAGCAGCGTGGACACCTGCACCTGCGATGGGTCGAAGTGCTCGCGGTGAACCGCTGCGGCGCGGAACAGCAGCTCGGGGAACGGCAGATCGAACAGCGCCTGCAGTTCGTCGTGTTGCCAGTCGTGGCGGATGGCAGCAGCCATGGCGGGACCTTGGGTACGAGTGGAGCGAGGGCGGCAGTGTGGGTGGGTGTGCCGAGGCTGTCAACCATTCGTTTTATTTATTGGTTTACGGCGTTGGGGCTCGCCTTGGGATGGCAACGGTGAACACACGAGCTGCCGCCCCGACGTCCGCTGAGATCGGGGAGAACTCCCGTATCCGTGCAGCGATCTTCAATGGAGGAGAACTCGGCCCCAACAACGTCAGGGCCAACCCGCACAGTGCGCTGGTGTTGGCCGAAGGCACGCGGTGCGACAGCGACTACGACCGGACCGGCTGCTACGCGTACTTCCATCTGCTGGAAGGGCTCACGCTGAAGCCGATCCGGAAAATGGCGGTGCCGGAGGCGCATGGCGTACCTTGAGGCACGCACATCCAGTCGAGCCGCGTTGCGATGGACCATCCGGACAGCTGGCAGCCGATCACCCAGGAAGAATTGGCAACCCTGATCTCGCGGCAACTGCAGGATTGCTCACCTATCCAACGAGCCATCTTCGATTCCCTGCGTGTTCCATTCCGTGCAGTTCGGCTGCACAGACTGGGCATGATTGAGCGGGTCTGGGTGGTCGCACAACTGCCCGACGGGCTGCTGTACTACGAGGACGTTGAGGAAGGATTCGAGGTAGGCACGCCGGGCGAGGACGGTGTCTTGCCGGGCCGAGGTTGTTCTCAGCTGGCGCTGACCCACATTCTCGAACGTTTGGTGATCTGAGCGGCATCCGGTTCTGTTGCCCGCAGGCTGCGGCCTGGTGGTGGTACTGCTCGCCCTGGTCTTCGGCGAAGGCGCGTTCGGCACCGGCTACGAGCAGGCGCGCAGCCTGGTGCAGGGGCAGGCGCTGGTCGGCCATGAGTTCGGGTTGATGAAGTTGTTGGCCAACCTCGCGTCGTACGTGGCCGGTATTCCCGGCGGCCTGTTCTCGCCGGCGCTGGCGGTCGGCGCGGGACTGGGCCACAACCTGGCGGTGCTGATGCCGGGCGTGGACCCGCGCGCGTTCGGGCTGCTGGGCATGTGTGCCTACCTGACCGGTGTGACCCAGGCGCCACTGACCTCGGCGGTGATCTCGCTGGAGCTGCCCGACAGTGGTGATCTGCTGCTGCCGATCCTGGCCACGGTGCTGATCGCGCGCGGCGTGTCCGGGCTGGTGTGCCGTGTGCCGATCTACCGTGGGTTGGCGGAGTTGTTGATGGTGCCGAAGACGGTTGGAGATGTGGCTGTCGAGGCGCTCGCTGTGCGATCCTCCCACTCCCGTGAAAATGGAGATGACTAGGAGCAATGCAGCCAGGAGTCGCAATGTTCCTTCCGCAGGAGGTGTTGGAGCCGTTACGGTGCTACTTCGTCACCGATGATGGTTCGCTCCCGGAAGTGGAGCTCACGTGCTGTGAAGCCGCCGGGACGGCTGATGCGTTCGCCTATCTGTTTGCCTGCGGTGCCCGCGTCGCGGGTTCTGGAAGCGTGCAGCTCTGGCTCGGTGCGGAAGATCGTGGTCAGCCGTTCATGGGGCCGGGCGACGCGCGGCGTGTTCTCCAGGACGAAGTAGAGCCTTTCCATATCAGTCTTGCAGACATCGCCTGCGACGGCGTTCTTCTGCCAGAACTGGGTGTGCTCGTCATGCGCCATGGGTTGACGCTCGACTACCGCATGGGACCGTCGTGGGGCGAGCGGGAGGTCCAGGCCTTCCTGCTTCTTCTGCACCAGTTGCAGCAGCGGGGTGCTGTGATGACCGTTCCCTGGTGGGGTGAAGAAGGCCAGCACAGGTTCGAGACCGCGTTGGCAGCCATTGAGATGTGTTGAGCGGGTTCGCCACAAGGCAGGCACGCAACTGATAGACGATAATCATTGCTTCGATCAACGCGATAAATCTTCCTTTAATCTTCACTCCTGCAGTGAAGCTGATTCCCCGTTGCACCGTCTACCCGATGCCAGGTGCGCCGCTGAAGATGCACCCACGCCGGGGCTGCACCCGGACCTGCATCGAGAGCGACCATGATCAAATGCCGTATCCGCCGCCTGGCGGCTGCCGTCCTGGCCCTGGCCAGTTCCCCCGCGCTGGCGCTGGCAGGCACGCCTGTGCTGCCCAGCGAACGCAGCATCGGCATCATCGAGCCGGTGGCGCGTTTCGAAGGTGCGATGCCCACCAGCGTGGCGGTGTCCGAAACCGGGAGGATCTTCGTCAACTTCCCGCGCTGGGGCGATGAGGTGCCCTACAGCGTGGCCGAGTGGCGCGATGGCCGTGCCGTGCCCTATCCGGATGCGCACATCAACCGCAAGGACGATCCCGACCCGGCAGCACACTTCATCAGCGTGCAGAGTGTGGTGGCCGATGGCCAGGGCCGGCTGTGGGTGCTGGATACCGCCGCGCCCGGGTTCTCTGCCCCGCAGGCCGTTGGCGCCAAGCTGATGGCGATCGATCTGGCCACCAATACTGTGGCCAGAACGCTGGTGTTCCCGGCCAACGTCATCGATGCGCGCACCTACGTCAACGATATGCGCTTCGATTTCCGTGTCGGTCGCGAGGGCGTGGCCTACGTGACCGACTCGTCGCTGAGCGGCACCGGCGGCATCATCGTGATCGACCTCGCTACCGGCGCGGCGTCCAAGCGCCTGATCGGTCATGTGTCCACATCGGCGGACCCGGCATTCGTACCGATCGTGGAAGGGCAGCAGATGCGGCTGCGTGACGCGGATGGTTCGACGCAGCCGTTTACCGTGGCTGCCGATGGCATTGCGTTGTCGCCGGATGGTGCGACGCTGTTCTATACCCCGTTGTCCAGTCGCCATCTGTACAGCGTGCCTACCGCCTTGCTGCGCGACCCCAAGGTAAGTGAAGCGGCGCTGGCTGCGGCCGTGGTCGACCTGGGCGACAAGGGCGCGTCCGATGGCATGGAAATGGACGCCAACGGCCGGCTGTATGCCAGCGACTACGAACACAACGCCATCCATGCCCGTGATGCGCAGGGGCGCTGGACGACCGTGGTGCACGATCCACGCATCCTGTGGCCGGACACCTTGTCGATGGGGCCGGATGGCTACCTGTACTTCACCGCCAACCAGCTGCATCGGCAGGCCGGATTCAATGGTGGCGTGGATCGCCGGCAGACGCCGTACATGGTGTATCGCACCCGGGTGGATGCGAAGCCTGCGCCAACGCGGTGAAGTGCTCCGCAAACTGGTAAAGATGCCTACGGGTTAAAGGACGTGCGTCTGATGGCATCGTGGCAGCGTCGCGATCATGCTGTAGCGCATGTCGGCTCTGTTCAAGCCCACTCGCCTTCTACGGGCGGCGCTTCGCGTGCTGCTTCCATTGCGCTGCCTGGTCTGTGGCGACCCGGGTCATGACGATCTTGACCTGTGCCGCGCCTGTCTTTCCGAGCTGCCCTGGGCCGGCCGGGCGTGCCTGCGTTGCGCACTCCCGTTACCCGGGAACGCCCTGATCGTCTGCGGCACCTGCCGCGAGGAGGTACCGCCGCAGGCCGCCACGCATGCCAGTCTGCTGTACCTGCCGCCGGTCGATCAGTTGCTGGTGCGCTTCAAGTTCCATCAGGACCTGGCGGCAGGTCGTCTGCTCGCGCAGCTGATGGAGCGCGCACCACCGCCCTGGTCGTGCGCGCCGCTGGTGCCGGTGCCGCTGCACAGGCGACGCCTGCGCCAGCGCGGCTACAACCAGGCGGGCGAGCTGTGCCGGTTGCTGCCGATGCCGGTCTGGCAGGGGATGTATCGGCGGCGGCATACCGCACCGCAGTCCGAGCGCACGGCTGAACAGCGCCGGGAAAATCTGTTCGACGCGTTCGCGGTTCGTGGTCCGGTGCCTACCCGGCTGACCGTGGTCGATGACGTGATGACCACCGGCAGCACGGTGATGGAGGTTGCCGAGACGCTGCGCCTGGTCGGCGCTGCGGAGGTGCGCGTGTGGGTCTGCGCGCGGGCGCCGTGATCCCCCTCTTCATCACAACGGGCTACGATGAACCCGGTTCCGGATCGAAGGAGTGGCCATGAATTCCCCCTTGTCTCCCCTGTTGTCGGCGGTTGGGCGTAGCTGGTGGATCCTGCTGCTGTACGGGCTCGTCGCACTGGGTTTCGGCATCGTTGCCATCGGCTGGCCGTTGTCCGCAGCGATGGCGCTGGCGTGGACACTGGGCGTGATGGCCATCGTTGAAGGTGTCATCAGCCTGTTCGCACTGATCAACGGCGGCAGTGGTGCCTCGCGTGGGTGGCTGGCGCTGTACGCCCTCGCCTCGTTGGGATTCGGCATTCTGGCGGTGATCAATCCGCTGGCCACTGCCAGCGTGCTGGTGCTGTTCCTTGCAGCGTGGCTGTTGGTGGCAGGCATCTATCGCATCGTGTTCGCGATCCGCGTGCGCAAGCAGATCCAGGGCGAGTGGCTGCTGATCCTCAGTGGCGTGCTGGCGGTGGTGCTGGGCCTGCTGTTCGCGGCCAATCCGTATGCCGGCGTGGCGGTCACCACACTGTGGATCGGCATCGGCAGCCTGCTGTATGGGTTGCTGCAGGTGCTGGTGGCATTCAAGCTGCGGAAGCTGAAGTGAGGGCTGCGCTTCCGCTGTTGCTGGGCGTGGCGTTGACCCTGGCCGGATGCATGCCGGGCGCCACACCCGGTGCCTTGGCAGGCAAGGAGCGTGCGCCACGCCCCGGCGTGGATGTGCGCCTGAGTGCGGTCGATGCAGCCGGCAAGGGCACATCGGTGCAATGGCAGGGCGAAACCCTGGCCCTGCGCGAGCCGCCGATCGCCGGCAGCGCCGACATCGCCGATGTGCGCTACGTGCTGGACGCGGGCCAGCAGCCTGGCCTGCAGATCCGTTATCGGCCGGAAGCGCACCAGCGCATCCACGATGGCACGGCAGCACTGGTGGGCCAGCGAGCGGCGATCAGCGTGGATGGCCGCGTGCTGATGGTGGCGACGGTGCAGGGGCCGTTCGGTGAGTCGATGATGCTGAGCGGGCTGTCCAGCGTTGCCGAGGCGCAGGCGCTGGCGAAGCACATCACCGGTCAGTGACGGGCGCGCCAACACCCCGGCGCTGCGCGCGGAGGTCGACCAAGGTCGACCGCTACCGGGCGAACCGGGCCTCGATTTCTTCCAGTGACTTGCCCTTGGTCTCCGGCAGCCAGAATGCGGCCACCAGGAAGAACACGAACGTGCACGCCGCCCAGAACACGAACATGCTGGCGTAGCCGTAGTGCCCCACCGTGGGCAGGAATATCGCAGCGATGGTGGTCGACACGAACTGGTTGATCAGCAGCGCGATGCTCATGCCATTGGAGCGGATGCGGTTCGGCATCAGCTCCGACAGTGCCAGCCACACGCATACGCCGGGACCGACCGCGAAGAACGCGACGAACACCAGGATGCAGGCGGCCACGGCCCAGCCATGTGCCGGCGGCGGCACCGGGCCGATGCGCGCCTGTTCGATGCGCAGCGGCGCCTGCGCGGCACTGGCCGGGTCGGCGAACGGGTTCAGATGCAGCTTGCGGAAGAACGCGCCAATCACGCTGTCCGGCTGCACAGTACCGGTGCGCTCGATGCGTAGTTCGCGATCAATCAGGTTGTCGCTGCGCAGGGCGCGCACGTTGGTGAAGTCACCATAGGCGTACGACACGGTCAGCTGCATCGGTCGGCCCTGGCTGTCGATGCCATTGCCCAGGCGCTGCCACTGCGCGTCATCAAGCACCAGCTGCAGGCCGTCGCCGCTGACCGCCGCCTGCAGCTGCGGCTGCACATCGGCACGGCCGCGCTCGGCCTGGAAGAACAGCGTGGCGGCCGCCAGCAGGGCCACGCAGATGCCGCCGCTGCCGAGCATCAGCAGGAACTTGCGACCCTTGCGGTCGACCAGCAGCAACGCGACCACCGTCATCACCGCATTGAGCAGCTTGATCGCCACGTCGGCGCCATTGGCGACCGAGCCGGACAGGCCGGCCTGGTTGAGGATGTTGACCGCGTAGGCCAGCACCGAGTTGATGCCGGTGGCCTGGGTGCAGGCCAGCACCACGCAGGCGAGCAGGAACGGCACCACGTAGCGGCGGCTGAGCAGCGGGTCACGCTTGCCATCGCTGCTGCTCGATTCCGGCGCCTGGATCTGGGCCAGCGTGGGCTCGACGTCTGCGGCGGGAAGGACGCGCTGAAGGCTGCGGCGGGCTTCATCGATGCGGCCGCGGCGTACCAGCCAGCGTGGCGATTCGGACAGCCAGAAGATACCGGCGCAGAACAGCAGGCCCGGCGCCAGGCAGGTCCAGAAGATGGTGCGCCAGGCGTGGTCCTTCACCGTGAACAGTTCCTGCGCCTGCTGTGCCACCGGCAGCGAACGCACGGCTTCAGCGGCGGCATCCACCGCATGGGCGTGGTACAGGCCGATCAGGGCCGCCAGCACCAGGCCAACGGTCAGCAGCAACTGGAACATGGCCGCACCGCGCCCGCGTCGTTCGGGACTGAGCACTTCGGCCAGGTACAGCGGAATGACCACACCGATCAGGCCGCCACTGATGCCCTGCAGCAGGCGCCCCAGCAGCAGCGGGGTGTAGCCGGAGGCCAGCGCCATGATCGGGATCGATGCGGTGAACAGCAGGCCGGCCAGCAGCATCGCACCGCGGCGGCCGATCAGGTCGGCAACCATGCCGGCGAACAGGGAGGACAGTACGCTGCCCAGCAGTACCGCTGCCACCACGAAGCCGAGTTGCTGGCTGCTGAGCTGCCAGGCGTGGCTGGCTGTCGCTTCAAGATAGGGCAGGGCACCGGCGATGATGCCGATGTCGATGCCGTACAGCAGGCCACCCAGGCCGCCGATGAAGAGCAGGTAGCGTACGGGCCAGCGCGGAGCGGTGGAAGCGGATACGGCAGGTGCGGCGGCTGCGGTCATCGGCGTATTCCTGGAATAACGGGGATGGTGCGTGGCTGAGGCATTGCGCTTGCGCGCTTCATGTAGAGCCGAAGGCAATGGCTCCTGCCATTGCCTTCGGCTCTACAAAAGCGCAGATATCAGGTGTTTGCGGCGTTCAAATCGACCACGCGCCCACCAACCACCACCTGCTGCAGGCGCAGTTCGGCGTCCAGCACCACCAGGTCGGCACGGGCGTCGGGCGCGATGCGGCCGCGATCGTCCAGGCCCAGGTAGTCGGCGGGGAAGGTGGAAACACGTTGCGAGGCATCGGCCAGCTCCAGGCCCACACGCACCAGGTTGCGCAGCGCCTGGTCCATGGTCAGCGCGCTGCCGGCCAGCGAACCCGTGGCCAGGCGCACGCAGCCGCCGCACTTGTGCACGCGCTGCTCGCCCAGTGCGTACTCGCCATCGGGCATGCCGGTGGCGGCGGTGGCGTCGGTCACCGCGTACAGGCGCGGGATCGCGCGCGCGGCCAGGCGGATCACACCGGGATGGATGTGCTGCAGGTCGGGAATGATCTCGGCGTACTGCGCATGTGCCAGTGCCGCCGCCGCAATGCCCGGGCGATAGTGATCGACGCCGGTCATGCCGTTGAAGAGATGGGTGAAGCCGGAGGCACCGGCCTGCAGCGCAGCAACACCTTCTTCGTAGGTACCGGCGCTGTGGCCGAGCTGCACGCGGATGCCCATTGCCGAAAGCGCGGGAATCAGCGCGGTGTGCTCGCCGATTTCCGGCGCCAGCGTCATCACCCGGATCGGCGCCAGCGCATGCAGTTGCTGCACCAGTGCCAGCGTCGCCTCGATGGTGCGGTTGGGCTGCGCGCCCAGCCGCTGCGGGCTGATGAACGGCCCTTCCAGATGTACGCCGACGATGCTGGCGGCGTCTGCATCGGGTGCGGCCATGGTGGCGGCCACGCCGTGCAGCGCGTGCTCGATCTCATCCAGGCCGGCGGTCATGGTGGTCGCCAGCAGCGTGGTGGTGCCGAAGCGTAGATGGGTACGGGCGATGGTGCGTGCCACGTCGCCGCCTTGCATCAGGTCCACGCCGGCGGCGCCATGCACATGCAGGTCGATGAAGCCGGGCAGGATCACCGGCAGCTGCAGGTCATCGGCACCGCTGTGGTCATCCACCTGCAGCTGGCGCACGTGCGAATCGAAGTGGACGTGGCCACGCCGCCAACCCAGCGGGGTGA
This sequence comes from Stenotrophomonas maltophilia, assembly GCF_003970865.1. Lineage (GTDB taxonomy): Bacteria > Pseudomonadota > Gammaproteobacteria > Xanthomonadales > Xanthomonadaceae > Stenotrophomonas > Stenotrophomonas maltophilia_AR. The sequence continues at coordinate 8,153 of NZ_RXLZ01000072.1, read as the reverse complement.
GGATGCGGCCATGCAGGGAACGGGTGTCGCTCATGCGGTGGGCTCGGCGATGATCACCTCGATGCCAAGCCGCTGCAGTCCCTCGCGGGTTGCGTCGTCGATGCCGGCATCGGTGATGATGGTGTGGATCTGATCCAGCAGGGCGATGCGGTGCAGGCTGACGCGGCCGAACTTGGAGGCATCGGTCAGCACCACGATGCGGCGCGCGCGCTCGACCATGCGGTGGTTGAGGCGAGCTTCGGCTTCGTCATGGGTGGTCAGGCCGAACTGCAGGTCCAGGCCATCCACGCCCAGGAACAGGGTGTCGAAGCTGTACGAATTGAGGCTGGCTTCGGCCTGGCTGCCCTGCAGCGACAGCGACTGCTGGCGCAGCAGGCCACCGGTCAGCAGCACGTTGATGCCCGGTGCGTTGGCCAGTTCCCAGGCAATGTTCAGGCCGTTGGTCATCACCGTCACGTCGCGGTGCGCGCGCAGGTGGCGGGCCAGGGTCATCGTGGTCGAGCCGGAGTCGATGATGATGTTGTCGCCGGGCTGCACCAGGCGCGCGGCGCGGCTGCCGATGGACTCCTTCAGCGGCAGGTTCAGCGCGTCCTTCTCGTGGATGTCCTGTTCCTGCGGCGGCGTGCGCACCAGCGTAGCGCCGCCGTGGGTACGGTTGGCAAGGCCCTGCGACTCGAAGTGGGTCAGGTCGGCGCGGATGGTCACCGCCGACACGCCGAAGCGCTCGACCAGATCGGCCACCTGCACCGAGCCGTGCTCGATCAGCAGCTGCAGGATCTGTTGCCGGCGGGAGCGGGTGTTGCGCATGGCCATTCTCGGTTTCGCGGGAAAAGGTAGAGATTAGCCGTTCGCAGGAACGCCGGCAGCCGAACCTGCGTTCTGCGTGCGGGTTCCGGCCTGGTTCGCGCTGCAGGCGCGGGCGTACTCGCCCAGGCACAGGCCGATACGGTGCTGCACCAGTGCGGTGGGGGTGTTGGCCAGGGTGCCTTCGCGCACGGCGCGGTACTGCTCGGGCAGGTACTGGCTGAGCAGCACCAGCGGCGGCGCGTGCCGTTCCAGGTTGGCGAACAGGGTCTGCACCGCCTGCACCAGCGCGGGCTCGCCCCAGTAGTATCGGCAGCGGTCGCTGAAGGAGTAGCTGCGCAGCAGGCGCAGCGCGGCGTCATCGCCCTGGTAATAGGACTGCCAGTACTTCGGATGCGCCACCATCACCTCGTCCAGCACCTGCGGCAGTCGCGAGCACTGTGCGGCCGGCAGCAGTTCGGCCTCGATCGCGGCCAGCGCGAACAGCGCCTCGCGGTAGGCGAAGGTGGCCGCCGGACCGACCTTGAGGATGGCGAAGTGGTCGCGCACCAGGGCGTGCAGGCCGCTTTCGCGCTGGTAGTCGGTGGAATGCGCTTCGAACACAATGCGCGGCTGCTGTTCGAGGAAGCCGGCCAGCATGCTGGCGGCGGTCGCGTCGTACTCGTGCACGCTGCTGTGGTCGAAGTCCACGCCCGGCTGCACCACCATCGCGATCACCCGCTGCCACGCATCGCGCAGCTGCGGCGTGTCGAACGCCTGCTGGTGGATGGCCAGGGTCTGCGCGGCGGCGGCCGGCGTGGTCACCTGCAGGCCCTCGGCAAGCGAGGCTTCGCCACCGGGAATCGGCACCTCGGTACCGATCACGTAGACCGGCGGTGGCAAGCCATGTGCGCTGGCGGTGCGCTCGGCGATTTCAGCCAGCTCGGCCGAACGCGCGGCGACGATGGCATCGGGCAGCGGCACCGGGTCATCGGCGCAGGACATGCTGCAGTCCAGATGGATCTTGTGGAAACCGGCGGCGACGTAGGCTTCGATCAGCACGCGCGCGTGGGTCATCGCTTCGGCGGCCGGGCGCTTCTGCCAGGCATTCGGGCCGAGGTGGTCACCGCCCAGGATCAGCCGCTCGCGCGGGAAGCCTTCTTCGTCGGCCAAGGTGCCGACGTAATCGCGGTACTGCGGTGGGGTCATACCTGTGTAGCCGCCGAACTGGTCGACCTGGTTGGAGGTCGCCTCGATCAGCAGCACGGTGCCATGCGCCAGGGCCACGTGCATGGCCGCGCGCAGCACCTGCTCGTTGCTGCAGCAGACGCTGTACAGGCCGACGTTGGCACCGGCGCGATGGGAGGCAAGCAGGGTCTGCAACGGGGACATGATCAGGCTCCGGTCAATCAGGAAAACGAGGGTTGGCAGGCGAGCAGGGCGGCACCACGTGCGCCACCGGCATCACCGAAGCGCGGCGGCACGATTGGCGGTACCTGCACGCCGTTGAACAGATGAGCGGCGATGGCCGCCGGCAGCTGCTGGTACAGCGGCGCGTACTGCGAGAGGCCGCCGCCGAGCACGATCACATGCGGGTCCAGCGCCAGCACCAGTGCGGCCAGGCTGTGGCCAAGCAGATCGCGATGGATGTCCAGCGCCTTGCGCGCACGCGCATCGCCGGCTTCGGCCAGTGCGATCACCGCGCTGGCGTCGGTGGCGCTGCCACCGAGGTGGCGTTCGATCATGGCTACGCCGCTGCCGGACACATAGCGCTCCACACAGCCCTGCAGGCCGCAGCCGCAGTCCAGCAGCGGCAGGCCGTGGCGCTGCAGCAGATGGCCGGGCACGCTCCAGTGGCCCCATTCGCCGGCCAGGCCGTTGAATCCGGACAGCAGCCGGCCCTGCAGGCAGAAGCCGCCGCCGGCACCGGTGCCGAGGATGGCGCCGAACATGCTGGGATAGCCGTCGGCGGCACCGCCGTGTGCTTCCGACAGGGCAAAGCACTGCAGATCGTTGCCGAAGTGCAGCGGGCGCTGCAGGCGTGCCTGCAGATCCTGCGCCACGCATTGGCCGGTCAGTGCAGGCACGTTCGCGCTGAGCTGGCGGCCGCTGCGGCGGTCACGCACGCCGGGCAGGGCGATGCCGATGGCCGCATCGCTGCGGCCGAGGGCAGCGTCCGCCTCGGCCACCAGCGTCACCACCGCCTGCAGGAAGCCGTCGTAGTCACCCTGTGGGGTGGCCACGCGGCGGCGCCAGGTGACCTGCATCGCCGCATCGCACGCCACCAGCTCGATCTTGGTGCCGCCGATGTCGATGCCGTAGCAGGCGTGGGCGATCAGCTCAGCCATGGTGGATGGTGACGCCCTTGACGACGCGGTTGACGGTGCCGTCCGGGAACGGGTTGTCCGGGGTCAGGCCCAGCGCGGCCGAGCGCTGCAGTGCGAACAGCTGCGCAAAGCCCAGCCACACCGGTGCCAGCCACGGATCGTCCAGTGCCGGCACGATAAGGGTGTATTCGTCATCGGCGCCGATGTCCGAATGCGGGCCGATCGCCAGCACCTGGCCGGCCACGCCATCGCGGCGCAGTTCTTCCAGCAGGTCCTGTTCGTAGCGGCGCGCCAGTGGCTGCACGCTGCGCAGCACCACCACCAGGGTGTTGCCGTCCAGCGTCGATTTCGGGCCATGGCGGAAGCCCAGCGGGGTGTTGGCCAGCGCCAGCACGCGGCCGGCGGTCAGTTCCAGCACCTTCAGCGCGCACTCGCGTGCCAGCGCTTCCAGCGGGCCGCTGCCGAGGTAGATGATGCGGTTGAACGGGCGCTGTGCCAGCGCCGCCACCGGTGCATCCCACTGCGCCTGGCCTTCGCGGGCCAGCGCGGCGATCTGCTTCAGGCGCGCCACGCGCGCATCCCACGGCGAACGATCGAACACGGTCAGTGCGGCCAGCAGCATGCAGGTCAGGCTGCTGGTCATGGCGAAGGCGCGGTCGCAGCTGGCCGACGGCATCAGCAGGGTGCAGGTATCGGCACGGCCGGCGCCACGACGGGCCAGTTCGCCATCGGCGTTGCAGGTGATGTCGAGGAAGCGCGCGTCATCCACGTCGCTGCGCACGCGGTCCACCGCCGCCACGCTTTCCGGGCTGGAACCGCTGCGGCCGAACGAGACCAGCAGGGTCGGGCGGTCGCGCTGCAGGTACAGCGCCGGGTGGGTCAGCAGGCTGGTGGTGTGCACTACGCGCACATCGGCTGGCCACTGCGCATTGATCGCGTCGGCCACCATCTCGGCGATGAAGCCGGAACTGCCGGCGCCGGTGAACAGCACGCGCTGGTTGGGATCGTTGAGGCTGTCGCCGAGGAAGGCCTGCAGGCGGTCGCGGGCACGTGACAGGTCCTGTGCGAGGGCTTCCCACAGCGTGGGCTGCTGGGCGATTTCGGTAGCGGTATCGGCTCCGCCAAGGCGCTGCCAGGCGGACACATCGGAAAGCAGGGTGACGTCCATTCGGAGGTTCCAGTTGGGCCAGCGCACCATCTGCGTTTTCTTTCGAAATGTCAAATAGCGAAAGTAAAAAGAAAGAAAATTGAGCGATGACTTTTCCCGTCATGGAGTGCTCGAGAAAACGAAAGAACGGGCTGGATGCCGTATCGCACAATGCTTAACAGGGGCTTGCAAGCGGTTACACAAAGTATTGCGGCGCAACAACTTTCGTTTCAATGGAATATATCTTCCTTTTTCCTTTCAATTTGTTGACATCTTTCGAATCGCTGCCCTAGAGTCGGCCCAACCGCTTTCGAAACGCCCGGTGAACGGGTTGGGAGTCCGTGTGGAAATCTGCGTTCGTCGCTCGCCGCTGATGCTGGCCCTGTTGCCGGCATTGATGCTGGCGTCCATGCCGGCCCGGGCCGAGCCGGTCGGCAACCTGCGTTCGGTCGCCGCCAGCGCCAGCCGCGACGGCGTGCAGGGCTGGGACCTGCAGACCGACAAGGGCGCGCGCATCCGCATCGAACTGCCGGCCACCGACATTATCCGGGTGCAGGCGGGCCGCAACGGCACGCTGACCGGTGCCGGCGACAAGGCCGCACCGATCGTGCTGCCGCAACCCAAGGCGAACGTGCAGGCGCAGCTGGAAGAAGACGCACAGGAAATCCGCGTGCGCACCGATGCACTAGTGCTGCATGTACAGCGGCAGCCGCTGCGCATGCGCCTGGAACGCCTGGACAACGGCCAGCCCACCGCGCTGTGGCAGGAACTGCAACCGCTGGATCTGGATGCGGCGCAGAGCGTGCAGGTGCTGTCCTCGCAGGCCGATGAGGGCTACTTCGGTGGCGGCCAGCAGAACGGCCGCTACCAGTTCAAGGGCCGCGAGCTGGACGTGTCCTATTCCGGCGGTTGGGAAGAGGGCGACCGCCCCAGCCCCGCACCGATGCTGCTGAGCAGCCGTGGCTGGGGCATGCTGCGCAATACGTGGAGCGATGGCAGCTACGATCTGCGCGAGGCCGACCAGGCCACGCTGCTGCACCGCGAAGACCGCTTCGATGCCTATTACTTCGTCGGCGCCGACCTGCCGAAACTGATCGAGCGCTACACCCAGCTGACCGGTCGCCCGAACATGGTCGCGCGTTGGGCGCTGTCCTACGGCGACGCCGATTGCTACAACGATGGCGACAACAGCAAGAAGCCCGGCACCGTGCCCGAAGGCTGGAGCGACGGCCCGACCGGCACCACGCCGGATGTGATCGACTCGGTGGCCAAGCAGTACCGCGCCAACGACATGCCCGGTGGCTGGATTCTGCCCAACGATGGCTACGGCTGCGGTTACAAGAAGCTGCCGGAAACCGTGCAGGGCTTGGCCAAGTACGGTTTCCGCACCGGTCTGTGGACCGAGAACGGCGTCGACAAGATCGCCTGGGAAGTGGGCAAGGCCGGCAGCCGCGTGCAGAAGCTGGACGTGGCCTGGACCGGCAAGGGCTACCAGTTCGCGATGGACGCCAACCGCCAGGCCTTCAACGGCATCCTCGACAATTCCGATTCGCGCCCGTTCCTGTGGACGGTGATGGGCTGGGCCGGCATCCAGCGCTATGCAGTGGCATGGACCGGCGACCAGAGCAGCAGCTGGGATTACATCCGCTGGCACGTGCCGACCCTGGTCGGCTCGGGCCTGTCCGGCATGGCCTACGCCAGCGGCGACGTCGACGCGATCTTCGGCGGCAGCGCCGAAACCTTCACCCGCGACCTGCAGTGGAAAGCCTTCACCCCGGTGCTGATGGGCATGAGCGGCTGGTCGTCGAACGCACGCAAGCACCCGTGGTGGTACGACGAGCCCTATCGCAGCATCAACCGCGATTACCTGAAGTTGAAGATGCGCCTGACCCCGTACATGTACGGCCTGGTGCACGAGGCTGCACGCACCGGCGCGCCGCCGGTGCGTGGTCTGATGTGGGACAACCCGGGCGATCCGCACGCGCAGGATGAGACCTACAAGTACCAGTTCCTGCTCGGTCGCGATCTGCTGGTGGCACCGGTGTACCGCAGCCAGGCGGCCAGCCGTGGCTGGCGCCGCGACATCCATCTGCCAGCCGGTGGATGGATCGACTACTGGGATGGCCGCCGCGTGCAGGCCACCGCCGATGGCCGCCAGTTGGACCGTCAGGTAGACCTGGCCACGCTGCCGGTGTTCGTGCGCGCCGGTGCGATCCTGCCGATGTACCCGTCGATGCTGTTTGACGGCGAGAAACCCCTCGATGAGGTGACCTTCGATCTGTACCCGCAGGGTGATTCGCAGTACACGCTGTACGAAGACGATGGCAACACCCGCCGCTACCAGCAGGGCGAGTCGAGCACGCAGAAGATCACCGTGCAGGCGCCGGCGCAGGGCAGTGGCCCGGTACAGGTGCAGATCGATGCGGTGCAGGGCCAGTACAACGGCCAGCTGGCGCAGCGTCGTTATGGCCTGCGCGTGCTCAGCCGCCAGGCGCCGCGTGCGGTGCAGGCCGGTGGCCGCTCGTTGCCGGCGCTGGCCGATGCGGCGGCGTTCAACAACGCCAGCGAAGGCTGGTACTTCGATGCCAAGGAGCGCCGTGGCACGCTGCACGTGCGTACCGCCACCCAGGACATCCGCCAGCCGCTGCAGCTGCAGCTGGACTTCGCGTTGGCCGCTGCGGCCGCCGACGATGCCTATCCGGCCGCGCCGGTGCTGGGCCGCGAACTGCCGGCCGACAGCCTGCTGGTGGTCAACCGCCCGGCCGAAGAGCCTGGCCATGCGCTGGAAAATGCCTTCGACGACGATCCGGCCACCTGGTTCCGCAGTGTGCGCAACCAGGCCGTGCGCACCGGTGCCCACGAATGGGTGGTGGGCTTCGGCGAGCGCAGGATGATCGACGGCATCGACATCGCACCGCGCAACGACAAGAACTGGAAGCACGGCCAGGTACGCGACTATGAGGTCTATCTGGGCGACAGCAACGGCGAGTGGGGTGAGCCGATCGCGCGTGGCCGCCTGCAGTTGAAGGAAGGCGTACAGCGCATCGACTTCCCGGCCCACGCCGGCCGCCTGCTGCGCTTCCGCGTGCTGAGCGTGCAGAACCCCGAAGGCGACGGTGCCAGCAGCACCGACCCGATGGTCACGGCCGCACAGGGCAGCGCCCGCGCGTTCGATGCATTGCAGCCGCGCGACGTCGGCCCGATCGCCTTGTCCACCTTCCACATCCTCGAACACCAGGAACCGGAGCGACCGGCCCGGCAGCGCTATCTCTCCGAGCTGCCGGTGCCGGCCGCGCTGGCCAGCCAGCTGCGTACCGACCAATCCTTCCGTGGCGACGCCGGCATGCGCATGAACGGCCTGCAGTTCCGCCGTGGCCTGGGCGTGGGCGCCACCAGCCGCATCGACCTGCGTCTGCAGGGCGGCTGGCACCTGCTGCGTGCCGACCTCGGCATCGACGACGCCTGCCGCAACGCCGGTGGCCTGCAGTTCCAGGTCTGGGGTGACAACCGCCTGCTGTACGACAGCGGCCTGGTGAAGGCGCCCGGCGTGGTCAAGCCGGAGCTGGACATCCGTGGCCTTTCCACCCTGAGCCTGCGCACGCTGGGTGCGCAGGGCAGTCAACCCGCCCAGGTCTGCGCCAACTGGGCCAACGCCGTGCTGATCGGCCAGGAGGGCGACTCCGCCAGCATCGTCGCCCCATGACCCCCTCGTAACACCGCTCCTCCTGTCCCTATTACACATCTGACGCTGCCGATGGACTTACGCGTGTGTATGTGGGGTGGTGCTGCTGTTTTCAATATAAAAATATACCAAAGAGCCCAGCTTGCTGTCACGATAAGCATCACCATATGAGAGACGCCGCACCAGGAGCGGCCAGTCCTGTACACAGATACAT
>NZ_RXLZ01000071.1 GCF_003970865.1 Stenotrophomonas maltophilia | reverse complement strand
CTCAAGCCATGCGAGAGTAGGTCATCGCCAGGGTTTACACCCAAAACCCCGCTGCTCACGCAGCGGGGTTTTTCTTTGTGCGCAGTAAATGCGGGTAGTGCCGGCCGCTGGCCGGCAACCCGATGGCGTCACATCGCCCGGTAGATCCACGCCATGCGTGGATGCCCTCTGCGAGGAACCATGGCGCCAACCAAGGTTGGCCGCTACCAATCGTTTGCCGGCCAGCGGCCGGCACTACCCGTAGATCCACGCCATGCGTGGATGGGGCGCTCGCCGTGTAAAGAGGCGCCAACCAAGGTTGCCACCCACCAATGGCGGAGCGCACAAAAAAAAGCGGCGCCCCGTGGGGCGCCGCTCTGCTCTCAACGATGTTCAGTCGAGCATGGCCCGGCTTTACTTGGCCGGGGCCTTGTCCTTCATCATCGCGTCGCGGGCTGCCTTGAACGGGTTGCCTTCGTACCAGTTCGGCCAACGATCGCCGCCGGCCAGTTCCTTGCCGACGCCGTACATCAGCTGCAGGTCCTCGACAGTACCGTCCAGCTTCCAGGTGGCCGCATCGAACTCATCCTTCGGGCCGTGGTAGCGGTTGGCGCCGTAGTCCGCTGCGGCCTTGCGGCCTGCGTCCACGCCACCGTCGCGCAGGTCCTCGCCGCCATCGGCGTACAGGGCCGGCACGCCGGCCTTGGCGAAGTTGAAGTGATCCGAGCGGAAGTAGAAGCCGCTCTGCACCGAGGTCTCACCATGCAGGGTGCGGTCCTGGGCCGCAGCCAGCGGCTTGAGGATGTCTTCCAGCTCCGAGCTGCCGAAGCCGGTGACGGTCACGTCCTTCGCACGGCCGGCCACCGACATCGCGTCGATGTTGATCACACCGGCGATCTTGTCCAGCGGGAAGGTCGGATGGGCAACGTAGTACTTCGAACCGAGCAGGCCGGATTCTTCCAGGGTCACCGCCAGGAACACCACCGAGCGCTCCGGCTTCGGCTCCTGGTGGGTCATCGCTTCAGCCACTTCGAGGATGCCGGCCACGCCGGTCGCGTTGTCGACCGCGCCGTTGTAGATGTTGTCACCGGTCTCACCCTCATGCTTGCCCAGGTGGTCCCAGTGCGCCATGTACAGCACGGCCTCGTCGGCACGCTTGCTGCCCGGCAGCACGCCCACCACGTTGCGCGACTGCTTCTGCGCAATCTGGCTCTTCAGATCGACCGCAGCGGTGGCCTTCAGCGGCACCGGCTTGAAGCCGCGCTTGCTGGCGTCCTTGTAGGCCTGGGCGAGGTCCAGGCCGGCACCGGCGAACAGCGCCTTGGCCGCGTCGGCACTCAGCCAGCCTTGTACCGGGATACGCGCTTCCGGGTCATCCTTGGCGGGCAGGTCGTACTGCGGGCCGGCCCAGGAGTTCTTCACCACATCCCAGCCATAGGAAGCGCCGGCGGTGTCGTGCACGATCAGCGCGGCGGCGGCGCCCTTGCGCGCAGCCTCCTCGAACTTGTAGGTCCAGCGGCCGTAGTAGGTCATGCGCTTGCCGTCGAACAGCTTCGCGTCATCGACATGGAAGCCCGGGTCGTTGACGAACATGACGACCGTCTTGCCCTTCCAGTCCTGGCCGGCGTAGTCGTTCCACTTCTGCTCCGGTGCATCGACGCCGTAGCCGACGAACACCAGGTCGCTGGCATCGACCTTCACCTCGGCCTGGCCGGTACGGGTACCCACCACCATGTCGGTGCCGAACTTCAGTTCGGTGGTCTTGCCGCCCTGGGTGATCTTCAGCACGGTCGACGCGTCGGCCGTGGTCTCGGTCATCGGCACATCCTGGAACCAGCTGTCGCCGTTGCCGGGCTGCAGGCCGATGCGCTGCATCTGGTCGCGGATGTAGTTGACCGTCAGTTCCTCGCCCTTGCTGCCCGGGGCGCGGCCTTCGAATTCATCCGAAGCCAGTGTCTTCACCATCTCGGCGAAGTCGCCAGCGTTGATCTCGGGGGAGAACGCATGGGCCGCCGGCTTGGCAGCGGCGGTGTCGGTGGCCGGCGCGGGCGCCGGAGTGTCTTCGCCTTTGCAGGCACTGAGCGCGGCCGCAGCGGCCAGGCACAGGAGGAGTTTGCGGGGCATCGTCGATTCCTGGAAAACAAAGGGCGGCCGCACCTCGTGTACGACCGGTAACAGCGAGTATCACCGAACCGATGGGCGCGGTGTGCTCAGTCCGCCGGAGCGGTTTCGGTGTCGAACGGGATCGGCTCGGCGCCGGTGACCGGGCCGATGCGGGCCGTGCGGTGCACGTACAGCACCACCTCGCGCTCGAACTGCAACGGGCCGTCGACCACGGCATTCGGGCCGATGATCACGCGTGGCTTGCGGCTGGCGGTCAGCGAGACGCTGAAGTTCGGCTTGCGCACGTGCACACCGCCCTTGACCTGCGAACCGATGCCCACGGTGATGTCACCGTTGACGGTTTCCACGTCGTTGCCGACGCGGCTTTCGACCAGCCCGATGCCACCGTTCACGGTTTCAACGCCGCCTTCGATCTGGCTGCCGCGATCGCTGAAGATGCTGCCGTTGACGGTGCTGACGTTGCCATGGGCGATTACTTCGCGGCCCAGGCGTACACCGCCGTTGACCGTTTCGATCTTGCCGGTGCGCGCGCGATCGGCGACCTTCACCCCGCCGTTGACGGTGTCGATGCTGCCGGTCTCGACGCCTTCGCCGACGCGGATGCCGCCGTTGACGGTGTCCAGCTTGCCGTAGCGTTGACCAGGCTCGGCGCTGATGCTGCCGTTGACCTTGCTGATGTTCTCCTGGGCACAGACCGGCCCGGTGGCCAGCAGTACGCCCAACAGCAGCGGAATGGAAAGAGTTTTCATGGGGACCTCGATGGATGTGCGGCTGGCAGGCCGCGTGCGGAGATGTCACCATTCCCCGGTACCCCCTGCAACTGCCTGAAGTCACTGGAAAGCCCTTGCGCGACAACGCCTTCCCATCACGCCGACATCACATCGCCGCTGCCCGCGGCGGGCGCTGCCTGCTGTTGGGGCTGGCCTTGGCACTGGCGTTGCCGTTGCCGGGTGCCGCGCAGACCACGCGCGAGACCGAGCGCAAGCTGCAGAAACTGCGCAGTGAACTGAAGGGCGTGGCGCAGGAGCGCCGGCAGATCGAGGGCCAGCGTGGCCATGCCTCGCAGCAGCTGCGCGAGGCAGATGAGAAGGTGGCCCGCACCGGCCGTGCGCTTGCGCAGACCGAGACCGCGCTGCGCGAGCAGGGAAGGGCCCTGGCCGAGGCCGAACAACGCCGCAGCACGCTGCAGGCCAATCTCGCCCAGCAGCATCGCGAGCTGGCCGGCCTGCTGCGTGCGGCCTACCAGCTGGGCAACCACGCACCCCTGAAGCTGCTGCTGTCGCAGGACACGGTGGCCGATGCCAACCGCGCCCTGGCCTACCACCGCTACCTGCAGCGCGAGCGGGCACAGCGCATCACCACGCTGACGGCTGACCTGAAGGAACTGGAAGCGCTGCAGGCGCAGATCGCTGAGCGCAAGCAGAAGCTGCAGGGGGCGCAGCAGGACCAGAAGCAGCAGGCAGCGGCGCTGGAAGCCGACCGCCGCGATCGTGCAAAGACCGTGGCCTCGCTGGACGAGCGCTTCAAGGACCAGCGCGAGAAGGAACAGGCGCTGGGCCAGGACGCCAAGGCGCTGGAAACACTGCTGGCCAATCTGCGTGCGGCCGCCGCCCGTGCCGAGGCCGAGCGTCGGGCGGCTGCACGTCGAGCTGCCGCCGAAAAGGCCGCTGCCGAACGAGCCGCACGCCAGGCTGCCGCGCAGGGCCGCCCGCCGCCGCCGACCAAGGTTCCGCCGGCGGTGGCGTCGGCACCGGCCCCGAAGGTGGGTGGCCTGGGCTGGCCGTTGTCCGGCAACCTGCTGGCCCGCTATGGCGGCAAGCTGCCTGACGGGCGTACCAGCAGCGGCGTGCTGATCGGCGCGCCGGCCGGCAGCACCGTTACCGCCGTGGCCGACGGCACCGTGGTGTTCTCAGACTGGATGACCGGCTACGGCATGATCCTGATCGTCGACCACGGCAACGGCTACATGAGCCTGTACGCCCACAACGACACCCTGCTCAAGGACGCCGGTGCACGGGTCAGCCGTGGCGACGCGGTGGCCAAGGTCGGCAACTCGGGGGGGCAGGGCGTCACCGCGCTGTACTTCGAGCTGCGTCGTGGCGGGCAACCGGTGAATCCGGACAGCTGGCTGCAGCGGCGCTGAATCCCGGCTCGCTACGTGCGGGCTGGATTCAACGGGAATTTAGCTGTGCTTCGCGCATAATCGGTGCATGTGCCTTGGGCACCATGCCACCGTCGACAGGAGTGATCCATGCGCGCAGCCCGTACCGCCACCCTCTTGCTGGCCCTGTTGCCAGCGCTGTCCTGGGCGCAGCAGACCGCGCCCGCCCCGAGCCAGGAAACCGGCGGGCAGGCAGCGAGCAGCGAGGAGGCGGTGACCTCGAAGGTGCCGCTGGAGGACATCCGCCGCTTCGTGGCCGTCTACAACGCAGTGCGGGCCGCCTACGTCGATCCGGTCGATGACAAGAAACTGATGCAGGCAGCGGTGCGTGGCCTGCTGCTCGATCTCGATCCGCACAGCACCTACTTCAACAAGGAAGACGCGCAGGCCTTCGACGAACAGGCCAGCGGCGCCTACGAAGGCATCGGCGTGGAGCTGCAGCAGCAGCCGGACAACGCCAGCATGAAGGTGATCTCGCCGATCGACGACACCCCGGCGGCCAAGGCCGGCATCCTCGCCGGTGACCTGATCATCGCCATCGACGGCAAGCCGATCAGCGCGATCGATGCCAGCGAACCGCTGCGTGGCCCGGCCGGCAGCAAGGTGGTGCTGACCATCGTGCGCGAAGGCAAGCCGAAGCCATTCGACGTGAGCCTGACCCGCCAGACCATCCGCGTGACCAGCGTGAAAAGCCGCCTGCTGGAACCGGGCTACGGCTACATCCGCCTGAGCACCTTCCAGGCCGACACCGGTTCGGACTTCCAGAAGCACGTGCAGCAGCTGCAGAAGCAGTCCGGTGGCCAGCTCAAGGGCCTGGTGCTGGATCTGCGCAGCAACCCGGGTGGCCTGCTGACCGCTGCCGTGCAGGTGGCCGACGATCTGCTCGACAAGGGCAACATCGTCAGTACCCGTGGCCGCATCAGCATCAGCGATGCACGTTTCGATGCGACGCCGGGCGATCTGCTGAAGGGCGCACCGGTGGTGGTGCTGGTCGACGCCGGTTCGGCCAGTGCCTCGGAAGTGCTGGCCGGCGCACTGCGCGACAACAAGCGCGCCCGCGTGGTCGGCAGCCGCACCTTCGGCAAGGGTTCGGTGCAGACCGTGCTGCCGCTGGACAACGGCGATTCGGTGAAGCTGACCACCGCGCGTTATTACACGCCCAGCGGCAAGTCGATCCAGGCCACGGGCATCGTTCCAGAGGTCGAACTGAAACCGGCGGCTACGCCGGCCGAGGATGCGCTGCCGGCCAGCCTGAGCGATTACAGCGAAGCGACCCTGCCGGGCCATCTGCGCGGTGACGACGAAGGCACCGAGGGCTACCACGCCGGCGCCGTACTGCCGGGCGACGGCCCGATCAACGACGCGCTGGCCGAGCTGAAGAACCCGGGTTCGGTGGCTGCACGCTTGAAGGCCGAGGCGGCGAAAGCGGATGCGGCCAAGGCCGCGAAGGCCGCTGCGGTGAAGCCAGAAGCGAAGCCGGAAGCGAAGCCAGAAGCGAAGCCCATTCCGGTGCCGGTCAAGCCCTGACGGTAGCGCCGGGCCATGCCCGGCGGACGCCCTGTTCATCCAGAAGGCGGCGCGGCCGAGATGTCGCCCGATAGAATCAGCCCATGGATGATTCGAACCTCGCGACCACGATCAGCAAACTGCTTGGTCGCGATCCGCTGCCGATTGACCGGGCCACTGGCCTGCTGGAATCCTTGGCGAGTCGCCATGGAATTGATCCGTGCCTTGTCTATTGGTGGGCAGGCAAAGAGTCGGCTGATCAGACGATCCAATACGATGGCAGCGATGAAGGCCTTTCCTGCTTGGCTGACCTGCTGGCGGAAGCGAACGGTGAAATGTGCCTGGTAGCGTCAGATGAGCGCGCATTGCCGTGGCCGATCTGGAACCTGCAGGTAAGTGAACTGATTCCCTTGCTTGGCGAGTTGCCGTTCTTCGAGTATTTCGTGGTGCTGGATGATGGCGCTACGTTGCTGTTCGACACCCACCACAACACCCTGGTGGTCAGTCGCGAGTGACGCATTCGGCGTCATCGCGGACGGGGCAGATCCATATCGATGAAGGAGTCGAGCACGCTCGACGCCACGAACGAGCGGGTGCGCGTGGAGCCGGCCAGCGGCCGGCACTACAAGGGGTCAGAAGCCGTGGCGCTTGCGCAGGCGGCGGGCGATGGCCGCCCGCACGTACACGCCGTACAGCAGGCCGAACAGGAAGCCGCCGATGTGCGCCCACCAGGCGACCATGCCGAAGCTCGGGCCGATATGGGCGAACACCACCTGCAGTGCGGCCCAGACGCCGATCAGCAGGTAGGCCGGGGCCCGCACGAACTCCAGGAACAGGCCGAGCGGGATCACCACGCCCAGCCGGGCGCCCGGGAACAGGGCCAGATAGGCGCCGATCAACGCCGACACCGCGCCGCTGGCGCCGATGATGATCTGGTCCGGGCTGCCCATGGTGTAGATCGCCACCAGGTTCGACACTGCACCGCCGACCAGGAACAGCAGCAGCAGGCGCCAGGGGCCCAGCACCCGTTCGGCGGGCAGGCCGAAGATCAGCAGGAACACCAGGTTGCCCAGCAGGTGTGACCAGTCCGCGTGCAGGAACAGGGCGGTGAACAGGCGCAGCACGCTGCCGTCCTGCAGGGTCGCCCACCAGTCCAGCGGGTGGGTCAGGCCGGTGGACAGGGCGCCCCAGTCCAGCCAGAGGCTGCCGCGGGCGTCGTCCGGACGCGAGATCGACCACAGGAACGCCAGCCACAGTGCCGCAAACAGCACGGGCGTGGCCCAGCGCAGGGCCGCCTTCTTGCGCGACGGGAGGGAGACGAACATGGGCACTAGCCTAGCGTGAGGGCGCTTACGGCGGGGATTGTCCTGTTCAGCTTTTGAGACGAAAAAAGCGCCTGCGCTGTTATTGTTTCATTAACAGCTCTGGGTAATACTCGCATACGGCGTCGTATGTCGGGAGGGGAATCCGGCGCGCTCCGAAGGGCCCCAAGGCCCGCCGGGCGCAGGCGCACTCAGAGCACCATCACCGCTTACCGGAGAGAGAACTACGATGCAAACCGCTTCCACCATTGCCCGACTGACCCTGCTGGCCGTCGGCGTTGCCGGTGCGCTGGCTGCTGCCGATGCCAACGCTGCCGCCTTCCAGCTGAAGGAAAACAGCGCCAAGGGCCTCGGCCGCGCGTTCGCCGGTTCCGGCAGCGCCGAGGGCGACGCCTCCATCATCGCCGTCAACCCGGCCGGCATGCGCCAGCTGGACGGCACCATGATCCAGGGCGACGTCAGCGCCATCAGCTTCAAGGCCGAGTTCAAGGGCCAGGGCCGCAATGTGGCAGGTCGCCCGCAGAGCGGTGGTGACGGCGGCGACGCCGGCATGATCGCCCCGGTTCCGGCCGCGTACTTCCACATGCCGATCGGCGAGAAGGCCCACTTCGGTGTGTCGCTGACCGCACCGTTCGGCTTCAAGACCGAATACGACAACGGTTGGGTGGGTCGTTACAGCGGCCTGAAGACCGATCTGAAGGCCATCGACCTCGGCTTCGCCGCGTCGTATGACGTCAACCCGTACGTGTCCTTCGGCGCGTCGGTGTTCGTCGAGCACCTGACCATTGAGCTGAGCAACGCCGTCGACTACGGCAGCATCCTGGCCGGTGCCGGCGTTCCGGGCTACGCCCCGGGCAGCGCGGATGGCACCCTGAAGATCGAGGGTGACAACAATGCCGTGGGCTGGACCGTCGGTGGCCTGTTCTCGATCGACGAGAACACCCACATCGGCCTGAGCTACCGTTCGAAGGTCGAGCACAAGATCACCGGTGGTGATGCGACCTTCAGCGGCGCCGACCCCGCCCGTTCGCTGCTGACCAACTCGCCGCGTACCCGCGGTTGGTTCATGAACACCAGCGGCAAGGCCACGGTGACCATGCCGGCCTCGGCCACCCTGAGCGTGACCCACAAGGTCAACGACCGCTGGACCGTGATGGGCGACGTGACCCGTACCGCCTGGTCGACCGCCTTTGACAGCGTCACCGTCGACTACGCTTCGCCGCAGGCGGATTCGGTCCTGGACTTCGGCTACCGCGACACCACCTTCGTGTCGCTGGGCGCCGACTACAAGCTGAGCGACACCGTCACCCTGCGCGGTGGTGTTGCGCTGGACCAGACCCCGACCACCGACGCCCACCGCGACGTCCGCGTGCCGGATACCAGCCGCAAGTGGCTGTCGCTGGGCGTGGGCTGGACCCCGTCGGCAAACACCGAGTACAACTTTGGCTACACCCACCTGTTCACCAGCGACCCGAACGTGAACGTGCCGGCAACCAACGCCAACCAGGGCAACTCGCTGTCGGGCAAGTACAAGGTCCGTGGCGACGTGCTGGCTGCTTCGTTCCAGTACAAGTTCTGATCCAGGCCTCGGCCTGACGCAGTAAACGGAAGGCCCCGCGCAAGCGGGGCTTTCTTTTTCTGTGGCCACGGGCCATCCACGCGTGGCGTGGATCTACTGAAGATCGCAGCCATCCACGGTGTGGATCCACGACAATAGCGCCATGAACCTGTCCGATCCGAACTTCCAGCTGGAGCTGGCTGCCAACATCGCCGTCGCCGGCTCGATCCTGCTGGCCGGCCGCAACAACGTGCACACCTGGTGGCTGGGCATCGTCGGCTGCGCGCTGTTTTCCGCGGTGTTCGAGCGCTCGCATCTGTATGCGGACATGGTGCTGCAGTTCTTCTTCATTGCCATCAGCGTGCTGGGCTGGTGGCAGTGGCTGCGTGGCGATCACGGTGCGCCGCTGCCGATCACCTCATTGCGACCGCGTGCATGGGCCTGGCTGGCGCCGCTGGCGGTGGTGGCCACGTTCGGCTACGGCTGGATGCTGACCCGCCTGACCAACGCCTACGCGCCCTACATCGATTCGGCGGTGCTGGTGCTGAGCGTGATCGCGCAGATTCTGATGATGCGGCGCAAGCTGGAATCGTGGTGGGTGTGGCTGCTGGTGAACACCGTCGCGGTGCCGCTGTACTACAGCCGTGGCCTGCACCTGACCTCGATCCTGTACGTGGGCTTCTGGATCAACGCACTGGTGGCGTTGCGTCACTGGCGCAATCTGATGCGGGATGAGGCCGGCACGGCGCCTGAAACACTGTAGAGCCGAGCCCATGCTCGGCTGTACCGTACAAGCCGAGCATGGGCTCGGCTCTACAGGAAACAAAGCACAAAAAACCCCGCTTTCGCGGGGTTCTCCGTTTACCGCATCAACCGGGCGATCAGTCGCCCAGGGTCAGCAGCGAGGCGTTGCCACCGGCGGCGGTGGTATTCACCGTCACCGTCTTTTCGGTGGCGAAGCGCAGCAGGTAGTGCGGGCCGCCGGCCTTCGGACCGGTGCCGGACAGGCCCTGGCCGCCGAACGGCTGCACGCCGACCACCGCACCGATCTGGTTGCGGTTGACGTAGACGTTGCCGACATGGACGCCGTTGCTGATGCGGTCGACGGTCTCGTCGATGCGCGAATGCACGCCCAGGGTCAGGCCGTAGCCGGTGGCGTTGATCTGGTCGATCACCGCGTCGAGCTGGTCGCCCTTCCAGCGGATCACGTGCAGGACCGGCCCGAAGATTTCCTTGTGCAGCTGGCCCAGGTCCTTCAGTTCGTACGCACGCGGCGCGAAGAAGGTGCCATTGGCGGCTTCGGTGGACAGTTCGGCAGCGGCGATCAGGCGCGCTTCGCGGTCCATGCGCTCAGCGTGGTCCTGCAGGATCTTCAGCGCATCGGCGTCGATCACCGGGCCGACGTCGGTGGACAGCAGGCCGGGGTTGCCAACCTTCAGTTCCTTCATCGCACCGGCCAGCATGGTCATCACCTTGTCGGCGATGTCGTCCTGCACGAACAGCACGCGCGCGGCCGAGCAACGCTGGCCGGCGGAGGTGAAGGCCGAACCGATCGCGTCCTTGACCAGCTGTTCCGGCAGTGCCGAGGAGTCGGCGATGAAGGCGTTCTGGCCACCGGTCTCGGCAATCAGCACGCCGATGGCGGCGTCACGTGCGGCCATCGCGCGGTTGATCGCACGCGCGGTATCGGTGGAGCCGGTGAAGGCCACGCCGGCCACGCGCGGGTCGGCAGTGAGCGCGGCACCGACGGTGGCACCGTCGCCCGGCAGGAACTGCACCACCTCGGCCGGCACGCCGGCGTCGTGCAGCAGCTTCACCGCGTAGTAGCCGATCAGGTTGGTCTGCTCGGCCGGCTTGGCGATGACGCTGTTGCCGGCGGCCAGGGCGGCAGCGACCTGGCCCAGGAAGATCGCCAGCGGGAAGTTCCACGGGCTGATGCAGACGAACACGCCGCGGCCGTGCAGCTGCAGCTCGTTGGATTCACCGGTCGGGCTGGGCAGCTTCTCGGCGTGGCTGAACTGCTCGCGCGCCTGCTTGGCGTAGTAGCGCAGGAAATCCACGGCTTCGCGCACTTCGGCGATGCTGTCGGGCAGGCTCTTGCCGGCTTCCTTCACGCACAGCGCCATGAATTCCGGCATGCGCGCTTCCAGCTGGTCGGCGGCGTGCTCGAGGATGGCGGCGCGGCTGGCGGCCGGGGTGCGGTTCCAGGCCGGCTGCGCGGCTACGGCATTCGCCAGGGCCTTCTGCACGGTGGCGGCATCGGCGGCCAGCCACTGGCCGACCACTTCGCGGGTGTCGGCCGGGTTGGTCACCGGCAGTGCGGCGCCGGCCGGGTTGGCACCCGGCACCAGCGGGGCGGCCTGCCAGGGCTTCACAGCCGCGTTGATCTGCTCGGCCAGGGCGCGCAGTTCGTTGTCGTTGGCGAGGTTGGCGCCCATGGAGTTCTTCCTGTCGTGGTTCTGGCTGCGCAGCAGGTCAACCGGCAGCGGGATCTTTGGATGCGGAATCGATTCGAACGAGGCGACCATCTCGACCGGATCGCGGATCAGGTCGGCGATCGGCACGCGTTCGTCGGTGATGCGGTTGACGAAGCTGGAGTTGGCGCCGTTTTCCAGCAGGCGGCGCACCAGGTACGGCAGCAGGTCTTCATGCGAGCCGACCGGTGCGTACACGCGGCAGGGCAGGTTCAAGCGGTCGGCCGGCACCACTTCGGCATACAGGTCGTCGCCCATGCCGTGCAGCTTCTGGTGCTCGTACACGCCACCATTGGCAATGCTGCGCACCGCCGCGATGGTGTGCGCGTTGTGCGTGGCGAACATCGGGTAGATCGCGTCGGCATGGGTGAACAGACGCTTGGCGCAGGCCAGGTAGGACACGTCGGTGTTCTGCTTGCGGGTGAACACCGGGTAGCCCGGATAGCCTTCGATCTGCGCGCGCTTGATCTCGGCATCCCAGTACGCGCCCTTGACCAGGCGCACCTGCAGGCGGCGACCGGCGCGGCGCGCCATGTCGGCCAGGTGGTCGATCGTGTACGGGGTGCGCTTCTGGTAGGCCTGCACGACCACGCCGAAGCCATCCCAGCCGGCCAGCGAGGCGTCGGAGAACACCTGCTCGATGATGTCCAGCGACAGCTCCAGGCGGTCGGACTCTTCGGCGTCGACGGTGCAGCCGATGCCGTAGCTCTTGGCCAGCTGCGCCAGTTCCAGCACGCCCGGCACCAGGTCGGTCAGCACGCGCTCGCGCTTGGCGTGCTCGTAGCGCGGGTACAGCGCCGACAGCTTGATCGAGATGCCCGGGGCGTTGTTGACGTCGCCGTCCGGACGGCCGCCGCGTGCCTTGTGATCGCCGCCGATGGCGTGGATCGCACGACGGTAGTCTTCCAGGTAGCGCAGCGCGTCCTTCATGGTCAGCGCGCCTTCGCCCAGCATGTCGAAGGAATAGCGGTAGCTGGCGTTGTCGCCCTTGTGCGAACGCGACAGCGCTTCGCTGATGGTGCGGCCCATGACGAACTGGTGGCCCATGATCTTCATCGCCTGGCGCACGGCCAGGCGCACCACCGGTTCACCCACGCGGCCGACCAGGCGCTTGAACGCGCTGGGCGCATCGGCGCGGGTGGCGTCGTTCATCTGCACCAGCTTGCCGGTCAGCATCAGGCCCCAGGTGGAGGCGTTGACCAGCACCGAGTCGCTGCCGCCCAGGTGCTTTTCCCAGTCGGCATCGGCCAGCTTGTCGCGGATCAGCTTGTCGGCGGTGTCCTGGTCCGGAATGCGCAGCAGCGCCTCGGCCACGCACATCAGCAGCACGCCTTCCTCGCTGCCCAGGTCGTACTGGCGCATGAAGGCTTCGATCGCGCCCTGGTCCTTGGCGCGCACTCGCACGCGGCTGACCAGGTCGGCGGCCAGCGCCTGCACCTTGGCCTGCTCTTCGGCGGGCAGGCGGGCCTGCGCCAGCAGCTCGCGCACGTGGCCGGCCTCGTCCTTCAACCAGCCATCGGTGATGGCCTGGCGGAACGGGTTGGGGGGCGCCGGCAGTTCCGGCGACAGCAGCGCGCCGGGACGCGGAGCGTCGTGGGCGGCAGGGGAGGAGGAAGGTGCGTTCATGCCGGTCCGGCCAGTGGAAAACTTGGCGATTTTAATCATTTTTGCGGGTTGCGGAAGTGCCCCGCGGCCACCTTCGTGAAGTGCTGATAGCCCCTAGCTGCGGTGGGTTCAGCGTGTTCAGCAAGCTCTTCAGTAATTGTGCTGAATTCGTCATTTGTGTCGCCGACCTCATGCTGTGTTGCAGCATGGGAAAAAGTGTGAACGCACCCTTGCTACCGGCGAGAGGGCGGGGCTACCATCGAGACGTTTCCCGCGGCAGGAACGCGGTTGCGACATGATCGAGGTGCTTCCAGCTCCGGATGGGTCAGGTACGCAGCTGCGGCTGCGTCCCCCACGGGCGCTCGATGCCCGGCAGTTCGTCCTGTTGTTCACCGTGTTGTCGGGTGCGATGTGGCTGGTGTCCGCCCTCGGGTGGTTGGCCGGCAATGCATTCGCCCCCCTGTTCGCGCTGCTGTACAGCCTGGTGCTGGCGGCAGCGCTGCGTGCCTTGTGGCGCAGCGGTGAACGGCAGGAGGAGATCCGGGTAGTGCCGGCGTACGTGGAGGTCATCCCCGTACCCGGTGGATCGCCGGTGTTCCGGGCCCACCCCCACTGGGTGCGCCTGCTCACCGACGATGAGAGGGTCCGGCTGGCATCCAGCGGCCGGCAGGTGGAGGTGGGGAGTTTCCTCGCGCCGGCCGAACGTCAGACGCTCGCAGAGACACTTGAAAGCTTGCTCGCCGCCAGCGATGGCGGCAACCGACGACGCTAAGGGTCTAGGCAATGAAGCAAAGCAGCAGGTGGGGCACGAAGTGCGTGAACGCGGTTGCCGCAGTGCTGGCGACCGGGGGACTGATGCCGGCGTTGGCCTGGGCCCAGGCGGCCGATCCCAAGCCCTGGCAGCTGAACATGGGCAAGGGGGTGACCCAGACCTCGCGCCTGGCCTGGGAATCGAACAACCTGTCGTTGATCATCTGCACGGTGATCGGCGTCATCGTGTTCGGTGCGATGGCCTACGCCATGTTCAAGTTCCGAAAATCCAAGGGCGCGGTGGCCGCCACCTTCAGCCACAACACCAAGGCCGAGGTGATCTGGACAGTGATCCCGGTGATCATCCTGATCGTGATGGCATGGCCGGCCACAGCCAACCTGATCAAGATGTACGACACCCGCGACGCCGAGATGACGGTCAAGGTCACCGGCTACCAGTGGATGTGGAAGTACGAATACCTCGGCGAGAACGTCACCTTCACCAGCCGCCTGGACCGCGAGTCCGACCGCGTGCGGCAGAGCGGCGTCGTGCCGACCCGCGAGAGCCATCCGCACTACCTGCTGGATGTCGACAACCGCCTGGTGCTGCCGGTCGATACCAAGGTGCGTTTCGTCATCACCTCCGACGACGTGATCCACGCCTGGTGGGTACCGGCGCTGGGCTGGAAGCAGGACGCCATCCCCGGCTTCATCAACGAAGCCTGGACCAGCATCGAGCAGCCCGGCGTCTACCGTGGCCAGTGCGCCGAGCTGTGCGGCAAGGACCACGGTTTCATGCCGATCGTGGTCGAGGCGGTGTCCAAGGAGGAATTCAAGCAGTGGCTGGCGCAGCGCAAGCCCGCGCCGCCCGCTGAGCCGGCGACGCCTGCGGCACCTGCCGAACCGACTGCGCCGACGGGCGAGGCACCGGCCGCTCCTGCTGCTGCAGAAGCGGGCAGCGCGCCTGCCACCGCGGCCAGCGGAGCGTGATGTAAAGCCCGCGGCCGCCTGCGGCCGCGGTGACAACCGATTCTGAGAGGTGTTTTGCAATGGCGCACTCGGCAGTTGGGCACGACGATCACCATCACCACCAGAGCTTCTTCGAGCGTTGGTTCTTCTCGACCAACCACAAGGACATCGGCACGCTGTACCTGGGTTTCAGCTTCATCATGTTCATCATCGGTGCGGCGATGAGCGTGGTGATCCGCGCCGAGCTGGCGCAGCCGGGCCTGCAGTTCGTCAAGCCCGAGTTCTTCAACCAGATGACCACCGTGCATGCGCTGGTGATGATCTTCGGTGGCGTGATGCCGGCCTTCGTGGGCCTGGCCAACTGGATGATCCCGCTGCAGATCGGCGCGCCGGACATGGCGCTGCCACGCATGAACAACTGGTCGTTCTGGTTGCTGCCGGTGGCCTTCAGCCTGCTGCTGCTGACCCTGTTCCTGCCCGGTGGCGCGCCGGCCGGTGGCTGGACGCTGTACCCGCCGCTGTCGCTGCAGGGCGGCTACAACGTCGCCTTCAGCGTGTTCGCCATCCACGTGGCCGGCATCAGTTCGATCATGGGCGCGATCAACATCATCGCCACCGTGCTCAACATGCGCGCGCCGGGCATCGACCTGCTGAAAATGCCGATCTTCTGCTGGGCCTGGCTGATCACCGCGTTCCTGCTGATCGCGGTGATGCCGGTGCTGGCCGGTGCGGTGACCATGCTGCTGACCGACAAGTTCTTCGGCACCAGTTTCTTCAACGCCGCCGGTGGCGGTGACCCGGTGATGTACCAGCACATCTTCTGGTTCTTCGGGCATCCCGAGGTCTACATCATGATCCTGCCCGCCTTCGGCGTGGTCAGCGAGATCATCCCGACCTTCAGCCGCAAGCCGCTGTTCGGCTACCAGGCGATGGTGTACGCCACCGCCGCCATCGCATTCCTGTCGTTCATCGTCTGGGCCCACCACATGTTCACCGTGGGCATGCCGCTGGGCGGCGAGATCTACTTCATGTTCGCCACCATGCTGATCTCGATCCCGACCGGGGTGAAGGTGTTCAACTGGGTCAGCACCATGTGGCGTGGCTCGCTGACGTTCGAGGCGCCGATGCTGTGGTCGGTGGCCTTCGTCATCCTGTTCACCATCGGCGGTTTCTCCGGCCTGATGCTGGCGATCGTGGCAGCCGACTTCCAGTACCACGACACCTACTTCGTGGTCGCGCATTTCCACTACGTGCTGGTGACCGGCGCGGTGTTCGCGCTGATCGCAGCGGTGTACTACTGGTGGCCGAAGTGGACCGGGCGCATGTACAGCGAGAAGTGGGCCAAGGTGCACTTCTGGTGGTCGATCGTGTTCGTCAACCTGCTGTTCTTCCCGCAGCATTTCCTCGGCCTGGCCGGCATGCCGCGCCGCATTCCCGATTACAGCGTGGCCTTCGCCGACTGGAACCTGATCAGCTCGATCGGTGCGTTCGGCATGTTCGCCACGCCGTTCATGATGGCCGCGATCCTGCTGTCCTCGCTGCGCAATGGCGAGAAGGCCGAGGCCCGTTCCTGGGAAGGCGCGCGCGGCCTGGAGTGGACGCTGCCGTCGCCGGCACCGGCGCACACCTTCACCACGCCGCCGACCATCCGACCGGGGGATCTGGCGCATGACGACATCACGCATTGAGGTGGGACATGCATAACGAGAGCCCGCTCCCGATCGGTAGAGTCGAGCCAAGCTCGACTGACGAAAAGCAGCCGACCAGCGGTCGGCTCTACCAGGGCGGAAGCATCGAGCAGCAGCGCCAGCGTGCCAGGCGCACGGCGATGTGGGTCGGCGCCATCGCCGTGCTGGTCTACGTCGGCTTCATCCTCAGCGGGGTGATCGGCCGATGAGCGAGGCGCCAGCCAGCACACCGTCACGCAGTGCGGGGCTGCCGCGCCTGATCGGTGTGGCGGTGGCGGTGTTCCTGCTCACGTTCTCGCTGGTGCCGCTGTACCGCATCGCCTGCGAAAAGGTGTTCGGCGTACGCCTGGAACGCGGCCCCGGCAGCGAGGCCAGCACCGGCGCCGCCACCGGCAAGCGCACCGTGCGCGTGGAGTTCGATGGCGGCGTCAATTCGCGCCTGCCCTGGTCGTTCCATCCCGAGCAGTTGACCATGGACGTGGTGCCCGGCGAACTCAACGAAGCGCTGTACTTCGCCCGCAACGACAGCCAGCAGGCGGTGGTCGGCAGCGCGGTGCCTTCGGTGGCGCCGGCGCGTGCTTCGGGCTTCTTCAGCAAGACCGAATGTTTCTGTTTCACCGCGCAGACGCTGCAGGCTGGCGAGAAGCGCGACATGCCGGTGCGTTTCATCGTCGATCCGGACCTGCCGCCGGAGATCAAGACGATCACCTTGTCCTACACCTTCTATCGCAACGACGCGCTGTCCGATCGGCTGGCCCCGGCCGCCACCTCGGAAGGCGCGCACGCCGCACCCTGACCCGGATACCGACATGGCCCAGACACCGACCGACGCCAACGTGTACTTCGTCCCGGCCCAGAGCAAATGGCCGTTCGTGGGTTCCATCGCGATGATGGTGACCATGGTGGGCGTGGCCAGCTGGCTCAACGATGCCAGCTGGGGACGCTGGACGTTCTACATCGGCATCGCGATGCTGGTGCTGACCCTGTTCTGGTGGTTCAGCGACGTGGTGCGCGAGTCGCAGGCAGGCAACTACAACCACCAGGTTGATGGATCATTCCGGATGGGGATGATCTGGTTCATCTTCTCCGAAGTAATGTTCTTCGGCGCCTTCTTCGGTGCGCTGTTCTACACCCGCAACCTGGGCCTGTCGTGGCTCAGCGGCGAAGGCCGCGGGGTGATGACCAACGAGCTGCTCTGGCAGGGCTATTCCGCTGGATGGCCGACCAACGGCCCGGCGGCGATCGGTGGCGCGTTCCAGACCATCCCGGCCTGGGGCCTGCCGCTGATCAATACGCTGATCCTGCTCACTTCCGGCGTGACCCTGACCATCGCCCACCACGCACTGAAGGCGGGCAACCGCCGCCAACTGCTGATCTGGCTGGGCCTGACCGTGGTGCTCGGCCTCGGCTTCCTGACCCTGCAGGCGGAGGAGTACATCCACGCCTACAAGGAACTGAACCTGACGCTGGGCTCGGGCATCTACGGCTCGACCTTCTTCATGCTGACCGGCTTCCACGGCGCGCACGTGCTGCTGGGCACGATCATGCTGATCGTGATGTGGCTGCGTTCGGCGAAGGGACACTTCACCCGCGACAACCATTTCGGTTTCGAAGCCGCCGCGTGGTACTGGCACTTCGTCGACGTGGTGTGGTTGATGCTCTTCATGTTCGTCTACGTGCTTTGACCGCGCACGCATCGGTGGCCTCAGCCGCCGATGCCGTGCGGCTTGATCCAGCCCATGTAGATGCTCACGATCACCAGTACGATCAGGGCCACCGACACCGCGATGCGGCGCGTCAGTGCGTTGACCGTGCGCTTGGTCTGGCCGCGGTCGACCACCAGGTAATACAGGCCGGCGCCCAGATTCCAGACGATGACGATCAGAAACGCGATTACCAGCAGGGTCTTCAGCGAATCACTCATGCGCGGCTCGAGGGCAGGGTGGATGCGTCTATCTGACCGCGTTTGCGCGGACTTGTCATGATGCGCCAGCACACGCGCGTGATCGGATGGCTGCTGGCGGTGCTGGCAATGGCTGCATTCACCGCATTGGGGCTGTGGCAGCTGCAGCGCATGCATGCAAAACAGGCAATGTTGGATGCACAAGGTCCAGCTGTGGCACAGGCGCTGCCACTGGCGCAGGCCCTGACTGCACCCGGCGCCTTGCATGGCGTAGCCGACCACGGCCGCTTCCTGCCCGGTGTGGTGCTGTTGGACAACCAGACGCGGCACGGCCGCGCGGGTGTGAAGATCTATCGCCCATTCCGCAGTGACGAGGGCAGCGTGCTGCTGGTCGATCTGGGGTGGCGCGCGCTGCCGCCGGATCGCACGTTGCCGGATGTGCCGTCGCCGCCTTCGCCGATGGCCGTACGTGGGTTGCTGGCGCCGCCGCCGTCAGCGGGACTGGCGCTGGGCCCGGCATTCTCCGCTACCGACGAGGCCGGGCGTTGGCTGGCCAGCCGCTTGCCCGCCGAGGGCCTCGCGGCGGCGCTTGGCCTGCCGGCATTGCCCGAGCGGGTCCTGCGACTCGACCCGGCGCTGCCATTTGGCGACGAACGCGACCTGGACCTGCTGCCGAACACGCTGCCGCCGCAGCGCCACCTGGGCTACGCCGTGCAGTGGTTCGGGCTGGCCCTGACCGTGCTCGTCGTTGCGCTGGTGCTGGAGTGGCGCCGGAGGCGCGTGATTACCCGGTAGTGCCGGCCGCTGGCCGGCAATCCCTCGGTTTCCTGGATGCCGGCCAGCGGCCGGCGCTACCGGCATCCCTCACCCAACCATGAGAAAATGCCCCGCATGAACACTGCTACGTCCCCGCAGGCGCGCGGCTCCGGCCGCCGGACCCTGGTGCTGCTGTTTGCCGTGTTCTTCGGTGCGATGGCACTGGCCGCCGTGCTGCGCTTCACCGGCTGGCAACCGACCGGGCACCGCAATGCCGGCCAGTTGCTGAAGCCGCCGGTGGACCTGCGCCAGCAGGCGCCGACCCTGGCCAGCGGCCAACCCTATCCCTGGAACCCCGAGGCCCGTACCTGGCGCCTGCTGGTGGCGCCGGCCGGTGCCTGCGACGCACAGTGCGTCACTTTGTCGCAGGGACTGGGCAAGGTGTGGCAGCTGTTCGGCCATAACGCCGATAATGTCGAAATCCTGTGGCTGGGAACGCCACCGGCGTCGATCGCCTCGCTGCCCGCGCTGCGGCCGCTGGCTCCGTCGCCAGCACTGCGCGCGGCGCTGCCCGGCGTCGACGATCCGGCTGGCCTGCCGGTCTACGTGATCGATCCGAACGGCTTCGTGATCATGCGTCATGCCCCGGGCACCGACCTGGGTGGCCTGCGCAAGGACATGGCCACGTTGCTGAAACTGAAGTGAGTCCCGTTTGATGAGCCTTTCCGCGCGTCCGGCGCTGCACCGCAATTTCCACCGCCTGGCGTGGTTCGCCATGATCATGACCGCGAGCACGATCATGTTCGGCGCCTTCGTGCGCCTGTCCGATGCCGGGCTGAGCTGCCCGGACTGGCCGACCTGCTATGGCCAGGCCACCTGGCCGCAGCACGTGGAAGAGACCATCGGCCACCCGGCGGCGGAGATCCGCCCGCTGGAGACCCACAAGGCCTGGCGTGAGCAGGTGCACCGCTTCCTGGCCGGCGCGCTGGGCATCGAGATCCTGACCCTGGCGCTGCTGGCCACGCGCAAGCGGCGATTCGGAAGCACGGCGGTGGTGACCGCCTGCGTGCTGGTGGCTGCCGGCATACCGCTGTACATGATGGGCTGGCATGGCACGGCCAGCGTGCTGGCGTTGATCGGTGAGGCGATCCTGCTGATCGCCGCGCTGCGCTGGAGCAACATCGACCTGGCGCGCGCTGCACTGCTGACCCTGGCGGTGGTGATCTTCCAGGCCCTGCTGGGCATGTGGACGGTGACCCTGCTGCTCAAACCCATCGTGGTGATGGGCCATCTGCTGGGCGGCATGCTGATGTTCGGCCTGCTGGTGTGGATGGCCTGGCGCGCGACGCACATGCCGATCACCCTGGCCGAAGCGCCGAAGCTGAAGTGGCTGCTGCGCATCGGTGTGGCCGTGCTGGTCACCCAGATCGCACTGGGGGGCTGGGTCAGTGCCAACTACGCGGCGCTGGCCTGCGGCGGCGGCAGCGCCTCGCTGGACAACTTCCCGCGCTGCGCCAACCAGTGGTGGCCGCAGCACAACTTCGTCGAAGGCTTCACCTTGTGGCGTGGCATCGGCGTGGATTACGAGGGGGGCGTGCTGGATGGCGCCTCGCGTATCGCCATCCAGATGGCGCACCGCCTGTTCGCGGTGCTGGTGGCTGTCTACCTGCTGTGGCTGGGCGTGCGCCTGTTCCGCTTGCCGAGCATGCGTGGCTGGGCCAGCGCGCTGATGGCGCTGCTGGTGCTGCAGGTCACCCTCGGCATCCTCAATGTGAAGCTGGCGCTGCCGCTGGAAGTGGCGGTGGCCCACAACGGCGTGGCCGTTGCCCTGTTGTTCGTGCTGGTCAGCCTGCTGGCCCGCCTGCGTGCCCCGGACTGATTCCATGTTTTCCAATTACCGCCAGTACTGGGACCTGACCAAGCCCAAGGTCGTCGCCCTCATTGTCTTCACCGCCCTGGTCGGCATGGTCCTGGCCATCCCCGGCGTGCCCAGCTGGGAGCAGGTGCGCGCCGGCGTGCTCGGCTTCCTCGGCATCTGGCTGGCGGCCTCGGCCGCAGCCGCGATCAACCAGCTGCTGGACGCGCACATCGATGCGCAGATGGCGCGCACCTCGTGGCGTCCGCTGGTGGTGGGCAAGGTCAAACCCTGGCAGGTGCTGGTGTTCGCTGGCGTGCTGATCGTGTTGTCGATGGTCATCCTGGTGCTGTGGGTGAACCTGATCACCGCGGTGCTGACCTTCGCCTCGCTGATCGGCTACGCGGTGATCTACACCGTGTACCTCAAGCGTGCGACCTCGCAGAACATCGTCATCGGTGGCCTGGCCGGCGCGATGCCGCCGATGCTGGGCTGGGCGGCGGTGACCGGCATGCAGGGCTCTTCGGACTGGGCGTACTCGTCGCTGCTGGTGCTGATCATCTTCATCTGGACGCCGCCGCACTTCTGGGCGCTGGCGATCTTCCGCCGCGAGGACTACGCCAAGGCAGAGATCCCGATGCTGCCGGTGACCCACGGCGTGGTGCACACCCGCAAGCAGATCATGGTGTATTCGGTGGTGCTGGCGCTGGTCTGCCTGCTGCCTTACCTGGTGGGCATGAGCGGTGCGTTCTACCTGGGCGGCGCGATCGTGCTCAACGCGGTGTTTCTCTGGTACGCCTGGCGCATGCTGGACCCGCCGGACGAGCTGTTCTCGATGAAGATGTTCTACTACTCCATCGTCTACCTGATGGCGTTGTTCGCCTTCCTGCTGGTGGACCACTGGATCCTGCCCTGGCTGTAAGGGGCTGCCCTTTGTAGAGTCGAGCCACGCTCGACTCAGGCCCGGTCTGATGGCGGGAGCATCCACGCATGGCGTGGATCTACTTGAACCGTGGTTGCTGCGTCGCCATTGCTGTTCCTGACCCGAAGGAAAGGAAGGCGCAGGGATGCATTCGATCTTCCGCTGGACCGCCGCGCTGCTGCTGGCGCTGGGCATGGCCCTCAGTGCGCATGCCGACGACACCGCCTCGCAGATCCGCCAGCATGCCGGTGAGCACCGCCTGCTGGTACTGGGCGAATTCCACGGCACCCGCGAGACCCCGTTGCTGGTACGCCAGCTGGTGGACGACTACAGCCGCAACGGCCCGGTCCTGCTGGCACTGGAACTGCCACGTGCCGAGAACCCTGTGCTGCGCGACTATCTGGAATCCGATGGCGGGGCCACGGCGCGCCAGCACCTGCATGGCCGCGCGTTCTGGACCGCGCGCGATGACCAGCACGATGGCCGCCGCAGCCGCGACATGCTGGCGATGATCGAAGGCCTGCGCACGCTGAAGGCGCAGGGCCGCGCGATCGAGGTGGTTGGCTATGACGTCAATGCCAGCAATGGCGGCAACCAGGCGCGCGACGACTTCATGGCAACCGAGTTGCGACGGCTCTATCGAGGGTTGCCAGACAATGCACGCATGCTGGTGCTGACCGGCAATGTCCACGCCATGCTGCGGCGGCCGGAAGGTATGCCGCCAGAAATGCAGAGGCAACCGATGGCCTCCCAGCTGCGTGACCGGGATATCTACAGCGTGCGGTTGGGCGCGCTGCGTGGCCAGGCGTGGGCGTGCGCGGACCGTTGCATGGCGCGGCCACTTCCAGAGCAGGTGGCCCCGCGGCCGCGGGGCGATACCCATGCGGAACGGCCGTACGACCTGTGGGTGTGGATGCCGGAGCTGAGCGTCGGCACGCTGGTGGATCCGTAGCGTCAGGCAACCCATCCACGCATGGCGTGGATCTACTGTTGTTTCACGCCATCCGTGGTTTGGAGTAGATCCACGCCATGCGTGGATGGTTTCCGTACAGCACCGTGTCCCAGTTCAGGGCGCGCGCTTCGCGTAGCGCTGCGCGATCACGCCGCAGACGATCAGCTGGATCTGGTGATAGATCATCACCGGCAGCACGATCGCGCCGAGGCTGCCGCCGGCGAACAGCACCTTGGCGATCGGCACGCCGGTGGCCAGGCTCTTCTTCGAGCCGCAGAACACGATGGCGATCTCGTCCTCGCGGTTGAAGCGCAGGCGACGGGCGATGAAGGTGATCAGCGGCATGGCGATGCCGAGCAGCACGGCGGCGACCACCGCCACGGCCAGCAGCGACAGCAGCGGTGTCTTGCTCCACAGGCCCTCGGTGACCGCCTCGCCGAAGGCCGAGTACACCACCAGCAGGATCGTGCCCTGGTCGGTGTAGCGCAGCAGCGCGCGCTGCTTCTCCACCCAGCCGGCGATCCACGGCCGCAGCAGATGGCCGGCCACGAACGGCACCAGCAGCTGCAGCATGATGCCGCCGATCGCATGCAGCGGATCGTGGATGCCGCCGGAGGTGCCGGCCAGTGCGGTCAGCAGCAGCGGGGTCAGGAACACGCCGAGGATGCTCGACAGCGAGGCACTGCACACCGCTGCCGGTACATTGCCGCGCGCCATCGAGGTGAACGCGATGGACGACTGCACGGTGGACGGCAGGGTGCACAGGAACAGCACGCCCAGGTACAGCTCCGGGGTCAGCAGCCAGCCCGACAGCGGCTTGAACATCAGCCCCAGCAGCGGGAACAGGATGAAGGTGCAGGCCAGGATGGTCAGGTGCAGCCGCCAGTGCAGCATGCCGCCGATGATCGACTCGCGCGGCAGGCGCGCGCCATGCAGGAAGAACAGCGCAGCGATGGCGACGGTGGTGACATCGTCGAGGACGATGGCGGCGGCGCCCTTCATCGGCAGCAGCGAGGCCAGGCCGACGGTGCACAGCAGGGCGAGGGTGAAGTTGTCCGGTCGCAGGCGCGACCACCAGCGGGTCATGGTGGGCAGAGTCCTTGGTGCGGAGGGTTCAGGGCGAGGTGACCGGTGTGGCCAGGCGCTGGCGGGTGGCGGCTTCCAGCGACTTCAGGCCGGCACGCTGGCCCAGCTGCAGTGCCTGTTCGGGGCTGGCGTGTTCGTAGCGCGCGTTGACCAGGCCGAGCACGGCGCCAGCGCGGTTGCCGGACGCGCAGTGCAGCAGCACCGGCCCCTGGCTCTGCTGCAGGGCCTGGTGCACGGCGCGCACATTGGCCGCATCCAGGCCCTCGGCGCCGGCCACCGGAATGCGTACATAGCGCAGCCCCAGCGATTCGGCCGCGCGGGTTTCATCGAAACCACGGTCCTCGCCGGGCTGGCGCAGGTCGATCACGGTGCGCACGCCCTGCGCGGCCAGGGCCTGCAGCTGTGCGGCGCTGGGCTGGCCGCCGGCATACAGGCCGGGGCGGACTTCGTTGAGGGGCGTGTCTTCGGCCAGGGCCGTCAGTGGCAGGCAGAGCGACAACAACAGCAGGCAGGTCAGGCGCAGCAGCATGGTCCTCTCCGTGAAAACGTTCTGCCGCTACAGGCGCAGTCCGGCGCGGGCCTTCAGCAGCTCGCGCAGTTCGTATTTGTCAGTATCGTCCAGACCCTGTTGGCGCTGCTTTGCCAACAACTCCTCCAGACGTTGCACCAGCAGCTGTTTCTCCAGCTGGGCCACGGCATCGTGCAGTTCCTGGGTCCACATCGCGTCGTCGCCGGGCATCGTCTGTGCGGCCAGCGTGTGCAGTGACGCCTGTTCCTCACGTCCGTCGAAGTGCTCCAGCAGGGCGCCGGTGCTGATGTCCGGGCGTTGCTCGACCAGGTCCAGCAGCTCCAGCAGCAGCTCCACGCCGGGCAGG
>NZ_RXLZ01000070.1 GCF_003970865.1 Stenotrophomonas maltophilia | reverse complement strand
TTTGTGGACTGGTACAACCACCGTCGGCTGCACAGTGCCAACGGCCTTGTGCCACCTGCGCTTTGTGAAGAGCAGGTGGCCTGAACTCCCTTTGGGCGTGTCCAAAAATGCTTGACCACCACAGGTTTACGGCGTCCCCGCAAACCCACCGTGCCCCGCCATCCCACGGAATGCCCGCTGTTGCTGTTGCCTTGGCTTGAAGCAGGTGCAGGGCTGCAAGCCCTGCCGAACCCCCCACTACGGTAGGGTGGGCCGATGCCGCGCTGCAGCTTGGCGTCGCCGCAGATTTGATTACACTTGAAACTTGTTTGCCCACGACTCCGGACACCCACCCATGAAGCTTGGTTCTTTGAAGGAAGGCGGCCGCGACGGCACCCTGATCGTCGTCTCGCGTGACCTGCGCCACGGCGTGCGCGCCACCGGCATTGCCGCCACCCTGCAGCAGGCCCTGGAAGACTGGAGCCATATCGCGCCGCGCCTGAACGCCCTGTACGAATCGCTCAACGCCGGCGACGCCGATGGCGTGTTCGACCTCGACCCGCAGGCACTGGCCGCGCCGATGCCGCGTGCCTATGAGTTCGTCGATGGCAGCGCCTACCTGCCGCATGTCGAGCGCGTGCGCCGTGCCCGTGGCGCTGAAGTGCCGGAAAGCTTCTACACCGACCCGCTGATGTACCAGGCCACCAGTGCCGGCTTCCATGGCCCGCGCGATGCGGTCAAGGTGGTCAGCGAGGACTACGGCATCGACCTGGAAGCGGAGATCGTGGTGATCACCGACGACGTGCCGATGGCGGCCACCCCGGAACAGGCTGCTGGCCATATCCAGCTGGTCGGCCTGGTCAACGATGTCTCGCTGCGCAACCTGATCCCGGGCGAGCTGGCCAAGGGCTTCGGCTTCCTGCAGTCCAAGCCGCGTTCGGCGCTGTCGCCGGTGTTCGTCACCCCCGATGAGCTGGGCGCCGCGTGGCAGGACAGCAAGGTGCACCTGCCGCTGCTGACCCACATCAACGGCAAGTGGTTCGGTGCGCCGGAAGCAGGCGTGGACATGCAGTTCAATTTCGCCCAGCTGGTCGCGCATGCGGCCAAGACCCGTCCGCTGGGCGCCGGCACCATCGTCGGCTCGGGCACCATCGCCAACGAAGACACCAGCAAGGGTGCATCGTGCTTCGCCGAGCAGCGCGTGGTCGAAACCCTGCGCGACGGCAAGCCGAGCACGCCGTTCATGTCCTTCGGCGACGTGGTCCGCATCGAGATGCTCGATGCCGCCGGCAACAGCATCTTCGGTGCGATCGAGCAGCGCATCGAACAGGCGACCAAGCCCTGAGCATGGAGGCGGCGATGGACATCCTGGTTGGCGACGGCCCGGTCGACGACGGCATCGTGCTGTACACCTACTGGCGATCCAGCGCCGCCTACCGCGTGCGCATCGGCCTGGAGCTGAAGGGCCTGGCCTGGGAGGCGCGGCCGGTGCACCTGGTCCGCGAGGGCGGCGAGCAGCACCTCGACGCCTATCGCACGCTCAACCCACAGCAGCTTGTGCCGACACTGCTGCACGAGGGGCATGCGCTGACCCAGTCGCTGGCGATCCTCGAATACCTGGACGAGCGCTTCCCGCAGGTACCGCTGCTGCCGGCCGACGCCGCCGGCCGCGCGCGGGTGCGTGCGCTGGCCCAGCTGGTGGCCTGCGACATCCACCCGATCAACAACCTGCGGGTGATGCAGTACCTGGAGCGCAACCTGCAGCTGCCGGCCGACGCCCGCACGCAGTGGACCCTGCACTGGATGGCCGAAGGCTTCGCTGCCATGGAGGCAATGTTGGCCAACAGCAGCGCTACGGGCACGTTCTGCCACGGCGACCGCCCCGGGCTGGCCGACCTCTGCCTGCTGCCGCAGCTGTACAACGCACACCGCTTCGGCCTGGACCTGGGGCCGTACCCGACCCTGCGCCGCATCGAGGCCGCCTGCCAGGCACTGGACGCCTTCGACCGCGCGCGCCCGGAAAACCAGGCCGACGCCGCCTGAAAGAAAAAGGGGACGGAGGGGATTAAGTCGTTTGTGCACTTACGACTTAATCCCCTCCGTCCCCTTTTTCGTGCGGTCAGAAGCCGTGGGTGATGCTGGGCGCGCCCGCAGAGAAATCCGCGTACGGGTCGTGTTCGCCGCTGCTGCCTTCGGACAGGCGGAACTTCAGCGCCAGGCCATCACGCGAGTCGGCCGCGCGCAGCGCTTCCTCCTGATCGATGGTGCCGGCCTTGGCCAGCCGGAACAGGCACTGGTCGAAACTCTCCATGCCTTCCTCCAGCGAGCCTTCCATCGCCGCCTTGATCTCGTGCACCTGGCCGCGGCGCAGCAGGTCGCGGATCATCGGCGTGTTGATCAGCACCTCGGTGGCTGGCAGGCGACGGCCCTCCTTGTTCTTCACCAGACGCTGGCTGATCACTGCCCGCAGGTTCAGCGCCAGGTTCATCAGCACATTCTTGTGCGCGCTTTCCGGGAAGAAGTTGAGGATGCGCTCGATGGTCTGGTCGGCGTTGTTGGAGTGCAGGGTGGCCAGGCACAGGTGGCCGGTCTCGGCGAAGGCGATCGCCGCCTCCATCGTTTCCGCATCCAGGATCTCGCCGATCAGGATCACGTCCGGCGCTTCACGCATCGCGTTCTTCAGCGCGTTGTGGAAGGCATGGGTGTCCAGCCCGACCTCGCGCTGGTTGACGATCGACATCTTGTGCTTGTGCAGGTACTCGATCGGGTCCTCGATGGTGAGGATGTGACCGGTGGTGGTGCTGTTGCGGTGGTCGATCATCGACGCCAGCGAGGTGGATTTGCCGGAGCCGGTGGACCCCACCACCAGCACCAGCCCGCGCGGGGTCATGATGACGTCCTTCAGCACCTGCGGAAGGTTCAGCTCCTCGATGCTCGGGATGCGGCTGCGGATGGCGCGGATGACCATGCCGACTTCGCCCCGCTGCTTGAACACGTTGACGCGGAAGCGCCCGGCATCGGGCAGGGCGATGGCCATGTTGAGCTCCAGCTCGCGCTCGAACTGCGGCACCTGGCCTTCGTCCATCAGCGAGTAGGCGATCTTCTTGACCATGCCCGGCGGCAGGCCGGTGTTGCCCAGCGGATAAAGCTTCCCCTCGATCTTGATGTAGACCGGTGCTCCGGTGGTCAGGAACATGTCCGAAGCGTTCTTTTCGGTCATCAGCTTCAGGAAGTAGCCGATATCCATTGCGAATTTTCCCCAACGAAACGGCCGACGCCCGTTGCCAGCACGGTGTCGGCTTGACGACAATGGCCGTGAACCGACAACCGGTACGGCCTCCCCAATGAAACGACTTAGCTTCGCACGAATGCGCCATGGCCTGTATGTGATGGCGTTTGCATTCGCACTGTCTGCCCCCGCCTGGGCGCAGGACGGCGCACTGGAACTGGCCCAGGCCCGGCAGGCGGTCGACAAGGCCACCCAGGCCGACGCCGACCAGTACGCCCCGGACCTGATCGGGCTGGCCCGGCAGGGGCTGGAGCAGGCCCAGCGTGCTGCCGGCGACCGGCGCGAGCGCAAGAACGCCCCGGCGATCGCCCTGCGCGCCGCCGCCGATGCCGACCTGGCCCGCGCCCGCAGCGAGGAAGCCACCGTCACCGCGCAGCTGCAGCTGCGTCGCAATGAGGTCAACCAGCTGCAACGCCAGCTGTCGACCGGGGAGGACCGCCGGTGAAGCCGATGACTGCCGCAACCCTGGCCGCGCTGCTGGCGCTGCCGACCCTGGCCATGGCCGCCGACAACCCGATGGTGGCGCAGCTGAGCCAGCGCCTGATGGCCATCCAGGCCAATCCCGACACCGCTGAGCTGGGCGCCTTCGAGCGCATGCAGGCCCAGCAGGCCATCGCCACCCTGGACAAGGCCAAGCGCCGCGACCAGGAGCTGGCCACCTACCTGGCCGAGCGCCGGGTGGAGATTGCCGAGACCGCCGTGCGTACCGCACTGGCCGCGCGTGAGGTCGATCGCCTCGATCGCACCCGCAGTGACCTGCTGATCGAAGCCAGCCGCCGCGATGCCGCCCGTGCCCGCCAGGAGGCCGAGCAGCTGCGCATGCAGGCACAGATGCAGGCCGAGGAGGCTGAGCGCCTGCGCCAGGCCGCCGAGGCCGAGACCCTGGCCCGCCAGGATGCAGAGAACGCCCTGACCAGCGTGGCCGGCAAGCAGCAGCAGCGCCTCAGCGCCGCCCAGCAGAACGCCGCCAAGCTGGCCCGCGAGGAAGCCGAGCTGGTGTCCGGGCAGAAGCTGCCGGGCTCGAAGTTCGATGGCCGTGGTGAGGTCTTCACCTTCAATGGTGACGCATTTGCTGCTGGCGCCTCCAGCCTGTCCGGTGGGGCCCGCAACCAGGCCAAGGCACTGGCCGAGTACCTGAACATCGGCAAGAAGGGCCGCCTGCGCATCGAGGCCTATGACAGCGCCAACGGGGTCGGTCAGAAGCGTGCCGAGGCCCTGCGCGATGCCCTGGTCGCGGCGGGTGTCGCCAGCAACCGGATCCAGCTCAGCGGCAAGAAGGCGGCGTCTACCCGGGCACGCTCGGCCGAGGTCATCATCGCCCCGTAATTGCTTGATATTGTTTGTTTTTCGTTGCGATGAGCATTCAGCCTGAACCCCGCCCCGGCGGGGTTCGGTCTTTTTGCCGCAGGGGTCTTGTACCCCGCCTTGAGCAGGCGTAGGGTCAATCGTCCGGGACGCAATGCCGCGGACCGGACGATGGGAGGGCCGGGCCGATGCAAACAGGGCGCGAACCGCAGCGAATCGACGTGCGCAGGCCAGTGCCGCAGGTCGTTGCAGGCGTCCAGGTGGCCATCGACCGGCGCTCCTCCATGAACAACGCCCCGTGCCTTGCGGCCGGGGCGTTCGTGTATCTGTCGAAGGAGGTCCATCATGTTTGAAGATCAGCCCCAGAGCGAGATCGACGCCCGTCGCGCGCGTGATCCGGAGTTCAGGGCACTCCATGACCAGCACCGCAAGTTGAACAAGAAGTGCATGGACGCGGAGTTGGGTGTACTCCCGATCGATGATGTCACCCTGGGTCGCATGAAGCGTGAGAAGCTGCTGGCCAAGCAACGACTTCTGCGAATGTACGAAACACCGCTCCCAACGACGTCCCCCACGCTTTGACGCACCCCGTCACGCCCGGAACGGCGTGACCCGGCCATCGATGGCCCCGCCGGGCGCTCCTGCCCCGGCATCGCGGCACCGCCGATGAGGCGGCCGCGCCAAGGCACCACAAGCGGTGGTGCCTTGGCCTGCAGGCACAACTCACCGATGCGGGCGGTACCGGTCTCCTCGTCGATCCGGGGCCGTCCGCATCTCTTTTTTGCGGCGGGCAGGCCACCGCCGCAGCGACCTGACTTTCATCGC
This sequence comes from Stenotrophomonas maltophilia, assembly GCF_003970865.1. Lineage (GTDB taxonomy): Bacteria > Pseudomonadota > Gammaproteobacteria > Xanthomonadales > Xanthomonadaceae > Stenotrophomonas > Stenotrophomonas maltophilia_AR. The sequence goes on along the minus strand of NZ_RXLZ01000070.1, from coordinate 19,419 downwards.
CATCCGTCGGATAATCATCGGTCCGGCCCTGCGTGGCGCGAATCGAAAGTCCTCCGAATGCCCATCCATTCTTCCGTCCTCGAACTCATCGGCCAGACCCCGATCGTCAAGGCCCAGCGCCTGGACACCGGCGTCTGCGAGCTCTACCTGAAGCTGGAGAGCGCCAACCCGGGCGGATCGATCAAGGATCGCATCGGCCTGTCGATGATCGAGGCGGCGGAGCAGCGCGGCGACCTGAAGCCCGGTGCCACCCTGGTCGAGGGTACGGCCGGCAACACCGGCCTGGGCCTCGCTTTGGTGGCCCAGCAGAAGGGCTATAAGCTCATTCTGGTCGTTCCCGACAAGATGAGCCGGGAAAAGATCTTCAATCTGAAGGCGATGGGCGCCGAAGTCCGCCTGACACGCTCGGACGTGGCCAAGGGCCATCCTGAGTACTACCAGGACCTGGCCAAGACCATCGCCGAGCAGACCCCGGGCGCCTACTTCATCAACCAGTTCGGCAACCCCGACAATCCGGCCGCGCATGAATTCGGTACCGGCCCGGAGATCCTCGAGCAGATGGGCGGCGACCTCGATGCCATCGTGTTCGGCTGCGGCAGTTCCGGCACCATGACCGGCCTGTCGCGCGCCTTCGCCAGGCTGTCGCCGAAGACCGAGCTGGTGCTGGCCGATCCGGTCGGCTCGATCCTGGCCGAGTACATCAACGACGGCAATCTGAACGACAAGTCGGGCAGCTGGCTGGTGGAAGGCATCGGCGAGGACTTCCTGCCGTCGATCTCCGATTTCAGCCGCGTCAAGAAGGCTTATGCCATCAGCGACGCCGAGAGCTTCCACACCGCACGCGAACTGCTGGGCAAGGAAGGCATCCTGGGTGGCTCGTCCACCGGCACCCTGCTGGCCGCCGGCCTGAAGTACTGCAAGGAGCAGACCACGCCGAAGAAGGTGCTGGTGCTGGTGCCGGATACCGGCAACAAGTACCTGTCGAAGATGTACAACGACTACTGGATGCTGGACAACGGCTTCCTGCAGCGCCCGCAGCACGGCGACCTGCGCGATCTGATCCTGCGCCCGTACGGCCAGCGTGACACCGTGGTGATCGGTCCGAACGACCTGCTGACCACCGCCTACCAGCGCATGAAGCTGTACGACGTGTCGCAGCTGCCGGTGATGGACGGCGAGCAGCTGGTCGGCATCGTCGACGAAAGCGACGTGCTGCTGCACGTGTATGGCGATGAAGCGCGCTTCCGCGACACCGTCGCCACGGCGATGGTCAGCAAGCTGGACCGGCTGGACGTGAAGTCGCCGATCGAGGCGCTGCTGCCGGTGTTCGACCGTGGCCAGGTGGCGATCGTGATGGACGGCGACACGTTCCTGGGCCTGATCACCCGTATCGACCTGCTGAACTATCTGCGTCGTCGCGTGCAGTAAGCCGCTGATCGCAGACGTTAGCTGCTGAATCCTGGTTTATCCGCGTCAAAGGTCGTTAAGGCCGCGCTGGTAGACTTTCGCACCTTCGATGGCGCCGTGCGTCGGCGCCCCTCAGGAAAGAACATGTCCAACGCAACTTCCCAGGATCGCGCCCTGGCCCTGGCTACCCTGGCCATCCACGGTGGCCAATCGCCCGACCCCAGCACCGGCGCGGTGATGCCGCCGATCTACGCCACCTCGACCTACGCCCAGTCCAGCCCGGGCGAGCATCAGGGCTTCGAGTACTCGCGTACCCACAACCCGACCCGCTTCGCCTATGAGCGCTGCGTGGCGTCGCTGGAAGGTGGTACCCGCGGCTTCGCCTTCGCTTCGGGCATGGCGGCCAGCTCGACCGTGATCGAGCTGCTGGACGCCGGCAGCCACGTGGTAGCGATGGACGATATCTACGGCGGCAGCTTCCGCCTGTTCGAGCGTGTGCGCCGCCGCACCGCCGGGCTGGACTTCAGCTTCGTCGACCTGACCGATCTGGCGGCATTTGAAGCCTCCATCACGTCGAAGACGAAGATGGTGTGGGTCGAGACTCCGACCAACCCGATGCTGAAGATCGTCGACATCGCTGCGGTTGCCGCCATCGCCAAGCGTCATGGCCTGATCGTCGTCGTCGACAACACCTTCGCCTCGCCGATGCTGCAGCGTCCGCTGGAACTGGGCGCTGACCTGGTCCTGCATTCGGCCACCAAGTACCTCAACGGCCATTCGGACATGGTCGGCGGCATGGTCGTGGTCGGCGACAACGCCGAACTGGCCGAGCAGATGGCCTTCCTGCAGAACTCGGTGGGTGGCGTGCAGGGTCCGTTCGACAGCTTCCTGGCCCTGCGTGGCCTGAAGACGCTGCCGCTGCGCATGAAGGCGCACTGCGCCAACGCGCTGGCCCTGGCCCAGTGGCTGGAAAAGCACCCGGCGGTGGAAAAGGTGATCTACCCGGGCCTGCCGTCGCACCCGCAGCATGAGCTGGCCGGCAAGCAGATGGCCGGTTACGGCGGCATCGTCTCGATCGTGCTCAAGGGCGGTTTTGACGCGGCCAAGCGCTTCTGCGAGAAGACCGAGCTGTTCACCCTGGCCGAGTCGCTGGGCGGCGTGGAAAGCCTGGTCAACCACCCGGCGGTGATGACGCATGCCTCGATCCCGGTCGCGCGCCGCGAACAGTTGGGTATCAGCGATGCGCTGGTAAGGCTGAGCGTGGGTGTGGAGGATCTGGGGGATCTGCAGGTGGATCTGGAAAGGGCGCTGGAGGCTGCCACCGCATGATGGGCCGGCGCATCGAATTGATGCTGAGCCTGACCGGCCGTGACATCAAGAAGAAGTACAAGGATTCGCTGCTGGGTGCGCTATGGGGCGTGCTTGTGCCGCTGATCATGCTGGCCATCTATACGATCATCTTCTCCACAATCTTCAGTGCGAAGTGGAAAGGCATCGAAACCCATACCAAGGTTGACTACGCTGTCCTGCTGTTCATCGGATTGATCGTCTACAACTTCTTCGCTGAGTCGCTTACGCGTGCGCCCACTGCGGTGCTCAGTAATCCGAATCTGGTGAAGAAGGTGGTGTTCCCGCTGGAGGTGCTGCCGCCGGTGGTGGTGCTGTCTTCCCTGTACAACGCCGGCGTGGCGACGGTGGCGTTGGTGGCGTTCCTGCTGTTCAGCAGCTTCGGGCTGCATTGGCAGGTCGTGCTGCTGCCGCTCCTGATCGTGCCGTTGCTGGCCCTGACCATGGGCGTGACCTACCTGTTCGCCTCCCTGGGCGTGTTCTTCCGTGACGTGGATCAGATCGCTGGGTTGCTTGCCCGAGTGCTGCAGTACCTCACTCCGGTGCTGTACCCATCGATCATCTTCCCAGAAGCAATCGGCAACTGGATGCGCCTCAGTCCGCTGGCAATCTATGTTGAGCAGACCCGTGCTTTGATCGTGACGGGGACGTTGCCCGATTGGGGTCACTACGGCTGGGCGGTGGGCTGGTCGATAGGCATCTACTTCTTTGGCTACTGGTGGTTCCAGCGGACCCGGAGGGCTTTCGCCGATGTCGTCTGACAACCTGGTTATCGACATCGAGAATGTCAGCAAGGTCTTCAATATTTTCGACAAGCCGTCGGATCGCCTGCTGCAGATGCTGCTGCCCCGGCTTGGCCGCGTGCTGCCCGGCAAGGGGGAATGGTCCTCTCGTCAGCGCGGGCGCGAATTCTGGGCGCTGCGCGACGTCAGTCTGAAGGTGAAGCGCGGTGACGCGGTGGGCATCATCGGACGCAATGGTTCAGGCAAGTCGACACTGCTGCAGATCATCGCCGGCACGTTGGCCCCCACCACCGGCTCGGCGCAGGTCAATGGGCGTATCGCCGCGCTGCTGGAACTGGGTAGCGGCTTCAATCCAGACTTCACCGGGCGTGAGAACGTCGTTCTCAATGGCATGATCCTGGGTCTGACCGAGCGCGAGGTGATGCAGCGCTTCGACGCCATCGCCGCCTTCGCCGACATCGGCAACTTCATCGACCAGCCGGTGCGGACCTACTCCAGCGGCATGATGCTGCGACTGGCGTTTGCAGTGCAGACCCAGGTGGAGCCCGACATCCTGATTGTCGATGAGGCCTTGGCGGTGGGTGATGCGCTGTTCCAGAAGCGCTGCTTCCAGCAGATGGAGGCGCTGCGTGCAAACGGCTGCACGCTGCTGCTGGTGTCGCACGATCAGGAGTCGATCCGTACGCTCACGGACCATGCCATCCTGCTTCGTGACGGCACCGTGCGCGTGGCCGGCCCGTCTTCGGAGGTCGTGCTGGAGTACCGCAAGCAGCTGCACGACGATGAGCGCGATTACTACGCCTCCATCAGTGCCCAGCACCTGCAGCACGCCAGGCAAACCATCGATGCACAGTCGGACGCCGACCCGGTGGCCGAGCCTGCCGAGCACGGCGGTTCGCCTGTGCTGGGTGTGCGCAGTGACAAGCTGTCCTTCGGTGACTTCGACTGCGTGGTGGAACACGTGCGGGTGCTGGACACCGACGGCAACGAATGTGCCTACTTCCTTCCGCGCGAACGCGCGACCATCGAGGTCACTGCGCGACCGACGCGGGACATGGACAAACTGAACGTCAATGTCCGCCTGCGCAACAAGGAGGGCGTGAAGCTCTATTCATGGGGAACCCTGAATCAGGATGTCAGCCAATGGACCGAGCAGGGCAGTGAGCAACCGGGTGTATGGGGGACCACGTTCCCCGCCGATGAGCCGTTCGTGGTGAGATTCGAATTCGACTGCGTTCTGGGTGTCAATTTCTACGAGGTGCAGGTTTCGGTTTCCGAGGAGCTCGAGCGTTTTGGCGGTGCCCAGCGCATGCTGCACTGGCGGGACGAAGCTGCGTTCTTCCAGGTCGGGATGCGGCAGAAGGAATACACGTTTGGTGGCGTCTGCGACCTCCGCATGCGCGCAACTGTCGCCACCACCCCTTGAACGAAGAAGGCACTGCAATGGATATGACTCCATCCCTTTCGAACACTGCCCTGACTCCCGCTGCGGCCCGCGTCGCAGTTGAGCGGCTGCGTTCCTGGTTGCCTGCAGGCGCGGTAGCACTGCGCGGCGACGTACCTTCGGCGTTGTTGCAGGGGCTTCGCCAGACTGGCATGACGCTGCAGGATGGCGGTCACGGCGCCGCGTCGGGCGTCATCGTGCTTGAGCAGGGGGATGTGGGCCACGCGAGCGAGAGAATTTCAGCGCTGCTGTCGGACATCGTAGGACCGGTTTGCCTGGTGATTGTGGGTGATGCTGCCTCCACTTCCAGTCGTACTGCCTGGGAAGCGGCAATCATCAAGACGGAGTGGCGGAAGCATCCACTCAATGAGCGGGTGGCGCCTTATGGTGAGCTGGATCGAGTCACCGGATTGCTGATGATCGCCTTCGAACGTGTGCCTGCTGCGGCTTTGGCGGTCTATCCGCTGAAGGCGCTCGAAGAAGAACGGGATCTGCACACCGACATGACGCGTGAGCCCGGCCGTCGTTCCGACGCGCACATGACGCGGTACGCGCAGGCAGCACAGTTCATCCGCCCCGGGGACCGGGTTGTCGACGTGGCCTGTGGACTGGGCTACGGCTCCTATCAGTTGGCGCACAACAGTCTTGCCGCCTCGTTCATCGGCCTTGATGCCAGCGAGTATGCGGTGGACTATGCCAACGCCAATTTCGCACCGGTTGCGCCTGTGCCAACCACGTTCGTGGTGGGCGATGCACAGGATCTGACCGGAATGGCCGACGGGTCTGCTGATTTCGCGGTATCCGTGGAAACCCTGGAGCATCTGCCGGAGCCGGATCGGTTGTTGTCCGAGCTGCACCGAGTGTTGTCTGCACGTGGGCGCGTGTACGCCAGCGTACCCAACGACTGGTCGGACGAGACCGGCGAAGATCCCAACCCGTTCCACTTTCATGTTTATGACTGGCCGCGGCTGGTGGCGCAGTTCGAACGCAATGGTTTCGAGATCGAGAAGGCGTGGCTGCAGGATGCCGGTGGTGGTCAGAAACGCCACCTTCTTGCGCGCTCGATGCTGGAGATCGACCCCCTCCAAGGGCCCGCGTGCGATGGCGAATGGTTGCTGGTGCTGGCGCGCAAGGTGGCTGCAATCTCCGAAGGTGTCTCCAGTCCTTTGCAGGAAATCCAGGTCCTGATTGCAGAGGGTCGCCGTGGCGATGCACTGAACCGGCTCGATGCAATGCATGGTGACGAAGATCCGTTGTTGCGAGGGGCGTCCCACGCACTGTCTGCGATTCTGAACGTGGCCGATGGGCATGACGAGCAGGCTCGAGTCCATTGGCAACACGTGCAGACAGCTGCGCGCGAAGCGCTGGCCGCTGGTGCCGATGACACCCGAGCGGCGGGACTATTGCACCTCGCCTCCGAACGTATGACCGACGACACTCCGGCGAGCCCGGGTGCATTGCAGAGGTTGCTTGAGTCGCATCCGCTGGTCATGGCGGAATTGCTCGGTGCATCGGCTGTCCTGCCATCGGACGAAGATGACCGGGCGATTATTTCGGGTCCCGGCAATGGGGCCGAACAGATCAATCTGGGGTCCCGTGAGGTGCGCCAGTTGATGGATGCAAAGCAGTGGCTGGACGGTAAGTACCACGAGCACATGCAGCGTATCAACGAGCTTGAGAAGTACACTGCGGAACTTGAAGCCGCCCGGCAATGGCTGGATGCGCAATACCATGCGTTGTCGGCCGAGGTTCGACGGCTGTCCGCCGACGCCGCATCGCACGCCGGTGGCAACGGATAACCGCGACGATGAGCGACTCCTCTCCATGCGTTGCCGCTGCCGCGTTGGATGTCCAACTGGCAGAGGATCTGGCCGGATATTGCCTGCGAGCGGTCGGTCCCAGTCGAGTCTGCCTGCGTGGACAGGAACTGGCTGCGATGGCGGCCCCGTTGCGTGCCGCGGGCTGCGACGTCGTGGAAGATGCACGTGGGATTTTCAGTTTGCCTGGTCGAAGCTTGGGTATCGCTTGGGCGGGTGATGCGGTTGAACGCTCGTCCGCGCTTGACTGCACGCTGGATTCGCTGGTGCTGATTGGTCCGGCTGAGTGCTCGCAGGAGCTGGTCGACTGGGTCAAGCAGGCGGTCGCTCAGGGTTGGCAGATGCACCCGGCGACCTATGCACTGGAAGGTACACCTGCTGGTGCAGCGGTCCTGATCCTCAGCCGGGAAGGCGTGCATTCCTTGCAGTCGAGCGTCGATCTTCAGGCCAGCTACCATGGCCTGGCCGCCGCACTGGTGCGGCCTGGTGATGCAGTGATCGCGACGGATGCCGGCGATCGTGGCCTCTGGCGCATCGTGCAGCAGCATTCACGCTGTCGCTGGCTCGGCGTGGTCATGGAGCCTGTACCGGAGCTGGAACTGGAACCAGGCGTGGAATGGCTGGAGCCTTCGGCATGGCGACAGAACGCACAGCCGGTCGATGTGGTGATCACAAGCGTAGGTCACGAGCATTCGGACCTGAGTGTTTGGTTGCAGCACGTGCAGGCGGTGTTGGCACGTAGTGGCCGCCTGGTCGTGGCGATCCCGCTTCACGATGGGCGTAGCGCCCAGGCTCATGCGCTGATGGACGCGATGGAACAACAGGGCCTCGCCATCGATCGTGCATGGTGGCAAGGTCTGAATCATCCGGCAGGTCTATCCCAGTTCGTGGAAGTTCCGCGCGATGCTGACGATCACCTGGTCCTGGATCCAACCGTTACCGCAACGGCGGACGTGCTGGTGTTGATGGCGGTCAAGATCAATGGACATGGCATCATTCGCGATGCCTCCTTGCAGGCGCCGAACATCATCGCATTCCAGCGTGACTATCTCGATGCAAGCCTGGTCCGCCTGATCGTCGCAATGGGGCTCCGCCTGGAATCTGCAGGCCTGCGCAGGCAGTTGGCTGACAGGGTGCTCCGCGAGTGCCCTGATACGTCTGCCGACTATGGTGCTGCGCTCTGCGTGCTTCTGTATGACACCACCGCAATGCGTGGCGACAGGCGAGATGCGTTGCTTGCTGCTGCCAAGCGCTACATGGATCTTCCCGTTGCCAACCCTACAGTATTGCGCTGGCAGGTCTCATTGGCCTTCGCCGCTGCGCTCCTCCATCAAGCAGATGGCGAACTGTCATTGGCAGCAGACTGCTATACGCGGGTCCTCGCGTTCGATGTACTGCAATTCAGCCCGTTGCTGGGAACCAAAACCACTGCTGCGGCTGTGCGCCTGGGCTGGATACGATTCGGCCAGGGAAATGTGGCGGCTGCTCGCGAGGCATGGGCGCGCGGGTTGGATGAGGCGCGTCGGTTGTCTGCTCAATCTCTTTGGAGAGAGGTGGTCGGCAATGCCGATGCGCCTGAAACGTTCGCTCTTCCGGAACTTGCGGCAGTCATGGACGAGGCGGGCTGCCTCGCATCGGCGCTGCGCCTGACAGCTGAAGTCCCGCTGCGGCCCGGCCTTGCCTGGCAATGGAGCAACCGTTCCTGGCGGACGCAGTTGCACGAACTCCGCAGCCAGCAACAACACTCCAAGCTGTGGCTGGAGCAATTGCAGGATGCGAAGGATTGGCTGGATGGCCAGTATCATCAGTTGACGGCAGCACTGGAGCAATCACGGCAGGTGATCGAGGCAGCCCAGTTGCAGAAGGATCTCCTGGACAAGGATATTGCAGGTATTCGTGCGGCCTTCCACCTGGCGCACCAGCACGCGGAGGCCAGGCAATCGGTGTTGCAGGGTGAGCTTCGCCAGGCCCAAGCGGAGAACGCGGACCTGTTGGATCTCTACACCCGGCAGCAGGCGGTGCATGCACGCTTGGAGGCGTCCGCGCGCACGCTGGCGGCAGCGACCGGCGTGGTCATGGGGAACGCGCCGCAGCCGTGCCTACCGGCCGAATCGCTGGCGGCGGAGTTGTCCCGGCTGGCCGAGGCACTGGAGCGCTTGCCGATGAAGCGCATGGTGCGAGCGATGCTGCGTGCGCTGACCTCGCTGCTCCGGCGGAGGTGAGCCCATGGCGCCGGGCCTGAGTGTTGTAGTCACCTTCCACAAGGAGGGTCTGTTTGCCCACGCGGCACTGTGCAGCTATCTGAAGTCGCGTGCGGATGCCCGCCAGGCAGGGATCGACGTGGAAGTCGTGCTTGTGCTGGACAATGCAGATACAGAGACCACGACGATCGTACGCAACCATCCCGATCTGGAGGGTGATGAGCTCATCATCGAGGCTACCGTGGGGGATTCGGCACTCGCCCGGAATCTCGGCCTGGCGCGCGCGCGTGGTATTCATGCTTGCACGTTGGATGGTGATGACCTGATCAGCCGCGAGTACTTCCGGCGTCACATGGCCTTTGCGGTCGGCCTGCCTGAGCGCACGATCCTGCATCCGGAAGTGGTCGTCAGCTTCGGCAGGGACAACTTCTTCAGCTGGCAGCTGGATCAGGACTCCATGTACTTTTCCGCCGACATGCTGATTTCCGAGAACCCATGGGTCAGTGCGGTGTTCGCACGACGCGATGTGTTTGCTGAGGTTCCCTATGTCGGGTGTCGCCCGAAACAGACCGGTTTCGGCTATGAGGATTGGCATTGGAGTTGCCAGTCCGTGGCCGCGGGCTTCCGGCACGTGACCGTGCCGGAGACAGCCTACTTCTATCGGTTGAAGCAGAGCGGCTCGGTCAACGCGACCAGCAGTGAGCTGCAGGTCGTCATGCCGCCGAGCGACCTTTTCGGTCGTTGGGAGGATGCATGACCGGGCGGCTGCTGGCTTTGCTGCGTCGCGTGAGCCTTCGACAGCTTCTTCGTGATCCGCGCGCTGAACTGGGACGCATCCTGGGTGGGGTGGGCAGGCGGCTGGAGAGCACGGGTAAACGCATCAGTCATGCGCGCCGCGAGATGCCCGCGTGGCTGAATGGTGAGATCAACGCGCTGGCGCACTTCGAGCCAGAGCTGCTTGGACCGGAAGGTTGCGGTGTCCACTACAGGCATTATGGCGTTCCCGTCGATACCCGGGCAGGAGTGTTGTATCGCGAGCTGGCTGCAGCCGTGGGTGCCTGTCGCGCCACGCACGTGCTGATCGTGCCGTGGCTTGTGCGGGGTGGTGCTGACCGCGGAGCTTTGTATCACCTGAAGGCGTGGGTCGAGTCAATGCCGGCGGCCAATGTTCTGGTGATCCTGACCGAAGACATCAATTCGCCTTGGCTGGATCGCATTCCTGCCGGCATCAGGGTGTTGCATTTCGGGCGGATGCTGGGGCCGATGGGAATGCCGGGCAGGGTGCAGTTGCTGACCCGGCTGCTGGTGCAGATGCAGCCGAAGGTCATCCATGTCATCAATTCCCGCGTTGCCTGGGAATCCTTCAGGCTGCATGGATTGGCATTGCGCCAAGCGTCGCGGCTGTTCGCCTCGCTTTTCTGCGATGACCGTAACAACGATGGCGTGCCCGTCGGCTACGCACGCAGCTATCTGCGTGAGTGCCGTACGCACCTTGCGGGAGTGTTCTGCGACAACGACGTATTCCCGGACCTGTGGGTCCAGGAACTCGGTGTGCCGCGTCAATTGTTCACGGTCCTTCGTTTTCCCTATGACCGCATGGTTGTCCGCAAGGATGATGATTTTGGTATCGACGGCGCTCCCCGGATCCTGTGGGCGGGGCGTTTCGATCGACAGAAGCGGCCGGATGTCCTGCTGGCCATTGCGCGGACGATGCCGTCAGTGCCCTTCGATGTGTACGGAGTATCCGAGTTGGGCCGCGTGCATCCGGCGATCAGTGAACTGCAGAGGCTGCCGAATGTGAAACTGCATGGTTCATTTTCGCGGTTCGAAGACATTGCAGGGAAGGCCCATGCGGCCTACCTGTTCACCTCCTCCTGGGAAGGGGTGCCGACGATACTGCTGGACGCCAGTGCTGCCGGTTTGCCCATTGTTGCCCCTGCGGTGGGCGGCATCGTGGACCTGATCGATCGTGCCATCCTGGTGGACGCATCGGATGACGTTGCGGCGTATGTGGAGCAGTTGCAGCAACTCATCGATAGTCCGGCGCTTCGCCGAAACCGCCGGGAGCAGCAGTACGCCGCATTGGCGGTGGGGCGTGGCTGGGCCGACTTTGCCGGCGCGCTGCGTCAGATTCCCTACTATCTTCCGGGGGCATCGGCGACGTTGACCCATAAAAAAGGACGCTCATCGTGATTATTGGACGTGGACTGGTTGCCACGGCCTTCGTGGACGACTGGCTGCAGGATGAGACGACGATGATCGTCGCTGCCGGCGTGTCGAACTCGGCCGAAACAGAGCGCGCCGCGTTTGCGCGCGAAGAACGCATGCTCGACGAGGTGCTTGCAAGCAGGCAGTTGCGGCGGATTGTCTATTTCGGCAGCTGCGCGGTCGGCAACCCGTCGGAACGGCAGACCCCGTATCTACAGCACAAGGCGGCAATGGAGGCTCGCATCCTCGCCGACGTGCGTGGCCAGGTGTTCCGCCTCCCGCAGGTGGTGGGGGCGGGCGGTAATCCGCATACCCTGACCAATTTTCTGTGTTCGAGGATACTTTCGGGCGAGCCCTTCGACGTGTGGGCTCGGGCGGAACGTAATCTGATCGACATCCAGGACGTGGCGACACTTGGCACCCATGTGCTGCGCCATCGGGACCAGTACCCACCGATGATGTCGCTGGCCGATGTCTGCTCCACCAACATGCTGGCGATCGTGCGTTGCATGGAGGACGTGCTTGGGCGGCAGGGCAATTACCGAGTTCTGGACCAAGGCGTAGTGTTCCCGATTGAAACAGCGGATTGCGAGCGTGCGGCTCAGGCATGCGGCGTCCCCCTGGGCCCCGGATACATGCGGGCGCTGATTGGGAAGTACTATGCCGATGCCGTCAATGGTTGACGTATTCACTCAGTCTTCCAGGCCGCAAGTATGATCAACGAAACGCCAGCGGCTGGCTCCGGCCCCGGTGGCAACCCATGACAATCTGGTGGTGCAGAATGAACTGCAGTAGTAAACGGTGCACTGCGATGCGGCCAAGCCACAGGAGTGGCGAATGAACGTGCCGGCACTGAGTGCCATTGTCACCTTCCATGGAGAAGGAATACTGGCGCATACCACGTTGCGTTCCTACGCTCTGTCGCGCAATATCGCCCGCCAGCAGGGGGTGGAGGTGCAACTGGTGCTGGTGCTGGATCGGGCAGATGCGCAGACGCGTGCGTTCGTGGTCAATCATCCGGACCTGGATGGCAGCGAGACCGTCGTCGAAACCCAGGTTGGTGATCTGGCATTGGCGCGGAATGCGGGCGTGGCTGCCAGCTGCGCTGACTACATCTGCACACTGGATGGCGATGATCTGATTTCGACCCGTTACTTCCTTATGCACCTGAAGGAAGCCGCGCAGCTGGATGGGCGGTTCGTGCTGCACCCGGAAATGGTGCTGAGCTTTGGCATGTACAGCGCGTTCAACTGGCAGGTCGACCAGACGGGCCCCTATTACGACGAAAACGCCCTGCTCAGCGTCAATCCGTGGATCAGCGCGGCATTCTCCACGCGCGCGCTTTACGAGGAAATCCCATATGTGGCCTGTTATCCACGGCAGACCGGATTCGGCTATGAAGACTGGTACTGGAACTCGGAAACCATCGCGCGTGGCGTCGTGCACCGGCTCGCTTGGGGCGCGGCGTACTTCTATCGGCGAAAGTGGCATGGATCGCTCAACGAAGCCAGCCATGCGATGAAGACCGTCGTCCCGATGACATCGCTGTTCGCGTTGGGGCGCGATCGCGGCCAAGGGCGGGACCATGCTTGAGCGAATGACCCACAGCCGCTGGGTGCGAAACCGCTACACGCGCCGTGTCGCTCATTGGGTGCGGCGCCTTTACGCGTTGCTGTTCGGGCCGGACGGCTTGGAACAAGCCGGCACCCATGGCGCGTCTGCACCGGCCATGCCTGCGTGGCTGCAGGAAGAAATGCTTATGCTCGCGGCACTGGAGCCTGAGCTGCTACCGCCAGGGTCGGGCGTGGATCGCTACGCGTTCTATGCAGTGCCAATGGATGTGGCTCCTGGTCGCGTCTTCGATGCCGTCTCCCAGGCCATCGGCTCGCTGCCCTACAGTCACGTCCTGCTGATTCCCTGGCTGAAGCAGGGGGGCGCGGACCGGGGGATCCTCTACCACTGCAATGCCATCGTGGAAAGCAACGCCAAGGCGCGGATCCTGGTGCTGTCGACGGAGAACGCAACATCACCGTGGGCATCACGCCTTCCGCCTCAGGCTACCCACGTAGACTTTGGCGGGTTGTGTGCGTCGCTTGACTTCAACCAGCAAGTGGCAGTGATGACGCGCGTGCTTGTGCAGCTGCGTGCGCCGCTGGTGCATCTGGTGAACTCCCGTGTCGGCTGGGAAATGATCCTTCGCCACGGGCTGGCGCTTACCCAGCACAGCCGGATCTACGCGTCCATCTTCTGTGATGACTACGACCAGAGGATGAACCCGGTCGGGTATGCGCGAGATTATCTTCGCTATTGCTATCCCTACCTGTCCGCAGTGATCTGTGACAATTCCTGCTACCCAAGGATCTGGACGCGCGAACTGGGCATCCCCGCTTCGTTGTTCACGGTGGTCCCTTTCCCCTATGACGGTACCCTTCCGGAAGCGGTCGACGTGGCACTGTCTGCGGATACCGCCGCGCGCGTTCTTTGGGCGGGGCGCCTGGACCGGCAGAAGCGGCCGGACCTGCTGGCCGCCATCGCGGCACGGATGCCCGATGTACAGTTCGACGTGTACGGTGCCCAAGTGATGTCTGGTGCTGCTGGGCAGGACCTTCAGCGGCTGCGCTCGCTGACCAACGTCACATTGCATGGTGAGTTCAATCGACTGGAAGTCGTGGCCAGCAGCGAGCACTTCGCTTACCTGCATACCACGGCATGGGAAGGCACTCCGACGATCCTGTTCGATGTGGCTGCGGCGCGCTTGCCGATCTGTGCAGCTGCGGTAGGCGGCATTGTCGATTTCCTGGCTACCCAGGACATGGTCGCCGTTGCGGATGATGTGGATGGTTTCGTGCAGGAGCTGGGCCGGCTGCGTGCATCGGCGACACTACGCAACGAGCGGGTCACGCGGCAGGTTGAATCCTTGCGACGCGATCGCGGTTGGTCTGATTTCCGCCAGCGATTGCGCGAACTGGATGGATATCTCGCTCCGGATACGGCGGCGCAGCACAAGTCACGGATGGAAGGCACTCAAGAATGAAGGTTCTGGTTACGGGCGGCGCCGGCTTTGTCGGATCGCATACAGTTGTGGAGCTGCTGGCTGCAGGTCATCAGGTGCAGGTGATCGAGAACTTCTGCAACAGCGAGCGATGGATCGTTGATCGCATCGAGCGCATCACCGGGCAGCGACTTGCATTGGATGAGCTGGACATCAGGGACAGCGAGGCCCTCGTGGCGAGCATGCAGCGTTTCCAGCCCGACGCGGTCATTCACTTCGCTGCCTTGAAGTCGGTCTCGGAAAGCACGGAGCAGCCGGCCAGGTACTACGATGTCAATGTCGCGGGCACCACCTGCCTGTTGGAGGCCATGCAGGCGGTGGGCAGCCGCCATATCGTGTTCAGCTCTTCGGCGACGGTCTATGGTCAGCCGGAAACATGCCCGGTCGCCGAAGGAGCACCCGTTGGGCCCGGCAACCCCTACGGGCGCACCAAACTGATCGGGGAATGGTTGATACGTGATTGCGTGCATGCGCCGGGTGCTTCCCTGAACGCGGCAATTCTTCGCTACTTCAATCCTGTCGGCGCGCATTCCAGTGGGCTGATCGGCGAACTGCCGCGGGGGGTGCCGAACAATCTTGCTCCCTACATCACCCAGACTGCTGCGGGGCAACGCGATTACATCCGGGTGTTCGGCGCCGACTACGCAACGCCCGATGGAACCGGGGTGCGCGACTACATTCACGTGGTGGATCTTGCCAAGGCGCATGTTGCGGCACTCGATGCCCTCGCTACAGGCGGTGAGCGCGAACTGACGTTGAATCTAGGAACCGGTCGTGGCTACTCGGTGCTGGAACTGATTGAGACCTTCTCGGTGGTGGTCGGTCGTCCAATTCCCTATCGCCTGCAGGACCGTCGCGCTGGTGATATCGGCGAGTGCTGGGCCGATCCTGCCTTGGCCAATCGAGTGCTGGGTTGGCGCGCGCAGAAGAGCCTCCAGGACATCTGCGCTGATGCATGGCGCTGGCAGCAGGCCCTCTCTGGAAGCCCCGCGCTCCCTTAGAGCAACATGGCGGGGAAAAGCCCTGTGCTTCCGGCTTCAGTGCCGGGGCGCAGCGCGGAAGACCCAGGTGTTCATCACCACAAATACGATGATCGGCACCGCGATGGCCGAAAATAGAATGCCCCAGCGATAGTCCAGGGATGCCTGGGAGATGATTGCCATGCCCCCGGCCGACAACGCGATGTTCAGGCCATGCACCAGCAGGAATCGTGTCGACTCCGTGGACACCTGTCCCTTGGACGCGAAGGTGAAATACTTGTGGGCGATGAAGTTGGGCGGGAGCAGCAGCAGATAAGCCACCACGGTAGCCAGTACCGGATGCATGCCGCCTTTGCTGACCAGCAGCCAGGTCAGCACGGAGAACAGCAACGTACTGGTACCGCCGACCGCGCCAAAGCGGACAAGCTTCCCGGCCAGGCGTCTGGCCTCGTGTGTCTTCATTGTTGCTTGTCCGGCACCTCGTTCACGCGCTCGGCAACCGAGTACTGCGTGGGCGTGGTGAAGTTGAGCAGGATACGCCCGACATACTCGCCGATGGCGCCCAGTGCCAACAGTTGCACGCCGCCCATGATCAGGATGGCCACGATCAGCGACGACCAGCCCACAGCAATGCTCGGATCGAGTAGCTTGTGGACGGTGATGAACGCAGCGAAGATGAAGCCAATGGCTGAAATGACCATGCCGGTCAGGGATGCCATCCGCAGCGGTGCGACCGAGAAGCTGGTGGCCATCTTCAACCACAGCGAGATCGACTTCTTCAGGCTGTAGCCCGAGGTTCCATCCTCACGGGCATGGTGGCCCACGCTGCGCGTGGTGATGCGTGAGGTGGCCGACAGGATCAGGCCATCGAGGTAGATCGCGGGACCACGAAACTGCACCACTTCGTCGCGAACACCACGCTTGAATGCTTTGAATGGAGACAGGTATAGCCCTTTGGGCTTTTCCAGCAGCCATGTCGCCACAAGATCGTTGAAGCGGCTGCCGAGGATTTTCCAGGCAGCATGCTTGCGCCCGGTGAACGTGCCATAGCAGACGTCATGGTCGGCATCCAGGGCGTCCACCAGGGTCGGAATATCGGACGGCGCATGCTGCAGGTCGTCGTCCATGGTAACAATGACCCGGCCACGACACTCGCGGAGTCCAGCGAAGATCGCCATGTGCTGTCCGACGTTCTTGCGCAGATTCACCGCGCGGACCCATGAATGGGTTCGGGCCAGTTCGGATGCGACTTCCCAGGAGCGATCCGGGCTGCGGTCGTTGACCAGGATCAATTCCAGCGCGTATCGCTCTCCGATGGCGGCTTCTATGGCTGCAACGAGCGATGCCAGCGTTTTCTCGCTGCGATAAGCCGGAACAACGATCGAAAGATCGATCTGGCTTGACGGATCGCCCATAGCCGTGTTGGTCGCCATACCCACCCCGAAGTGGAGGAAAATTCACCTAGTCAGTTAGTATAGGGCCGATTACGGCCCGGTGCACGGCGGGCTGCCCCGTACTGGCCCTGTGCCAGCAGTCCCGGCTGCTGGCACAGGGCAGCTGATGGACATGCCACGTATGAATTTGAATCGGCTGGCCCGCGCTTGTGAGATCGGGTTTGATCGTCTGGATCGCAACTATGTGCTGTACATTGCCGTGATACTGCTGGGCATGTACAGCCTCGGCCAGCTCACCGCGCCGTTCATTGCCCATGATGATTTCGACTGGTTGCTGCCCGGTTTCGACCAGGGGTTCGAGACTCCTTTCAGCAAGGCCGGTTCGGAGGGGCGCTGGGGCAACCTCCTGTGGTCCAAGTTCAGCCCTCATCTCAGCATCCAGGCCGCGTTCGGGTTGTATCTGGTCGCGTTCTCGCTGATGTGCGTCGCCATTGCAAAAGTGGTGTCCCCGACGTCGGGTGTATTTGCAGCGCTGTTGGTGTTCCTGTCACCGATGACCGCAGAAACCATGCAGTGGCCGGTGACCCAGGTTACCGGAGTCGTCGTGACGGTACTGGGCTGCCTGGCCATGCAGCGAGCGCAAAGTGACGGGCGGAGGCGCCTGGTGATGGCCGTTGCAGTCGTCGCCGGATTCCTTTTCTATCCTTCCTTCGGCCCACTTTTCCTGCTCATGTACGCGGCGCGATGCAACGGCAGTTATCGGAGCATCGTGCTAGGGGCGTTGGTGTATGTGCTGGCGTTTGCCTGTGCCGTGCTGCTGGTCTTCACGTTGAACTATGTTTTCCACGGGACGTTCTCGATCAAGCCAGCAGCGTGGCGTGAAGCGACGCCGCTGATGCATGGCGGTACGTTGCAGGGAAATATCGAGCGCTACCTGACATGGTTCCAGGCGGCCAAGCCGCTTTGGCCCACGCTCCTTGCCGCCGCTGTTGCCTTTGCGGTATGCATCCACAAGCGCGTTCGCACCCGCCAATGCCTGGCATTGCTGCTTACAGCGGCCATGCTGCTTGGCATCGATGCCTTGCTTTCGGTGATCTCTGGCTTGTCGATTCCCTTGCGCTCAACAGTGTGGCTCTGGCTGCTTTGCGCTGTGCCAATCATCTTTCTGGTGTACGAGCGCAGGGCTCTGCTGCCTGGTCTGCTGCTTGCGTTGCCGCTGGCTTATACCGGTCTGCTCGGCTGGCAATCGGCCTATTCCGGCGCCAGGCATGTTTTTCCCGCCATGCAGAGAACCGGAATGGAGATCTCACGGATCCAGGCTGCCAATGCGGGGCGATTCGACGATGTGATCCTGTTCGGTGACGTCCATGGCAATCAAACCATGGGTTGGCTGCACAGCAATCGAGCCCTGCGCAATTACCTGTTCAAGGATATGTCGATCTACACCCGGCCCTGCGACGATGTGCTCTGCGCCCGTATTCAGAGCGAGATTGATCAGCGTGTGGAAGTCCCTCAGTGGCTGATGGTTGATCGTCATCTTGTCTGGGTGCTGTCTCCACGGAACACGAGTACGTATTGATGCATTACGTTGCCCGATGGTGGAGCCAAGAACATGATTGACTGTGGTCCTCTGCATGCCCGGCTTCGAGGCTTGCTGCCGGCGTCCGCGATGGGGCAGCTGGTGCTGACCTGCCTGGTGGTGGCCGGCCTGACCGTTCTGGCCCGGCTGCCCTTTGTACTTTCCCCAGGTCTGTCAACGGATTCCTATGCTTATCTGCAGGGATGGCCGACGCTCGACCAGCTCTTCAGCCAAGGCCGGTTCGGGCAGTTCCTGGTCTTCAAGCTGCTGGGCGCGTTTGCGATTGATCCCTTGGCGTTCGCGACCCTGTTGCAGGGCATAGGGTTGGCGGTTTTCGCTTTCAGCACTCCTTTGATGTTTGCAGCCTTTGCCGACCGGCGGCAACGCCGCCTCGGTGCGACAGGTCTTGCCGCATTGATGGTGACGCTGCATCCCTACTCGGCGGAAATCCTGACCTTCTCCGAGGCATCATTTACTGCGCTGTTGGCTAGTGCGATGGGCGTCGCCGCGATCTTCATCGTGGCTAGGCGGCCGCGGTTCTGGTGGTTGGCCTGGATCATGCTGGTGGCAGCGCTGTCCATGTACCAGCTGCTGATCAACTATGCAGCATTGATGATATTGCTGGGTGTCATCCAGACCTATCTGCGGACTGGGGGCGCGTTGCGTGATGAGTGGGTAGCGTACCGGCCTCTGTTCTACGCCATTCTGGTACTGGTTGGTGCCCTGGCGGCGTACCTGTGTATTCACAAGTCGTTGGTGACCACTCTTGGCATCAGTGAAGTCGGCCGAGCCGGCTTTCTTCCGTTGGATAAGCTCTATCTGCGTGCCCAGGAAATTCTCTCGCTCGGCGGATTTCTGTGGCAGCGTACCCTGCTTGTAACGTACGGATCTGCAGCCAAGGGGCTTTTCTGGGGCATGGTTGCGGCAGGCTGGCTGCTGTTGTTGCTTCGTCTTCTGGTACGCCCTCGCATGGGTGCAGTCTTGCCAGTCATCGCGATGGTGCTTGTTCCGGCAGCCGCTATCGGCGTGATCGCGGTTGGTAAGGTCTGGTGGCCTGCGCCGCGTGTGCTGGGAGGGGTTGTTCTTGCGTGTGCGATGGGCATCTACTGGGTGGGATGGTTCGCGCAGGGCCGGTTGGGGCGGGACCCGGCCTGTTTTTCAAATCTCTGGCGCCTCGGGAGGGCCCCATACCTCGAAGGCCGGTGTCTGTTGTGAAAAAACAACAAAGACGTGTTGGGTAGAGCGCG
>NZ_RXLZ01000006.1 GCF_003970865.1 Stenotrophomonas maltophilia | reverse complement strand
GTCGACCAAGGTCGACACCTACCAACAGCCGCCGGAATCTGTCGAAGGTGGGGCGGTGTCGGAGTGCGGGGTGTCAGCCGCATGGATGCGGCTGCCAAGCTTACAGGGACGTACTTGCAGCGTCCCCCGCAACCGGACCCACCCCGCCATCCCACGGAATCCACGCCTTTGCTATTGCTTTTGCTGTTGAGGTTGCCGGCCAGCGGCCGGCACTACCGCCGGTGCAGGGCTGCAAGCCCTGCCGAACAACCCCTTAATCGTGACCGCTGTCGTCCAGGCTGATGATGCCGCGCCGCAGCGCCTGGGTCACCGCATGCGTGCGATCACCCACGCCCAGCTTGTCCATCAGGCTTTTCATGTGCGCCTTCACCGTCTGCTCGGAAATCTGCATGCGCTCGCCGATGCGCTTGTTCGACAGGCCACCGGCCACGTGCCGCAGCACTTCGGTCTCGCGCGGCGACAAGCGGTCTTCCACCACATGTGCGGCAATGCTCGCCGCCACCGCCGGGGGGATCGGTGCGCGCCGGCCGCCGGCGACCATGCGGATCGTATCGACCAGCTCATGGCGCAGCATGTCCTTCAACAGGTACGCACTGGCGCCGGCCTGCAGCGCCCTCACCGCACGTACGTCACCGCGGTAGGTGGTCAGCACGATGATGCGCGCGCGCGGATCCATCGCGCGGATCCGCACGATGGCTTCCACACCATCCAGGCGTGGCATCTGCAGGTCCATCAGCACCACGTCAGGTTGCAGCTGCTGATAGCGCGTGATGGCTTCCTCGCCATCGGCGGCCTCGCCGAGCAGGCGCAGGTCGGAATGGGCACCCAGCAGCGCCGCCAGGCCGTCACGCAGCAGCGGGTGATCATCGACCACCAGTACGCCGATCGGGGCAGGGGATTCAGTCATGGCTCGTTCTACTCCAAGGCCAGCGCCAACGCGATGGCCGGCGGTGATACAGGCGCCGGGCGGGAACCGCCAGCGCGACTTCGGTGCCCAGCCCGGCACGGGTCCACAGCTGCAGTTCCGCACCGAGGCGCTGCGCGCGTTCGCGCATGCCCTGCAGGCCCCAATGGCCGTTGCCGGCATTCTCGTCGGCGATGCCGACGCCGTCGTCGCGCACGTGCAGCAGGAAGCAATGCGTGCCGTACGACAGCTCCACTTCGATGGCGCTGGCGTTGGCATGGCGCAACGCATTGCGGATCGCCTCACGCCCGATCAGGAACACCTCTTCGGCCGCGTCGGCCTGCAACGGTGGCGTTGCACCTTCCACGGTCAGGCGCAGCGGATTGGTGCCGTGCCCCGCGTACTCGGCGTGCACATCGGCCAGTGCCGAAGCGAGGTCGCGGCCAGCAAACGGTCCCTCACGCAGGGCATTGACCCGCTCGCGTCCCTCGGCCAGGTTGCGCTCGGCCAATTGCATCGCTGACTCAAGCTGGCCGCGTACGGGCTCCGGGGTCTGGGGTGACTGGCTGATTGCGTGCAGGCGCAGGATCAGGCCCTGGCTGCCCTGCAGCAGGGTGTCGTGCAGGTCGCGTGCGATGCGTTCGCGTTCGCCATTGCGTTCCTGCAGGCGGGCACGGAACAGCGCAGCCAGCTGCCCGCTGCGGATGCGCACCGCCAGCACCAGCAGCGCGAGTATCGCGGCTGCGCACAGCAGCTTGAACCACACGGTCTGCATGAAGGTGGGGGCGATGCGGAAGCTGCGGCTGGCCGGTGCGGTGCTCCAGATACCGTCTTCGTTGGCGGCTTCCACTTCGAACCGGTAGTTGCCCGGCGCCAGGTTGGTGTAATACGCGCGGGTGCTGCTGCCTGCGTCCTGCCAGCCATCGTCGACGCCGGAGAGGCGATAGCGGTAGCGGTTGCGCTCCGGGCGTGCCAGCGACAGCGCTACGTAGTCGATCTGCAGCTGGCTGGTACCGGCGGGAAGGCGCAGTCCATCGCGTAGCGGCTCGTGCTTGCTGCCATACAGCACGTCGCCGATGCGCACGCTGGGGGCCATCGAATTGACATGGGAGCGGGTGGTGTCCAGCCAGGCCAGGCCCTGGTTGGTGGCCAGCCATAGCAGGCCGTCGTCGGCCAGCGTCGCGGTTGCGATTGGTCCACTCTGCAGGGCAATGCCAGGCATGCCGTCGATCGCGTCGAACAGGCGTGGCGTGACCGGTAGTCCGCTGCGCAAAGCGCGGCGCAGCTGCCCGCTTTCCATCCGCACCAGGCCACGGCTGCCATTGAACCAGAGGTGTCCGTTCGGATCGGCGACCATGCCGGTGATGCCTTCCAGGACGCCGGCCATGTCGGTACGCACCGGAACGAAACGACCATTGCCAACGCGCGCAGCCAGGCCGGCTTCACCGGCAACCAGCAACAGGTCCTGATGATGCAGTATCGCCGTGACCGGTCCGACGGACAGACCCTGAGCGGCATCGAAGCTCTCGATGCGGTTCGCACTCATCCGGCGCAGGCGGCCGTCGGCATAGCCAAGCAGCAGCTGGCCTTGGGCATCCAGCGCCAGCGACGAGCAGGCCTGTTCGGGCAGGCGGACCTCGCGCTGCCACTGGCCGTGCTGGTAGTGCAGCACCCCGCGTTCGCCGGCGCACACCCAGGCCTGCGCGTCGTCAGGGAACAACAGCGCATGCAATGGTTGCCCGGTGAACGGGGCCGGCAGTGGGATCAACGAGGTGTGGCCGGCGACCGTGCGCGCAAGATTGACCCAGTCGAACTGCCAGATCGGCGTGGGTGCCTGGCGTGCGGCGGACTGCAACTGCGTGGCGCTGCCATCCAGCAGCGTGCGCCGCAGATCGTAGGGCTTGAGGTCTTCGCCATAGCCATACACGCGGCCATCGCCGGCCCGCACCAGCGAGCGGTAGGGATCGCTCGGGCCGACCAGCAGGGTGTGCACGCTGCGCGCGCGGAAGCGGTTGAGGCCGAGATTGGTACCGACCCAGAGATTGCCTTCGCGATCGACGATGATCGGCACCGCCGAGGTGGCGGTCAGTCCGTGCGGCGAATCGAAGCGCTCCATGCGCACGGCCCGGGTGCCGTCGAAGGTGATGCGGGCGACGCCGCCGTGCGGGCTCATCGTGGCCCACAGTGCGCCATCGGCAGTGAACTGCAGGCGCGCGGCAACCAGTTCCGGAAGACGCCGCGCTTCACGTTCGCTGGCCGCCAACGGGCCCTGCGCGTTGGCCAGGGGTAAGGTGCCGCGCACCCGGTCGGCCAGCCACACTTCACCCTGCGGGCTTTCGGCCAGCGTCGCCATCTGCGAGACGGCGATGCCGGTGTCCTGGAAGGTTGCGTGGCCGGCAGCGCGCATCCACACCTTCAGATCGGCCAGGACCCAGAATGTGTCCCGGCTGTCGTGCAGCAGCCACTGCACTCGGCGCTCCGGCAGCCCGGCGCTGGCCGGCAGTGGCTGCCAGCGTTGTCCGTCAAAGCGGCGCAGCCCGCCATTGATCGCCGCCCACAGCAGGCCCTCGCGATCCTGGCTGAAGTGCGGGACCACACCGACCGGCACTCCCTGTTCGCGGCCATAGCTGTGCAGCTGCCCCTGCGCGAACCGGCTGATGCCGGCCTGGAAGTAGCCGATCCACAGGGCGCCATCGCGGCCCTGTGCCAGCGTGACCATGTTGGTGGACGGGAACTGGCTGCCGACGGGCGCCGCCTGCCGTTCGAAACGACGGCCATCGAAGCGGTACAGGCCCGAGCCGGTGGCCAGCCACAACAGGCCGTCGCGGTCCTGGGCAATGTCCCAGATATCGCCGGGCGCGCCCTGGCCGACCCGCCAGGCAGTGTGCTCGAAATCGGGCAACCCGCCGCTCACCGGCGGGCGCTGCACGGCAAGGGCGGGCAGGGCGGTCAACAACAGCAGGCACGTCAGCAGCGTCGGCAAGCGACACAGGAACGGGAAGGGGCGGCCACGCATGCCGCGCATTCTGGCAGGTGCGGGGCAGCCCGGGGTGACCCGAACGGGGTAGGCGGCGTGCGCCGACCTCGGCTATCACGCCGGCATGTCCCCTGGAGCCCCGCCATGCAGCGCCTGTTCGTGATGTTCCCCGACCGCGGTCCGGGCATCGGCCTGCTGTGGCTGCGGCTGTGCCTGGCCGCCGCGCTGTGCACGCCCGGCACGCATGCGGGTGGGTGGTCGGCGCTGTGCCTGCTGGCGGCGGCCATGCTCATGCTGGGCGTGTTGACGCCACTGGCAGTGCTGCTGGCGGCCGTGGGCATGTTCGCGCAGCAGGCGCCGTGGCCGCTGGTGGTGCAGCCATTGGCGCTGTTGATGCTGGGCCCCGGCGCCTATTCACTGGATGCGCGGTTGTTTGGTCGTCGCCTGCTCGGGCGTCGGCCTCCCCCATTCGGGTAGGTGCTGGCCTCGACCGACGGGGGTAGGGCATGGCGCAGGTGCCCCGCACCATGGGGCACCCCCTCGCGGCGTCCCGCATGGTCACCGTCTTTCCGCCTGATCCGCCCGCCGCATCACTGGCACCGCAGCAGGCTGCCGCGTTGCAGCGCGCCCTGCGCTATGTCGATGCGCACCTGTCGCAGCCGCTGCGGGTGACCGAACTGGCGGCAGCCGCCTGCGTCAGCCGCTTCCATCTGGTGCGCCTGTTCCGCACCGGTACCGGCGCCAGCCCGCTGCGCTATGTGCGCCGGCGCCGCATCGAGCGTGCGCGCCAGTTGCTGCCGGGTGCGCAGCTGCCGATGGCCTGCCTGGCCCAGCAGTTGGGCTTCTTCGACCAGAGCCACTTCGTCCGCAGCTTCCGCGCGGAGACCGGCTGCAGCCCCGGCCAGTACGTCGCCGGCGATGCCGCCCTGTTGCTTCCCCTTGATCGTGTTTCCAACGGAGTTCACCCATGAGCCTTGCCACCGCTACTCCCGCCCCGGCGCTGCTGTCGCCGACCGACCACGCCCTGGTGCTGATCGACTTCCAGTCGCAGATGGCATTTGCCACCCACACCATCGACATCTCCGCGCTGCGCAACAACGTGTCGCTGATCAGCAAGGGCGCCAAGGGCTTCAACGTGCCGGTGGTGCTGACCACCGTCGCCGAAACGTCGTTCTCCGGCCCGATGTTCCCCGAACTGCCGCAGATCTTCCCGGGCCAGACGGTGTTCGACCGCACCTCGATGAACACCTGGGAAGACCAGCCGGTGATCGATGAGATCAACCGCATCGGCAAGCGTCGTCTGGTTGTTGCTGGCTTGTGGACCAGCGTCTGCATCGTCGGGCCGGCGCTGTCGGCGTTGGCGCAGGGCTTCGAGGTGTATGTGATCACCGATGCCTGTGGCGATGTCAGCGAAGAGGCGCACGAGCGTGCGATCACCCGCATGGTGCAGGCCGGTGCGGTGCCGATGACCAGCGTGCAGTACCTGCTTGAGCTGCAGCGCGACTGGGCACGCGGTGAAACCTACGATCTGACCACCGGCATCGCTCGCGACCATGCCGGCGGCTACGGCATCGGCATCCAGTACGCCAAGAGCATGTTCGGCGCGCAGGAAGGCGGGCACTGAGCATGCTGGCTGGCCATGGCCTCGACCTGGCCCTGCTGATGCTGCGCGTGGCGGCAGGAGGCTTCCTGCTGCCGCACGCGCTGGGCAAGCTGTTCGGCTGGTTCGGTGGGCCGGGGCTGTCTGGTTTCGCTACCGAGCTGCGCAGCTTCGGGCTGCCAGCGGTGGCACCGTTGCCGCTGTTGCTGGCCCTGCTGCAGGTGCTGTCCGGGCTGGCCGTGCTGCTGGGATGGCAGACCCGCATCGCCGCGCTTGCAGCGGCCGCCTTCATCGGTTTCACCGTCCTGTTGGCCCTGCCCAAGGGCTGGTTCTGGATGCGCGGCGGCAGTGAGTACCCGTTGATGTGGACCACGGTACTGCTGGCCATCGCGCTGGCCGGGCCCGGCACCTGGGCACTGGACGTCCACCGCCTTCCGGGAGACCTCGCATGAGTCACGATCCACTCGATCACGGCCGCCGCAACGTGGTGCTGGCCAGTGGCGCTGCCGTAGCGCTCGGCCTAGCCGGTCGCGCCGCTGCCGCACTCGATTCCACTTCCAAGGAGCGTCGCATGAGCACGCTGGTCATCCGCAACGCCCGCATCACCACCCTCGACCCGCAGCAGCCGCATGCGCAGGCGCTTGCCGTGCAGGAAGGACGCATCGTTGCCGTCGGCAGCGACGAGGAGATCATGCGTGGCTGGGGCAATGAAGCGACCTTGATCGACGCCCAGGGCCGGCGCCTGCTGCCCGGCCTCAACGACAGCCATACCCACCTGATCCGTGGTGGCCTGAACTACAACCTGGAGCTGCGCTGGGACGGACTGCGTTCGCTGGGTGACGCGCTGGACATGCTGAAGGCCCAGGTCGACCGCACGCCCGCACCGCAGTGGGTACGCGTGGTCGGTGGCTTCACCGCCGCACAGTTCAATGAGAAGCGCCTGCCGACGCTGCAGGAGCTCAACGACATCGCGCCGGATACGCCGGTGTTCCTGCTGCACCTGTACGACCGCGCGCTGCTGAACCGTGCCGCGCTGCGCGCCTGCGGCTACACCAAGGACACGCCGGACCCGCCGGGCGGGCAGATCGTACGCGATTCGCTGGGCAACCCGACCGGGCTGCTGCTGGCCAAGCCGAATGCGCTGATCCTGTATGCCACGCTGGCCAAGGGCCCGCGCCTGCCGATCGAGTACCAGGCGAACTCGACGCGTCACTTCATGCGTGAACTGAACCGTCTCGGCATCACCTCGGTGATCGATGCCGGCGGTGGCTTCCAGAACTATCCCGAGGACTACCAGGTCATCGAGCAGCTGCACCGCGATGACCAGCTGACAGTGCGCATTGCCTACAACCTGTTCACCCAGAACAAGGGCAAGGAGGTGGATGACTTCCGTGGCTGGAGCGAGATCCTGCAGCCGCGCCAGGGCGATGACCTGCTGCGCCACAACGGTGCCGGCGAGATGCTGGTGTTCTCCGCGGCTGATTTCGAGCTGTTCAACGAGCCACGTCCGGAACTGCCGCCGGAGCTTGAGCCCGAACTGCACGACGTGGTGAAGCTGCTGGTCGAGAAGCGCTGGCCGTTCCGCATCCACGCCACCTACGACGAGAGCATCACCCGCATCCTGGATGTGTACGAACAGGTCAACCGCGAGGTGCCGTTCGATGGCCTGCACTGGTTCATCGACCACGCCGAGACCATCACGCCACGCAACATCGAGCGCATCCGTGCGCTGGGCGGCGGCATCGCCGTGCAGCACCGCATGGCCTACCAGGGCGAGGCCTTCGTCGAGCGCTATGGCGTGCAGGCGGCGCGGCACACGCCTCCGGTCAAGCGCATGCTGGCCGAAGGCGTGCCGGTGGGTGCCGGTACCGATGCCACCCGCGTGGCCAGCTACAACCCGTGGGTGGCGTTGTCCTGGCTGGTGACCGGGCGCACCGTGGGCGGGCTGGCCCTGTATGGCGATGAGAACCTGCTCGAGCGCGAGCAGGCGCTGCGCCTGTGGACACAGGGCAGCGCCTGGTTCTCCGGCGACGAAGCGGTGAAGGGCACGCTGAAAGCCGGTCAGCTGGCCGACTTCATCCTGCTCTCGGCCGACTTCTTCCGTGTGGATGACGCGCAGATCGCCGACATCACCAGCGTGCTGACCGTGGTCGGCGGGCGCATCGTGCATGCAGATGCCGACTATGCAGGGCTCGCGCCGCAGCTGCCGCCGGCGATGCCGGACTGGTCGCCGGTCAACCGGTTCGGTGGCTACCACGTCGGCGGTGCCGCCACCGGGTTGGCCGCCGCCCATCGCCACCATCACGGTGTGGCCTGCAGTACGCATGGCGCTCACGGTCACGCCGCGCAGCATGCGGCGCCCACCGATGACCTGACCGCGTTCTGGGGCGCGATGGGATGCTCGTGCTTCGCGTTCTGAGCCTGGCGCTGCTGGCCGTGCCATCGCTGGCGCTGGCCTGCGAGGGTGGCCGCTGCACTGACGCCGGTGACGGCCAATTGCAGTGGGATGCCTCGCTGCGCCTGCGTGGCCTGTACTACGACCCGACCCGGTTCGGTATTGCTGGCAGTGAAGATGGCTATGGCCTGCTGCGTGCGTTGGCCTCGGCCACCTACGTGGAGGACAGCTGGCAGGCAAAGCTGCAGCTGGGCGCGCATGCCGAGAATGGCAAGGCCGGCGGCCCGGGCCGCACCGACCGCAGCGCGTTGGATGTGCAGCAGGTGTACTGGCGCTGGCAGCGCAGCGGCTTCCACCTGCAACTCGGTCGGCAGGAAGCCGGCTACGGAAGCTCACGGCTGTTGTCGGTGCGCAATGGGCCGAACATCCGCCTGGCCTTCGACGGTGCGCGCCTGGGCTGGAAGGGCCGCCTCGGCACGCTTGATCTGATGGCACTGCGACCGGTGGAGAACCGGCCGGGTGCCTTTGATGATCGCGGCGAACACGGTGCCCACCTGTGGGGTGCCTATGCCACCACGGCACGCGGGCAGAGCGCGGGACAGTGGGATCTGTATCTGCTGGACTACCGCCGCGAAGGCGCACGCTTCGCGGCAGGTTCCGGCACCGAGCGGCGGCAGACCGTGGGTGCGCGCTGGTTCGGCCAGGCCGGTGCACTGGACTGGAACAGCGAGCTGGTGGCGCAGGGCGGTGAACTGCGAACGGCCGTCGGCACGCTCGATATCCGCGCCTGGACGCTGGCCACCGATACGGGTTGGCGCTGGACGGACCTGCCGTTGCAACCGCGGTTGGGGCTGAAGGCGGACATCGCCAGTGGCGATGGCAATCCGCATGACGGCCGCCTGGGAACCTTCAATGCACTGTTCCCGAAATCGGCCTATTTCAGTGAGGCCAGCCTGCTGGCCCCGGCCAACCTGATGGACATCCAGCCCACCCTGACCCTGCGCCTGCACGACGCGGTGACGACGGAGCTGGGCGTACAGATGGCGTGGAAGCATCGGCGTGCCGATGCGGTCTACACCACGCCGGCACCGCTGGTGGCATTGCCGGGCAGCGCCGGTGGCGCGCGCCGCATTGGTAATCAGTACAAATCCGAAAGCCGCTGGCAGGCCAGCGAACACTGGCAATGGCAGCTGCAGCTGGCCTGGGTGGATGCCGGTCCTGCACTGAAGCAGGCCGGCGGCCAGGACACGCTGTTCGCCTCGATCGTTGGAGCATGGCAATGGTGAACGCAACCGCGTCACAACCCCCCGCACAGGCCGCAGGTGCCTGGTCCCCGCTGAAAGTCCAGATGTTCCGTTCAATCTGGCTGGCAATCCTGGCCAGCAACATCGGCACCTGGGTCAATGATGTCGCCGCTGCCTGGGTGATGGCAGAACGTACCGGCTCACCGTTGATGGTGGCGCTGGTGCAATCGGCCACCACCGTACCGATCGTGCTGCTGGCACTGGCCGCCGGCACGCTGGCCGACATCGTCGATCGCCGCAGGTACCTGTTGGCGACCCAGGGCTGGATGCTGCTGGTCGCCGCCGTGATGGCGACGCTGACCGCGATGGACCTGCTGACCCCGCAGCTGCTGGTGCTGCTGACCTTCTGCATGGGCTGCGGTGCAGCGATGGCGATGCCGGCGCAGGCCGCGATCGTGTCCGAGCTGGTGCCGCAGCCGATGCTGGCTTCGGCGGTGGCGCTGAACTCGATCGGCATCAACATCGCGCGCTCGATCGGCCCGGCCATCGGTGGCGTGATCGTCGCCCAGCTCGGTGCGGTCTGGGCGTTCGGCTTCAATGCGATCACGTTCGCAGCAATGCTGTTCGTGGTGTGGGGTTGGAAGCGCGACCCGAAGCAGTCCAGCCTGCCGCCGGAAGGCTTTGGTGCAGGGCTGAAGGCGGGCCTGCGCTATGCGAGCCGCGCCGGGCGGCTGCAGGCCGTGCTGATCAAGTCGGTGGGCTTCTTCTTCTTTGCTGCGGCGATGAATGCACTGCTGCCGGTGGTGGTACGCGGCCAGATGCAGGGTGGTGCGGGGCAGTACGGCATGCTGCTGGGCTGCATCGGTATCGGTGCAGTGGGCGGGGCCTTGCTGCTGCCGAAGCTGCGCGCGCAGTTGGATCGCGACCTGCTGGTGCTGCTGGCCACGCTGTCGCTGGCTCTGAGCCTGGTCGGGCTGGCGCTGACCCGCAGCTGGTACGTGCTGCCATTGGTGATGCTGATCAACGGGTTTGCCTGGATCACCGTGCTGTCGTCGCTGCAGATTGCGGCGCAGACTGCAGTGCCAGCGTGGGTACGCGCGCGTGCACTGGCGCTTTACATCATGGTGTTCTCTGCCGGCATGGCGGCTGGTGGCCTGAGCTGGGGCGCGCTGGCACAGCGCACCTCGCCGGAGCTGGCGTTGCTGGTGGCTGCCGCAGGCGCGGTGATAGGGGGGCTGCTGGTGTGGCGCGTTCGCATTGCTGGCACCGAGGATCTGAACCTGCAACCGGCCGGGCACTGGCCGGCGCCGGAGCTGTCGGTGCCGGTGTCGAACGATCGCGGCCCGGTGCTGATCACCATCGAGTACCGCATCGACGATGCTGATCGTGC
Source organism: Stenotrophomonas maltophilia (assembly GCF_003970865.1). Classification (GTDB taxonomy): domain Bacteria; phylum Pseudomonadota; class Gammaproteobacteria; order Xanthomonadales; family Xanthomonadaceae; genus Stenotrophomonas; species Stenotrophomonas maltophilia_AR. The sequence continues at coordinate 99,768 of NZ_RXLZ01000006.1, read as the reverse complement.
CGCGTTCCAGGCGCAGATGCGGGCGCTGGGCACGATCCGCCGCCGCGATGGCGCGGTGGTCTGGGGCGTGGTCGAGGACGTGGCCAGCCCAGGCATCCACCTGGAGTATTTCGTGACCCCGTCATGGCTGGAGCACCTGCGCCAACACGAACGCATCACCGCCGATGACAAGGCGATCCAGGAAGTGCTGCGGGAGCTGCATCGCGGTGAGCGTGCGCCTGTGGTGCGCCACTTCGTGGGTGGGCATGACCCGCTGCCGAAGGCCGGGGTCCCGCATCACCACACCGACATCTGACCCGCCGGTGGTAGAGCCGGCCGCTGGCCGGCTGCGCGTGATCACGATGGATGATCGGGTTGCCGGCCAGCGGCCGGCACTACCGAAGGAGCGGCGGCGCCGTTACGGCGCCGCCGCGGTGAATCACTTGCGCGCGAACGCCAGCAGGTCGGCGTTGAACTGGTCAGCGTGGGTGACGGTCAGGCCGTGCGGTGCACCCGGGTACACCTTCAACTCGGCGTCCTTGATGATCTGCGAGGACAGCCTGGCTGAGGCATCGAACGGCACGATCTGGTCGTCATCACCGTGCACCACCAGCGCCGGGACGTCGATCTTCTTCAGGTCCTCGGTGTAGTCCACTTCCGAGAACTCGTGCACGCAGTCGTACTGGCCCTTGACACCACCGAGCATGCCCTGCAGCCAGAACGCATCACGCATGCCCTGGGTAACGGTGTTGCCGTTGCGGTTCGCACCGAAGAACGGTGTGGTCAGGTCCTTGAAGAACTGCGAGCGGTCGCCGCCGGTGCCCTTGCGGATGCCATCGAAGACCTCCAGCGGGGTCCCCGCCGGGTTGGCATCGGTCTTCAGCATCAGCGGCGGCACGGCGCCGACCAGCACCACCTTGGACACGCGCTCGCTGCCGTGGCGGCCGATGTAGTGGGCCACTTCGCCGCCGCCGGTGGAATGGCCGACCAGGATCGCGTCCTTCAGGTCCAGCGCCTCGATTACTGCGGCCAGGTCATCGGCGTAGGTGTCCATGTTGTTGCCATCCCAGGTCTGGCTCGAACGGCCGTGGCTGCGACGGTCGTGAGCGATCACGCGGAAGCCGTTCTGGCCCATGAACAGCATCTGCGGGTCCCAGGCGTCGGACGACAGCGGCCAGCCGTGGGCGAACACGATCGGCTGGCCGGTACCCCAATCCTTGTAGAAGATGCGGGCGCCGTCGGCGACGGTGACGAAGTTGCTCATTGCGGTTTCCTTGGCGGAAGGGAGGGAAGGCACCGGCGTGGATGCCGGTGTCGCCGGCAGTACAGCGCAGCGCCAGACCGGCGACTTGCACGGCTGTGCTGGATTACGCCGGATGTGACGCGTATCGCTCTGGCACGAAGCCATTCCGGCATTGAGGATGGCGGCAGCCCTGCCGAGGAGCCTGCAATGCCGAATGCGTATTGGAGCGTGTTGTTGTGCCTGCTGCTGGCCACGGGGGCCAACGCTCAGACCAACGTCTACAAATGCGTGGACGGGGCGCATCCGGTCTACCAGCAGACGCCGTGCCAGGGGCGTGCCGAATGGCGCTGGGAGGTGCCAGCGGAGCCGCCCTCAACAGGTGCGACCGCGGCCAAGGCAGCGAGCCCGGCCTCAAGTCGTCCGCGTGTGGTGCAGCAGGGGCGTGCGCGGGCTGCATTGATACCGATCAGCGCGGATCCCGCCGCCTGTGAGCGTGCGCGGCAGCAACGCGGGAAGGTGCTGGCCAATGGCAAGCACATGGACTTCGTGCAGCGCCGGCAACTGGACGATGCCGTGCACGAGGCGTGCCGTTGAAACGGAATGGTGCCGGAAACGACAACGGCGCCCGTGGGCGCCGTTGGACAGGATGCAAGGTGCTGGACCTCAGCGACCGTCGCTGGCCGCCGCCGGTGCCGGCGAGGGCACGCTGTCCGGCTTTGGCAGGCTCAGTTCCGGGTTGCCCTGTTCGGCCTGCAGTATCTGGATGCGGCGTTGCAGGGAATCCAGCTGGCTGTTGGTGCTCTGCACGTCGCTGCTCAGGCTGACCGCCTGCTGCTGGGCCTGCTGCAGGGCAGCGCTGACCTGGGCCGACTGTGCCTGCTGCTGTTCCATTTCCTGCTGCAGTGTGCGCAGGCGTTCCTCGTTGTAGGCCACCAGGCGCTCGGTATAGCGCTTGCCGGCTTCCAGGCGGGTGGTGTCGATGTAGACCTGGGCCAGCTGCTCTGACTGCTGCGCGAAGGTGCGGTAGACACGCTCGGCGTTGTCGACGGCATCGGTCTTGATCACCCGCCAGAAGTTCTTCTCCTGGAACAGGGCCACGTAGTAGGTCAGGGTGTTGGCATTGAACAGCAGGCTGGCGCCGTAGTTGCCGTTGTAGGTGGTGCGCAGCTCGGTCAGCTGGCGGGCATCCATCAGCTGCTTGAGCTCGTCAACGGTGTTGCGCACCACCGGTGCGGTACGTGCGGCCGGCTCTGCGGCTGCTTCGCGGTCGCCACGGGCAGCCATCGCCGCCGGTGCCACCAGCATCATGGCCACGGCCAGCAGTGCCGCGCCGCGCGCGTGCCGGGCGAAGACCGCGCCCCCTGAAGTTTCTCGCATGTCTAGACCATCCACGGATGAGTGTGGGTTGAGATGAAGGTGGTTCCCCGCCGGGAGTCTAGCATGTGCGCGGGCGCCGCCAAGGGCGCCCGTCACGGGTCAGTAGACCAGCTGTGCGGGCGTGCACTGGATGGACTGGACATGCACATCCGTACGGCCCAGTTCCAGGCCCAGCACCTGCGCCAGCAGCGAGCGCAGCAGGGAGCCGACGCTGTTGAGCAGCGGCTTCAGGACGTCCAGGGCGGGCTTCAGCAGGAAGCACAGCAGACCCGAACAACTGACCGGGCCATTGCCGGGGGCGGTGACGCCGTCGCCGGCGAACTGGTCCAGAAAGCCGTCGTGGGCGGTCTGCAGGTAAGACGCGAGGTTCTGCGTCATGCAGTTGTTGTAGGCCTGGTCGCTCAAGGAAATCAGCAGGCTTGCACACCGGTTGACGGTCAGTCCGCCGAGCAGGCTACCCAGCAGTGCCGGCAGCACGCCCAGCCCTTCGCCAGTCACAGCTGTGCGATAGCCTTTCCAGACCGAGCCATCCTCCCAGCATGTGAGCAGGCCCACCAGGCAGGGTTTTGGAACACCCTTGGGTACATCCCACGTGCCCAAAGGCTTCAACCCCCGCGTCTGGTCGCCAAGTTCGAGCAGCTTGATGGATGCATCGACGTCGTAGCGATTGCGACCAACGTTGGCTGCTTTCAGGTAGCGATCGGCCAACTGCGCTGCGGTCGAGCCCTGGCTCATGCCATCGTCGCGCGGATCGAGCACGCCGGAGAGTACGCGCAGCAGCTCGCTGACCAGTTCGGACACGGCGGTGCCCACCTCCAGGGAGTTGACCTGGGTTGAACCGGTCGCGCCGGCAGGGAGGGTGAGGCTTTGAGTGTCGGTAAGCGTATTGACCTTGATGCTGTCATTGATCAACGGAGCACCGAGCAGTGTCAGCATCTGTTCCTTCTGCAGGGTGTCGCCACAGACATTCTGCTTGGAGAACCGCTCGCTGTCGGCCACCTTGCCGACGCAGGCGCGAAGCACGGAGGACTCGACCTTGATCGTTGCCGTGGGAGGCGTGCTGCCACATTGCAGGCTGGTCAGGGTCGCCATTGCATTGGTCACGTCTGCATGGACCGGCAGCTTCAGGCGGATGCCCAGCAGTGAAAGCACGCCGCCTGCAACGGGAATGTTGTTGGTGTCGATGTCGAGAAAGACGCGGATCTGCGCGTTGTAGGCGCGCGAGCCAATGCCACCGATGGCGATCGATGGCGGTTCCACCACGGCGGCTTTCGCATTGACCAGGCCCAGCAGGTTGAGTTCATTGACCGAGACCGCACGGCCGCCATTGGCGATGCTGATGCTGGTGCCGATCAGGTCCAGCACATTGACATCGGCCTGCAGCGCGCTGGAAATCGTTCCATCCGGCGCGACCACGCGTGCGAACAAGCCGCCGCCGCTGTCATCGGAGCCGAGTTTCACCTCCAGCTGCTTGAGGTCGATGCCCTTCACGACCAGGGCATTCTCCAGTGCACTCAGGTCCACGTGGGCAACGCCCTGCTGGCTCAGCAGGTCAACGGTCGCCTGAAGGATCTTGCCCAGCTTGACCGTGCGGCCGGCCAGCAGATTGTTGAACTCCGCCACGCCCATGTTGACGTCGATCGGAATGCCCAGTGCCTGCAGCAGTCCATTCGGGGTGATATGCGCCTGTGCAAGGCCGTCGTAGCCGAGCAGGGTGGTCTTGTCGAGGTCGGCACCCACCAGTTTCAGGACATTTCCCAGTGGCGTGTTGCCGTTGATGCGCAGCAGTTGCGAGCCGACACTGAAAACCGCCGTAGGCTCTGCACGGCGCGCCACGGCCTGCGCGGTCACGGTCGGCAGGCTGCTGTTCTGCCCGAAGAAGGGAAGCACCGCGCGGCGGGTGATGACACGGACGGCGTTGCGTTGATTCGCTGCATCGACGACCGGACTGAAGTGCCCCTCGGTGGCCCGGGTCACGTTCCAGTTTCCGCAACGGATTTCCAGGCTTCCTGCGAACTTGTTCTGGGTGAGTGCGCTCTGCCGCGCAGCACTGTTGTCGCTGTTGTCCGAGGTGCACAGCTCCAGCCGTTGCGCTCCAGCCAGTGCGGCCAGATCAGCGACTTTCTGCGCATCGCGCTTGGCCCAGAACAGGTAACCGATCTCGATCAGGCCCAGCATTGCCAGCAACGCCAGCATGACCAGCATCATGGTGATCGACATGCCGCCCCGCGGGCGGCTGAAACTGAACTGGCGTGGGCGTTTCATGGCCTACCTCAGCGTCCGGATGAGGATGATCCCTTGGACTTGGCGACATCGGTTTCAAAGAAGTCCGGGATCTCGTGTTCGAAGCTCTTCATGTAGCGGGTGTAGCTCAGCGTCGCCTGGTCGCCAAGGATCGGCAGGTGCTGCCCGGCCTGTTGTCCCGATGCCTGCAGGCGGAACAGGTTGCGCGTGGTATCGCCGATCTGGCTGCGGCTGGGTCGCGCGGCTGCAGCACTGCCCTCGGTGATGGCCACCGCCGCAGGCGCGGCCTGCGGCACCGGTGCCGGCGGGGTCGCCAGGTCCACGGTGGCCAGTGATTCGGACTGCAGCGGTTGCGAAGCCGGCGCAGCCGGCGTGCTGCCGCCAAGCATCTGCCCGGTCAGCGGCTGTTGCTGCGCCTGCGCGGCGGCGGCCGGTAACAGGCAGATCAGAACGGGCAGCAGGCGTCGGGTCAGGGGCGTCGCGGTCATGGTGTGTTCCCGTTCGGGTGGTCGGAGGCGCTGAAGCGTTCCAGCATCGAGGGCGGCAGGCGCTGCGGATCGCGCTCATCGCGGCTGTCGCGGCGTGGTTCCGCCGCCAGTCGCGTGGCGCCGGGAGGGTTACTGGCGGGAGCACGTGCAGGGGCCGGCACGACTGCGGCAGCTGCCGCTGCGGCCTGGCGCTGCTGCAGGCGGGCACGGATCTGTGCCGCCTGCTGCTGGATGCTGAGCCGGGTGTCCTCGTTGAGGTTGGCCTGCTGGGCGAGGCGTTCGGCGGTGGCGGTGTCGCCACGCAGCACCGCCCACAGGGCGAGGTTGGCGGTGGCCTTGGCATTGCCCGGCGACAGCTCCAGCGCCTTGGCCAAGGGTTCGCGTGCGCGCTCGAACTGTCCGGCGCGCAGCCGCGCATAGCCGAGGTCGCCGAGATAGCTTGTATTCAAGGGCTGCAGTTCGGTCGCCCGCGCCAGGGCCTGCTCACTGCCGGCGTCGTCGTCGCGGCGCGCGGCAATCAGGCCCAGGCCATGGGCGGCCGCGGCGGCCTGGGGGCCACTGGAAAGATCGCGGTACAGGGTGATCGCCGCATCGGCCTGGCCGGTCTCGCGCAGCGCGTCGGCCTGCAGCAGGCGCAATGCCGGCGGATCACCGTAGCGCTGGCGGAAGGCGTCGACGTGGGCGAGCGAGGCATACCATGCGCCTTGCTGCTGCATGCGCTCGATCAGTTCCAGGTAGGCATTGCGGCTGTCCTGCGGCGCCGGTTCGGGCGCGGCCAGGCTGGGCGCGCGCAGGTACTTCGGCGTGGTCGATGCACAGCCGCTGGCGCCGGCAACGGCGGCCAGGGCAACAATCAGGCAGGAAGTGCGCAGGGCAGGCATCAGGGGGACCCCATCTTGGACATGGTGGTGGCCAGCGCGACCAGCGCCGGGCCGGCAAGGACCAGCATCAGCGCTGGCAGCAGGGTCAGCATCATCACCACGGTCATCTTCACCGAGAGCTTGCCGACCTTTTCCTTCAGCGTGTTGCGACGCTGTTCGCGCAGGCGGATGCTGAACTGCCGCAGCGGCTCCTGTACCGCGCCGCCATGGGCGTGCACCTGCAGGATCAGCTGCATCAGGCTGGTCAGGTCATCGTCGGCATAGACCTCGCTCAGCCGGCGCAGCGACTGCGCGCGCGTGCGGCCATGGGTATAGGCGACGTTGGCCTCCTGCAGCTCGCCGCCGAGGACCGGCAATGCATCGCGCAGCTTGTCGCCGAGTGTCTGCAGGCTCTGGTCCATGCTGAAGCCCACGCCCTGCAGCAGGCGCAGCAGGTCGATCAGCAGCGGCAGCTCGTTGTCGACCGCGCGCCGGCGCCGCTTCACCCAGGACGAGAGAATGAACTTGGGCAGCAGCAGGCCAGCGGCCAGGGCGCCGATGATCACCATGATCCTGGCCAGCCCCGTGACGCTGCTGAATGTCAGCACCAGTGCCAGTACCAGCACGGCCAGCAGCAGGCGCAGGCCGAGGTAGATGGCCGTACCACGGCGGGTGTTCCACCCGGCCAGATCCAACAGCAGACGGTCTTCATTGGCCAGCAATGCCGTTTCCAGGCGACCGCCGCTGAGGGCACGGCCGAAGCGTTCGAGCCAGCCCAGTGAATCGTGCCGTGCAGGTTCGGTGTCACGGGACTCCTCGCGCGGCTGCAGGGCGGTCTTCAAGGTGGCCGTTGTACGCTGCTCACGATGGCTGCGTACCCAGCCGCCGATACCGAGCAGGGCGATACCGGCAGCCAGCACGAGCAGGGAGAGGGCGAACCAGGCGCTGGCGCTCATCGGTTGTCTCCGGTGGGGCGAGGGTGATTCATAGCGACTTGGCCAGGCGATACAGCAGGAAGCCACCGACAAGCTCCATGCCCAGTGCAAGCAGCAGGATCTTGTGGCCAAGCGGGTCGTGCAGCACCGGCTGGAAGAAGTCCGGGCTGGTGATCGCCATCAATACCGCGCAGGCCGGTGGCAACAGGCCCAGCACCCACGCTGACATCCGCGTCTCCGAGGTCGTCGCTGCAAGCTCCTGCTGGGCCTGTTCCAGATCGCGCATGAAATCGCCCATGCGCTGCAGGATCTGGTCGGAGCGGCCGCCGATGCGCACGCTGACACCGATCACCACCGACAGTACCTTCAGTACATCCATGCGATAGGGATGCGAGGCCTGTGCGAGTGCACGGTCCAGCTCCATGCCGCTGCGCGCAAAGCGCACCGTGGTGTCCAGCAGCCCGCGCAACGGCGCGCTGGTCTGCATCGATGCAACCTGGAACGCGGCCTGCAGGCTGTTGCCCAGTGCAGTCAGCCGCACCAGGTTGTCGAGGAAGTCCGGCAGCTGATGCAGCAGTTGCGCACGCAGCTTCGTGGTCCGCCGCATCACCCACAGCCAGCAGCCAAGCAGGTACAGCAGCAGGGTCAGCGGAAACATCCACGCGGTGCCCAGCCGCAGCATCGCGACCACCGACAGTACCAGCCCCGGCACCAGCAGCATGATTGGAATTTTCCAGCCGGTCTGCAGGCCGGCGCGCTGCAGCAGGCCATCCAGCGGCAGCACGCGGCGCCCGCCGCCGGCAGGCCGCGCCGGATCGTTGGCAGCGGTGACGGACGGCCCGGCGGGTGCTCCGCCCGTGGCGCTTCCACGCGAAAGCTGCTGCTCGGCGTGGCGCAATGAAACCTGTCGTTGTTCACGGCTGCTGGCGGTGCCCCACAGCCACGCCGCCAGCGCCAGCAGCACCGCGATGATGCTCAACACGCCCAGCAGCGCGCCGGTGCCCATGCTCAGAAGTCTCCGTAGAGCGATTCACGCAGCTGCTGGCGGAACGGCTCCAGCTTGTGCGAGTGCGGGTGGAAGCCCAGCCCGATCCAGCGGTCGGTTTCCTTGCCGTTGCCGTCGATCTGCAGTTCGTGGCGGAACATTTCCTGGGTGGTGATCAGGTTGTCGCTGACACCGGTGATCTCGGTGATCGAGACCAGCACGCGGCGGCCGCTGCCCAGGCGCGAGATCTGCACGATGAAGTCGATGGCACTGGCGATCTGCCGGCGCAGGCTGTCCTCGCTGCCCTGGAAGCCGGCAAAGCCGGCCAGCATCTCGATCCGGTACAGGCAGTCGCGCGGTGAGTTGGCATGGATGGTCGCCATCGAGCCGTCGTGGCCGGTGTTCATCGCCTGCAGCATTTCCAGCACCTCGGCGCCGCGCACCTCGCCGACCACGATGCGGTCGGGGCGCATGCGCAGGCTGTTGCGGACCAGATCGCGGATGCTGACCGCACCGTGGCCTTCGGCGCCACCGATACGGCTTTCCAGACGAACCACATGCGGGTGGTTGAGCGAGAGTTCGGCGGTGTCCTCGACAGTGATCACGCGCTCGTTCGCGGGAACGTAGCTGGCCAGGGCGTTCAGCAGCGAGGTCTTGCCCGAGCTGGTGCCGCCGGACACCAGGATGTTGCAGCGGCCCAGCACCATCGCCTTCAGCAAGGCCTGCATCGGCGCATCGAAGGTGCCCTTGGCCAGCAGTTCATCGGGCGTGAACGGATCCTTGCGGAACTTGCGGATGGACACCATCGGTCCGTCCACCGCCAGTGGCGAGATGATCGCGTTGAGGCGGCCGCCGTTGGGCAGGCGCGCATCGACCATCGGATTGGAATCATCCAGCCGGCGCCCAAGCGGGGCGAGGATGCGGCGCAGGATGCGCAGCAGATGCGTATCGTCGGTGAAGCGCTGGGTGGCCCGCTTGAGCTGGCCGCCCTGGGACACGTGCACATCCTTGAAACCGTTGATCAGGATGTCTTCGATGGACGGGTCGTGCAGCAGGTCGTCCAGCGGGCCGAAGCCGGTCAGCTCCTTGACCAGGCCCTCGGCGACCACCTGCATTTCCTCTTCGTTGATCGGGATGCGCCACTCCTGGATGAAGCCCACCGTCTGCACCTGCACCCAGCGGGCGATGGTGTCGGGGGCCCAGGAATCGATGTCGATCCGCTCGTCCTCGATGCTGTTGAGCAGATGCTCATGTGCGGCCGACAGCACCTTCTGGTACTGCTCGGTCTGCGCGAACGGCTGGTGGCCCGGCGCGCTTTCGGGCAGCACCGGCCGGGCAACGGCATGCGGGAACGGGGTTACCTTGTCTTCCATTGCGATCCACCCAGGGCAAGGGAGAGTCTTTCCCGCAGGCCCTGCGCCTGGACCGGGCAGGCAGCCGGGTCCAGGCGCGAAACCAGCGGGGCGAGGGCACGCAGGTAGGGGTCGCGCGGCGCATCCTGCAGCAGCAGGTGGCCCTGGCTGGCAGCCAGGCGCACGCGCGGTCGCTCGGGAAGCGTGGCCAGCAGGGGCACCTCGAAGCGGCGCGCGATCTGCTCCGGGCTCATGCCGCTGCTGTCATCGTGGCGGTTGATCACCAGCTGCAGGCGCTTCTCGCGTTCGCGCTGCCCGGCAAGGTGCTTCAGTGCCTGGTCGAGCGACACCAGCGTGGCGATGGAGGCATCGGTGACCAGCCAGATCTCGTCGGCCTGGTCCAGCAGCAGCGGTGGCAGCTGACGCAGCGGGCAGCCACCGGCATCACACAGCACGCTGGCGAACACAGTGCGCAGGCGCTGCAGCAGGGCACCCGGATCGGACGGCGGCACCGCATCGCTGCCGCTGGCGCGGTCCAGCAGCACCAGCCCGGAATCGTGACGGGCCATGGCCGTGCGGGCGAGCGTGGCGTCGATGCGGCTGGCGTTGCGCAGCGCGTCTTCGTAATGGAAGCGGCTGTCCAGGTTGAGGTACAGCGCAAGGTCACCCGAAGGCTGGGCCAGCTCCATCAGCAGGCCGTCCTGCAGCAGTGCCTCGCCCTGTGCCAGCGCACGGGTCTGCTGAGCCAGCACCGAAAGATGTGCGGCCAGCGTACTGGTGCCGACCCCGGCGCGCACGCCCAGCAGCACGATCAGGCGCGCCTTGTGTGCGTGTTGCGCGGCGGCGGCCGGTCGTGGCGACAGGGCGCGACGCAGCGCGGCCTCGATGCCGACGTTGTCGCTGTCCAGGTCCAGCACATCACGCAGGCCCGCCCGCAATGCGATGACGACACCTTCCACCTGGCCGGCACTGGTGGCACCGACGGCAACCAATGCCAGATCCGGCTCTGTCTGTTGCAGTTGCTGCGCCAGCACGCTGGAGGCGGCAGCATGTTCGGGGCGGAAATCGAGCAGCACAAGGCTCTGCGGCCCGCGTTGCAGGTCCTGGGCGGAGGTCGGCGTACTGCTGTCCTGCCAGTGCAGGGTGGTGGTCGGCGGCAGTTTGGCCGCCAGCCGCGGCAGCAGTTCGCGATCCATTCCGTACAGGACCAGGTTCATCGGCGGTCCTTGCGGATGCAGCGGCTGGGCAGTGGCGTAGGGCATGGGCGTGGTATCGCAGGCATCATGGAATCAGCGTGAGAAGCCGGGCACCGGGTCCTGGCTGATCGGACCCAGCAGCCAGGCGCCCCATTCGGGCATGTGCGGCTTGGCTTCGCGGTCGCCGGGCAGGGGCAGCTCGGTGTTGCGTGCCAGCGGCTTCACCAGGCGTGGTGTGACGATGATCACCAGTTCCTTGTCCTGGCGCTTGTAGTCGAAGTTGCGGAAGAACGAGCCGATGATCGGCAGGTCACCCAGCAGCGGAATCTTGCCGACGCTGGAAACCACGTTGGAACTGACCAGGCCGCCGATCACGAAGCTCTCGCCATCGCCCAGCTCGACCGTGGTGTCGGCGCGGCGGGTGGTGATCGAGGGAATCTGCACGCCGTTGAGCGCGATGGCGTTGCTGTAGTCCAGGTCGCTGGCTTCCGGCGCGACTTTCAGGGCAATGCGGTTCGGCGCCAGTACCGTCGGTGTCACCGTCAGGCCGATGCCGAAGGGCTTGTAGGTGATCGTAGTGGTGCCCAGCCCCTGCGGTTCCAGGATCGGCAGCTCGCCGCCGGCCAGGAAACTGGCGCTCTGCCCGGACAGCGCAACCAGTGTCGGCTCGGCCAGCACACGCGCCATGCCATTGCTCTGCAGCAGGTCGACGTCGGCATTCCACAGGCCCTTGGTCGAGCCGAATACCAGGCGGAAGGCCGAAGATATGGGCGATTCGGCTTCGTTGCCGGAGTTGCCTTCCTTCATGCCAGGCAGGATGCCGGTGTTGCCCGGCAGCTGGCCACCCGGGCGGGCGAAGCCGTAGGCGAAGTTGCCATTGCGGTTCTGGAAGCTGATGCCGATCTGCTTCAGTGCGGTCTTGTTGAATTCGACCACCTTGACCTCGACCTGGACCACGCCGCCGCTGCTCACCGTGGATGCGTCGGCAAGCAGGCCATCCTTGCCCAGGGCCATGGCGGCAGTCTTCTGCTCCTGCATGTGCGACAGCACACTGTCGGTGCTTCCCTGCAGCAGGCCCTGATTGTCCTGCTGGGTGAATACCAGCCCGTTCGTACCGGTATCGGCCGCACCCTGCACCGCGCTTTGTACCCGTACCTGCAGGCGCTGTGGCTCGGCCTGCTTGCGGTGCCAGAGCAGCAGCGTGGTGGTGCCCGGCGCCTTGCCGACCAGCAATGCCTGGCGCTGGCCGCGCAGCATCACGATATCGGCCACGCCCGGATCGGCAATGGCGACCCGCTCCAGATCGCCCGGCAGAGTCCAGGGGCGTTGCTCACGCGCCTGCAGCACCAGGTCGTCGGCGGCCACGCTCGTCGCCGGTGCCAGCAGCACCAGCAGCAGGGCCAGCCAGCGCTGGCGGGGGGAAGGGCGTGGACTGCGGCGACGTTCGGTCATGGATGCGCTCGATGCAGGTCAAAGGGAACCACGGGGGGCGGAGCTGTCACCTCGGATGATCTCGATGCCCGATGCGCGCGGGGCGCTGCGCCGCGGTGCGGGTGCACGTGCCGGGGCATCCTGGGTGCTGCGCGCCGGCGTGTTGCTGCGGCCGGCCAATGCATCGCCGTCGATGCCAGCAAAGGCGTGATTCTCTGGCCGCTGCAGCGCGAGCTGCTGTTCCGCATCCAGGCCACGCAGTGGATCAATCACCCCGCGTGCCTGCGGGAACAGCGCCAGATCGGGCTGGCCGGAATCGCCAGGGTTGCGCAGGGCGAGGAACAGCTTGCCCTGCTGTGCACCCAGCAGCAGCCGGTTGGCATCGGCCACCGGCACCGCCAGTACCGCGCTGCGTGCGGGCTGGGCGGTCTCGCTGCCCGTGCTCTGGGTGCTGCTGCTTCCGGTGATGTCTGCGGCGCGTGGATCGTTGCGGGCATCGGTCTCACTGCTGGCAACAGCGTCATGGTTGGCCGGGGCGATGTCCTGCTGGCCATAGCTGAGCACGCGCAGGCGCGACAACAGCAGACGCGTCTGTGCCGCCTCGGCCGGGCCGCTGGGGTTGGATTGGGCAGTGCGCAGGTTGAGGAACACGTCGACGAAATCACCCGGCAGGATGCGGTTGCCGGCACCCACCAGCTCGTCGACCGGGACCGCGAGTGCGCGTTCCCCGGGGCGCAGCTGCAGCGAGAATCCCTGCGCGAGTGCATTGCTGCTGATCGCCGTGCCTTCGGCGATGTCCTGCACGGGAACCTTTCCGACTACGGCGGAAATGCTGGTGGCGGCGCCGGCAACCGGGGCGCTGCGCTGTGCGAGACGCAGTCCATTGGCAGAGATCGGTTCGCCGGCCGGCAGTCGTGCCACCGCCTCCACCACGGTGATCGCCTGGGCTTCGCTCTGCGCGACCGGGGCAACCGTGGCCGGCGCGGCCTGCTTGCGCCCGATCATCAAGGCGATCACCGCCAGCAGCACGGCCAGCCCGATCAGGGCGACGGCAGCAATGCGGGTCAACTTGAGCATGGAACCGTCTCCTGTACCGAATGTCAGTTGCCGCTGCCGAGGTCGAGCTGAGCGACCGCGACGCTGCGGATGGGAGCCCGCATCACCCACTTGTAAAGCGTGGCGGTGCCGGGCAGGAAGGGATGGCTTGCGTAGTCGTAGCTGACTGTCACGGTCATGCACTGGGCGCTGGCCAGTCCGGCGCAGGGGGCCTGCGCGGAGACCAGAATGGCGTTGCTTCCACCATTACTGCAGTCGACCGGCTGACCCGAGAAGTTCAGCAGCCACTGCATCGAACTGCGTGCCGCAACGCAGGCGGCCGTACGGCGTTCGTTGGCGCTGCCATAGCGCAGCGATGCACGCGCACCCTCGGCCGAGGCGGTTGCCAGCGTCTGCTGGGCCGCCATGATCATCACGCCGGAGAACGTGAACAGCAGCAGTGGCAGCAGGCCTAGCATCAACATCAGCGCGAACTCGATGCTGGCCACGCCACGTTGCCGGCGTGGATGGTGGATGTTCATGCCACACCTCCGTACGTGCTGATGAGGACCCAGCCGATGGCGGATACCGCCAGGTAGGCGGCGTAGGGAATGCCTTGGCGTCCCTGGCGGGCGCCCTGCATCCCGCGCAGCGCCGGGTGCGAATGCCATTGCGAACTTGCCCGATGCATATGGGCTTGAAGACCGATGGGCAGTACTGGACCCAACCGGCGTGACACCAGCACCAGTGCGGCATGTGCGCCTGCTGCGAGGCTGGCCGCGATCCAGATCGGCAGCAGTGCCTGCCAGCCCAGCATCAATCCCAGTACCGAAAAGAACTTGACGTCGCCGGCGCCCATCCAGCGCACCGCATGGAAAGGCAGCAATGCGACCAGGCCGAGTGCCGCGCCGGCAACGTGGGAAGCCCACGGCAGGCGCGGCGCGTTGAACTGTCCGGCGATGAGCACGACAACGGTGATCGCGCATGCGGACAGCAGCCAGGCGTTGGGCACCCGACGGGCGTACAGATCGCTGATCGCGATCCGCAGGCACACACCGATGGCCAGCAATCCCAGCAGTGTCATCACACACCCCATCGTCCGTCAGTGGACGGTCAGCCGCTGCCTTCTGCAATGAGCCGCAAGCGCAGCCGACGGCTGCGCGCGGTCCCGGTCAGTTCCCGCCGGCAGGCGGTGCTGCACTGCCGGAGGCCTTGGTGGCCAGTGCGGAGAGATTGGTGAACAAGGTCTCGAAGAAGGACTTGATCTGCGCATTGCCGACCGCGATCAGGATGCCGGCAATCACAGCCGCCAGCAGGCCGTACTCGAGTGCGGTAACGCCATCTTCTTCCTTCAGGAACTTGCGGATCGATGCGTTCATGACGTTTGTCTCCCTCTACCTGTCTGCTACAGGACACCTGTTGGGCGGTGGCCCGGCTCCGCCGGGATCGTCCGTGGACCTCCGCACGTCCTGGCGGAGGAGGCACGGCGGGATGGACCCGCTGTGCTCAAGCAGGGTGATCGTTTCCAGGCGGGACGCCGTTCGCACAACCGCGACCGCGCGGCGCGGGGCCGGTGGTCGACGTGTCGAGCGATACGTGCATGGTCATGCTGTCCCCCTGGGTGCGGTCATTATCAAAGACCGGATCACCGTGTTATCGACTTTGCCTGAATGGCGGCCGGCTGCAACCGGAACCTATATGCAAATTCGGCAGAATCCCTTCGCTCCTTAATTTTTAAGCCGGGTTCTGTGACGGAAATCCGTTCGCTCGCACAACGATTCATCGACGTGCAGATAATGTGATTTGAGCTTTAAGCTGCATGCGAAAACCGTGCCAAAAGCGACAACCTGGTTTTCACTTCTGTATCCATCTTATTCAACGCGGTGCAGATGTTTACCCCGTTGAATTATCGGGCATACTCGTATTCAAGTACTCGCGTTTCTTTGGGGTGTGCACGTTGGCGGCGCGCATCCCGGTGATGGAAGAGATTCCATGAGAGGTGCGTGCCCTGTCAGGCAGTGGGGGCCGTATCGCACGACAGATAATCGGGGGGATGACACTGTCATGGTCGATGGTGGGGTAGGAGACAGCGACGACAGCGGCCTGCGGTCGATCGACCTGGCGACGCTGAGCGGCGTGCTTCGTGTATGTGATGTCGAACTGCTTCTGCTCGATGGCAATGGGCCGCGGGCGGCCTTCGCTTCACGCGTGCACGAGGAGGCGTTGTTCTGCAGCATCAGCTGTGGATTCCATTGCCGTGGACGTTTCATGCTGCCGCCGGACTGGGCGATGCTGGGGTATCTGCATGCGACCGATGAGACCCTGAGCTGGTGCCATGGCGTACCGCTTGCACCTGGGATGGCGTTGACCGTGATGCCCGAGGGCATCAGCGAGTTCACCCTGAGCCCGGGCACGCACATGACCCTGATGCTGGTACCGGTGGCACGGGTGCAGCGCAAGCTGACCGAACTGAGCCTGCGCAGCACGCCGCCGGCTGGACAGGCGCTTTCACTGTTCAACCTGGCCAGCGAGGCCGCCCCGCTGGCACAGCACTACCAGCAGCTGCATCTGCAGCTGGGCCAGGGCACAGGCCTGCAGCCGGAACAAACCGAGCGGCTGCTGCACGAACACGTGCAGGCACTGCTGGGTGCGGGTTCCGCCGATCGCCCGGGTTGCAGCCGTGCGCGGCGCACGCATTATCTGATCGCGCAGCGGGCGGAAAATTTCATGCGCCTCAACCTGCGCCGCAATATCTACATGAATGAGATCTGCGATGCGGCCGGTGTCAGCGAGCGTGGGCTGCGCTACGCGTTCGAGGATCTGTTCGGTACGTCGCCCAATCGTTACCTGTCGATGCTGCGCCTGTGCGCGGCCTGCCGCAGCCTGTCGATGGCCGATTCCAGCCGCCGTTCGGTCAAGGCCATCGCCCTCAGTTGCGGCCTGTGGGACCTGTCGCGTTTCGCCGACAACTACCGCAAGGTCTTCGGCGAACTGCCGCGCGACACCCTGATGCGCGCGCCCGCGCAGATCGGCCAGCCCGCCTGATCCAGGCCCCGTAAGGGTTTCCCGGCAGTTCCTGCCGGAATTGCATATCCGCTTGCCGATATGGTTGCCGCTTCTGCATAACCGGCTGCCGATTCCGACCGTGGATTTGCCGGAATGCGCGATTGCCGTGCCGGAATGAAGTGCGCAGCCGCCGTTGCAAACGCTGAAATGTCAGTCACCTGCCTAACGGCAAGTCCACTGACATTCCAGTTGTTCGCCTACGGGGGAAATGCTCATGAACCGCATCTACCGGCGTGTATGGAACCGCCAGCTCAATGCTCTGGTTGTGGCCTCGGAACTGGCCACCGGCGACAGCGGCGGCAGCGCCGCCCGCGATCCGCGCAGTGCCCTGCTGATGCCGACCGCACTGGCCCTGGCCCTGCTGTGCGCGCTGGCCAGCGGGCATGCAGGAGCATCCGAATCCAATCAGTCTCTACGTGACCTGCAGGCACTGGCCGCGAAGTATGCGCAGCCGATGCCGGTCAAGGTCGACGCGGAAGTAGCGCTGGCCGCCGCATCGCGCCAGGCGCAGAGCAGTCCGGCGATCAGCGCTGATGCGCGTGTTGGCCTGCAGCTGAGTACCAACGCGCTGCCGATCGTGCGCGACGTGCTTCCGGCCACTGTGCAGGTGAAGCTGGCGGCAAATGCCGCGCCGAAGCAGGTCGCGGTTCCTGCGCTGACCGCCGATGTCCGCGCCAATGTCGGGTTGGGGCACGCAGCGTCCAATGCGGCGAAGATTGATGCCTCGCTGGCGGCCAACGTTGCGCCGTCCGCGCATGCGCCGCTCGGTGTGGCTGCGGATGCGCAGGCGAAGGCCGGGGTTGGCATCGTCGGTGCCCAGGTGGCCTCGATCAACACCAGTGCCAAGGCGGCCGCCGCTGTTGCTGGCTCGCTGTCCGGCCTGAAGGCGTCCGTTGACGGCAAGGTGGATTCGCAGCTGAAGCTGGCGGGCCACCAGATCGACGGTCAGGGGCAGGTCAAGGCGACGGCGGCGGTCACGCTGCCGGCCAAGGAGGAGCTGCCGGGCGAGACCCATGATCGCGCGATCACCGCAGCTTTCGATACCGGTGTTGCCGGCAAGGTGCGCGTGCAGGCGCCGGATGGCCAGGAAGTCGTGGCCGACCGCAATCTGAAGCTGGCCGGCCAAGCGACCGTGGCAGCGCAGAACAGCGCGCTGGGCGTCGGTGGCCTGGTGGGTGGCGTTGTCGGCGCGGCAGGTGGCGCCGTGGGTGGCGTGCTTGATGGCACCGTCAGCAACACGGTCGGTGCGGTCGGCGGCGCCGTGCACGGTACTGTTGGAACGGTGGGCGGCGCAGTGGGCAGCACGCTCAACGGCGCAGTTGGCACGGTTGGCGGTGTTGTAGGCGGCGCGCTCAACGGCACTGTTGGAACTGTCGGCAGTGCAGTCGGCGGCGCACTCAATGGTGCAGTTGGCACGGTGGGTGCAGTCGGCGGCACCGTGGGTGGCGCACTCAACGGCACGGTCGGTTCGGTCGGCAGCGCAGTCGGCGGCGCACTCAACGGTGCGGTTGGCACGGTGGGTGCAGTCGGCGGTACCGTGGGTGGTGCGCTCAACGGCACGGTCGGTTCGGTCGGCAGCACCGTCGGCGGCGCACTCAACGGCGCGGTCGGCACGGTGGGTGCAGTTGGTGGCGCCGTGGGCGGCACGCTCAACAATACAGTGGGTGCGGTGGGCAGCACCGTCGGCGGTGTACTCAATGGCGCTACAGGTGGCAGCACCGGCGGCCTCGGTGGTCTGCTGGGCGATACGCTTGGCAATGTCGGCGGCGCCGTCGGCAACCTGCTCAATGGCAACCTCAACGGCACCATCGGCAATCTCGGCAGTGCCGTAGGCGGCCTGGTCGGTGGCACGCTCGGCGGCCTCGGCCTGACCAAGCCCTCGGCGATCCCGCCGACCAGCCCGAAGGCGCCGGCTCCGGCCGATCCGAACGCGGGCCTGATCATCGGCACCGGCGGCCTGGTCGGCAATGTCGGGCAGCTGATCGGCCCGACCACCACCAGCCTGTTCGGTGGCAACGGCTACCTGAGCAACGGCAACCTCAAGCTCAGCAACGCAAACGTGATGCAGACCTACTCGACGGTCAATGTGCTGGGCCTGCCGTTGGTCAACCTGTCGCCGGTCGGCAGCACCCTCAATGGTCTCGGTGGCGCCGTCACCGGCGGCAGCTCGCACCTGACCCTGATCGGTGGTGTCACCTCCGACAGCTACATCTACAACATCAACAACGGCAATCCGGGTGGCCTGCTGGGCCTGCTGCTGCCGAAGGACTCGCCGGCGTGGGCCGCCAAGTGCCTGGACATCGCCCTGGCCGACATTTCCTGCTGGGCCGTCAACGCCGCGCAGGACTACCAGGTGCTGATGGGCGACGGCGCCTTCGCCAACGGTTCGAAGGAAGTGGTGATCGGTGCCAATGCACGGCACGAACTGCCGAAGGTCGATGCCAACGTGGCCTTCCCGGGTGCAGGCACCAATGACCCGAGCAACCCCACTGGCGTGCCGACCGCCGACTACGCTGCGCGCATGGGCCATTCGGTGATCGTCGGTGACAGCGCGGTGGGTACCGCCAACGGGCAGACCCTGCTCGGTGCCGAGGCCACCTCGAACCAGGCCAACTCGGTCGCACTGGGCTACCGCTCGGCCGCGCTGCGCGGTGCCCAGGCCAGCTACAGCGCCTATGGCCTCACTGCGCCGCAGGTCTCGGCCGGTGAAGTGTCGGTGGGTACCGCCGGTGGCGGCGAGCGTCAGATCACCAACGTCGCGGCGGGTAGTGTCAATACCGATGCGGTCAACGTGGCCCAGTTGAAGGGCGCGATCAGCCTGATCAACGGCGTGGCCGATGCCGCAGTGACCTATGACCTGGACGGTGCCGGCAACCCGAACTATCGCCGTGTCACGCTCGGGGCGGGCACTGGCACCACCACCATCGGCAACCTGGCCGGCGGTGCAGTCACGGCCGGCAGCCTGGAAGCGGTCAATGGCGGCCAGCTGGCGGCGACCAATGCGGCCATCGCCAGCTTCTTCGGCGGCCGTGCAGCGTTTGATCCGGCCAGTGGCGCCTTCACCGCGCCGCTGTTCGAGATCAGCACCATCTCCACCGGTGGCGCCATTGCCAAGGGCTTGTATACCAACGCCACCGATGCGTTCGCGGCGGTCGACGGCTCGCTGGTCAACCTCAATACGCAGATCACCGATATCCGCAACGGTGGCACCAAGTACCTGCGGGTGAACTCGACCGGTACCGAGGCACTGGCCAGCGGCGCCGACTCGATTGCAGTCGGTACCAACGCCCGCGCAACCGCCGCCAACAGCATCGCGGTTGGCGCCGGCAGCTTGGCCGACCGTGCCAACAGCGTGTCCATCGGTGCCGCCGGTGCAGAACGCCAAGTCACCAACATGGCGGCCGGTACCGCAGCGACCGATGCGGTCAACCTGGGTCAGCTGCAGGCCTCGGAGCAGGGCGCCCTGCGCTATGACCTCAACGGCGACGGCAGCGTCAACTACGCCAGTGCCACGCTCGGCCAGACCGGCACCGCCACCACGCTGCGCAACCTCGGCCCGGGCCAGGTCAGTGCCACCAGCAGTGAGGCCATCAACGGAGCCCAGCTGTTTGCTGCCAACCAGGCCGTGGCCACTCATCTGGGTGGTGGCGCGGCGGTCAACGCCAGCGGCGTACTGACCGCACCGACGTACTCGATCAACAACGTCGCCGCCAACGGCACCGTGACCAAGGGCAGCTACAACGACGTCGGTACCGCCTTCGATGCGGTCAGCAACTCGCTGGCCAACGTCGCCGACCAGACCGGCGAGATCGACAAGCTTGCCGTGAAGTACGACGTCGACGGCAGCGGCAACGTGCTCAACAGCGTGACGCTGACGGGCACCGGCACCGGCGCGGTGAAGATCACCAACGTCGCCGCCGGCAGCATCCTGGCCGGCAGCAGCGATGCCATCACCGGCGACCAGCTGTTCAACACGAACAGCACCATCGCCAACTACTTCGGTGGCACCACCGCCTACAACGGCACCACCAACGTGTGGACCGCGCCGAAGTTCAGCATCTCCAGCATCGCCACCGATGGCACCTTCACCAGCGGCGACTACAACAACGTCACCGCCGCCTTCACTGCCGTTGACGGCTCGCTGAAGGTCCTCAACCAGCGCATCACCAACGGTGGCGGTGGCAGTGCCTACCTGGCGGTGAACTCGACGGCAGCGGCTGCAACGGCTGCCGGTGCGGAAGCGGTGGCGGTCGGGCCGCAGGCCAGTGCAGCCGGTGCCAACAGCGTGGCGGTCGGCAACGGCGCCAGCGCCAGCGCCGGCAACAGCGTGGCGCTGGGTGCCGGTTCGGTGGCCAGCGTTGGCGCCCAGAGCGGCTATACCGGCGCGTACGGGCAGACCGGCGCCAGCAACTCGGCCGGTGAGGTGTCCATCGGCAGCACTGGCAGCGAGCGCAAGATCACCCATGTCGCCGACGGCTCCGATACGTACGACGCAACCAATGTCGGCCAGCTGAAGAACGGCGTGAACTACGCCATCGACGAGTCGAAGAAGTACACCGACCAGAAGATCCAGAACATCACCAACGTGGCCGGCAGCTTCCGCGCCAACAACACCAACAACCTGGCCGATCCGTCCGCCAGCGGTGCCAACTCGGCCGCAGGTGGCGCAGGCTCCACTGCCGCCGGTGCCAACTCGACTGCGCTGGGCAATGGTTCGCAGGCGCAGGCCGACAACTCGGTGGCGCTGGGTGCGGGTTCGGTGGCGAATCGGGCCAACACGGTCTCGGTCGGTGCCGCCGGTGCCGAACGCCAGGTGGTCAACGTGGCCGACGGTTCGCAGGCCACCGATGCGGTCAACGTGCGCCAGCTGCAGGCCTCGCAGCAGGGCACGATCCGCTACGACACCACGGTGAACGGTGCGACCAACTACAACAGCGTCACCTTGGGCAGCACCAACAGCGGCCCGACCACGGTGCGCAACGTCGCCGCCGGCACCGCCGGTACCGACGCGGTCAACGTGGACCAGCTGAAGTCGGGCATGGCGCAGACCCTGGATTGGTCGAAGGCCTACACCGACGAGCGCATGGGCGGCTTCGAGCGTGACCTGCGCAAGACCGACAACCGCGCTTCGGCCGGTATCGCGTCGGCGATGGCCACCGCAGCGCTGCCGCAGCCCAGCGAAGCGGGCCGCAGCATGGCCTCGGTCGCCGCCGGCAGCTACAACGGCGAGTCGGGCGTGGCAGTCGGTATCTCCGGTGTCTCCGAGGGAGGGCGCTGGATCTACAAGTTCAGCGGCTCCACCAACAGCCGAGGCGAGGCCGGTGTGGCCGTCGGTGCCGGCATCCAGTGGTGATCCCCGCCGCCGGGCCGCACGCGCGGCCCGGCATCGCGGAAACGTCCAAAGGGGGAATGACATGAAACAGCATCGCATCGCCCGCACCGGCCAGATGGCCGCAGTGCTGGGCCTGGTCCTGGGAATGGGCCTGTTGGCCGCCTGCCGCAGCCATGCGCCGGCCGCCGACGGTCCTGCCGAAACCACCGCCGTGCAGTTCCCGGAGGCCTCGAAGGCCTCGTTGAAGGAAGGCATCTATCCCGACGTCGCCGACCTGCGCCGCTTCGCGCCGGGCATGAGCAAGCGGCAGCTGTATACCTTGCTGGGCACGCCGCACTTCAACGAAGGCATGTGGGGCGTGCGCGAGTGGAACTACCTGTTCAACTTCCGCACCGCGCAGGGGGCCGAATACTTCACCTGCCAGTTCCAGGTGCGCTTCGACAGCAAGGGCATCGCCCAGGGTGGCTACTGGAAGCCTGAATCATGTGCGGCGGTGCTGGACCCGCCGCGGCCGCCGGCCCCGCCCGCACCGGCGCCGCTGCCGGAGCAGCCGCTGCGCCTGTCGGCCGACGCGCTGTTCGGCTTCGACAGCGCGGTGCTCAGCGCCGAAGGCCAGCAGGCGGTGCAGGGCGTGCTGGCGCAGGTGCGCGAAGCCAGCCAGGTGCAGTCGATCCGGGTGACCGGGTACACCGACCGTATCGGCAGTGCCAGCTACAACCAGACCCTGTCGCAGCGACGTGCCGAGGCCGTGCGCAGCGCGCTGGTGCAGGGTGGGGTGCCTGCGGCCAGCATCAGCGCCGAAGGGCGGGGCGCAGCCGAGCCGATCGTGCAGTGCGAGCAGCGCAACCGTCGCGAGCTGATCGCCTGCCTGGCGCCGAACCGTCGCGTGCAGATCGCCGGAATGGCCCAGCCGCGCTGAGAGTCCCGCACCGGGGCCATGCCCCGGTATCCCGAGTCCCCCCTGACCGTCGGCAGGACGTGGTTACGTCTCCCCCGTTGACCACGCCTGCCGGCGGCTCAGGTTTTCCCTGGTGCACGCGATGAACGCTCAATTCCTGCCTCTTTCCATGAAGACGGAAACCACACTCAGCGTGTACGGTCAGCTCGGCAACCATGCGGTGGTGCGCATTCCCGGGCGGCGCCTGCCGGGGTTGATCCTGCAGGCAGACACCGTAGCCGGCTTCCTTGCCCAGTTGCAGGAAGCCCAGGCCTGCCTGCGCAGTGGCCGCGCACAGCGCACCGACGCCGAACTGGACATGCTGATTGACGTGCTGCAGCAGTGGTATGCGCTGATTGAATCGCGCCTGGCCGACGCCGGCGAGGCGCTGTAGGAGAAAAAGGGGACGGAGGGGATTAAGTCGTTCTTGCCCCGGCTGTGCCGGAAACGACTTAATCCCCTCCGTCCCCTTTTTTGTATCAGGCGAGGGCGCGTACCAGCCAGCAGGCTGCGTCCACGCGCACACGGTCGCCCCCGATGAACGGGGTGAATGCCGCTACTGCCTTGTTCCGGAGCGAGGTGGCCCGGTCTTCGGGCAGG
The DNA here is from genome assembly GCF_003970865.1 of Stenotrophomonas maltophilia. Lineage (GTDB taxonomy): Bacteria > Pseudomonadota > Gammaproteobacteria > Xanthomonadales > Xanthomonadaceae > Stenotrophomonas > Stenotrophomonas maltophilia_AR. Next base: position 76,708 of record NZ_RXLZ01000006.1, on the reverse strand, counting down.
TTGCGCAGCGCCAGGCCCAAAGGGCCCAGCTGGCCAACGTAGGTTGGCAGCGCATCGCGGGCGATCGAGCACGGCAGGTCCACCGCAACCATCTCCACATCCTTCCAACCGGCGGCCTGCAGCAGGCGCTGCACGCGCTGGCCATCGGCAAAGGCAAACTGGCCGGGTGCTCCTGGCGCGCGTGGGGGTAGATCGAGTTCATCGCCAATGGCGCGTTCGGCCGTTGTCATGAACGGGTTCTCCGCTGCGCTGCGCCAGGCGATGAAACGCAGGCCGGCACCTGGCCGCGCGGCGCGGTGCAGGTTGGCGAAGGCGGCCTCGGTATCTTCGAAGAACATCACGCCCAAACGAGATTGGATCCAGTCGAAGTGCGCGGTGGGCAACGGATGCTGCTGTGCGTCGGCGACGATGAAGTCTGCGTCCAGTCCTGCCGCCTCGGCGCGCTGGCGGGCCAGCGCCAGCATCGGCGCGGAGATGTCCAGGCCGGTGCAGTGCGCCGACGGGCGTGCGGCGGCTGATGCCAGCAGGCTGGCACCGGTACCGCAGCCTACATCCAGCAGTTGCGTGACGGTGTCGGGCAGTTCGTCGACCAGCAGGTCGGCCAGGGGTTGGAACAGGCCGTCGAGGATGGCCTGCTGCGCAACCCAGATCTGACCGCCGGGGCCGTTCCACAGGGCGCTCTGATCAACGGGGGGTGTACTGGTCATGGTCTTGCCTTGCGGGGAAGTCGCCCATAGGTTGGCGCTTGAAGGTCACTTGAGGTCAAGCCCGTGCGTGAACTGGATATCGGCGAGGTGGTCAAGCGCAGTGGCGTGCCGGCCTCGACCCTGCGCTACTACGAACAGCTTGGGCTGCTGCAGGCCCTTGGCCGTCGCGGCCTGCGCCGGCAGTACGACGAGCAGGTGCTGGAACGGCTGGCGCTGATCGGTCTTGGCCAGGCGGCCGGGTTGTCGCTGCAGCAGATCGGGGCATCGCTGCCGCCGCAGCGTGGGTGCATCTCGCTGGACCGTGAGGCGCTGCTGGCACAGGCCGATGCGCTGCAGCGGCAGATCACCCAGCTGCAGCGGGTGCGCCGGCATCTGCAGCGCGCGGCGGCCTGCCCGGAAGCGCAGGACGCGCGGCAGTGCGGTTCATTCCGCAAGCTGCTGCGGGCACAGCAGCGCATGGCGGGCGGGTGAGAGAAGCGCATCCACGCCATGCGAGGATGAATCAATCGCGGGTACTGACTTCCCAGGTGGCATGCAGCACGCCCGGCACGTGCTCCATCCGCGCCAGCACCACGTCCAGCTCATCGGCACTCACGGCGGTACTGACCAGCACCGCGATCACATCGGTGGGTGCATCGGCATGCTCGACCACCTGCACATCACCGACCGGATACTGCGCGGCTTCCAGCGCATCGACCAGGCGCTCGCGCACCCGCGGCACCGCTTCGGCATCCACGCTCAGGCGCACTTCGTAGGTGGCTTCCGTGGCGGTCTCATTGATCGGAATGCGGTTGATCGCATTCACCAGCGGCCGCAGCAGGGTGTTGCCGGCGATGATCAGTACGGTCAGCAGCACGCCTTCGGCCAGCATGTCCGCGCCGGTGCAGCTGCCCACCGCCGCCGAGCACCACAGGGTGGCGGCGGTGTTGAGGCCGCGCACGTTCATGCCTTCCTTCATGATCACGCCGGCGCCGAGGAAGCCGACGCCGGAGACCACGTAGGAGATCACCCGTACCGCCTCGGCGCTGCCGGCGATGCGCATGCCCAGGTCGACGAAGGCGGCGGCGCCGACGGCCACCAGCACGTTGGTGCGCAGGCCGGCGGTGCGTTGCCGGTACTGGCGCTCGGCGCCGATCAGCGTGCCCAGCACGAAGGCGGCCAGCAGGCTCACCACGGTGTCGGCGAAAGGACCGGCCTGGAAGGTCTCAATGAAGCGCATGGCCGGAGTCTACCCGGTCGAGGTGACAGTAGATCCACGCCATGCGTGGATTTCGAAGGTGCCAGAAACGACTTAATCCCCTCCGTCCCCTTTTTGCTGGATCAGTCGGTGTCCTCGACGCGCTCGCCCATCAGTTCGCGCTGGCGCTTGTCCAGTTCCTCGGCGTAGCGCTTGCGTACGAAGGCTTCGGAAACCACGCCCAGCACCTGGCCGTCGGCGGTGACCACGGCCAGTTCGTCGGCCTGGGTCTGGTCGAAGCGCTGCATCACGCTGACCACGTCCGCGGCTGGCAACAGCGATACGTCCCGGTTCTCGGCCAGCTCGCCGATCGTGGTCTCCGGCTTCACGCCGTCGCCGTAGACGCGCGGAATCTGCACGATGCCGGCGTAGTGGCCTTCGCTGTCGATCAGGATCACCCGGCTGCCCGAGCCCAGCGGGAAGCGCTGGCGGAACGCGGCGGCATCGAGTTCGGCCGGAGCGGTGGCCACGCCCTTGCGCATCAGCCGGCCGGCGTTGAGGTTCTGCACCCAGCCCACGTCGCGGGCACTCTTGATGGTCTCGCCGCGCAGGTGCATGCGCCAGGTCGAGAACGAGTAACCGAACCACTGCCGTACCAGCGTGCTGGAGACCAGCACCGCGCTCATCACCACGCTGGTCAGCAGGAAGTCGTGGGTGCCTTCCAGCACCAGCATGGCCATGGTCATCGGCGCGCCGACCACCGCTGCGGCCAGCGCCGCCATGCCGGCCAGTGCGGCGGAGGTGGCGTCGATCACCGGCACGCCGGTGGCCATCGCCAACAGGCCGGCGAACAGGGCGCCGACCAGGGTGCCCATGAACAGCGAGGCGAAGAACAGGCCGCCACGGAAGCCGAAGCCCAACGAGATGCCCGAGGCCAGGCACTTCAGGGTCAGCAGGCCGCCGATCCAGATCAGTGGCAGGTGCGTGGTCAGGTCCAGGTGCAGGGCGCCATGGCCGGACGACAGCACCTGCGGGCTGGCCAGGGCCAGCGGAATCAGCAGCAGGCCGCCCACCACCGGCCGGCCCCACAGCGGCAACGGGCTGCGCTTGACCGTGCCCTCGATCGAGGCGATCAGCCGCATCACCGCGATGCCGACCATCGCGCAGCAGCAGCCGAGCAGGCCGTAGATGGCGTAGTCGGCGGCGCGGACATCAATCGTCGAGGCGGCGGGCAGCAGGTAGGCCTCGATCCCGGCCTGGTCGGCCACGAACGCGCCAGCCAGTGCAGCCACCGCCACCGGCGCCAGTGCGGCAGGGGTGTAGGCGCCGATGACGATCTCGAAGGCGTAGAACGCACCGGCCAGGGGCGCACCGAAGGCGGCGGCGATGGCACCGGCGGCACCGGCGCCGACCAGGATGCGCACATCGTTGCGGCGCAGGCGCATCACCCGGCCCAGCTGCGAACCGCTGCCGGCGCCCATCTGCGTATACGAAGCCTCCAGCCCGACCGAGGCGCCGCAGCCATTGGACAGCAGGGTCTGGGTCAGCACGATCAGGTTGTCGCGCATCGACATGCGGCCGCCATGCAGGGCATTGGCTTCCACCGCATCGAGCAGGGGGCGTTTGCGCCGGGTCGCGGCCAGGCTGACCAGGCCCACCAGCAGGCCACCCAACGGCAGCACCAGCAGCGCAGTCCAGGTCAGCGAGGGCAGGGAGCTGAGGCGCATGCCTTCATCCAGCCCGTACAGGGTGCCCTGCAGCCAGCGAGCGATGCCGGACTGCAGCAGGGTCAGGTAGCCGGCAAGCAGGCCGACCAGCAGGGCAAGCGCGATGAACCACAGATCACTGCCGCGCAGCCGCAGGCGCAGGCCCTGGAAGGCCGAATGCAGGCGCGATGGCGAAACAGGCAGTGACATGGTGGCGGCATGATACGCCGCCACCGTGATCGCCACCGTCACTGCATTGGGCGGTTACCGCCTCAGAAGCGGTAGCGGCCCTGCACGTAGAAGGTGCGCGGCGCGGCCACCATGCGGCCGGCATTGCCATCGACGTTGCGGGTGTACCAGCGCTTGTCGGCCAGGTTGTTCACGCCCAGCGCGATCTCGCTGTCGCCCAGTCCCGGCACCTGCCAGGCCACCTGTGCATTCCACAGGCGCACGCCCGGCACGCGGCCCACGCGCGCATCGGCGCTCTCGGCCCAGGTGTTGGCGGCGTCGGAGTACTGGCCGCTCTGGTGGGTGCTGGAGACATTGAAGGTCCAGCCGGCCAGCGCGTAGCGGGCGCCGACGCTGTCGGTGTCGCGCGAGTAGAAGGGCACGTCCAGGCCGCGATTGTCACCGGACTGCTGGATCGCCTTGGTCCAGGTGTAGTTGGCGTACAGCTCCAGCCCGGCCAGCGCACTGTCCTCGGCGAAGCGATACTCCAGTGCACTCTCCACACCCTTGTGGTCGGTGGCGCCGATGTTCTGGAAGGTCGGCGGGGTGATGCCCGGCACCTGCAGGATCTGGTTGTCGAAGCGCATCTTGAACACGGTCACTTCCGCGCGCAGTGCACCGTCCTGCCAGCGTGCGCCCAGCTCGGTGGTCTTTGCCACTTCCGGATTGAGCGGGTTGCTGGCGGTCTGCGAATTGAGCTGGATGTTCTGCACTGGCCCGAACGAGGTGGTGTAGTTGCCGAACACGGTCAGCTGCGGGGTCAGCAGGTAGGCGATGTTGAGCGAGGGCAGCGCCTTGTTGTTGCGGCTGCTGAAGGTCGCCGTGCCCCCGGCCTGGCGGCGGTCCATGTCGATCCACTCCATGCGCACGCCCGGGGTGATCCGCCACTGGCCGATCGCAACGCGGTCGTCGATGTAGAACGCGTGGGCGTCGGTGGCGTTGTCGAAGCGGGTGATGGCACTTTCCACACCGGTACGGCGCAGCACCGTGTAGCTGCGGTCGTTGCCGCGCTCGCGCAGGAAACGGTAGCCGGCGGTGATGTCATGCACGGTGCTGCCCCAGTGCAGCCGCTGGGTGTAGCGCGGTTCGATGCCGAGCACGCGGTAGTCGCGTGGCTGCACGGTCAACTGGGTATTGGCGGCATTGATCAGCGAACTGGCACGGCTGCTTTCGTTGTAATAGGCCAGCACCTCGAATTCACTGTTGGCCGACAGCGTGTTGGTGTAGCCCAGGTCGATGCCGGTGCGGTGACCCTTCCAGAAATCGGTGGGGCGGGTGTTCTGGAACGGATCGGCTTCGTACTGCGCGCGGGTCAGGCCGCCCGGGGTCAGTGAACGCACGTCGTAGTAGGACAGTTTGGCGCGCAGTTCCTGCTGTTCGTCGATGGCATAGGCGAACTTCAGCGCAAGGTCGTTGAAGCGGTCATCGCTGCCCTGGCGCCAGCCACGCCCGTCCTGGCCGGAGTACAGCAGGGCCGCGCCCAGGCCGTTGTCGCCGGTGCCGCCGAGGAAGGCGTTGTATTGGGTGCTGTCACCGCCGCCATGGTCGTAGGCGGTGTAGCGCACACCCGCTTCGCCGTGCAGGCCCGGACCGGTCGGAATGGCGCGGGTGCTGAAGTTGATGATGCCGCCCACGTTCTGTGGGCCGTAGCGCACCGCGCCGCCGCCGCGCACCACGTCGATCGATTCGATGTTGGACAGGCTGGTCGGTGCGAACGACAGCTGTGGCTGGCCATACGGCGCCACCGCCAGCGGTACGCCGTCCAGCAGTACGGTCGAGCGCGGCGAGTAGCGCCCGGTCAGGCCGCGCACGCCGATGTTCAACGAGACCGAGCTGCCGGCCGTGCCGGAGTTGTCGGTGACCTGCACGCCGGGGATGCGGCGCATGGCATCGCCGATGCTGGCCGCGCCGCTGGCCTCGATGCGCTGGCGGTCGACCACCGTGCGCGCGCCGGCGAAGCTCTTGACGCTGTCATGCAGGCCGGTGCCCAGCCAGCTGCCGGAAACCTGGATGCTGTCCAGCGTGGTGGCGCTGTCCTGGGCGAGGGCGCGGGTGGCCGGGAGCAGGCACAGGGCGAGGGCGGCGGCCAAGGGCAGGCGGGCCGGTTGCAGGACGTGAATGGGCATCGGTGCGGGTTGTGGAAGGTCGTAAATGAGAATTATTGCTGATTCCATTCGCCAATGGAATGCGCCTCCGATTCATGCCGATGCCCCGGTGGTAGAGTGGGCGATTGCTTCCTGACTCGCTGAGATCCGCCATGTCCCAAGCCGCTTTCTACCCCGTCGGAACCCCTGGCCAGCCGTGGGGAGCGGCGGAGCGGGAGGCGTGGCGTGGCCGCCAGCAGCGCCTGCGTCGCTATGACGAGGAGGTGCTGCCGCGCATCGAAGCGCTGGCCCCGCGCTTCGACAAGGTGGCCTATGGCCAGCTCGACTACGCTGGCGAGACCTACACCCTGTTCGCCCTGCGCAGCTGCGATTGGAACCCGGCGCTGCCCGCTGCCCTGGTCACCGGTGGCGTGCACGGCTATGAGACCAGCGGCGTGATGGGCGCGCTGGAGTTCCTCGAGAAGCACGCCGCCGACTATGCCGGCAAGGCCAACCTGCTGGTGGCGCCGTGCGTGAATCCGTGGGGCTTCGAGCGCATCAACCGCTGGAACTTCGATGCGATCGACCCGAACCGCAACTTCCGCGCCGACGGCCCGGCCCGTGAATCGACCGCCGTCATCGAACTGATCGCGCCGTACAAGGGCCAGTTCGTGCTGCACATCGACCTGCACGAGACCACCGACAGCGACGAAAGCGAGTTCCGCCCGGCGCTGGCCGCGCGTGACGGCAAGCCGTTCGAGCCGGGCCTGATTCCCGATGGCTTCTATCTGGTGGATGACAGCGAGGCCCCGCAGGCAGCCTTCCAGCAGGCGGTGATCGCCGCGGTGGAGAAGGTCACCCACATCGCGCCGGCCGACGACAAGGGCGAGATCATCGGTTCGCCGGTGGTGGCCCATGGTGTGATCGAGTACCCGCTGGTGAAGCTGGGCCTGTGCGCCGGGATTACCGGCGCGAAGTACACCACCACCACCGAGGTCTACCCGGACAGCCCGCGGGCGACCCCGCAGCAGTGCAACGACGCGCAGGTGGCGGCGGTGTGCTCGGCGCTGGATTACGCGCTCGCCCATCGTTGATCGGTAGTGCCGGCCGCTGGCCGGCAACTGAGAAAGGGGACGGAGGGGATTAAGTCGTTTGTGCCACAAACGACTTAATCCCCTCCGTCCCCTTTTTCGGCTCACCCCAACGCGTCGGCCCACCACAGTGCGGCCGGTCCGGGAGGCGTGTCGCGGCGCCACAGCAGGTCGCTGTGGATGCGCCGCGGCCAACCGGGCAGCACCAGTTCCACCAGTCGCCCACGGTCGTAGCGCTGCACCAGCGCCCGCGGCAGTTCAGCCCAGCCGATGCCGTCCTCGGCCATCTCCATCACCATCAGGTAGTCGGTGGCGGTCCAGGCCAGGCCGGTGACCACGCGGGACTGATCGACTTCCGCGCTCAGGCGCACCTGCCGATGCCGCGCCAGTTGTGCGGCGGCGCGACGCCCGGCGCTGGCCAGCGGATGTTCGCGCGCCACGTACACCGACAGTTCGCTGTGGTGGGCCAGCGGCCGGGCCGTCAGTTCACCGGGATAGCGCTCCTGCCTGGGCAGCAGGCCCAGCGCGGCGCGACCACTGCCGACCAGCTCCAGCACGTCCTCACCCTCGGCATCCAGCCATTCCAGTTCGATCTCCGGGAACGCCTCGGCGAAGCGTTGCAGGATCCGTTGCTCTGGATCGAGCTGGTAGACATCGGAGAACACCACGGTCAGGCGAGGCTCGACCGGTGCGGCCAGGCGCACGCTCAACTGTTGCAGGCGCGCATCGGCAGCCAGGATTTCCTGCGCGTGCCCCAATACCTGTCGCCCGGCCTCGGTCAGCTGCGGGTAGCGCCCGCTGCGATCGAACAGGCTCACGCCCAGGTCGGTTTCCAGGTGGGCAATGGCGGTACTGACTGTCGACTGGGTCTTGCGCAAGCGTCGCGCCGCCGCCGAGAACGAACCCAGCGCCGCGGCTTCCACGAAAGCCTGCAGGGATTCAGGGGAGTAGGGCATTGATCCATCGCTCCTGTCGATGGAATCCATTTTGATTCCACCGTAAAAGACGATGATACTGGTCGCCGTCGCCCCTGTCTGCGGGGCGTTCCGGACCCTCCACGCATGCCGTGGATCTATTGATGAGGCGGTGCGGTCCCCGTCCTGCAAGGAGTTTCACATGTCCCGTACTGTTCCCGCCCGTGGCGCGCTGGTCGCCTGGGCCTGCCTGACCGTGGCGATCGTCGCCGAAGTGGTCGGCACCTCGTTCATGGCCCATGCCGCCCGCGATGGCGGCTGGACCGGCTACCTGATCATGGCCGGCGCGCTGGCGCTGTCCTACTTCTTCCTGGCGCAGTCGGTGCGCCGCATCGCCGTGGGCGTGGCCTACGCAGTGTGGGAAGGCCTGGGCCTGACCCTGCTGACCGTGGTTGGCCTCACCGTCTTCGGTGAGAGCCTGTCGCTGCAGCAGCTCGCCGGCCTGGTGTTGGCAGTGGTCGGCATCGTCTGCGTCACCCTCGGGGAGGCGCACTGATGAACACCCTGGCACTGTTTTTCGTGATCTGTTCGGCGCTGATCGACGTCGCCGCCAACATGATGGTGGCCAAGTCGGAGGGCTTCCGTCGCTGGCGCTGGGGCGTTGGTGCGATCGTCATGGTCTGGATCGCCTTCGCCCTGCTGGGCCAGGCCGTGCGCTACATGGACCTGGCCACCGCGTATGCGATGTGGGGTGCGATCGGCGTGATCGGTACCGCCACCTGCGGCCGTCTGCTGTTCGGCAACCGCCTGCGTCCGATCGGCTGGATCGGCATCGCATTGGTGACGGTCGCGGTACTGCTGCTGAGTACCGCGAAGTAACGCGTCGCTGTGCCAACCAAGGTTGGCACCTACCGGTGTTGAGTCGCTGTGCCAACCAAGGTTGGCACCTGCCAGAGCGTGAGCCGCCGCAGGCAATCGCCCCGGGGATGATCTCCCCGGGGCGTTGCTGTTTCTGCCGCAGTTAGAAACGTGCGGTGAAGTTCAGCCGCGTGGTGCGGCCCGGGCCCGGCATCAGGCTCATCGCCAGCGTGTCCATGTAGTAGGTGTTGCGCAGGTTGCTGACCACCAGTTCCACTTCGGCCTTCGGGGTGAACTGCCAGCGCGCATAGAAGTCATAGATCGCGGTCGGCAGGTAGATGTTCTGCAGGCCGGTCGAGCCGGTCGTGTTCCAGGGCTTGTCCAGTTCATGGGTAGGGCCGCTGTTGTAGGTGCGGCGGATGCCGGTATCCAGTCGCTTGTCGAACAGGCGGAAGCCCAGCGTGCTGTGGATCGAGTACTTCGGCGGGTTCTGCGCGTTGACGAACGAGGTGCCGAAGCCGCCGTCCACGCAGTCCGGCGTGGTGTCCAGCTTGCTCCATTTCGCATACGGGTCTTCGCGCATGCGCTTGGCGGTGGCCGCATCGCAGGTGCGCGCGCGCTGGTAGTAGCTGGCCGACAGGTCCAGGTAGGCAATGCCGGCGTCGTAACCGGACTGCAGCTCGTAGCCGGACACCGTGTAGTTGTCGACGTTGTCGACGTAGAAGGCCCAGTTGCTGGAATCAAAGCGGCGGGTGATGGCGTTGTCGATATCGTTCTTGAACCAGGCGACCTTGAATGCCAGGCGATCACCGTCACGCCACAGGTCCTGCTTGAGCAGGCTGAAGCCGATGTCCCAGGAACGGTTCTTCTCCGGCTTCAGGTCGGCCACCGGGGCCGAGGTGCTGTTGCCCAGCGTCGATTCGAACAGACTGGGCATCTTCCAGCCCTGCGCGTACTTCACGTAGAAGAACATGTCCGCGTCGAGGTTGAAGCGCGCCTCGGCATACGGCGCGAAGCCGTGGCCCGAGCGCCGGATCGCCGGCTTGTAGCCCCAGGCGGTGGGAATCTGCTTGGTATAGAAGCCGTTGGCACCGCGCGGGTCACGGATGAATCCGTCGAAGTCGTAGGTCTGGCCCAGAGTGCTGTCGCCATAGGGCGTGGCGCGCAGCGAGTCATACGTGTAGTTGCCCTGTGCATCCGGGTACCACTCCTTATACCAGCCCGGCAGCAGCTGGCCACCCTTGCTCAGGCGCGCGAAGGTGTAGCGCAGGTCGCGCGATTCACTGACGAAGGCGACGCGGTTGCGGTCGCGGGTGCGGTAGTCGATGAAGCGGCCGCCTGCGGTCAGCGACAGCCAGTCCCACGGCTGCCATTGCAGCGACGCCACCACGCTGGCCTCGCGGCGCGTGCCCGAGCGCAGGTAACGGTTGTTGTTGTAGTCCACCGGCAGCACCGGCGAGTTGGGTGCGGTGTCTTCATGCTGGAAGGACGCGCCATAGCGCAGCGTCCAGTCGCCCAGATCATTGCTGAAGCGGGTGGTGTTGCTGCTGTCCAGGCCCCAGCGCCGGGTCTTCACGTCCGACTGCAGGCCCGGGCCGTAGGTCTCGCCCAGCGTGTCGGGCATCTGGTCGGAGGCCATTTCCTTGAACAGCGGCGTGTTGGCGATATTGCTGTTGAACATGCGGCTGGTGGCGGTGGTGAACCACAGCGTGCTGCTCAGGTCCAGCCACGGGTGCGCCTCGGGGCGGTAACGATGGCGAAGCGAGGTGGCGTTGACCCGCATCTTCCCGGGCTCGAACTGGAACATGGTGTTGGCCTTGTCCACGTAGGTCACCCATTCGTTGGACTCGCCCACGCGGCCGATCGCCGACGGCATGATTTCGCCGAAGCTGGAGTTGAAGAAGCGGTGGCTCAGCTCCAGGCGCTGGTCCGGGTCGGGCGTCCAGGTGAATTTCAGCAACGCCGATTCGTTGTCGGTGTGGGTGTTCAGGACTTCATCGCCCGGGTGGTACAGCTTGGAAACGGCCTGGCTGGACATGCCGGTACCGCCGCTGGACAGGTGCTGGTCGTCGTAGCGGTGGGCGCCGTTGCTGCCGGCGAAGTAGTTGCCCTGGCGGCGCCGTGCGTAGGCTGCGACAAGCTGCCAGTCTTCGCCGCGCTGGGCGAAGGCCACGCTGCCGTTCCAGTCGCGCGGGTCGCGCAGGCTGTTGCGGTTGTCGCTGCCACGCGCGATCTGCTTGAACGTACGGGTGCGGTCGATGCTGTTGTCGGCCACGCCGCCACGCACGCGCAGCCCCCAGTCCTGGCCGTCGTCGAGGATGTCCTCGGCCTTCAGCGTTTCCATGTAGACCACGCCACCGATCGCGCTGGCGGCATTGGCGGCCAGGCTCGGCCCTTTCTCGATGCTGATCGCGCTGATCAGGTCCGGGTCCAGGTAGCTGCGCTGCTGCACGCCGGCATAGCCGCGGTACACGTCGATGGCCTGCTGGCCACCATCAATGATCACCGGCACCCGGTTCTGGCCCTGCAGGCCGCGGATGTTGACGTCCAGCGCACCACCATTGCGTACGTCTCCGGTGTGCACGCCGACTGCGCCGGCCAGCACATCGCCGATCGACTGGCCGCGGAAGCGTTCCAGCTGCTGGTGGTCCAGATGCACGCGCGAGCCGCTGTCGCGGTAAACGGCATCGGCATCGGCCAGGCCCCACGGCGAAGCGCCTTCGCTGGCCTGGCCGGCCACACGCAGGGTGCCGATCTGGCGCACGCCGGCGTCGGTGACGGGGGCGGCCTGCAGCACCACGCCGCTGGCATCACGCTGGAACGAAAGGCCAGTGCCGGCCAATACCTCCGCCAGCGCGGCCTCGGTGTTGAGCGAGGCCTGCACGCCACCGCTGTGCCGGCCGCGGGTCAGGCGCGCATCGGCAGCGATGGACAGGCCGGACTGCTGGCCGAACGCGGTCAAGGCCTGGTCGAGCGGACCGGCCGGGATCTGCCAGCGAACGGCGGCGGCAGCATCCTGTGCGTGGGCGGCGGCCGGCAACAGGCATGGCGTGGCCAGGGCCAGGCACAGTGCGATGGCAAGCGGGCGAGGAGAAGGGCAGGGTAGTTTCATGGGGGCGGCGACATCCGCAATGGGTTCCCCTGTAGTGCCCGCCGAGCGCGCAGAAAGGGAACCGCCATTTCAAATCGGACGCACAACGGTCCACCAGGGCCAGCGCTGCTCGACGCGGATCGGCAGGGCGCGCGCCAGCAGTTTCAGGGCCTGCAGGCTGTCCAGGCGCGGCAATACCGCGGTGACATTCAATGCGGACAGTGCCGGATCACAGCCCAGATAGCCCCGATGGTGACGGGCCAGTTCGTCGATCACCCGGATCAGCTGCGTGTCCTGCACCTGCAGGCGTCCGTCCTGCCAGTCGCCGCGCAGAGGATCGGCAGTGACCGTTGTGAGTCCCCCCATCGGTCCGATCTGCAGCGCACCTCCCGCAGGCACATCCAGCGCCGCACCGAACATCGGCAGGCACCGCACCAGGCCCTCGAACACGTCCAACCGGCTGTCCTGCGCTTCGCGGCCGACCGCGAAGCGGGTGCCGATTGGCTGCAGGCGCGCCCCGGGTACATGCACGCTCAGGGGCAACCCGGTGAATGCTGGGTGGTGGCCGGTCTGCAGCAGCAGTTCGCCGCGCAGCAGATGCAGGGCGCGGTTGCCGTTGCCGATGTCGACGGTCACTTCGCTGCCGGCGTTGAGCCACAACTGGCTGCCATCGGCCAGCGTCCAATGACCGGTGCGCCCGGCAGCGGTGCGTTGCGTCTGCAGGTGGCGCTGCGCTTGCAGCCCGTGCAGGCCGAGAAGCGAGACCGCACCGATGCCGAGCGCGCCGCCGAGACTGCGAAGCGCGCGGCGGCGGCGATGGCCGGCGGCATCGAGCGCCGTTGCTGCCGCCGGTGCCGACAGCGGGGCGAACGACTGCCAGACCGCCTCGACCCGGCGCCAGGCGTCGGCGTGACCGGCGTCGGCGTGCAGCCACGCGCGCCAGTGTTGCTGGTCGTCGTCGCTCCAGCCCTGTTGGCGCAGCGCGAACCACTCTGCCGCCTGCTCCAGCGCCGGGCCGGCCACTGCCGCGCTCATGCCGCCGCGTCGCCGGACAGGCGCAGGCAATGCAGCATCGCCTGCGCCATGTACTTCTTGACCATACGCTCGGACACGCCAAGCTGTTGGCCGATCTCCGCATAGCCCAGTCCGGACAGCCGGGCCAGCAGGAAGGCACGCCGTGGCCGCTCGGCCAGGCCGGACAGCATGTCAGCGATGGCATGCAGCAGCTGCAGCGCCTGTGTGCGCTCCTCTGCGGAGGGATGCACCGGCTCCGGTTGTGCGGCCAGCGCGGTCAGATAGGCGCGCTCCAGGTCCGCGCGCTGCCAGTGATTGACCAGCAGGGCGTGCGCGATGGTACTGAGATAGGCGCGCGGCAAGCGCAGTTCGGATGGATCGACGCGACGGCTGAGCAGGCGCAGGAAGGTGTCCTGGGTCAGGTCGGCGGCGCAGTCGGCGTTGTGGGTGCGGCGGCGCAGCCAGCCCAGCAGCCAGCCATGGTGTTCGCGGTAGAACCCCGCCAGCGCGGTGCTGGAGGCGGCGGGCACGGCCATCGGCATGGGTCATTAATGAGAATGATTCCCATTATAGAGTGATCGGGCGGCGCACGACAAATCCTGGGCATGCCGCAGCGGGGGAGGTCGCCGGATTTGCGATGCCCGGCGTGCTCGCCGACACTGCGGCTTTCCACATGGAGTGCCCGCATGTTCAGCCACATCACCGTTGGAACGAACGACATGGACGTCGCGCATCGCTTCTACGATGCCCTGTTCACCGCTCTGGGTGCACGTCCGGGAGTGTTCGATGACAAGGGCCGGCTGGTGTACTTCAAGGACGGCCGCATGTTCATCGTCACCGCACCGATCGACGGCCAGCCCGCATGCCATGCCAACGGCGGCACGATTGGTTTCACCCTCGACAGCGCCGAGGCCGTGCGCGGTTGGCAGGACGCCGGTGTCGCCCACGGTGGCACCGCCATCGAAGATCCGGCCGGCATCCGCAGCATGGCCGGGCGCCAGTTGTTCCTGGCCTACCTGCGCGACCCGGACGGCAACAAGCTGTGCGCGGTGCATGTGATGTCGTGATCGGATGGAAACGCGCGGGCCGCGATCAACGTGGCCCGTGCGGTGCCATCAGGCGCAGGTACGCAGCAGCGCGCGCGTGATAACACGGAATCGCAGGATGGGCCTGTGACCGCAGGCCGCAACTTCATGCTCTGTCCACTGCGGTTCAGCCAGAATCGGTCGGCTAACCCTTTGATCTACCGGAGAACGCCGCCCCATGGATGTACTGGAGCCGCAACAATCCCCGGTGCGCACCCTTCGGCCTGTGTTCGCCTTCGCGGCGATCGTTGTCGTGGCGTTCGCGCTGTTCGTCAGCCTGTTCCCGCTCGGTGCGGGCCGCCTTCTGGTCAAGGCGCAGGACTGGGCCGCACTCAATGTCGGCTGGTACTACCTGCTGGCGATGACCCTCTACCTGGTGTTCGTGGTGGGGGTGGCGCTGTCCAAGTACGGTGGCATCAAGCTGGGTGCCGACCATGACGAGCCGGAGTTCAGCTACCTCTCCTGGGCCGGCATGCTGTTCGCCGCCGGCATCAGCATCACCCTCTTCTTCTTCTGCGTTTCCGAACCGCTGACCCACTACCTGCAGCCGCCGCAGGGCGATCCGGCCGCGGGCGAGGCCGGCGCGCGCCAGGCCATGCAGCTGCTGTTCCTGCACTGGGGCCTGCACGGCTGGGGCGTGTTCGCGCTGGCGGCAATGGCGATGGCCTATTTCGCCTATCGCCACAACCTGCCGCTGGCCCTGCGCTCGGCGCTGTACCCGCTGATCGGCAAGCGCATCAATGGCCCGATCGGCTACACCGTGGACGCGCTGGGCATCGTTGCCACCGTGTTCGGCATCGGCGCCGACATGGGCTTCGGCGTGCTGCACCTCAATGCCGGCCTGTCGCACCTGTTCAACATCCCGCACTCCAACCTGGTGCAGATCATCCTGGTGGTCAGCATGATGGGCGCGGCGGTGGCCGTGGCAGTGTCCGGGGTGGAGAAGGGCGTGCGCTGGATGGCCAACATCAACATGCTGCTGGCGATCGCGCTGGTGCTGTTCATGCTGTGCGCCGGCCCCACCCAGTACCTGCTCAGCACGTTGATGCAGAACCTGGGCGACTACCTGGGCAGCGTGGTTGGCAAGAGTTTCGATGTGTATGCCTATGGCGGCCGACCGGAATGGCTGGGTGGCTGGACGGTGTTCTACTGGGCCTGGTGGATCGGCTGGGCACCGTTCGTTGGCCTGTTCATCGCGCGCATCTCGCGTGGCCGCACCATCCGCGAATTCGTGTTCGGCGTGCTGCTGATCCCGCTGGGCTTCACCCTGGCCTGGCTGTCGATCTTCGGCAACAGCGCGCTTGACCAGGTGTTGCACCACGGTCAGCAGCAACTGGCGCAGCTGGCGGTGGATGACCCACCGACGGTGCTGTATGCACTGCTGGATGGCTACCCGTGGAGTCGCACGGTGATCGCGGTGACGGTGCTGGTCAGCTTCATCTTCTTTGTGACGTCGGCCGACTCGGGGGCGGTGGTGTTGTCCACGTTGTCCTCGCATGGCGGTGCGCCGGAGGATGATGGTCCGCGTTGGCTGCGCGTGTTCTGGGGCACGGTGATCGCGGTGCTGACCGCCGGGCTGCTGTTGGCCGGCAGCATCGATGCACTGAAATCGGCGGTGGTATTGGCCTCGTTGCCGTTCTCGGCGGTACTGCTGCTGATGATGTGGGGCCTGACCCGCGCCTTCAGTGACGAATCGCACCGCAAGCGCGCGCTGCAGTACCGGCCATCGCCGCTGATCGGTGACGACCGCCACCACCAGGGCTGGCGCCAGCGCCTGAGCCAGGCCATGCATTTCCCGGTGCGCGACCAGGTCTACCGCTTCATGGACGACACGGTGAAGCCGGCGATGGAAGCGGTGACCGAACAGCTGCGCGGGCAGGGCTGGGACGTGGCCACGCGCTTCGAGGCCGGCGACATGGAGCTGACGGTGAATCACGGCGAGCAGCAGGACTTCCTGTACCGGGTGATCCTCAGCGGCTACCTCACTCCGTCGTTCGCCGCACAGCAGCTGCGCAACCAGCGCTACTACCGCGCTGAGGTGCATCTGTACGAAGGCAGCCAGGACTACGACCTGGTGGGCTACAGCCGCAAGCAGATCATCAACGACATCATCAGCCAGTACGAACGGCACCTGCAGTTCCTGCACCTGAGCCGGTGATGCACGTTGATGGTAGTGCCGGCCGCTGGCCGGCAACACGAACGGGGCGGCGCATCACCGCCGCCCCGTTCGCGCATCAGAACCGGTAGCGCGCCCCCAGCGAGACGAACTGCCCGCGCAGGTTGTACTGGCTGATGTCGAAGCCGTTGGAGCCACCGGCCGGGTCGAACGGCGGATCCTTGTCGGTCAGGTTCAGCACCGACAGCGACAGCGTGGTGTTGGGAACACCTTCGTAGGCCACGTACAGGTCCAGCTGGTGATACGGCTTGATGCGGTCACGCAGGCCCGGGTTGCTGGTCGCCGTCGCCACACGCTGGTCGTAGCCACTCACGTATTGCAGGCTCAGCGTGCTGCTCCAGTCGCCCACTGCCCAGTTCAACGAGGTGGTGCCGCGGGTGCGCGGCAGTGCGCCGTGGCGGTTGTTGCCGGCCCCTTCATACGGTGCCTGGCCGGCCACCAGCGGCTGCTTGAAGCTGAGCAGATGGGTCCAGCTGCCGGCCACGGTGAAGTTGCCCCAGCCCTCGGTGCGGAAGGTGCGGTTGGCTTCCAGGTCCAGCCCTGAGGTGGTCAGCTCGCCCTGGTTGGCGTACTGGTTGGTGATGAACTGGATGCGCCCGTTCTCACGCTGCACGCGGCCCGGGAACAACTCCGGGTGATCGACGATGTACTGCGCGCTGTCCGGCTTGACCAGGTTGTCCTGCTCGATGCGGTACCAGTCCAGGCCGATGCTGGTATCGCCATCGGGCGACCACACCGCGCCCACGTTGAAGTTGCGCGAGCGCTCGGCCTTCAGGTCCGGGTTACCGGTGCGGATGTTGGTCACGCCACGGCTGCCACCGGGCTGCAGCGGATCCAGTGGATCGATCACCGAGCCATAGCTGACGGTCTGGCCCGGCGCGATCTCCGGCAGCGACGGTGCACGGAAGCCACGCGAGAACGAACCACGCAGCAGCAGGCTGTCCAGCGGCTGCCAGCGCAGCGCCACCTTCGGCGAGAACGCGTTGCCGAAATCATCGTAGTGGTCGCCGCGACCGGCCACCTGCAGCTCCAGCGTGCGGTGCAGCGGCACGCTCAGTTCGGCGTAGGCGGCGCTGACCTGGCGCTCGCCGTTGACCACGTTGATGGCCGGGCGCAGTTCGGTGCCCGACAGCACCTGCGCACTGGTGCGCGCGTCCAGTGATTCCTTGCGGAACTCGGCACCCCAGGCGAAGCCGACCGCACCGGCCGGCATCTCCCACAGCGAGGTCGAGGCCTTCACGTTCAACGCGTGCAGCTTGTACCAGCCCGGTCGCTTGGTCTGCAGGCGCAGTGCATCCAGCGCGCCTGGCGTGGCGGACGGGTTGAGGAAGTTGTAGCTGCCATCGCGCAGGATCTGTTCGAACGCGTAGCGGTTGACGAAGTTGTCGACGTATTCGCGCTGCGCGCTCTGCGAAGTCAGCGCCGCCACTTCCCAGTCCCAGCGCTCGCCACTGCCGCGCACGCCGGCCAGTGCACGGTAGAACACCTGGGTGTTGTCCTTCAGGCGCGGGCCGATGTCGAAGAAGGTGTACTCGAACGGCAGCGGCGTGCTGCCCGGGTTGTTCGGGTGGCCGACCGGCAGCACCGCCGGCACGTCGATCAGGGTGCCGGTGGCCGGGTTGTAGGCACGCAGGCCCGGGCCAACGGTCAGCGGCGCACTGAAGATCTGGTCGGCCTTGTTGTGGCTGTACAGTACGTCGGCGAAGGCTTCGACGCTGTCATTGAAGCGGTAGGTCGCACTCAACGACGCCTGCAGGCGCTCGGCGCCGGGCTGCAGGGTCTTGAACGGCTGCGCGTTGAAGGCGCAGGCCTGGCCGGGCAGGGTGCTGCCGAAGTCGCTGTACGGGCGCAGCTGGCTGCCGTCGGGGCAGTTGGCGAACGGCTGCGGCGCGCGTGGGTTGGACAGCCAGTTGCCACCGGCGGTGGACCAGCCGGCCAAGCGGCCACCGGGCTTGTCGCGGAAATCGCCGCTGCGGGTATAGGCGCGATCGTCGCCGTCGAGGCGGTCGCGCTTGAGCAGGTCCAGCCCGAACAGCACGTTCCAGCCCTGCTGTTCGAGGTCACCGAAGCCGGCCAGCAGGCTGGCCTTGCGTTCGTCCAGGCCGCCTTGGGTGGCGATACCGAAGCCGCCGCCCACTTCCACGCCCTGGAAGTTCCTGCGCAGGATGATGTTGATGACGCCAGCAATGGCGTCGGAACCGTACACCGCCGAGGCGCCGTCCTTCAGCACTTCGATGCGTTCGACCGCGCTGATCGGTAGCGCGTTGAGGTCGACGAAAGTGTCCTGGGTGTTGAGCGCGAAGCCGAAGTTGGACACACGGTAGCCGTTGACCAGCACCAGCGTGTTCTTCGGCGACAGGCCACGCAGGCCGATCGAGGCCGAGCCGGCGGCGAAGCTGCCGGTGTACTGCTCGTCGAAACTGTTGCCGGCGTTGGCCGACAGGTTGCGCAGCACGTCGGTGAGGGTGGAGCGGCCGGTCTGCTCGATCTGTTCGCGGCTGACGATCTGCACCGGATTCGGCCCGGCGGTATCGCTGCGCTTGATGTTGGAGCCGGTCACCAGCACGGCGCCGAGGGTGGTGCTGTCCTTGCCGGTGTCGGCGGATTCAGCGGCGCCGGCAGCGCCGGCGGTGAGGCCCAGCGCGATCGCGCCGGCAAGCAGGTTCAGGGTGGTGCGGTACATGGAAGCGACAACGCCGAACGGGGGAGGAGCCGTCAGTACCGCACGCAGGCACGTGCGCCTTCCAATGACGAAAGCGCATTCAGTTATACATCACGGGTTCTTAACGATCGGAATAGGCAATAGTGGACTGCATACGGGCGCCGTTACGGCATTCGACCCCGATCCATTTAATCGACCGGGTGAATTACTAGATCGGAGACGAAAATCCAGAGGCTGTCCGGTACCTCGTTGTGGCACACAAGCCCCATACCCCTGATGCTTTCAGGAAACTGGACCAGCACCCGCAGGCCGCGTTGATGCCTGGCCATGGAAGTTTGGGATTCCTCAAGAACAATGGTTCCGTTGGTACCGATCAACCTCCAGTAGTCTTCGGAGGGCCGAACACCGTCAGGCGGGTGCTTGCTTCCGAGAAAGGTCGCCAGCAGCACCTTCCGACCATTCAATGCGCTCAACGTGATTCCTTCTTCAGCAGAGACGAAGTAGGCATTATCCATTGGGACGGCGGCGGCGCGCAGCGCCGCCGAATCCAGCGCATTGCATCAAGGCCGCAGCAGCACCTTGCCGTTACGGCCCGAACCGGCGCCAGCCTCCGCTGCCTGGGCAATGTCGTCCAGTGCGAAGATCTGTTCCACCGGCAGGGTCAGCTCGCCGCCAGCGGCGCGCTTCAGCAGTTCGCCAACCAGCCGGCGCTTGTCCTCCACCGCCATCGCCTGGCTGACCTTGCTGCCCCAGAAACCCTTCACGGTGGCTTCCTTGTAGATCAGGCCGCCGGCGGGAATGCGCATCGGTTCGCCGCTCATCACACCGAACGACACCAGGGTGCCGTGGTGGCCGAGCAGGTCAACCAGGTCACCGCTGGCGTCGCCGCCGATGGAATCCACCGCGGCCGCGGCCTGTGCTTCGCCGGTCGCCTCACGCACGCGATCCTTCCAGCCGTCCATCGAGGTGTCGAACACATGATCGATGCCCAGCGCCATCAACTGTGCGACCGCATCGGCATTGCGCACCAGGTTGGCCACATGCACGCCACGCGCCCGCGCCAGCATCGCCAGCGACTTGCCCACCGCGCCGTTGGCGGTGTTCTGCACGATCCACTGGCCCGGCTCGACGTGCAGGAACTCCAGCAGCATCAGCGCGCTCAGCGGCATGGCGATCAGCTGTGCGGCCATTTCGTCGGGGATCGCCTCCGGCATCGGAATCACCATGCGTGCCGGTGCGATGAACGCTTCGGCCCAGGTGCCGTGCACCGAGGCGGCGGCAACCCGCTGGCCGATCTGCAGGCCGTCGACACCGTCGCCGAGTGCATCGACCACGCCCAGTGCTTCACTGCCACCGATCGCCGGCAGCGTCGGCTTGTAGCCGTAGAGGCCACGCACGGTCAGCAGGTCGTGGTTGTGGATCGAGGCCAGCACGGTGCGGATGCGCACCTCGCCGGGGCCGGGCTCAGGCAGCGGCGCATCGGCAATGGCAAGGACGTCGGTTGGGTCGCCGAAGGAGGGGTACTGGGCAGCGCGCATGGGCGGTGTTCCGGGGAAAGTTGATGTTGTACCGAACTGGGGACGCAGGCGCTGTCGACAAGGCGCCGCAGGTGCAACACGGCATCCTGCGACTGATCGTCGCGACATGTGCTGATTACCGCATCTTGTGTTGACGAGTTCGGATATCCCCACTATGTTGTGGCCGTCACTCCCGGTCAGCCGCCGCCGCCGGACATGCAGCAAACGTCCCGCGGCCCGCCCCTGAGGCTTGCCGTGTCGACGCGGCCGCCATCGTGCGGACGCAGGTCGCCCCCACGGCCCGGATACCGGCCGCAGGCGCAGGCAGATGCCGACGACCTACGTTCCCGTGCCCTGGCAATCCACCCGTTCGCCCCGTGCGCCGGTATCGCGTTCAGGGCCGCCATGGCATCGACCGCCAAAGCGCGTGCGAGCCTGGAGTTTCACCACCATGACCGACAGTACCTTCCGCGTGGCCGATCTGGCCGGCGCTGGCGACGCCTTGCGCGCCGGTGGCGAGCGCGTGCCGACCTGGATCACCAAGGAGGCCGGCAACCGTCGCCTGCCGTTCGAGGCCGAGCGCCTGCAGCGCAGCATCGACGCCGTGCATGCCGAGTTCCCGCAGCTGGATGTGAGCGACTACCGCCGCGTAGTGCAGTCGATGGTCGAACGCAAACCCAGCATCAGCGCCGATGACCTGGTCGATCTGCTGATCCGCGAGGCCGAGTCGCGGGTGGACCTGGTCGCACCCGAGTGGGAACAGTTTGCCGCGCGCATCTACCTGCGCCGCCTGTACAAGCGTGCCAGCCGCAACCGCTTCTACGACGTCGGCCTGAAGTACGGCTCGTATGTGGGCCTGCAGGAAAGCCTGGCCGACCGCGGCATCTACAGCAACGACATCCTGCGCTGCTATTCCAAGGAAGAGCTGCAGCAGGCCGGTGAGATGATCGACCCGGAGCGCGACCGACTGTTCGCCTACAACGGCCTGTACCTGCTGGCCACGCGCTATCTGGCCAGCGACCGCAGCCGCGAGGTCTACGAGCTGCCACAGGAGCGTTGGCTGACCATCGCGCTGTACCTGATGCAGGAGGAAAAGCCACGTGAGCGGCGCATGCAGCTGGTTGGCGAGGCGTACTGGGCGCTGTCCAATCTGTACATGACCGTGGCCACACCGACGTTGGCCAATGCCGGCAAGGTGGGGGGGCAACTGTCCAGCTGCTTCATCGACACGGTGGACGACAGCCTGCAGGGCATCTATGACTCCAACACCGATATCGCCCGCGTGTCCAAGCATGGCGGTGGCGTTGGCGCCTACCTGGGCTATGTGCGCAGCAGCGGCGCACCGATCCGTGGCGTGGCCAATTCCTCCGGCGGCGTGGTGCCGTGGATCAAGCAGCTCAACAACACCGCGGTGTCGGTTGATCAACTTGGCCAGCGCAAGGGTGCGGTGGCGGTGTACCTGGACATCTGGCACCGCGACATCGAAGCGTTCATGGACCTGCGCCTCAACAACGGCGACCAGCGCCTGCGCGCGCACGATGTGTTCACCTCGGTGTGCGTGCCCGACCTGTTCATGGAAGCGGTCGAGCGCCGCGCCGACTGGTACCTGTTCGACCCGCACGAGGTGAAGCAGGCCAAGGGCTGGTACCTGCAGGACTTCTACGACGAGAAGCGCGGCTCAGGCAGCTTCCGCGACCGCTACGCCGAACTGGTCGCCGATGAGCGCATCAGCCGCCGCACGGTGAAGGCCATCGATCTGTTCAAGCGGATCATGCTCAGCCAGCTGGAAACCGGCAACCCGTTCCTGTTCTACCGCGACGAGGTCAATCGCCGGAACCCGAACAAGCACGCGGGCATGATCTATTCCAGCAACCTGTGCACCGAGATCCTGCAGAACATGAGCCCGACGCGGATGATCCAGGAGATCGTCAGCGGCGACCAGATCGTCACCACACGCCGTGCCGGTGACTTTGTGGTCTGCAACCTGTCCTCGATCAATCTCGGCCGGGCGATCAGTGCGCCGGATGACCTGCTGGCCACCGATGTGCTGGAGCGGCTGATCCCGATCCAGGTGCGCATGCTCGACAACGTGATCGACCTCAACGCGTTGCCGGTGCCGCAGGCCACGATCACCAACCGCAAGTACCGCGCCATCGGCCTGGGCACGTTCGGTTGGCACCACCTGCTGGCGCAGCAGGCAATCCAGTGGGAATCACCGGATGCGGAGGCGTTGGCCGACCGGCTCTACGAACGCATCAACTTCCTGACCATCCAGGCCAGCGCGCAGCTGGCGAAGGAGAAGGGCAGCTACCCGATGTTCGCGGGAAGTGACTGGCACAACGGGCGTTACTTCCGTGACCGCGACTACAGTGGCGCCGCATGGGACAGCCTGGCCCGCGAAGTGGCCACGCACGGCCTGCGCAACGGCTGGCTGCTGGCGGTGGCGCCGAACATGAGCACCGCGCAGATTGCCGGCTCCACCGCCTCGATCGACCCGATCTACAGCGCGTTCTACTACGAGGAAAAGAAGGACTTCCGGCGGCCGGTGGCCGCACCGGGCCTGTCGCTGGAAACTTGGCCGTACTACGAGAAGGGCGCCTACAAGGTCGATCAGTTCGCCAGCGTGCGCCAGAACGCGCGCCGCCAGCGCCATGTCGACCAGTCGATCAGCTTCAACCTGTACGTGCCCAGCACCATCCGCGCGAGCACGCTGCTGGAGCTGCACCTGAGCGCCTGGCGCGAAGGCCTGAAGACCACCTACTACGTGCGCTCCAACGACATCGACATCAGCGAATGCGAATGGTGCTCCAGCTGATCGCCGGCGACCCACGGCAATGCCGGTCGCTGCCCGGCAACCCCGCGATCTACGGCAATGCCGGCCGCTGCCCGGCAACCCCGCGATCTACGGTAGTGCCGGCCGCTGGCCGGCAACACCGCGATCTACGGTAGTGCCGGCCGTTGGCCGGCAACACGATAGAAAGAGAACGAAGGCATAAAACCATGGCAACCCCCCTCGACCGCATCAAGATCCTCGAACCGCGCCATCCCAACCGCAGCACCGGCATCATCAACGGCCGCACCAGCGGCATCCTCAACTGGAACGACATCCCGTACCCGTCGTTCTATCGGGCCTACAAGGAGCTGTCGACCAACTTCTGGATTCCCGACGAGGTCGACATGAAGCTGGATGCCCGCCAGTACGGCGAGCTCAACGCGCGCGAGAAGAACGCCTACGACTCGATCATCGGTCTGCTCGCCACGCTGGATTCACCGCAGACCCGCTTCATCTACAACGTGGCCGAGTACATCACCGACCCGGCCGCGCACGCCAACGCGGCGATCATCGGGCAGCAGGAAGTGATCCACAACGAGAGCTACAGCTACGTGCTGGCCTCGATCACCGACCTGCCGAACCAGAACCGCATCTTCGAGATCGCCCGCACCCACCCGACCATCATCAAGCGCAACGCACCGATCATGGGCGCGTATGACGACTTCATGCGCGAGAAGACCGCCGAGACCCTGCTGAAGTCGCTGATCCAGTCCTCGATCCTGGAAGGCATCAACTTCTATTCCGGCTTTGCGTACTTCTACAACATGGTGCGGCAGAACCGCATGAACGGCACCGGCAAGATCATCAGCTTCATCAACCGCGACGAGCTGGCGCACACCAAGTTCATCAGCGAGTTGATCCGCGCCATCATCGGCGAGAACCCGGAGCTGCAGACCAACGAGTTGACCGCCTATGTGCACCAGTCGTTCGAGCATGCCATCGAGCTGGAGACGCAGTGGTCGTCGGAGGTGCTGGATGGCATCGACGGCATCGACGTGGACGAAATGGTGCGTTACGTGAAGTACCGTGCCAACAAGATGGCCGGCATGCTCGGCATCGAGCGCCTGTACAGCGACACCACCGACAACGTGATGCCGTGGATCAAGGCCTACGCCGACAACTTCACCGAAACCAAGACCGACTTCTTCGAGATGCGCAATGCAAGTTACAAGAAGACCAACGTCGACAACGGCTTCGACGACCTCTGAGCCCAGCGCCGCGCTGAGCATCCTGGTGGTGGTCGCCTCGTTGAGCGGCAACACCCGCGAACTCGGCCGGCAGATTGCCGAGCGTTGCCGCGCCGCCGGCCATGCGGTGCACTGGCAGGAGGCGGACGACCTGCGCCAGGCGCCGCCACTGGCGGCCGACGAGGCCGACCTGGTGCTGCTGGGCTGCTGGACTGACAACGCCGGCCGCACGCCGTCGGAGATGAAGGCGTGGGTGGCAGGTATTGCCGAACGCGGCGAGCGGCCGCGGCAGCTGGCGGTGTTCGGCACCGGCGAAACGCAGTGGGGGCAGGAGTACTACTGCGGCGCCGTGCACCGCCTGATCCGCTACTTCCGCAGCGACTACCCGCCGCTGGAAATCGAACAGATGCCGCATGGCCAACGCCATGCCGGGGCCATCGAGGCCTGGACCGACGCGGTCCTGGCCCACTATTGGAGCAACACCGATGCAGATCATCGACGCCACCACGCCTGAGCAGTTCCAGCAGCTGCTGGCCGAACACCCGCGGGTGCTGGTGGATTTCCACAAGGACCAGTGCCCGGGGTGCCGGATGCTGGAGATGTCGTTGCACCGGGTGGCCAACAGCGTGGCGGGGCAGGGCACGACCCTGCTGCGCGTGCAGCTGGAAGTGCTGGGTGAGGCGTTCTTCAGGGAGCTGGGGCTGCGGCAGACGCCGACGCTGTCGCTGTTCCGTGACGGTGACGAACGTACGCGCCTGGCGGGGTTCCAGTCGCCGCAACAGATCGAGGCCGCGATCGCGTTGCATTTGTAGAGCCGAGCCATGCTCGGCTGCTGTTCGCGCGGTGAGCGATGAGTCGAGCATGGCTCGACTCCACAAGAGCATCCACGCATGGCGTGGATCTACTGGGTCCAACCCCTGGATCTGGCATCACCCGCCGCTGAAGGTATCCACCAGCAGCTTCACGTTCAATACCACGATCACCAGCGCGATCACCCAGGCAATCGCACCCAGCCAGCGCGGTGCGACCAAGGCACCCATCGTCACCTTGTCGGTCACGATCCGCACCAGTGGGATGATCGCGAACGGCAGCTGCATCGACAGCACCACCTGGCTCAGCACCAGCAGCTTTACCGCGCCCTGGTCGCCGAACAGCATGATCACCACCACCACCGGAATGATCGCCAGTGCGCGCGTGATCAGCCGCCGCAGCCACGGTGGCAGTCGCAGATGCAGGAAGCCTTCCATCACGATCTGACCGGCCAGCGTAGCGGTCACCGTTGAATTCAGGCCCGAGGCCAGCAGGGCCACCGCGAACAACGTCGCCGCTGCGCCCACGCCCAGCATCGGCGCCAGCAGCTGATGCGCCTGCTCGATGTCTTCCACATCGAACCGGCCGTTGGCATGGAACACCGCCGCCGCCAGGATCAGGATGCTGGCGTTGATGAACAATGCCAGGGTCAGCGCGAGGGTGC
Source organism: Stenotrophomonas maltophilia (assembly GCF_003970865.1). Lineage (GTDB taxonomy): Bacteria > Pseudomonadota > Gammaproteobacteria > Xanthomonadales > Xanthomonadaceae > Stenotrophomonas > Stenotrophomonas maltophilia_AR. Next base: position 50,904 of record NZ_RXLZ01000006.1, on the reverse strand, counting down.
TGTCGGTCACTGCCCAGCGCAGGGCACTGCGACGGCCCTCGTCGGTGCGCGGGTAGGCGCGGGTCTGCACGATGGACGAATGCAGGTAGAGATTGTGTGGCATCACCGTGGCACCAATGATGCCGATGGCGATATACAGCGCGTGAGGATCGGTCACTACCTGCGCGCGCGGAATGAATCCGCCCAGCACGTCCATCACCGGCGGTGCGGCCAGCGCGATCTGCACCATGAAGCAGCCGAAGATCACCATCAGCAGCGCGATCACGAAGGCTTCCAGCGCCCGGAAGCCGCGGTTCATCAGCAGCAGTACCAGCAGCGTGTCCAGGGCGGTGATCACCGCGCCCCACAGCAGCGGCAGGTCGAACAGCAGCTTCAATGCGATCGCGGTGCCGATCACTTCGGCCAGGTCGCAGGCGATGATCGCCGCCTCGCACAGCGCCCACAGCGCCAGGTTCACCGGCTTCGGGTAACGCGCGCGGCAGGCCTGGGCCAGGTCCATGCCGGTGGCGATACCGAGCCGCGCCGACAGCGCCTGCAGGATCACCGCCATCAGGTTGGAAATGAGGATGACCGACAGCAGCAGGTAGCCGAAGCGCGAACCGCCGGCGAGGTCGGTGGCCCAGTTGCCCGGGTCCATGTAGCCGACCGAGATCATGTAGCCCGGGCCGAGGAAGGCCAGCAGGCGGAACCACCAGTGACCCTTGTCGGGCACCGCCACCGAGGCGTTGAGCGCGCCCAGGCTGGCCGCAGTGGAGGCCGAAGGGTCGCGGGGTGCCAGGGTGTTCATGGGTCCGAATATAGCTCCTGCTATAGTCATTAGCAATGTGAAACAATCGTCTTTATCGCGTTACTGGTCCAGAATTCAGGTTCAACACCGGATCACCCCGGAAGGACAGGCGCAGGCGTGGGCAAGACCGACGATTCGACATCGCTGAAAAGCACCCCCTTGATCGAGGCCGAGCGCCAGGTCGAGAGCTTCCGGCAAGTGCGCGAGGCGCACCGGATGGAGCTGGTGGAGGACTATGTCGAGCTGATCTCGGACCTGCTGGCCGACGGCGGCGAGGCCCGCCAGGTCGATATCGCCACCCGCCTGGGCGTGGCCCAGCCCACCGTGGCGAAGATGCTGCGGCGCCTGGCCCGCGATGGCTGGGTGGTGCAGCGGCCGTACCGCGGCGTGTTCCTGACCCCGGAAGGCGAGGCACTGGCCCATGCCAGCCGCCAGCGTCATCAGACCGTGGAGCGTTTCCTGCTGGCGCTGGGCGTGGACGCGGATACCGCGCGGCGCGATGCCGAGGGCATCGAGCACCATGTGAGCGAGCAGACGCTGGCGTTGTTTGAAGCGTTCGTGCGCAAGGCCGAGGGCGGGGCGCCGTAACGGTAGCGCCGGGCCGTGCCCGGCGGCATTTCGCGCGACCCTACAATCCAGGCGGGCAGCGTGCCTGTTCCTGCGCGCACGCCCGTTTCGTCCATTCCTTCAACACCGGCTGCAGGCCTTCATAGCGCCGGCCTTGCCAGCCATTGGCCAGCACCGTGCCGTCGGCATCGATCAGTACCAGATTCGGCGGGGCCAGCCCGGCCAATGCCTGCAGCGCCGGCATGCGCGCTGCGCGGCGCGGGTCCAGTACCGGCCACGGCATGTCCTGCGCGTGCATGTAGCGGCGCAATGCAGCCTCGCTTTCATCCAGGCTGACGTACACTACTTCGGTATCGGCGCCAGCCTCGCGCAATGCATCACGCACGCTGCGCAGCGTGGGTACGAAGGCATGGCACGGTGCACACCAGTCGGCGCCGAAGTACAGCGCTACCAGTTTCGGCGGTGGAGACCACTGCATCGGCCGCAGCGATCGCTGCTCGGGCCGCATCAGCGAGGCCGAAACCTGCGCGTGCAGGTCCGCAGCCATCGCCGGTGCGGCCAGCACCAAGGCACAGGCCAGCAACAGCGCTCGCAGTGCTTCAGAACGCATAGCGCAGGTTGACGTACCACGAACGCGCGAAACGCGGCCCATAGACATAGTCGCTGTCACGCAGCGCGCCCATCTCCAGATCCTTCTGGCGCTGATCGAACACGTTCTTGACGCCTGCGGCCACCGACACTTCCTGCTGCGCCTGCGCGCCCAGATGCCGGTGCCAGCGCGCCCCGAGATCGGTGACCAGGAACGAGCGCGTACGGTGCAGCTCGCCCAGCCGGTTGTTCAGCACCGACATCGGGCCGGTGTGGCGCAGCGCGACGAAGGTCTCCCACGGCTCGGCCGGCATCCAGCTGAGTTGGGCCAGGCCGGTCCAGCGTGGGGTCTTCAGGTAGTCGCGGCTTTCGATCACGGTGTCGCCACCATCACCGGTGTCGTCGAAGATGCGCTGCGGTTCGCGGAAGCGCGAGCGGTACCACGAGGCACCGGCGGTCAGGCGCCACTGCGGCGAGGGTTGCCAGCCGAGGTTGGTTTCCGCGCCCAGCACATTGGAACCGGAGGCGTTGTAGCGCAGTTGGCTCAGCTGTCCGTCATCGCCACGCTGGATCTCGCCCAGCGCGAAGGTGTCGCGGATGCGTGCATAGGAGGCAGTGGCATCCCAGCTCCACACCGGATTGGCCGGGTCCGATCGCCAGTCGAAGCCGAACAGGGTGGTCAACGCGCGCTCTTCCTTCAGGCCGTCGGTGTTGCGCACGCGCACCTGCTCGCCACCCAGCGTATCGACATGCACGTCCTCGACGAAGATCTCCGGAGCACGGAAGCCGGTGGCGATGCCGGCACGCCACTTCAGGTTGGGCGTGGCCTGCCAGGCCAGCGCGATGCGCGGCGAGAACACCGCGCTGTCCAGCTCCGAGCTCTTGTCTACGCGTGCACCCAGGACCAGGTCGACGTTGTCGCGCAGGCTCCACTCGTCCTGGATGAAGGCGCCCAGGTTGTGGAAGGTGGCGTCCTCCAGCACCGCAAGGCGCTGGCCGTCACCGGTGCGATTGTCGTCGCGCAGCGCCTCGTGCTTGTACTGCACGCCGAAGGCCAGGGCGTGCGCACCCAACCGCCAGTTCAACTGGCTGTCGATGTAGTGCAGCGGGTTGTGGGTGCGGCCGTACTGGCGCCAGGAACGCGAGGCCGCGCTGCCGGCCACGTTCGGGTCCAGCTGCGAGGGGTCATAGCCCGGCGCGGACGGATCGGTGACGACATCGCCCAGACCGCCATAGAAGCTGTCGCGGTCGATGTCGGCGAAGGCATAGGCCAGGCGGAAATCGACGTCGGCATTGATCTCCTGGTCCCACGACACGCTGCCGCGCCGGTACTTCGTATCCAGCGATTCGGCGATGTTGGCCAGGTACTCGGGCTGGTCCAGGCGGTTGCCGCCGCGGCGGGTTTCATCGGTCACCTGCAGGTCCAGGCGCAGCCGCGTACCCGGCGTGGGCGCGTACCAGGCCTGCAGTCCGCCGACCTTGAGGTTCTTGCGGGTGATTTCGGTGTAGCCGTCACCGTTGTAGTCGATGCCGCTGTTCCAGTTGCGCTGGGCAATCACCGACAGGCCGGCGTCTGCTTCCTTGGCCACCAGGTCCAGTCGCACGTCGGCGTTCTTCTGCGGCGTGCCTTTCAATACATCCACGCCGGCCTGCACATGGCCACCGCTGCGCGCCGGCAGCGGCGGAATCAGGTTGATCACACCGGCGACCGCACCCGGCCCATACAGCGCCGAACCACCGCCCTTGACCACTTCGATGCGGTCGACGAACCCGGCCGGGATCTGTTCCAGGCCGTACACGCTGCCCAGCGTGGACAGCAGCGGGATGCCATCGAACAACAGCTGGTTGTAGGCGCCGGGCAGGCCCAGCAGCTGTACTTCGCTGGTGTTGCAGTTCTGGCAGTTGCTTTCCACGCGCAGGCCGTTGATCAGCTCGGCGGCACGCGAGAAGTCGGTGGCCGCGCGCAGCGCGATGTCTTCCTTGCGCAGCACTTCGGTGCGGATCGGGACATCGGACAGCAGGCGTTCGCTGCGGGTGGCGGTGCTGACCTTCACCTGCACGCGGTCCAGCTCGGTCGGCTTCGGTGTGGCGGCCAGTGCGGGCAGCGGCAGGGTCAGGGCGATGGCGGCGGCCAGGGGCAGCCGATGGAAGAGGGGTGTGGCAACGGGCATGAAGGCGTCGTCCTTGGGAGAGGAAAGGCGGCGAGGGCGACCTGGCTGACGCATATGAAAGCAGAGGGTTATAGATATAGCAACGGCTATATAAATAAGTCCGTGCAATCACGAAGCCGAAAGCGGGATCAGAACATCGCGGACGACGGTGTTATAACATTACAAATAAGCGGCAGAACCCTGCCGGATGTCATGCCCGGCAGGGTGCGAGGGGAGTTGAGGAACGCCGCCCCGGGCCTGGGCCCGGGGCGGCGTTGGCCTTACCAGGCGGCGCGCAGACCCACCTGGGCTCCATGGTTGCGGTAGCCGCTGTCGCCGCGCTGCACACGCAGGTCACCCCATGCGCTCCAACGCTGGCCCAGCTGCAGCTGGGCACCGGCCTGCACTTCGTAACGGTTCTCCGGCGTCTTCGCGCTCAACGACTCGCTGTTGAAGCGCATGGCCTCATCGCGCTGGCCACGCAGCCAGTTCGCTGCCAGGAACGGCTGCACGCGGCTGCCCTGCAGCGTGCTCTGGCCAAACAGGCGCACGCCGAGGCGGCTGTTGAGGCCGCCGCCGCGACCGTCTTCCACCGTGGTGCCATTGTTTTCGACCAGACTGTCGCCGTCGTAGTCGGTCCAGGTCAGCTGCGCCTGCGGCTGCAGGTACAGCGTGCTGGCCTCAGTGCTGCGGATGGCCCAGGCATAACCGGCTTCCAGCGATGCACTACGGGTCCTGGAGTCGTAGGTCTCACGGGCGATGCCTTCGCCCTGCACCTCGTTGTCGAAGCGCGCCGCCTGCAGCCAGCCGTCCACATACAGGCCGGCACTGCTCTGTGCATCCTGCACCCAGCCCAGGTAGACACCGGCCGATTTGCCCTTGACCTTGCCGCGGGTGCCATAACCGCTCAGCGTCGACACCGCCTGCGTGGTCGCCTCGCCGGTGCCGAACATCACGCCGACCTGGCCACGGCCATCGCCCCAGCGCCAGACATCGCTGCCCAGTTGCAACGTATTGATGTGGGTACGGGCGTCGACCTGGCCGGCCACGTTGGCTTGCAGCTGGTCACGCCCGGCGCGCACCCAGGTGCCGATGCGGGCGCGGTCGAAACCGGGCTCGCCGCGGTCATGGCGGCGCAGCTGGAACATCTGCACGGCCGCGGCCTGGTTGGCCAGGTATGCGCCCGGCTCCGGACGCAGCACGGGGACCGGATCGACGGGATTGACCGGGTCGACCGGGTCCACAGGATCGACCGGATCCACCGGACCAGTGCCCTGGCACTCCGGCAGCGCCGGATTGATGTCGCACGGATTGCCGGTGTAGGCCGAGGTCAGGTACCAGTTGCCGTTGGTCGCGCCCGGAGTGCCCTTGCGCAGGAAATACTCGTACATGCCACCGATGGCGCGGCCCTGCATGGCGAAAGTTGCGGTGGAGGTGCCATCGACCTGCACCAGCGGAATGCCGTTGATGGTCTGCGCACCGGCGCCATTGATGTTGTTGACCACGATCCGGGTGCTGCCGCTTGCATCGCCGGTGACGTGCACCTTCGAAGTCGGCGCATCGTCGGCGGCCATCACCGTATTGAAGTGCAGCGTGCCGCCCTGGCCGACATAGTTGCCGTTGACGGTCAGCTGGCGGAACTCACCCGGCCCGAGCAGGATGTCGCTGCCTGCACCCAGAGTGAGATTACCGGTGTTGCTGTCGCCGGACAGCGTCCAGCGGCCGCCCTGGTCGACGATGACGTCGGCCGGGCCGAGGATACGGCCGGTGAGGTCGAGGCCGTCAAGGAAGCGCAGCGTGCCGGTGGCGGTATCGGCGATGGTGATATCGCCCTTGAGTGTGGAGGCACGGGCGGTGAAGTCGAGCAGGGCGTTGTCGCGGACTTCGATCATTACGCCATTGCCGCCGGTAAGCGCGGCGCCGTTCTGAGCGGTGATGCGGACGGTTTCGTTGATGTCACTGCGACGGACGAGGATGGCCGGGCCGCTACCAGACTCCACGCGAGAGGCGTCGATGAGGACGCCCCAGGTTGCCTGATTGTCGGCACGTCCGGATGCGGTCGAGTTGTAGGAGATGTTGAGGCCCGACGTGTCTCCGATGACTGCTGATCCTGCGCGCAGGTTGACCACGGCACCGCCGATGGAAATGCCACTGGTACCGCGGAATGTGCTTCCCTGAGACTCCAGTGTGGCGCCCGCGTTGGCGCCCAGCCCAAGCAGCCCCGAACGGCCGAAGCTGCTGCGGATGGCGGTCAACTTGCTGCGTGGGAGCGAGTTGGCACCGATATCGGTTGCAAGCGCGAACCGGCCATTGATGGTGGAATCCTGAATGATTGCCGTGCTGTTGCGGAGCCCGTTGGTCACGGTGCTCCCGGCATTGTTTACGGTTGCATTGCTCAGCAGCAGCTGGGCCGGATTGCCGCTGCTGTGGGCGGCCTGAATCTCTCCGATGGCGGCACTGTTGACGATGAGCGTACCGCCCGAGACCTGTGCAGCGTCCCCTTCGCGTGGATCTCCTGGGTTGAGGGTCACGGTTTGGCCGTTGCCAACAAGGATGATGGCCTGTGCGTTTGGCGTAGCGGCCAACAAAAGGCTTGTGGCAATTGCCAGCCCCAGCGGGGCGCAGGTGAAAGAAGTGGACGGCGTGAACTGCATCATGCGCATGGGTGTTTCTCCTTGAAGCTTACTGGGGTGGACCCGCATCCGCAGGACCGGAGGCGGCACTGTGCGGATCGGGTCTTGCCTGGGCCATGCAATTAATCTGAAACGACTGCAGCGGTACTTGCCGGATTCAAACCCCGTTCAATAACTCACCAAACTGAATGGAGTGCGCGGTCTGAATAATTCAGCGTGCGTGAGAGCGCAGTGAATGGCGCGTGCAGGATGCTCAAGCTGCGCATCTGCAATCTAGATCTGTGATGGCGGCCACGGTTCATCGGCGCCGTGGCGCTGCGTGGCGGGCTTCATGGAGCTGGGGCGGGTCAGAGCCCTTTCCTCTGGAAAGGGATCCGACCCAGGGGCCTCGATCAGCCGCGGCGGAACGCGGCGGGGGTGCGGGCGCCGACGATGATCATGCGGATCATCGTGGAGATTTGTTCGACCAGCTCCGGATCCTTCTCCGGCGGCAGGTCCATGGCGGTGGCGCCCATCGCGAACACCAGCCGGGTGATGGCCTTGGCCACCAGTTCCGGGGCATGCAGTACGGCGCCATCCAGTGCGGCCAGGCGCACCAGGTCGTGCTGCAGCTCTTCCTCGAAGTAGTGCAGCTCGCGTTCGACCGCATGCTTGAAGTCGTCCGAGCCCACTGCACCCTCGCGCAGCAGCACGTGCAGCAGCTTGTCGTCGGCGCGCAGCTGTTCCATGAAGGTCTCCACCGAGACCCGCACCACGCTGGTGGCGGTGGAGGTGGCGCGCTGCCGGGCCTCGCCGATGATGGTGCGCAGCGAGCGGCCGGCCGCATCGATCAGCGCCACGGCCAGTTCGTCCATGTCGCGGAACTGCCGGTAGAAGCTGTTCGGCGCGATGCCGGCCTCACGTGCCACTTCGCGCAGGCTGAGCGTGGACAGGCTGCGATGCGGCCCGATCAGTTTCAGGGCAGCAGCTAGCAGATCCTCGCGGCTCACCGTACGGCGGGCCGGGCTGTTGGCATCTTCGGGCGTCGACAAGGCGGTGGCGGCGGCCATGGGGGTTCCGGTGGGGCGAGGCTGAATCATACCCAATCCGGTTCAATATACACATGTATACACAGGTGTATGTGCGCCCGTATAGTTCGCTCATGAGCGCTGTCGTCCGTCCGTCCCTGTTCTCTCCGTACCGCTGGGTCTCGCCGTCGCTGTTCGATTTCTGGGCGGGCCAGCTCAATCCCCTGTGGACCCTGCGCGAGCCGGTGGCCCGCCTGGTCCGGCGCGAGCCGGCCGGCGAGGGCGCGGCGACCCTGGTCCTGCGCACCAACCGGCACTGGGCCGGCATGCGCGCTGGCCAGCACGTCACCCTCGGCGTCGAGATTGAAGGGCGCTTGTGGCAGCGCAGCTACAGCCCTACCGCACTGGGGCGGCGCGAGCTGGCGATCACCGTCAAGGCGATCGACGGCGGCCGGGTCAGTCAGCATCTGGTCAACCATGCGCAGCCGGGCGAACTGTTCCGCCTCGATGCCGCCTTCGGCGAGTTCCATATGCCGGCCGCGGCGCCGGTGCTGCTGCTGGCTGCCGGCAGTGGCATCACGCCGATGCGCAGCCTGTTGCGCGACGCCTGCCAGCGCCCGCTGGCAGCGCCGGTGGACCTGTTCTACTGGGAGCGCACCGCTGCCCATCTGCAGTTCCGTGATGAGCTGCAGGCGCTGGCCGCGGCGCATCCGAACCTGCGCGTGCACCTGCTGACCACCCGCGAGGGTGAGGTGCCGGCCGCGCGAATCGATATCCATGATCTGCAGGTGGCCGGCGATGACACGCCGCTGGCGCAGCGCCATGTGCTGGCCTGCGGCCCGGACGGCTTTGTTGCCGCCGCGCGTGAACGCCTGGCGCAGCAGGTGGCTGGCTTCCAGGCCGAAGCCTTCACCCCGCCGGCGCCGCTGCGCGATGCCAGCAGCGAAGGCGAGGTGTCGCTGACGCTTGCGCGCAGTGGCCGCCAGCTGAGCGTGCCGCGTGGCCGCTCACTGCTGGAAAGCCTCGAAGCCCATGGCATCAAGCCCAAGCATGGTTGCCGCATGGGCATCTGCAACAGCTGCAGCTGTGACCGCGTCAGTGGCGCCACCCGCCATCTGCGCACCGGCGACCTGCAGTCCGAATCGGCACAGCCGGTACGGATCTGCGTGAGCGCACCGACTACCGACCTGACCCTGGATCTCTGAGGACGCCTGCCATGACCCGCGCTACCGACCGTGCCCTGAGCACCGCCGAGATGCATGCCTTCGGTGAGGAACTCGATGCGATCCGCGACCGTGTGATCGGCAGCCTCGGCGCCTCCGATACCCGCTACATCCGCCGCGTGGCTGCCGCCGTGCGCTGGTTTGGCGTGGGTGGCCGCGGCCTGCTGTTCCTGGCGGCATTCTCGCCGCTGTTCTGGATGCCGCTGCTGTGGCCGGCTGCGATCACCGGCACGCTGCTGCTGGCGCTGTCGAAGATCCTGGAGAACATGGAGCTGGGCCACAACGTCATGCATGGCCAGTTCGACTGGACCGGCGACCCCAAGCTCAATGGCAACACCTACGAGTGGGACATCGTTGCCACCGCCGACAACTGGCGCAAGACCCACAATTTCCGCCACCACACCTACACCAACGTGCGTGGCATGGACGATGACATCGGCTACGGCCTGCTGCGCATCTTCCCGGAACAGCGTTGGAAGCCGTTCTACCTGCTGCAGCCGATCATCGCACCGATCTTCGCGCTGCTGTTCCAGTGGGGCGTGGCCGCGCAGGACCTGCGCCTGGGCCGTTGGCTGAAGGGTCGCATCAGCGGCCGTGCGATGTGGATGCAGACCCGCCCGGTGGCGCGGAAGATGGCCCGCCAGGTGCTGAAGGACTACGTGTTCTTCCCGCTGCTGGCCGGCCCGTTCTTCCTCACCGTGATGCTGGGCAACATGGTGGCCAACGGCCTGCGCAACATCTGGACCTACGTGATCATCTTCTGCGGCCACTTCACCGCCGAATCGGAAACCTTCCCGAAGGAATGCCTGCGCAATGAATCGCGCGGTCACTGGTACCTGCGCCAGCTGCGGGGTTCGTCCAACATCAGCGGCGGCTTCCTGATCAACGTGCTGTCGGGCAACCTCAGCCACCAGATCGAGCACCACTTCTACCCGGACCTGCCGGCCAACCGCTATGCGGCCATTGCCAAGGAAGTGAAGGACATCTGCCGCCGTTACGGCCAGCACTACAACAACGGCTCGCTGCCGCGCCAGTTCGGCCAGGTGGTCTGGCGCATCCTGCGTCACGCGTTCCCGAGCAAGCCGCGCCGCCTGCCGATGTCGGACATCATGTCCGCACCGGCATCGGCCAACGCGGGCTGATCGACTCAGCCCGCTTTCGCCAGGTCCGCCTGCTCGCGGTCCAGGCGTCGCAGGAACACCTGCATTTCCTTGCGTGCCTGCTGGTCGCCCTTGCTGCCGGCCACGCTCAGGCCGCGTTGCCATGCTTCGCGCGCCGCCTGCGGCTGGCCACTGGCCAGCCAGGCCTTGCCCAGCAGCTTCCACGCCGCTGAGTACTGCGGATCAAGCACCACGCAACGGCCCAGATGGGTGGCCGCGCGCACCGGGTTGCCGGCATCCAGCCAGCCCTTGCCCAGGCCGAAGCGCAGCAGCGCGCCATCCTTGCCGGCGGCAAGCATGCATTCCAGAGCTTCAATGTTCATCAGCGCACCTCCACCAGCAGCTCGGCCGGGCCGGGCTGGAAGCGGCCCCGATGGAACAGCAGCGGCGCGCCGCCGTTCTCGTGCACTTCGATGATGCGGCCGGCCAGCAGCAGATGATCGCCCACCGGCCACTGTGCGTGGCGGGTACAGCTGAGATGCGCTACCGCACCGGCGATGCGTGGCGGGGCGTCCTCGTCGTCATCCAGCAATGCGAGGCCGTCGAAGCGGTTGCGTACCTGCGGATCGGCAAAGCGCCGGGCCAGCGCTTCCTGGTCGGCCGCCAGCACGCTGATCGCAAAGCGGGTGGCGCGCTGGAAGGTGGACAGGCTCTGCGCGTGCAACGCCAGGTTCCACAGCACCAGCGGCGGCTGCAATGACACCGGCACGAACGAATTGATGGTCAGGCCGATGGGTTTGCCCTGCGCATCACGTGCGCAGACGATGGCCACGCCGGTAGGAAAGTGGCCGAGCAGCCGCCGCAGTGCACGCGGCGGCATCTCGACCGACGGCACCGGGGCCGGGGCGGGGAAGACCCCCGCCCACGGCCCGGCGTACGGCAGTGTTTCGCCGCTCATGAGGCCCTGGCCTGGCGGTAGCGCCGGCCGACCTCGGCCCAGTTGATGATGTTGAAGAACGCACCGATGTAGTCCGGGCGACGGTTCTGGTAGTGCAGGTAGTAGGCGTGTTCCCAGACATCCAGTGCGAGGATCGGGGTGTTGCCGGACAGGTCCACGGCTGCACCCATCAGCGGGCTGTCCTGGTTGGCGCTGCTTTCCACCTGCAGGCGGCCATCGCGATCGCTGGTCAGCCAGGCCCAGCCGCTGCCGAAGCGGGTCTGCGCCGCCTTGGTGAAGGCGTCCTTGAAGGCATCGAAGCCGCCAAGATCGCGGTCGATGGCGGCGGCCAGCTCATCATCGGGTGCACCACCGTGGGTGCTGAGTACGGTCCAGAACAGGCTGTGGTTGGCGTGGCCACCGCCGTTGTTGCGGACTGCGCCACGCTGCGCCTCGGGCACGGCATCGAGGTTGGCGATCAGCGCCTCGACCGGCTGCTCGGCGATGCCGGCCTGCTCGATGGCGGCGTTGAGGTTGTTGACGTAGGTCTGGTGGTGCTTGCTGTGGTGGATCTCCATCGTGCGCGCATCGAAATGCGGCTCGAGGGCGTCGTAGGCATAGGGGAGCGGGGGAAGCGAGTACGACATCGAAGCAATCTCCGTGGGGAAGGCCAAAGGGCTGGCCGTGGGGAGACTGTTATCGCACCTCAACATTGGTTGAGGTCAAGGGGAAGGATTGAAATGCGTGAAAGGGAGCAAGAGCGGCATGGTAGTGCCGGCCGCTGGCCGGCAATCAGCGAAGGTCGGGTTGCCGGCCAGCGGCCGGCACTACCAGAACCCGCTTTTCGAACCTCACCGGCGCGCTGACGTGCCCGCTGCCAGCGTTATCATCAACTCAACCAGTCCTTGCACGCACCATCCACCTGGTCACCGCATGCCTGCTGCATCCGCTGCTGCAGCCGCGCCAGCGTCTCCGCACCCTGGTGCTTGCCGCTCCACGTCTTCAACTGCCCGGCCAGCCGCTCGAAACGCTGGCGGGTACGCTGGTGGTAACCCGACGGTTGTGCCTCCAGCTCGGCGATCAGCGACGCGGTCGCCTGCTCGATGCGCGGTGCATCGTCCGGCGCCAGCTTCAGCAGGCCTTCCACGTACAGCACGCCCCACTGCACGCGGGTAGCCGGGCCCTGTGCACCGTCGTAGGCGCGCTTCAGCCACTCCAGCGCACCGGCGGTGTCGCCGCGCTGCTCGGCCAGTTCGGCCAGCTCGGGCATGTAGTAGTACGGCTGCTCGCTGCGTTTCAGCTCGGCCAGCAACAGCGCCTCGGCACCTGCGTCGTCGCCAACCTCGCGCAGGGCATAGACCGCGCTGCTGATCGTGGCCTGGCGCGCATGCGCATCGGTGGCGGCGGCATCGGCAGCGGCCACGCGCTGCTTGACCCGCTCAACCAGGGCCGCGGGCAGTGCGCCCTTCGACTGCTGCTGGCGGGCCAGCGATACTTCGGTCAGCGCACGCGACAACGCGTCGTCGGCGCGATCACCGCGCTCGGCGTCCGCGCGCTCCAGTGCGACCAGCAGCTGCTGTCCCAGCGTGTTGCTGGTGGCCGGCCCGGCACTGGCCTGCTTGACCAGCTGCACGCCTGCATAGCCCAGCAACTCACGGTTGCGGCGCACTTCCGCCGGTTGCGCCAGCACTGCCTGCAGCAGCTCGCGTACTTCGGTGGGCGAGGCATCGGGTTTTTCGGCTGTTGCCAAGGCAAGCAGAGCGAAGCGACGCTGCAGGGCGGCACCCGGTGCCGCCTTGGACAACTGGCGCAGTACGTCCTGGCTCCTGCGCTCGCCGGCCAGGCGGTTGGCGTCCACTTCCCAGCCGTAGTCGCCCAGTACCTGCCAGTCTTCGGTGGCCAGTCGGTCCGGCGTTGCCAACGCGGTGGCCAGGGTGGCGGCAACGGCACTGCGGCGGCCTGCGGCAACGGTCAGAGCCCGGGTCAGTTCGGCGGCGTCGTTGCCGCCGGCCACGCGGGTGATTTCGTTGCGCTGTGGGTCCAGCACGATCAGGGTCGGATAGCCGCGTACGCCGAAGCGTTCGCCCCAGGCCTGCGCACCTTCCTCGTCGCCATCCAGGTAGACGGGCACGAATTTGCTGCTCAACGCGATGAAGGCCGGGTCCTTGAACAGGCCCGCCTTGAGCTGGTTGCACGGTGGGCACCAGACCGCGCCCCAGTACAGCAGCACCGGCTTGCCGCTGTCGGCGGCTTCGGCGAAGGCATCGTCCACATCGCCCTGGCGCCAGGCAATGGCGGACGCCGGCGCGGGTGCCTCGGCGGAGTTGGCGGTGGAAACCGGGGCCGGGGTGCAGGCGCTCAGCGCCGAAGCCAGCAGCAACACGGAAAGCGCGACGCGCATCGGCAGCATCTCGAAGGGCAGGGTGACAGGCCATTGTAGGAACCGCCGGGGAGCCCGCTGATTCAGTTTGCTTATGACGGGCGTGCTGCAGGGCATGACGCCCACCGGGCATTGCCGGGCAACGCCGGGCGGATGCCTTCAGGCCGCTGCCCGCACCATCTGCTGATACACCAACCCATTGAACTCGCCGACGTCACCGTCCAGCGCAAAGCCATAGCGCAGGTAGGTCGGTACTGCATTGAGCGAGGCGCGCACGGTCATGACCGGCTCGCGCACCTGTGGAAGCACCGCCTCGAACAAAGCATGGCCGATGCCCTGGCCCTGGCAGGCGGGATCGACGAACAGCATCGCAAGGTGCCGGCCCTCCTTCAGTTCGATCACGCCGACGACACGGCCGTCCTGCTCGGCCACCAGGATGTGGTTGTCGCCCTGCAGGCGCGCGCCGAACGCTTCGGCAGCGGCGACACTGCCGAAGGTGGCGATGCCGGCCGCGCTGAGCGAAGGCGCGACCGCCGCAGTGAACGCGGCCAGGCACACCGTGCTGATCGCAGGCAGGTCATCGACGTGGGCAGGGCGGATCGTCGGCATGCAGTGTTCTTCCGGTGGTGGGCGGCGCGTCATCGTTGCCGCAGGCCTGCACGCTAAGCTGGCGGCATGAGTGATTTCAATTCTGCTTACGCTGCCTTGTTTCCGCAACAGGGCCTGAGCCTGGGCCTGATGACGCCTGTCGCCGCACATGGGCTGGCCGATCCGCACGAGGCGCGGCGCATTGCGCGACTGGCCGATGATCTGGGCTTTGCCGCGTTGTGGACGCGTGATGTCCCGCTGATGGTGCCGCAGGGGCCGGACGCGACAGCGAGCGCGCTGGATGACCCGTTCCTGTGGCTGGGTATGCTGGCCTCTGCGACCGAGCGCATCGTGGTCGGCAGCGCGGCCATCGTGCTGCCATTGCGGCAGCCGCTGCAGGTGGCGAAGTCGGCCTTGAGCCTGGACCGGATCAGCGGCGGACGGTTCGTGCTGGGCCTGGGTTCGGGTGACCGCCCGGAAGAATTCGCCGCCTTCGGCGAGGACCTGGAGGGCAGGGCGGCGACGTTCCGTGAGCGCTGGACCTTGTTGCGCGCGGCGCTGTCACCGGAGGCCGATGAGCGGACCGCCGTACTGCAGGCGACCGGTGGCTTCGACGTGCTGCCGGCGCCGGCAACGCGCATTCCGATGCTGGTGGTGGGTACCGCACGGCAGAGCCTGCAGTGGATCGCGCGCGAGGCCGAAGGCTGGGCCACCTATCATCGCGAGGAAGCCGCGCAGGAAGGACGCATCGGCCTGTGGCAGCAGGCGCTGGTGCAGCGTGGTGGGCCGGGCAAACCGTTCGTGCAGTCGATGCTGCTGGATCTGCAGGCAGATCCGCAGGCGCCAGCCGAGCCGCTGCCGCTGGGCCTGAAGGTCGGCCGCGATGGCCTGCGTGACTATCTGCTGCGCGTGCATGCGCAGGGCGTGGCACACGTGATGTTCAACCTGGTCGACAACGGGCGGCCGATGGACGGGGTGCTGCGTGAGATCGGGGAGCAGGTTCTGCCATACACGCTCCGGTAGGTGTCCACCTTGGTGGACACGCTCCAGCAGTCGAGCACGGCTCGACTCTACATGGGGTTCGCATCTGCGTATCATTCGCATTTGATATCCCGATGCCGGAGCTTCGCGTGACCCAACGTTCCCCCATGCACCCGACCGGACGCCTGTTTGCCGCAGTCGCTTTCATCGAGGCCGTGACCTGGGCCGGCCTGCTCATCGGCATGTGGATGAAGTACGGCCCGATGGCCAACGTGGCGCTGGTGAAGCTGTTCGGGCCGCTGCACGGCGTGGCCTTCCTGGTCTACGTGGCAGTCACCCTGTTCGCGGCGGTGCGCCTGCGCTGGCCGTGGTGGGCCAGTGCGCTGGCGCTGCTGGCAGCCATCCCGCCGCTGGTGACGCTGCCGCTGGAATGGTGGTTCAAGCGCCGTGGCCTGCTGGGCCTGCGTGCAATGCGCTGAACCCACTGTTGCATGCCCATTCAAGAGAATGGGTATCAAATGCAAATACGAGCCGTTATCATTTAAGGATGGTGTCTGGTCCTGAGCAGGGCCGGTGCCGGGTGGGGCGCGCAGGTGCGCCCGCCCATCCTTTCCTGTTACGGCTGGTGTTCCATGCACGCACGTCCCGTCGTTCCCGGCTTGCCGGCGCTGGTGTTGGCTGCCCTGATCGGCACCATGGCGATGATGTCCTTCGTCGCCGTGATCGGCCCGGTGGTCCGCATGCTCGGCTTGTCCGAGTGGCATGCCGGCCTGTCGGTCACCGCCGCAGGCGTGTTGTGGATGCTGGCCGCGCGCCCCTGGGGCCAGCTCAGCGACCGCATCGGCCGCAAGCGCGTGCTGATGCTGGCGATGAGTGCCTACACCGTGGTCTACATCGCGCTGGCGGTGTTCATCGACGTCGCCCTGCAGGCGGTGCCGCCGGTACTGGTGTCCGTGCTGGTGCTGGTCGGCGCGCGTGGCCTGATCGGCCTGTTCTATGCGGCGGTGCCTCCTACCGCAGCCGCGCTCATCGCCGACAAGGCACCGACCGGCCAACGTGCGAAATTCCTTGCCCGCCTGGGCAGTGCCAACGCGCTGGGCATGGTGCTCGGCCCGGCCGCCGCGGGCTGGCTGGCCTATACGAACCTGTCGTTGGCGCTGTACGTGGCCGCGCTGCTGCCGTTGCTGGCACTGGCGTTGCTGGCCTGGCGGCTGCCGGCCACACCGCCCGTGGTGGGCGCGTCCTCGCAGCGACGCACGCCGATGAGTCGCCTCGACACGCGCCTGCGCCTGCCGCAGCTGGCAGCGTTCATCGCCATGGTCTCGGTGACCATCGCGCAGGTCACGGTTGGCTTCTTCGCGATTGATCGCCTGGGCCTGGATGCGGCGGCTGGTGCACGCATGGCCGGCATCGCACTCACCGCCGTTGGTGTCGGCCTGATCCTGGCGCAGGCGCTGGTGATGAAGCTGGAGGTCCATCCACGTCGCTGGATCGTCCTTGGCGCCCTGATTTCCGGCATTGGCTTTGCCTCGGTGGCAGGCGTGCAGCAGGGCTGGCAGTTGCCGGCGGCGTATGCGCTGGCCGCGTTTGGCATGGGCTTCGTATTCCCCTCGTTCCAGGCGCTGGCCGCCGATGCGGTGGAGGCGCACGAGCAGGGCGCCGCCGCCGGCACCGTCGCTGCCGCGCAGGGGCTGGGCATGGTGGCCGGGCCGATGCTCGGCACGCTGTTGTATCGCGGCGGGCCAAGCCTGCCTTACCTGCTGGTCGGTGCGCTGCTGCTGTTGCTGTGCGCGCTGGCTGCAGCGCATCGGATGAAGGAGACCCCATGAACGATTCCCTGATGCAGGGCGCGTGGCCGGAGGCCGCCCCAGCGCCGCAGGAGAGCACCGACGACGCGTCGCTGTTCCTGCTGCAGCATGCGGGCCAGCACGTGCACGCACGCGGCTGCCGCGCCACGCTGCCGGCCGGTGCACTGGCGACATTGGCAGAACGCGTCTCGGAGTTCTTTGCCCAGCAGCGTGGCGGCCCGGGCCTGCTGGTTGGCGCGGTGCCGTTCGAGCCGCGTGCCGACGATGCGTTGTACCAGCCCGAGCGCCTGCTGCCGGCGCTGGCACTGCAGCCGCAGGCCGCACCGCCGCTGGACGGCGCCCTGAAGGCCGAGCCTGTGCCTCAGGACTATGCGTCAGCGGTTGCCGCGGCGGTGCAGGTCCTGCGTGCTCCCGAGCAGAACCTGCACAAGGTGGTGCTGGCGCGCAGCCTGCTGGCGCGCACCCGCCAGGCGCTGTCCCCGGACGTGCTGCTGGCACGCCTGGGCGCGGATCCGTCGGTGGCGACCTACGCGGTGCCGTTGCCGGTGGAGCTGGGCCAGGCACCAGCCTGGCTGGTGGGGGCAACCCCGGAACTGCTGCTGCGCAAGCGCGGCGCCGAGCTGTTGTCGCATCCGCTGGCCGGTTCCGCGCGGCGCAGCACCGATGCCGCCGAGGACGAGCGTGCCGCGCAGGCGCTGCTGGCCTCGACCAAGGACCATGACGAGCACCGCCACGTGGTCGAAGCCATCGTCGAGGGCCTGGCACCGTACTGCGGCCACATCGATGCGCAGCCACGGCCGGTGCTGCATGCCACGGCCAGCATGTGGCACCTGGGCACCCGCATCCACGCCACCCTGAAGGATCCGCAGACGTCTGCCGCCGAACTGCTGGCACAGCTGCACCCCACGCCGGCAGTCTGCGGTACGCCACGGTTGGCGGCGCTGCAGCGCATCCGCGAACTGGAACCGGTGCCGCGCGGCTTCTACGCCGGCGCCGTGGGCTGGTTGGACGCGCAGGGTGACGGCGACTGGTACGTGGCGATCCGCTGCGCGCGCCTGCAGGGCACGCAGCTGCGCTTGTATGCCGGTGCAGGCATCGTCGCCGAGTCGCACCCCGAGGCCGAGGTGGCCGAAACCGCAGCGAAGTTCGCTGCCCTGTTGAACGCGCTGGGTGTCCATGAATCCGCGCCCGCCATCGAGCCTGCCGCATGAGTACCTCCACTGACTCTTCCCGCCTGCCGCTGCAGCAGGTGTGGCCCGACGCGCTGGTGGCGCGCTATCGCGAAGCCGGTCATTGGCGTGGCGAGACCTTCCCGGCGTTCCTGCGCGAACGTGCGGAACGCTATGCCGATGACATCGCGGTGGTCGCCGGTGATGTCCGCCTGAGCTACGCGCAGCTGTGGCACGAGGCCGGGCGGATTGGTGCCGGCCTGCTGGCGCTCGGCCTGCAGCCCGGAGAACGGGTGCTGGTGCAGCTGGGCAACACGGCAGGCTTCATGACCACGGTCTGTGGACTGTTCCGCGCCGGGCTGGTGCCGGTGTACGCGTTGCCGGCGCACCGCATCACCGAGCTGGTCCACTTCGCCAACAAGGCTGAAGCCAGTGCCTACATCACCACCGCATTGCACGATGGCTTCGATCATCGCGGGCTGGCGCGGGCGCTGCAGGCCGAAATGCCGGCCGTGCGCCATGTGGTGATCGACGGCGAGGCGGCGGAGTTCATCGCGCTGGAGGCGCTGCAGGGCGATCGCAGCCAGCTGCCGGCCGATCCGGATCCGCAGTCGGTGGCGTTCCTGCAGATTTCCGGAGGCAGCACCGGGCTGTCCAAGCTGATTCCGCGCACCCACGACGACTACATCTATTCGTTCCGTGCCAGCAATGACCTCTGCGGCATCGACCGCGACAGCGTCTACCTGGTCGCGTTGCCGGCCGCGCACAATTTTCCGATGAGCTCGCCGGGTTTCTTCGGCGCGCTGTATGCCGGTGCCCGCGTGGTGCTCAGCCCCGGCCCCGGGCCGGATGCGGCCTTCCCGCTGATCGCCCGCGAACAGGTGACCTGCTGCGGGCTGGTGCCGCCGCTGGCGCTGCTGTGGGCACAGGCCGCCGCCACCAGCAAGCATGACCTGTCCAGCCTGCAGGTACTGCAGGTGGGCGGCGCCAAACTGGTGCCGGAAGCCGCACGGCGGGTGATCGACGGTCTTGGCTGCACGCTGCAGCAGGTGTTCGGCATGGCCGAAGGCCTGGTCAACTACACGCGGCTGGATGATCCGGAGGAACTGATCGTGGCCTGCCAGGGCCGGCCGATCAGTCCGGATGACGAAGTGCGCGTGGTCGATGACCAGGACCAGCCGGTGGCCGAAGGCGAGGTGGGGCATCTGCTCACCCGTGGCCCGTACACCATCCGCGGCTACCACAACGATGCGGTGGCCAATGCGCGCTCGTTCACCGACGATGGCTTCTATCGCACCGGCGACCGCGTGCAGCAGCTGCCCGGAGGCTACCTGGTGGTGCAGGGCCGCGCCGGTGACCACATCAACCGTGCCGGCGAGAAGATCTCCGCCGAAGAGATCGAAGATCACCTGCTGGCCCACCCCGGCGTGTTCGATGCGGCCGTGGTCTCCATTCCCGATGAGTACCTGGGCGAGCGCAGCTGTGCCTTCGTGATTCCGCAGGGCGAGCCGTTCAAGGCACCGGCGCTGAAGTCCTGGATGCGCGGTCGTGGCCTGGCGGCGTTCAAGGTGCCGGACCAGATCGTGTTCGTCGACAGTTTCGATACCACCGCGGTCGGCAAGATCAGCCGCCGCGAACTGCGCGCGCAGCTGCGTGCGCGTCATCTGCAACAGACAGGAGGAACGCGCTGATGGCGCTGCCCCGTATCACCGATTACCCCTTGCCGACCGCCGCTGAACTCCCGCAGGCGCGTGGCCCGTGGCGCCCCCAGCGCGATCGCATTGCGCTGCTGGTGCACGACATGCAACGTTACTTCCTGGCCGCATTCGACGCTGGCAACGCGCCGCTGCGGCCGGCCGTGGACAACATCGCACGCTTGTTGGCGCATTGCCGCGCGCACGGCATTCCGGTGTTCTACACCGCCCAGCATGGCGACCAGGATCGCCGTGACCGTGGCCTGCAGGCCGACCTGTGGGGGCCGGGCATGCGCCGCAGCGCCGATCACGAACCGATCATCGAGGCGCTGGCACCCCAGCCGGGCGAGCACGTGCTGATGAAGCACCGCTACAGCGCGTTCCAGCGCAGCAACCTGGAGACGCTGATGCGGGTACGTGGGCGCGACCAGCTGCTGGTGACCGGCGTGTACGCCCATATCGGCTGCACCGCGACCGTGGTCGAAGCCTTCCAGCGTGATATCGAGGCCTTCATCGCCGCCGATGCGGTGGCGGACTTCTCGCGCGCCGATCACGATCAGGCGCTGCACTGGATCGCGCGTACCAGCGGGGTGCCGATGACCACCGACCAGCTGCTGGAGGTGCTGTGATGGCTGCCACCGGTGAGGTGCTGGATCTGGAGCGGATGCGTGCCGATGTGGCGCGCGTGCTGGAGTGCACGCCGGCCGAGATCGGTGACGACGACAACCTGATCGACCTGGACCTGGATTCGATGCGCATGCTCGGCCTGGTCCTGGCCTGGGGCAACACGGGCCTGCCGCTGGAGTTCTCGCAGTTGGCCGAACACACCACGCTGCGCCAGTGGTGGAACGTGGTGCAGACGCTGCAGGCCGCGCAGAACGCATGAACGCCGTCGCGCTGGCCACGCCGGTGGCATTGACCGAGGCCCAGGCTGGACTGTGGTTCGCACAGCGGTTGGCACCGGACAACCCGTCATTCAATACCGCGCATGCGGTGTGGATCGATGGCCCGCTGGACGTGGCCGCGTTCGTTGCAGCGGCAGACCAGGCAGCGGGCGAGGCCCAGGCCTTTGCGCTGCGGTTTGCCGAAGGAGCCGATGGCCAGCCGCAGCAGTGGCATGACCCGGCACACGTGCCGCTGCTTTCGGTGCGTGATGTTTCCGCCGAGGCGGATGCTGCCGCTGCGGCACGCAGCCTGATGCATGCCGACCGGCTGAGCCCGGTCGACCCCACCCGCGACCGGATCAGTCAGCAGGTGCTGCTTGAACTGGGCGGGCAGCGCTGGGTCTGGTACCTGCGGGTGCATCATCTGGCGGCCGATGGCTACGGCATGGCGCTGTTCACTGATCGCGTGTGCGCGTTGTATGCCGGCCGCATGGGTGAGCCACTGCCGGGGCTGGCGGGCGTGCTGGCCGATGATGCTGCCTATCGTGCCGACCCGCGCCGCACGCAGGCCGGGCAATGGTGGCGCGAGCACATGCAGGGCGCACCGGCGGGCGTGGGCCTGGCCGGCACGCTCGCGGCCAGTGACGACGCGCTGCGCTGGGTGCAGCCGCTCGATGCGGCATTTCGTGAGCAGCTGCTGCAGGCATCGGTACGTTGGCTGCAGGCCTGGCCGGACGTTCTGGCGGCGTTGTCGGCCGAGTACCTGCGGCGGATGAGCGCTGCCGATGAAGTGGTGCTGGGGGTGCCCTACATGGGGCGGCTCGGCAACGCGTCGGCGCGGGTGCCGGCGATGGTGATGAATGTGTTGCCGCTGCGCGTGGCGGCCGCCGAGGGCAGCGTTGAAGCCTTTACGCGCGGCCTGGGTCGCCAGCTCAGCCAGGGCCGCAAGCACGGCCGCTACCGCGGCGAGCAGCTGCGCCGGGATCTGGGCCTGGTCGGCGCGCAGCAGCGCCTGCACGGCCCGCTGGTGAATGTACAGCCGTTCTACAAGCCGCTGGCGCTGACCGGCGTGCAGGCCACGCTGGAGGTGCTGTGCACCGGGCCGGTGGATGATCTGACGCTGGGCTTCCGTGGCGACGGCCAGCACCTGCTGGACCTGGAGATCGAGGCCAATCCCGCGCTGTACAGTCGCGAGGATGTCGAAGCGCACGCGGCGCGGCTGCTGCATTTCGTGTCGGCGGCACTGCAGGCTGACGATATCGCAGCCGTGCCTCTGGCGACGCCCGTGGAGGCGCAGCAGGTGCTGCATGGTTTCAATGCCACCGCGCACGCGCTGCCGGAGACCACCCTGGTCGAGCTGCTGCAGCAGGGCATGGATCGGGACCCGCACGCGCCTGCGCTGGTGTTCGGTGACGCTGCTTTGGATTACGCAGCGCTGGAAGCGCGCAGTTTCGCGCTGGCGGCACAGCTGCGGGCGATGGATGTCGGCCCGGGCAGCGTGGTGGCTGTGGCATTGCCGCGCTCGCTGGAGCTGGTGATCGCGCTGCTGGCGGTGCTGCGCGCCGGAGCCGCCTACCTGCCGGTGGACCTTGCCCATCCTGACGAGCGGCTGGCACGTATCCTCGCCTCGGCGCAGCCGGTGTGCGTACTGGCTGCGTCCGAGGTTTCGGCGCGCATGGCTGGCGTACCGATGCTCGCGCCGGAGCAGTGGACGGCGCTGAGCTTCGCCGCGCCGTGGGCCGATCCTGCGCCCAGCGATGCGGCCTATGTGATCTATACCTCCGGTTCGACCGGCGAGCCCAAGGGCGTGGTCATCGAGCACCGTGCCATCGTCAACCGCCTGCTGTGGATGCGCGAGCACTACGGCATCCGCGCCGATGACCGCGTGCTGCAGAAGACCCCGGCAACCTTCGATGTGTCGGTCTGGGAGTTCTTCCTGCCGCTGCTGTGCGGGGCCACCCTGGTGGTCGCCGGGCCGGACGCGCATCGCGATCCCACTGAACTGGCGCGCTTGATCCGTGGGCATGGCATCACCACGGCGCATTTCGTGCCGTCGATGCTCGATGCCTTCCTCGCCGCGCCGGCCTCGGCCGGGTTGCAGCTGCGCCGGGTGTTCACCAGCGGTGAGGCGCTGGACGCTTCATTGCGCGACCGTTTCCACACGCGCGTGCACGCAGAGCTGCACAACCTGTATGGCCCGACCGAAGCTGCGGTGGATGTCAGCTACTGGCCGGCGTCGACGCAGGACCGCTCGCGGCCAGTGCCGATCGGGTTCCCGGTCTGGAACACCCGCCTGTACGTGCTGGACGCCCGGATGCAGCCGGTGCCGGCAGGCGTGGCCGGTGACCTGTACCTGGGTGGCGTGCAACTGGCACGTGGCTATCTCGGTCGCGATGACCTGACCGCCGAACGCTTCCTTGCCGATCCTTTCCTGGCGGACGAGCGTATCTACCGTACCGGCGACGTAGCCCGTTGGCGCCGCGATGGTGCGGTGGAGTACCTGGGCCGCAGCGACCACCAGGTGAAACTGCGCGGCCTGCGCATCGAACTTGGCGAGATCGAGGCGGCACTACGCGAACTGCCTGGCATGGAGCGGGTGGAAGTGCTGCTGCGCCAGGATGCTCCCGGCGAAGCGCGTCTGGTGGCGTATGTGCCGACCGCGCTAGCCGATGCTGTGATGCTGCGCAGCCACCTGGCCACGCGCGTGCCGGACTACATGGTGCCCTCGGCGTTTGTCGGCGTGGACCACTGGCCGGTGACCGCCAACGGCAAGCTCGACCGCAACGCGTTGCCGAAGCCACCGCAACTTGAAGTTGCCGGCTTGGCGCCGCGCACGCCGTTGGAACAGGAGCTGGCGTTGCTGTTCGCACAGGCGCTTGGGCGTGAGGCGCCGGTGGCGGTGGATGCGGACTTCTTCAGTCTCGGCGGTGACTCGCTGTCGGCGGTGCACCTGCTGCTGGCCATCGAGCAGCGCTGGCGCTGCGATCTGGGTCTGGGTGCCTTGTTCGCGCAGCCCACCGTGGCCGCGCTGGCGGTTCGCATTGCCGAGCCGCCCGCGCTGGCCGATCACGCACTGGGGCCAGTGATCGCGCTGGCCGCGACTGACGCTGCCGGGCCCACGCCGCTGTTCGTGCTGCACCCGGCCGGTGGCATCGTCTGGAACTACCGCACCCTGGCCAGGGCACTGCAGCCGGCACGCCCGGTGTATGGCCTGCAGTCGCCGGCACTGGATGCGCGGCAGCCGCTGCCAAGCAGCATCGAGGCGATGGCCAACGACTACGTACAGCGCGTGGTCGCACTGCAGCCGAAGGGGCCGGTGCATCTGCTGGGCTGGTCGGTGGGCGGCATCCTCGCCCAGGCGATGGCGGTGCGCCTGCATGAGATCGGCCGCGACGTCGGTGAGCTGGTACTGCTGGACGCCTATCCCAGCGAGTGCTGGCGGGCCGAACCAGAACCCGATGCCATCGCTGCATTGCGGGCACTGCTGGCGATTGCCGGCCACGATCCGGATGCGCATCCGGAACTGGACAGCCGTGATCGCATTCTGGCGTTCCTGCGACGTGGCGGTAGTGCACTCGGCAGCCTGCCGGATGTGGTGCTCGATGGGGTGGTGCGCGCGGTGACCGGCACCAATCGACTGATCCGCGAACACATCCACCAACCGTTCGACGGCACGCTGGTGCACGTCCGCGCGGGCCGGGATCACCAGGCGCGGCCACAGCTGCAGTCGGCGTTGTGGCGGACCCACGCGCGCAGGGTGCAGGCACTGGAACTGCCGTTCCTGCACGCCGAACTGACCGGCCGCGATGCGGTGGCGCAGCTGGCACCGTGGTTGTCGGCGCGGTTGCGCCAATGGGACGAGCAACAGGAGATCGCAACATGCAGTTGACCGGTTTTGAACGCCGCGTAGCGTTGGTGACCGGTGCCTCCGGTGGTATCGGAGAGGCACTGGTTCGGTTGTTGGCAGAGGCCGGCTGCACGGTGGTGGCGACCGATCGCGAGGTGCCGCGAGTATCAGATACCCGGGTGACGTCGTTCGCACTCGATGTAACCGACAGCGCCGCGGTGGACGCCCTGGTGGACCAAGTCGAGTCCAGCATCGGGCCAATCGCGCTGGCCGCCAGCGTGGCCGGTGTGCTGCATGTGGGCGGCGTGACCGAAACCGGCGACGACGACTGGCGCCGGGTGTTCGCGGTCAATGCCGATGGCGTGTTCCATGTCGGTCGTGCACTGGCGCGGGTGATGTCGCCGCGCCGGCAGGGCGCAATCGTTACCGTAAGCTCGAATGCGGCCGGCGTGCCGCGGCACGGCATGGCGGCGTATGCCGCGTCCAAGGCCGCGGCCACCATGTTCACCCGCTGCCTTGGGTTGGAACTGGCGCCGCTGGGCATCCGCTGCAACATCGTCGCCCCCGGCTCAACGCTGACCCCGATGCAGACCGGCATGTGGCAGGACGAACGCGGTGCCGAGCGGGTAATCGCCGGCAACCTGGAGACCTACAAGGCCGGCATTCCACTGCGCAAACTCGCCACCCCGGAGGACATCGCGCACTCGGTGATGTTCCTGCTCTCCGAGCAGGCCGGGCACGTGGCAATGAGCGACCTCTACGTCGACGGCGGCGCCACCCTGCGCGCCTGAGCCCCGACGGCGGCTGCCCGGCAACGGTAGTGCCGGCCGCTGGCCGGCAACCCACAGCCCCGGCAGTGCCGGCCGCTGGCCGGGAACCTCATTCAACTTCCGACATTTCCCAACCCCCATCGAGGCATGGCCCGACAGCCAACGCCCAATGATCGACCCACCATGGCGCATGAGCAGCCATCGCCTCCGCCTGGGCCGTCACTCGATCATCGGCCAGTCCTACGTTCTGACAACCACCACACACCAGCGCCGCCGGCTCTTTGAAAGCGACGCTGCAGCAGCATGTGTAATCGACCAGTTCCATTACATCGAACAGCGCGGGCTCGTACAGTCACACGCATGGGTCGTCATGCCGGATCACGTCCACTGGATGTTCGAGCTGCGCGCAGCTCACCTTCCAGACATTGCACGCCGGATGAAGTCGTCGAGCGCGCTTGCCCTGAATCGCCTGGCGGGGCGTCGATGCACGGTGTGGCAGCCTGGCTACTTCGATCATGCCGTGAGGGCCGAGGAGTCGCTGGCGCGGCAGGCGATGTACATCCTGGGGAATCCGGTACGTGCCGGTCTTGCTGGGCAGATTGGCGAGTATCCGTATGCGTGGTCGGTCTGGTTGTGATGCCGGCCAGCGGCCGGCACTACCGGGCCTTCGAACATGGCGATTGCCGGCCAGCGGCCGGCACTACCCGTTGTGGTCAGGGCAGGGTCAGGCGGTAGACCAGCACGCGGTTGTCGTTGTCGTAGGCGCTGTCGCAGGCCTGGCCCTGCATGCGGCAGTGGCGGGCGATGAAGTCGTTGTCGTTGCCGATCAGCAGCAGTACGTCGTTCGGGTGCTGCGGGTCCAGTGCCGGCAGCACGTCCATGGCTTCCCACTTTTCCGAGAGCAGTCCGGCACGCGGGCCGTGCTTCGTGTCCAGATCCAGCCCGGCACGTGCGAGCTGCGGGCGGTCGAGCAGGTTCAGCAGTTCGTCGCTGCGTGCGGGTACGATGCCGTCCTTCAACACGGTGCCCGCCGCATCGGCCAGCACCGAGGTGGTGCCGGTTTCATAGGCGCTGCCTGCCAGATTGCTGGCATCGGCCACATCCACCAGCAGCACCGACTTGTAGACGATCGGGTCATCGCCGTCCTTGCCCAGCCCATTGCCATCCCGGGCCAGCAGCAGGAAGCGATGGTCGCCCAGTGCGCGCAGCTCGCTCTGCGCGGCGGTGCGGTCCAGCTTGCCCTTGCCGTCGTGGGCGTAGGCGGGCAGGGCCATCACGTAATGGCCGATCGGCTGCTGTGGCGTCGGCGAGGCCGTCACGTCGTAGACCAGTACGCGGGTGTTGATGCGGCCAGCCGCGTTGCCCTGTGAGCTGTCCTGCAGCGTGGCGCTCTGCAGCGCCACGAACAGGCGGGTGCCGTCGGGTGACAGGCCCATGCCTTCCACGCCCTGGTTGTTGCGGCGGCCGGTCTGCGGTGGCGCCAGCGAACCGAACGCTGGTTTGCCATCGCGCTGCGGACGGATCGCGGGCGGTGCCACGATCACACCCTGCAGCTGGCCCTGCGCATCGAAGTAGTAGACGTTTGCGGTGTACTCGTCGCCGATATAGAAGTGGCCATCGGCGGTGAACTGCAGCGACTCGGCATCCAGCGAGACCTTGCCCGCGCCTGCGCCGCTGGCCGGCGAGGGCAGCACCACCTCGCGCTGGGTGACCGTGTGGTCACCCGGGTCGGCACCGGTGAACGGCTGGCCGTTGAAGTCCTTCAGCACCACGCCCTTGTCGGGCACCATGGTCAGCGTGCCAAGCGCAGGCTTGCCCGGGGAGATGTCGATGCGCAGCTGCATGCGCTCCACGCGGCCGGTGTAGTCGTAGAACAGGCCGGCCTCGGGGTCGTTGCGGCCGCGGTCGGGCAGGGTCCACAGCACGCCTTCGTAGCCGTTGGCAGTGCGCTTCCAGGTACCGGGCTGCACCGCCAGCGACGAGAACGAGCCCAGCGTGTCGCCCAGGAAGTCCACCGTGCCCGCCGGTAGCCGCCCGGCGGCGACCAGGCCCTTGTCCACATAGGTGCGACCGCCCAGCTGCAGGGTGCGCGGCGGTGCGCCCGTCGCCTCATGCGGCGCGGAGTATCCGCTGGCGGAGAGGGTGGCCAGCAGCAGGGCGGTCGTGAGCATCGGTGGACTCCGGGCGGTCAATCAGAAGCGAAGGTCGATCGTACCGAACACCTGGCGCGGTGCCGAGGCATGGAACACATACAGCTTGCCGGCCGGGTCGCTGGGCGCGAACACGCTCGAGTCCAGGTTGCTGGCGTAGCGCTTGTTGGTCAGGTTGGTCACGTTGAACGACAGGCGCATGCCCTTGGCGAAGCCGACCTGGCCGAAGTCATAGCCACCGGCCAGATCGAACACGGTGAAGCCGCCGAAGCCCTGGTCGTTGGTGTAGGTGTAGAAGCGTTCGCCGGTGTACTTGCCACGCAGGCTGGCGAACCAGCCGTTGTCACGCCAGCTGATCTCGGTGGCCAGCAGCTGCTTGGGCGTATCGGTCTGGATCTTGCCCTTGATCTGCTGCTCCACACCGGCCTGCACGTAGTTGGAGGCGTAGGTCGAACGGTTCAGCGAGGCCGAGGTGTACCAGCTGAAGTGCTCGTTCGGGGTCCACAGCACGGTCAGCTCGGCACCGCGGCTGTCGACGCCGCCCACGTTGTAGAAGCGGTTGCCGCAGGTCGGGCCGACCGGCTGACGCGAGTCACAGGGGTTGTACTGCAGCAGGCGGTTGTCGAAGCGCACGTCGTAGGCGGCGATCGAGGCCTGCAGGGTATCGGTGACGAAGCGGTAGCCGGCTTCGAGCGAGCGGGACTCCTCCGGCTTCAGGTTGCCCTGCGCATTCCAGGTGGCCTGGCTGACCGCCTGCGGGCCCAGCTTGAACCCGCCCTGGAACATGGCGATGTTCTCGGCGTAGCTGGCGAACACTTCGTGGTGCTCGGCCAGGCGGAAGTTGGCGCCGATGCTGGGCAGGAAATTCTTGCTGGCCTTCAGCGAGCCGGTGGCGAACTGGTTGTTCGAGGTCGGCGAGATCGGCGTCTTCGCGTCGCCCGGTAGTGCTTGTGCATCGGAGGTGGCATGCGGGCTCTTGGCGCCGAACTCCAGCGTCAGGCGATCATCAAGCAGGCGCCAGGTGTCTTTCAGGAAGAACTGATGGGTCTTCCAACGCGTGCGCTGGGCGAACACGCCGACGTCGGAGGGCAGGGTATTCATGCCACTCAGGTCGCGCGGGCCATCCACGGCGGTCTGGTAGCGCTCGGCGCTGCTGGTGTTGCGCTCGTACCAGACGCCGCCTTCGATGCGATGTGCACCCAGCTCCCAGTCGAACGACAGCGTGCCGCCATCGCGGTCGATGGTGTAGATGGTGTTGCGGAAGATGATCGGGATCTCCTGCGCCGTGCCCTTGTTCGACCAGGCGCCGCTGTTCCAGTTGTGACCTTCGCCGCGGTCATCGTGGTG
Source organism: Stenotrophomonas maltophilia (assembly GCF_003970865.1). Classification (GTDB taxonomy): domain Bacteria; phylum Pseudomonadota; class Gammaproteobacteria; order Xanthomonadales; family Xanthomonadaceae; genus Stenotrophomonas; species Stenotrophomonas maltophilia_AR. Next base: position 22,294 of record NZ_RXLZ01000006.1, on the reverse strand, counting down.
GTAGGCCAGGGCACGCAGGCTGAAGCCATCGGCCAGGAAGAAGTCGCCGGCCAGGTAGTAGAGGTTGTCATCGCGCAGGATCTGCCCGGCGGTGAAGGCACCATCGGCATCCTTGTCCGGACCGCTGCTGTCGCACTTCTTCGCGTTGAGGCTGGCGGTATTGCAGTAGGCCTTGGCCACGGCCTTGTTCCAGTCCGGCGCGTAGCCGCCCCAGTCCCAGCCGAGGCCACGCGACATCTCGTCCTTGGACAGGTAGAAGTAGTCCGCCTGGGTGGTGCGCGAGGTATCGACGAAGCCGGTGATCTGGCCGCGGCCGAAGTTCCACACGCCCTTGGCATTGAACTGTTTGGTGGTGGATTTGTTGTAGGCGGTCTGGTCGTTCCACAGATCGGAGACGGCATTCATGCCGGAGACGTAGCCGGAGAAACCGTTGTACTCGCCGCTGTCCACACGCACGAAGGTGCGGCGGTTGGCATCGCTGCCGAAGGTCTGCACCACGCGGCCGCCGAGTTCCTGGGCCGGGCGGTCGGAGGTATAGGAGATGGTGCCGCCGAGGTTGCTGGTGGACGGCGTGCCGAGGCTGCCGATGCCCACCGCCAGTTCCGCGCCGGCCATGTTCTCGCTGATCAGCGCACGGTTGATGGTCAGGCCGTTGTAGTTGTTGTACGCACCATCGCCCAGCGGCACGCCGTCGAGCGTGTAACCGAGACGGGTGGAGTTGAAGCCGCGCAGGCTGAGCGTCATCGACTGCTCGTTGGTGCCCAGCGCATCGGCCGACTGTGCATTGACGCCCGGCAGCAGGTTCAGGGTCTTCTGCAGGCTGGTACCCGGCGGCAGGATGTCGAGGTTCTCGCGGGTGATGCGCTGCACCTGGCGGGCTTCACCGCTGCCGATCACCGAGACCGCATCGAGGGTGGTGGCGGAGGGCGTGCTGGAGGTCGGGGCAGCATCCTGCGCCCAGGCCGCGGGAGCGAGCGCGATCGACAGCGCGGCGGCCAACAAAGTCTTCGTCATGTTACGGACACTCAGGCAGGCACGAGCCACCGCATGGGTGCGGAGCTCATGGAGTTCAAAAGGGGAGACAGCCGATGCGACCGCAGGCGCTGCGGGCGCCGTGGGTCAACGTGAAAATGGTGCGCTAGACAGATGACTGTCTGGTGACACCGCTATACGCGTGGCATGCCGACGCATGCATTGGTGGATGCCAACCTTGGTTGGCATGCGCAGCGTCGTTGGTGGAGCGCCAACCAAGGTTGGCGTCTACCAGAAACGCGGATCAGGAGTGTCGTATCCAGGAGCGCCGAACGAGGTCGGCGTCAAAGCGCGATCAACCCGCGTTGCGCGGCTTGCGCGTGCGCTTCGGCTTTGCGGTATCACCGCCGCTGGCGGCACCATCCTGCAGCGCCTGCAGCCAGGACAGGGTGTCCACGTAGTCGATGAAGTGGCGCAGGTAGCCGGGGCTGGTCGCCTGCATCGTGTCCAGCATGCGTTGCACCAGCACCGCCGAGTTCAGCGGGCCGCCGTCGGCCGGGGCTTCGGTGCGCAGGGAGCGGCGCACCTGCAGTTCGCTGCGCAGCTCCGACCATTCGCGCTGCACCTGCTGCAGCATGGGCACCTGCGGGTAATGCGGCAGCGAGCGCGACCCCGCATCGAGGTCGCGCACCAGTGCGCGCAGGCCTTCGAGCGCTGGTGGCTTACTTGGCATCCGGAGCCTTGGGCTTGGGAATCGGCGCGATCTCCACGCGGCGGTTGCGTGCGCGGCCGTCTTCGCTTGCATTGGAACTGACCGGCTGCTCGCTGCCGAACGCAGCGGCGAACACGGCGTCGGCCGGTACGCCATCGGTGATCAGGGTGCGGGTCACGGTCAGCGACCGCTGTGCCGACAGCTCCCAGTTGTCGGCAAAGCGGCGGTTGCCTTCCCGCACCGGTGCGTCATCGGTGAAGCCACTGACCATCAGGATCTCTTCGCGACTGCCCAGGTAGGCGGCCAGCGGCGCGGCCAGGCTGCGCAGCAGCTCCTGGCCTTCCGGCTGCAGCTGGTCGGAGTTCAGCGCGAACAGCACGCTGCCGCTGATGCCGATGCGGCCATCCACCAGCGTCACCCGACCGGCGGCCAACGGGCCCGCCAGTGCCTGCTCCAATGTCTGCAGGCGCTTGGCTTCGGCCTGGCGCTGCTTCACTTCCTGGTCCAGCCGCTGCGACAGTTCCAGCTGCACGGCAACCACGCCGACCAGGATCAGCACGAACGCGCCCAGCAGCACCGACATCAGGTCGCCGAAGGCGGCCCAGATCGGGGCGTGCGACCCGCCATCGACCTCCAGCTCGTCGCTCATGCGCTACCGGCCTTGCCGCGGCGCGTGGCCAGCTGCTGCAGTTCTTCCATCACCTGCTTCTGCGACAGCAGGCTGAGGTCGACCACCTCGCGCGCCTGCGCCACGTAGTAGGCCAGCTGCTCGTCGCTACGCGCCAGCGAGGCATCCAGCGCACCGCCGATCTGTTCCAGGCGGCCGGACAGCTCGGTGGAGGCGCTGCCGAACTGCGCAACCGCGTCGCCGAAGGTGCCGGCCAACTGGCCCACTTCACCGGCGCTGCCATTGAGCGCCGCGGCAATGCCATCCAGCTTGCCGGTCTCGGCGGCGATATGGTCGGTGAAGCGGCTGCCGACGCGTTCCAGCAGCTCGGCGGAACCGCCGACCAGCGCGTCCATCGCCGTGCGCTGTTCGTGCGAGGCGTGGTTGATTGCATCCAGCAGGGTCTGCACGGTGGCCAGCAGGCGGCCACGTTCTTCCAGCATCGCGTTGTCCCGCACCAGGCTCTCCGAGAGCGTGCTGCGCAGCTCGTTGATGACATCGGCAGCGGCCTTGGGTGCGGCGGCGGCGGTCTGCAGCAGGGTAGACACTTCGGCCAGCGTGGCGCTGGCCTGTGCGCGACCGTTCTCGCCGATCTGCTGCGCGGTGGCCGCCAGCGTGTCGCAGACCTGCTGCTGCTGCGCGGCCAGGCGTTCGCCGTTGGCCTGCAGGCGCTCGGCCAGGTCGGTGGAAACATGCTGCAAGGCATCGCTCCAGCGCTGCAGGCGCTGTTCGTCGCCGGCCTGCAGCTGCGCCTGCAGCGTGGCGTGTGCCTGCTGCAGCTCGGCGCTGACCGCGTCCCAGTGCGCCTGGCGCTGCTGTTCGCGGCTGTCCAGGCTGGCCTGCAGTTCGGCATGCGCGGTTGCGGCGGCGGCCTGCGCGGCCTGCCAATCCTGCGAGCGCTGCTGTTCGTGGTCCTGCAGCAGCGACTGGCTGGCGCTGTGGCGCTGTTCCAGTGCCTGCAGCAACGCCTGCGCATGCTCGTCCAGCTGCTGACCGGCTGCGAGCAGCGCCTGCTGCTGGCGCTCGACCAGCGCGCTGTTCAGCGCCTGCTGCTGTTCGGCGGCGGCGCGCAAGGCCCCTGCATTGCCCTGTGCGTCGGCCTGCAGGCGCTCGCCGATACGTGCGACCAGCGCTTCGGCATGCGTGGCCTGGCCATCGCTGAAGGCCTGCAGGTGCTGGCGCAGATCGCCCACCAGTGCCTGCTGTGCCTGGGTCTGTTCACTCACCACCTTGGCCCAGCTGGCCTCGGTGGCGACGCGGCTGCGCTCGAAACCGTCGCTCAGGCCGGCCAGCTGCTGCTGCACGGCTTGCTCGACGCGGGCGTGCAGTGCTTCGCCGTGACGGGCCAGGCCAGCCAGCGTGGCCTCGGTCATCGGCTGCAGCGCACCACCGATGGCGGCGGCGCTGGCTTCGGCACCTTCGCGCAGCGATTGCTGCAGCGACACCGCCAGGCGTTCCAGCAGGGCCTGGCTCTGGGTCAGGAACTCGGCCTGGCCGGCCAGCAGGCGCTCATTGACAGACGAACTGTGTTGTTCGAACGCGCTGGTCATCGCTTGCAGGCGGTCGACCAGCGCCGGCAGCGCCGCGGACTGTGCCTGCAGCAGGCGCAGCGATTCGGCGCGCTGCCAGGCCTGCGAGTACGGATGCAGGTCGCCGGCAATGGCGCGGTCCAGCTGCTGTACGGCCTGCAGGCGGTCACGACGCAGCAGCGCTGCCAGCAGGCCGAGCATGGCCGAGCTGGCCACGCCGGCGATCGAGGTGCCGAATGCCACCGCCAGGCCCTGCACCGGCGACGCCAGCGAGCCGCGGATCGCGGCCATGTCGGTCGCGCTCTGCAGGGCCAGGCCGGTGCCACGCAGCGTGTCCATCATGCCCAGCAGGGTGCCGAGCATGCCCAGCAGCACCAGCAGGCCGACCAGGTACGGGGTCAGTATCGGTGCGGGCAGGGCGGTGCGCTCGCCTTCCACGCGCAGTCGCACGGCGTTGCGCAGGCCCACCGGCACGCGCTCCAGCCAGGGGGCGAGGCTTTCCTTCGCGCTGGACAGGTCGTTCAGTGCGGCGCGCAGGCCGTTGCTGGCCTGGCGGTAGCGGTACAGCTCCACGCCACCGGCGATGTAGCAGGCCGCGATGATCGCCGCCACCGCTGCACCCAGCGGATGCACCGAAACGTAGCCAATGCCGATCCAGCACACGGCCAGCAGGCCGACAAGGAAAACAACGACATGGAAAGCAGTTCTGGACATGGTGTTCCGGTCAGTGGGAGCGCAGGGCGTCTTGCAGCCCTTCGATCGGGTGGAAGCGCAGCTGCAGTTCGGCGAGCAGCAGGGTGCGCATGTCATGGCGGAAGGCCGCGCGCCAACCGGGCTGGCCGTGCACGCGTTCAAAACGGGCGCCGAGCACTGCCGGCGCCGTGGCCAGCAGGCTGTGCTCGCGCGGGGTGAGGGTCTGTTCCATCACCGCATCGACCTCGGCCAGCCGCGCCAGCTCGGGCGAAACCTGCACCAGCTGGTCGCGCAGGCGGCCGCGCAGGCGCCCAGTGGCGGTCTGGATGGCCTGCTGCAGCACCCGATAGCGCTGGCGCAGCGAGGCAAAGTTGGGTGCAGCGGCGGCTTCGGCCAGGTCCAGCAGGCGCTCGGCCTCGGCATCCTCACGGATCGAGGCCAGCAGGCTGGCGTGCGCCTGGGCGCAGTCGGCCAGCACATCCTGGACCGCTTCGGCGGCTTCACCGGGCTCGGGCAGGCGTCCGCCGAGCGCTCCGGACAGGGCCACGGCACGGCTCCAGTCCACCCACTGGCCGAGGCGATCGGTCAGGGCGGGACTGGTGGCCGGCATCGCGCCGTCGCTGAGACGGGCGAGCAGGCGGAGGAACTCCGGTCCACCCAGGACCGGCTGCGCTGCGTTCGCCATCAAGGGGTGAGGGGCCAAAAACCGTTGATTTTACAACCAGATGACCCGGCCTGGATGAAGGCCGGGCCGGGGGAGGGGACCCGCAGGCGCGACAAGGCTTAGAATGACCGGCTGCACCCATCCCGTTCGACCCTTGGAGTACCCAATGACTGTTGCGCAGTTCTACCCGATCGGCACCCCTGGACAGCCCTGGGGCGACGCGGAACGCGCACAGTGGCGGGCCCGCCAGCAGCGCCAGCGCAGCTATCACGACGACGTGGTGGCCGCCCTTGAGCGCCTGGACGACAGCTTCGACGTGATCCAGTACGGCCAGCTGGACTATGCGCCGGACCATTACCCGCTGTTCGCCGTGGTCAACCACGACTGGAACCCGGCCCTGCCGACCGCGCTGATCACCGGTGGCGTGCATGGCTACGAGACCAGCGGCGTGCATGGCGCCCTGCAGTTCCTGGAACAGCAGGCCGAGCGCTACCTGGGCCGGCTGAACCTGATCGTGGCGCCGTGCGTCAGCCCGTGGGGCTACGAGCGCATCCAGCGCTGGAACCCGGATGCCATCGACCCGAACCGCAGTTTCCGTGACGGCGGCCAGATCGAGGAAGCGGCCGCGCTGATGGCCTGGGTTGCCGAGCGCAAGCCGAAACTGCTGGTGCACCTGGACCTGCACGAGACCACAGACAGCGACCTGCAGGAGTTCGATCCGGCCCGCTGCGCCCGCGACGGCAAGCCGTTCGAGCGCGACACCATTCCGGATGGCTTCTACGTGATCGGCAACAGCGAAGATCCGCAGGCCGAATTCCAGAAGGCATTGATCACCGCCGTCGCCCCGGTCACCCATATCGCCCCGGCCGACGCCGAGGGCAACCTGGTCGGCCTGCCATTGCAGTCGCCGGGCGTGGTCTGGGGCGAGTCGCGTTCGATCGGCGCCTGCGCCGGCTTCACCGACGCACGCTTTGCCACCACCACCGAGGTCTACCCGGACAGCCCGCGCACCAACCCGCAGGAATGCAACGACGCCCAGGTGGCGGCGGTGTGTGCGGGTCTGGATTTCGCCCTGGCGGCGCAGTAACGCATCAACACGAGATAGCGCCGGGCCTTGCCCGGCGGGTCGGGCACGAGCTAGCCTAGCAGGATCACACCCCACACCGTGCCGACCATCAGCAGTGCGGTGGTCTGTGCGGCGCTGCCCATGTCCTTGGCGTTCTTGGATAGCGGGTGGTGGTCAAGCGAGATGCGGTCGACCACCGCTTCGATGGCCGAGTTGAGCAGCTCCACCAGCAGGCTGATGAAGCAGACCGCCAGCACCACAGCGCGTTCGATCGCACTGATGTCCAGCAGGAACGCGGTAGCGATCAGCAGCGCATGCAGCAGCAACAGCTGCCGGAAGGCCGCTTCGCCGCGGAACGTTGCGATGAAGCCATCGCGCGAATGGATCAGCGTATGGAAGATGCGGCGAAGGCCGGTCTTGCCGTGCGGGTACTTGCCGCTGTCCCTGGGGTGAGGTGGCTGCATGCCAGTCCTGCCATGAAATGACCTGACGAGAGCATGTGCACGCGGGCGTCGGGAAAGCGTCGGACGCCCGTTGGATTTTCCTTCAGCCGCCCTGGCGCTGCGCCTGGATGGTCTGGTCAAGGGTGTCCAGCTCATCCGTCGGCGAGGCCAGCCATGCCGGGTACGCCTCGGTCTCGACGAAATCGGAAGATCGCAGCACGTCATCGAACGCCGGATTGTCCTTCTCCGCATGGCGCAACAGGCCGCACATCAACCCGCAGATGCGGACGGCCGCCTGGAAGGCGCCCTGCAGCGATCCGGCTGGCTCGGTGACCGTGTTGAGGAAGGCCGCATAGGCCGGGCCATCGAAGACGAAGTCCTCGCGCTGCTGGAAGGCTTCGCCGCTGAGGTTGGTTTCGCCGGAGACGTGCCGGGAGAATCCCCAGGACCAGATGTCGAGAAAGCGCAGGTCATCCAGCATCCGGCGCGCATCGTCATTCAGTGGAACGGTGCCGGACAGGGCGTACTCCAGCGTGGCTGCCGCGAAGGGCTCGGTGCCCTCGTGGGCCAGGAAATCGCTCAGGCAGCGCAGCGCACCGGGATGGTGCGGGTCCAGTTGCAGTGCCCGGTAGATCACCCGTGCGCCTTCCACGTGGCGGCCCTGGGCGATGAAGATGTTGAGGGCGTGGTGCGCGAGCTGGTCGGCGCTGAGGTCGGCAATGCGGGTCATCGGGTCTGGCTGGCGTGGACGAACGGTGTGCACCAGTCTGACAGATCGCTCATTCGGCTGGGCTGCGTGAATCGCGGACCGAGTAGATCACCGAGAAGATCTTCCAGCCCTGTTCGGTCCGGATCAGCTGCCACATCTCCTTGCCCCAGTTGGTCTTCACCCCATCGTCGTGGAAGCTGTAGTCGAACGACACCGAGGCCACATCGCCATCTGTCTCGATCTTAGTGTTGGAGAATTTCTCCTCCTTTGGCTTCGGCGAAGCCACCGCCCCGTCGATCAGCGCGATGAAGTTGTTGGCGGGAATCCGCCGTGCCTTGATCGCATCGGGCTTGGCCTTGCGGATGTCCTGCAGGCGCACGTCCTCGGATACGAACTGCCAGCCGATGTCTTCCGGTTTGTCCGAGAAGAACAGGCCCATGTAGGTTGGCTTGTCCTTGTTGATCAGCGAGGCGCGGAACGATTCGACCACCTGTTCGATGGCCTTGACGTCGGAGGATGATTCCCTCTGGCCTGCCTGCGCCGGCGGGCCTGCGAGAAGGCAAGCGACGAGCAGTGCGCCCGGGAACCCAGTGATTGTCATCATTCATGTCGGCCGCAGTGAGGGAAGCACGCCCGGGCCCACGGTGGCGGAGCTCCGGCGCGTTCCGCATTCAACGCTGCAGCGCGCCGATTATCAAGCCGGTGGCGATCTGAACGCGCAGCCACTCAGTGTCGGACTGCCAGAACTCTCGCTGCTGCGGCCCAGCACGCAACACCGTGAGCTGCGAACAGGGCAGTCCATGCGAGCGAACACGGATGTGGGTGCCGCTTTCGCGGGCAGATCGCGCAGGGCGATCGATGTTGCGAAAACGGACTCAGCGCGGCACACCCTCGGCCGGACTGCTCGCGGTCCAGCCACCCCCCAGGGACAGGAACAGATCCATCTGGCGATCAATGCGCTGCGCGCGCGAGGCGGCCAACGCGGACTCGGCATCTGCCAGCGCGGCCTGCGCCGAAAGCACGTCGAGAAAATCGATCCTGCCGAAACGGTAGAGCTGCTGTGCCTGCCCAGCGGCCCGCGCTGCGTCCCCACGCGCCTGCGCCAGGCTGCGCTCGCGTTCAAGCTCCTGCGTGCAGGCAGAAAGCGCGGTCTCGGTCTGGCGCAGTGCCTGCAGCACGATGCCGTCAAAGGAAGCGAGAGCAGTATCTGTATTGGCACCCGCCGCTGCGATGCGGGCCTTGGCCGCGCGGCGGTTGGGCCAGTGCCATGACAGCACGGGGCCGATACTCGCACCGAAGCTGTCGGCTGACAGCAGATGCGCCGGTGTGCCAGCCACGCCCGAAGAGGCACCCAGAGTGATCTGCGGATAGAGTCCCGCCGTCTCGACACCGATCATTGCAGTCGCGGCGGCCAGGCTGCGTTCGGCTGCGCGTACGTCAGGGCGCCGCTGGAGCAGCTGCCAGCCGTCACCGACCGGCAATGCTTGCTCCAGCTCAGGGGGCTGTGGGCACCCTTCTGCTTCCCTGGGATAGTCTGCCGGGACTTTGCCCATCAGTGCGGCCAGTTCGAACAGTGAGGCCTGCCGTTCCGCCAGCAGGTGCGGTATCGCCGCCGCGCTGCGATTGACGGCTGCACCGGCACGGCTGACATCGAAGTCCGTTCCGCGCCCGCCCGCAGCCAGGCGTCGGGTTGCCTCCAGCGTGGCGCGCTGTATCGCCAGCACCTGCCGGGTTGCGGCGAGCGTGTGATTGCTGGTGCACACCTGCAGATAGGCACGGGTGACGGCAGCAGCGACGACCACGCGGACCTGGTCCCGTGCCGCAGCAACCGCCTCCGCGTTCGCGTTGGCGGCTTCGATGCCGCGGCGGATGCCGCCTGCGAGGTCCAGCGGATAGGCGAGGTGAAGACCCAGCGCATAGGACTGCGGCGCGGCCGACGCGTGGGTGTAACCACCGGCATGGGCGAGCGTGCCCGATGCATCCACGTCGGCCTGCACGGCACCGCGTGCGCGATACTCCAGCACGGTTGCGCTGGCGCGCCGAAGGTTGGCATCGGCGGCGCGCAGGTCGGTATTGGCCGCCAGTGCTTCGCGTACGTAGGCGTCAAGCTGGGGGTCGCCATACAGTTGCCACCATCGATCCGGTGGCGCGTCGTGGCTGAACGATGCCTCCTGGCCCGAGACGAACGCCTGCGCCGCCCGGGGGGAGGCTGCGACGGCATTCGCAGGCAGGTGATAGTCGGGGCCGGACACGCAGGCCGTCATGGGCAGCAGCAGGGCAAGCAGCCCACCTCGCACTGTTCGCAAGCTCACTCGCAGGCTCCCTGTGCCGAGGGCGTGATGGTCACATTTGCAGTGCGACCCACGATCAGACGCGTATCCGGTGGAGCATCATCGATACGGATGCGTACCGGGATGCGCTGTGCCAGCCTCACCCAGGTATAGGTCGGCGCCACGGCGGGCAGCAGGTTGTGTGTGCTTGAGCGCTGATCGTCGGCAATGCCGGCGGCGATGGTGTCCACGTGTCCGCGGACGTCGTGGTCGTCGCCCATCAGCCGGGCCACGGCGGCATCGCCCTCGGTGATGCAGGCCAGTTTGGTTTCCTCGAAGTAGCCCTCGATACGCAGGCTGCGGGTGTCGATCAGCGCCAGCGCCTGCGCACCGGGTTGCAGGTAGTCGCCCGCGTGCAGGTCCAGGTTGGTGATGATGCCATCGGTGGTCGCGCGTACCTCGGTGCGTTGCACGTTGAGCTGGGCAACGCGCTGTTCGGCCCGTGCCTGCGCCAGCGCGGCCAGCTCGGTATCGACCTTGGCGGCATTGCGTTCGCGTGTTTCCGAGGCGACCAGGTTGCCAAGTGCGTTGTCCCGCGTCGATTCGCGGCGGGCCAGCGCCAGCGTCGCGCGTGCGCTGCTGACCGCTGCGTCGGCCTTCTCAAGCGCGGCAGCGAAGCGCGGTTGATCCAGCACCAGCAGCAGTTGTCCGGCGCTGACCCGCTGGTTGTCGTGCACCAGCACCTGGGTGACCAGTCCCCCCATGTCCGACGCAACGCGCACCACATCGGCGCGCACCCGCCCATCCCGCGTCCACGGGCGCATTTCGTAACGATTCCAGAGGGAGAGCGCGGCAATGGCGGCGAGCGCACACACGGCCAGCGTTGCGCTCCAGCGTCCGGTGACAGCAAGCAGGTGTTTCATTTCATTTCTCGAGCAGGGGCGAGAGCCGGATCATCAGCTCCGCCAGGATCACGAACAGGGACAGGCCCACCAAGGGCCGCGCGGCGAACAACCGGTACAGGCCGAGGCTGGCGAGCAGACGTGAGGTCAGCATCGACAGCAACAGCGCGGCGGCGGCCACGGCGAGCAGGCCGGGGATCAGCACGCCATCGATGGAAAGGTCAGAAAGCATGAGGTCAGTGCCGATGGGTAAGCGGGGATGCCAGCAGGTCGCGGCGCAACCCGCAGAGCAGGTGCGACAGATGCCCCTGATCAGCCCCGCTGCTGGCCGCCGCTGCCTCGCGCATGCGGTCCAGCAGTTCCAGAAGATGGGTGTCGACACTGCGTGCCGAGTGGGCGCGAACCCTGAAATGTGCAGCGATGCGTTCGATCAGCACCGCATGAAGCGCCCGGACCTGCGGGTTGTGCAGCCGCTTTTCCAGCGCACGGAGTTGGCTGGATGCACGTGCCGCACGAACGTCCGCAAACAATGCCCGCAGGTCGTGTGCCGCACTGGAACGGCCCTGCAACCTGGGAGCGAGCAGCCCGATTCGATCCAGCATGCGGCTGAGCCAGGCGCGGGTCACATCACCTTGGCCGGCGGCATGTCGTGCGATGTCCCGACGGATCGAACGCTCCAACCGTGCGCGGTTGCGGCCCGCATCGGCGGTCTGGAACAACTGCATGCTGCACAGTGCCATTGTCGTACCGACGAACAACGCAATGCTGTTGTTGAGTGCGCCGACGATGTTGACCGTATTGGTCGCACCCAGGCCTGCGATGAGCGGGAAGGTCAGTACCACGCCCAGGGCGGCCATGATGAAGGGCGGCCGGGCCAGGAACGATCCGCACAGCAGCAGCACCGGCGCGAGCGCGGCAATCAGGCCGACGAAATCGGACAGCGCCGGGAAGATCAGCAGACCGTAGACCAGGCCGACGGCAACGCCGATGCACGATCCCACCAGATAGCGCGTGACGTGTGGTGCCGGTGCTTCGAGGGTGCCGAACAGGACGCATGCAGTGCCGATGATGGACACCGCCGTGGCGCCGTCCGACCAGCCCGTAATGATCCACAGCACGCAGCTCAGCAGGATGCCTACGAACGCCCCCAGTGCGCTGCGCGCGGCGTTCCTGTGATCCCGGTGAATCACTGCGCCCTGCACATTCCGCGCAAGACGGTCAGGCACATGCAGGCGCCAATCGGGGCGGGCAGTGTGCAGTTGTGCCTGCAGCACGCGGCAGTCGGCGTGGGCGAGGTCGAGTTCGGCCCGTTGCGCGGCGAGGCTGGCCTGCAGCAGATCGCGCCAGCCGCTTGCATCCATTGTGCCGGCCTGCGGTGAACGCAGCCGGGCGATGGAATCTTCCACCGCGCTGGACAGCATCAGTACGTCCAGCATCCGGTCATGCAGGGCACGCAGGATCTGCACCTGGGCCACGCCGTGGGCGCTGTCGAAGGGCAGGTGGATCGACAGCACATGCAGTTCGAGCAGGTCGGCTGCTACTTTTGAGCGGTCCGTCGCCAGCACCGTGTCCGATGCACTGGCGCGCATGTCGCGTGTCCATCGTTCCGCATCTTCCAGCACGGCAGCAACTCGTGCGTGCACGCGCATCGAGACCCGGCGCGGCAGCACCAGCCCATGTACCAGCGTTGCGGCCAGGATGCCGATGGCGATTTCCTGCACGCGCGTGATGGCGATGGTGAACACCTCTCCCGGCACCATCACCGCAGGAAACCCGATCAGGCTGGTGGTATAGCCGGCCAGCAGGAACGCGTACGCACGTGGCGTGCGGTCGAGCATCGCCAGGTACAGGCACAGCGCCATCCACGTGGCGAGCGCGGCGCTCAGCACCAGCGGCGCATTGGCGAAGCGTGGCACCAGCGCAACGGTGGCGATGGCCCCGCCCACGGTACCGAGCAGGCGGAACAGGCCGCGGCTCAGTGTTGCCCCGGAAAGGGGCTGCGACACCAGATAGACCGTGCCGATCACCCAGAACGGGCGATTCAGGCCGATCCTTAGAGAGACATACAGCCCCAGCGACGCGGCGAGCAGGCATTTGAGCGAGAACAGCACCGCCTCCTGGTCGGTCCTGGGGGCGGGGCTTTTCAACCGGGCAAATGCTTGGAATACGTGGGGACGGAAAGACGTGGGGAAGTGCATGCGGGCCATGCTAGTGATCGGCCGCAACGGCGAATTTCGCTACAATGACAACCAATCGCTAAAACCGGTCAATGTGAGAATGGCTCGCATTTCGCTCCCCGGCTTTGACCTGGACCCGGACGAGACCGATCGCCCGGCGGTTGCCAGCCGCCTGCAGGTGGCCGAGCATGACGCGGAAATTCCCGTGCATGAGCACCGCAAGGGTCAGCTCATTCTTGCGCTGCATGGAGCGGTGACCTGCGAAGTGGCCAATGCGTTGTGGATCGTGCCGCCGCAGTGTGGCGTCTGGATTCCGGGTGGCATGCCGCACAGCAACCGCGCCACGGCCAACGCCCGCCTGTGCTATCTGTTCGTCGAACCCGGCATCGTCGATCTGCCCATGCAGTGCGTGACGCTGGCGATCTCCCCGATGCTGCGCGAGATGATCCTGCACCTGGCCGATGTGCCGCTGGACTACCCGCATGGCAGTCACACCGACCGGCTGGCGCGGGTGCTGCTGGACGAACTGGTGCAGATGCCGGCCGAGCATCTGTCGTTGCCGGTCAGCGATCACCCGAAGGTGCGTGCATTGGCTGCGGCATTGTCGGCTGATCCGGCAGACCGCAGCACCATCCGCCAGTGGGCCATGCGCCTGGCCCTGGGCGAGCGCACGTTGACCCGGCTGATTGAGCGAGAAACGGGTTTGTCCTTCGGGCGCTGGCGACAGCAGTTGCATCTGCTCATCGCCATTCGTGAACTCGCCGGTGGTGCACCAGTACAACGCGTTTCCGAGACGCTGGGCTATGAGTCGGTGACGGCCTTCATCACGATGTTCAAGAAGGCGCTTGGCCTTTCCCCGACGCGGTATTTTGCGGTGCGCCTGCGTGGGCAGTAGCAGGGAACAATCCGGAAAGCCGTTGCCTGGAACGGCTACTTCAAGGTACCGGAGACTGATTGAATCGCGGCCACCACCGCAGCAGGATCCTCGCGCTGGAGGGTGTGCCCCGTCGACAGATAGCGATGCGTACCGCGGGTGAACCCCGAGAAGAGCAGGGCGTGCTGTGCCTTCCAGAGTGCCTTGCCCACTGCGGTTTCTTCGAAGAACAGCGGTTCGGCAGCGAGCTGGGTTGCAGTCAGCAGCGCCACGGGCACGTCCGGCATCGTGCGCGGGGTCTCCGCACCGGGTGCATCCAGTTGTTCGGTCAGCACGGCGTAGTCGGCAGCCATGGCCGGCGGCAGCATTGCCCGCAGCTGGGCATCGTCCGCTTGCAGGCGGGCACTGTCGGCCTGCTTGAACGCATGGCGCTGCCCCATCGTGGCCGGGTCCACCAGCACCAGGCCCTGCAGGCGCTCCGGATGGCGGCGTGCGAACTCCGTGGCCAGCAGACCGCCATAGGAATGACCCACCAGCACAACGCGGCGACCGGGTGCGAGCGTATCGATCACGGCCGTGAGGTCGGCCAGATGCCCATCGATGCGCTTGGGGTGACCGTCGCTACCGGATTTGCCGAGTCCTGCACGGGCGTAGGTGATGCTGTGATAGTCGCGTCCCAGACCCGCAACCACCTCCTTCCAGGCGCCCGCGCCCTGCCCGAAACCGGATTCAAAGACTACGGTGATCGGGCCGGCCCCGGTCTCTTCGGCCTGCAGTGCGTAGGCGCCGCGATCCACCTGGATTTCCCCTGCGTGGGCGGTGCCTGCAGCGACCATCATCGCGGCCAGCACCCACAACGTCACTCGGCTGCTCTTCATTGCCATTCCCCTGGGCCGTGACGCGTGCCAGCCCTTCCGATGGGTCAGGTCTGCAGCGGAGTGCCGCAGCCTGCCGACCTCGCGACAGGTCGTGCTGGTAATGTAGTGAGGTATAACACCGACTCCCTGTGCAGGAAGTCATGGGGAAAGGGCGCGGTCCGCTGAATCGTTACGGATGCTTGAATCTGTGATCGGTTCCGCGTCTCCACACTTGAATATGTAAGCGTCCTCAACGATAAAAGCGGCATGTGGCACTGCCGCATTCCGGACCAGGGACGATCCGAAGCATGGCGCGGGGAACACCTCCGCGTTCTCGTTCCCGCCGGCGCTGTGTTCGTCCAGGAAGGAGAACAGGGATGTTGGAACGACTGAAGACCCTCTCGCGTGCCGCGCTGGCGATTGTTGCCCTCGGCTGCTTCGCCCCTGCTATGGCACAGGCGCAGGAAAGCAAGATTACCTGGCGCATTTCGCAGCCCGGCGGCGATGCGACTCAGTACAAGACCCAACAGGCGGCGGTGGCTGCCATCAAGAACCTGCCCGCACCCAGCCCGTTCCCACCAGATTTCCAGTTCGGCTGGCAGTACGTCGACAAGATCAAGTCGAAAGTCGTGGACTTGAACGGCAATACGTCGATCACCTACTGGATGGGTAAGTCTCAACCCGCAGACCCCGAGTGGACCTATTACGGCGCAGGCGATGGTGGCTTCTTGTCCGAAGAGGAAGTGCTGGAAGCGCTTATTGCAGACTTGCAAGACATCAATCCCCAGTGTCCAGGGGAAACCGCGGTGCCGGAAGGAGACTGGGTCGCCACTGCCCCTGAGATGGATGGAATTTCGGAGGTCAGGGAGTATCGGGTCACCTGGATGCTGGGCAGCAATTCGGCGGAGTCTCCGTGCGTGCCCTTCGACGCAGGAACGACAGGGCTTGTTCGCGCGCGACGCTTGAACTGCCCCATCCCGTTCACGCAGTGGTCCAACAAGCACAACGCCTGCGTCAGCGAAGAATTCGTTGCTACCATCACCTCGAAGTCGCAGAAGTGCGACAAGGACAGCGCCGGTACGAATT
Organism: Stenotrophomonas maltophilia; assembly: GCF_003970865.1. Lineage (GTDB taxonomy): Bacteria > Pseudomonadota > Gammaproteobacteria > Xanthomonadales > Xanthomonadaceae > Stenotrophomonas > Stenotrophomonas maltophilia_AR. The sequence continues at coordinate 6,673 of NZ_RXLZ01000006.1, read as the reverse complement.
GTCCCTCGGAAGAGGACAGCGAGGCGACGAATAAGGCACCTTGCGACGGCAATGTCGGCAATCCGTGTGACGTCAAAACCGGCGAGAAGTACGAAATCGCGCAGGACTTTGATCTGGGCTGGATCGCACTGACGCGCTTCTATCACTCCGGCATCTCCACGTCATCCGGTGGCTTCGGCTATGGCTGGACCCATTCGCTGGGCGCCCACCTGGCACTGGATGGCGTTGACAGTGTGGGCATCATTGAAAGCACTGGTTTCCAGCGTGCATTCAAGAAGATCGGGCAAGCCTATGAGGCGGACGACGACAGTGGCGATCGTCTGGTCCAGAACGGCAACTGGACGCTGTATTCAGCGGGCTCCATCTCTACCTTCGGCGCGGACGGGCGTCTTGCCGCCAAGCGCTTCCCGGATGGCACGTCGCTGACCTACATCTATGACGACAGCGACCGCCTTGCAGCCGTCACCCACAGCAGTGGCCGCACGCTCGAGTTCGTTTACCAGTCCAACGACTATGAGGCGTTGATCAGTTCGGTGCTGGTCGAAGGCGTTGCGCTCGCCACCTATACCTACACGCCGCAGAACCAGGTCGCCACGGTGACCTATGCGGGTGGTGGTGTGCGGACGTATCACTACGAGAACCAGGACTTCCCCCAGCACTTGACCGGTATCACCGCCGAGGACGGTCGCCGCTACAGCACCTTCACCTACGATTCCATCGGTCGTGTGATCTCCAGTCAGCATGCCGGCGGTGCCGATGGTGTGACACTGGCCTACAGCCCCAACGGCGGTGCAGTCGTGACCGACGCGCTGGGGCGGCAGACCGACTACACCCTGACACCCGGAGGCGATAGCGCTCCGTCGCGCAAGGTGACCGGCCTGACGGATTCGCAGGGAACGGTCAGCCGAACCTACTACGACCAGAGTGTCGACTTCCGCCGGCGTCTGGATACCTACACCGATCGCCGCGGCATCCAGACCAAGCACACCTATGCGCAGGGCACCGATCCGGTAAGCGGTCGTGCCGTCAGCATCCATACCGTGACCGAAGCGGTCGGCTTGCCCGAGCAGCGTATGGTGACCACGGCGCGCGACGTCGAAACCAATGCGGTACTGACCACCCGGATCGGTAGCCGCGAAACCCGCACGGCCTTCAATTCCCGACGCCAGCCGACGGCCAACACGGTGACCGACACCGCTTCCGGTCAGACGCGCATCACCAGCTACACGTACTGCGAAGCCGCTGATGTGGCAGCGGCAGGCAGCTGCCCGGTGGAGGGGCTGCTGAAGAGTGTGGATGGCCCGCGCACGGATGTGGCCGATGCCGTTACCTATGCCTATTACTCGGCGGATGATGCAGGGTGCGCGACCGGAGGTGCCTGCAGCTATCGCAAGGGCGACCTGCGCAGCGTGACCAATGCGCTGGGCCAGACGGCCGAGACTCTGGCTTACGACGCGTTCGGGCGGCCGTTGTCGGTCAAGGATACCAACGGCGTTGTGACCGACTACACCTACCATGCCCGCGGCTGGCCGACCTCGGTCACCGTGCGCGGTGCCGCCACAGCCGAGGACCGGGTGACCCAGATCAGCTACTGGCCGACCGGCCAGGCGCAACAGGTCACCGAGCCTGACGGCAGCAGCGTTACCTATGTCTACGACGCCGCCCAGCGGCTGACGGATATCGCCGACAACGCCGGCAACACCATATACTACACGCTGGACAACGCCGGCAACCGCCTCAAGGAAGACACGCTGGATACTGGCGGCACCCTGCGTCGCACCCTGGCACGGACGTTCAACACGCTCGGCCAGCTGACCGCACTGAAGGACGCGAGCAATCACGCCACCGGCTTTGCCTACGATGCCAACGGCAACCCGCAGACCGTGACCGACGCCCTGCAGCGCGTGACCAGCCAGCAGTACGATCCGCTCAACCGACTGGCGCAGACCCTGCAGGATGTCGGCGGCGTGGCGGCGGAGATCCGCAGCCAGTACAACGCGCTGGACCAGGTCACCCAGGTCACCGACCCGAAAGGCCTGCATACGACCTATGCCTACAACGGGTTCGGTGACCTGACCGGGCAGGTCAGCCCGGACAGTGGCGCCAGCAGCTTCACCGTGGATGCTGCCGGCAACCGCAAGACGGCCACCGATGCACGCGGCGTCACCACCACCTATCACTACGATGCGCTCAATCGCCTGATCGGCATTGCCTATCCAGACCCCAATCTGGACGTGGGCTACAGCTATGACGTGACACCGACTGCCTGCGCCGCCGACGAGCGCTTTGCCAAGGGGCGCGTGGGCCAGGTGCTGCATGCCAATGGCAGCACCCAGTACTGCCATGATCGCTTCGGCCAGGTCACCCGCAAGGTGCAGACCGTCAACGGCGTCGCCAGCACGCTGCGCTACGCTTACAGCAAGTCGGGTCGCCTGACCGCGCTGACCTACCCCGATGGCAGCGTGGCCGACTACGTGCGTGATATCCAGGGCCGCATCAGCCAGATCGGCCTGACCCGGCCCGGCCAGGCGCGCCAGATCGTGGTGAACAACGTGACCTATGCAGCCTTCGGGCCGGCGACTGGCTGGACCTACGGCAATGGCCGCCAGCTGCAGCGTCCGTTGGACCTGGACTATCGACCGCAAGCGGTGCACGACCCGGCCGCGGGCGGCCTGTCGCTGGGCTACGGCTATGACCCGGTCGGTTCGATCACCGAGCTGAAGAACGGCACAGGCTCAACGGTACTCGCCAAGTACGCCTACGACGCGCTAGGCCGACTGACCCAGACCCAGGACGGCGCTACCGGCACGCCGATTGAGACCTACGCGTATGACGCCACCGGCAATCGGACCGCACTGACCACCTCGGCAGGCACCGCCAGCTACACCTATCCCGCAACCAGCCATCGCCTGACTGCGGTGGATGGCGAAGCGCGCAACCATGACGCTGTGGGCAACACCACCATCATTGGCAGCAAGACGTTCACCTACAACGATGCCAACCGCATGAACGTGGTGAAGCAGGGTAACGCCACACTGGAGAGCTACGCGTACAACCATCGTGGTGAGCGCGTGCTGCGCAAGCCGGCCGGTGGTGCAGCGCAGATTACGCTCTATGGCGAGGCAGGGAAGTGGCTGGGCAATTATTCGGCGACGGGCGAGGCTCAGCAGCAGGCGATCTGGCTGGACAACTACCCGGTGGCACTCATCAATGTGCCAAGCACAGGTGTGCCGGAGCTGGCCTATGTCCAGCCGGACCATCTGGGTACACCGCGCGTGGTGATCGACCCGACGCGGAATGCTGCGATCTGGGAGTGGAGCAACAAGAGCGAGGTGTTCGGCAACCAGATTCCGAGTGCGGATCCAGATGGTGATGGCCTGTCCTTTCTATTGGCCCTCCGTTTCCCGGGGCAGCAGGCGACCGATGCGAGCGGCTTCTTCTACAACTCGCAGCGAGAGTATGACCCTGAGGTCGGGCGGTATTCTCAGGGCGATCCGTTGGGATTGAATGGTGGCATTTTGTTGTATCTCTATGCGAGTGCGAGGCCGGTCGCTTCGATGGATCCATTTGGGTTGCTGGATTGGGAGTTGAATCCGGTTGCATGGAAGAGGGGAACTCGAAATGGCGACATGACTGCGACGTACCCGGGCGCACCGACATCTGAATTCAGGGCCAATACGCTTGCTCGGACGACCATGGAATGGACTATCAGCCCTAAGTGCAATTGCGATGCTGCGGGCCACTATCTTGAAGAATATGCCGTTGGCCTCACCCCCACTGTGCTGATGCGCGACCGATATGATTCTCCTGCCATCAGGCGTTCGACGATGCGTGACGAAATGGATCATGTCGGAGACCTGCAGGGCTGGGCCGAAAATGCAAGAGCGGCCGCAGAGCGATTCGAAGCTAGTATTGGCGCAAACCGGTATCAGAGCGCGCAGGAATGTGAGGTGCAAAGTGCTGCCGCAATGCAGAGCCATTTGTCGGAGAGCATTCTTCCTGCGGTGATCAGGTCAAGGCAACAGTGGGATGATAGTGGCAAGCATCGATTGATAATCAGGGGGCGGTGAATTGAAGAATGTCGCGCTTTTCCTAGCGATCGCACTGAGTAGTGCGGCATGTTCCACACTTGATGGTCACAAGGTCTGCAGTGAGGCCCAGATAAGGTATGTCGAATCGGCTTCAGTTGCCGAATCCTGGGTTGGTAGATTCGAGGTGACGCATATGTCTGGTCCCGCAATCCGGATTGCGCTCGACGGTCCCGACGGTCATGTCGCTGCCCGGAGCGCGGTCACCGAGCAGAGACCGAAGGGAAGCCCAAGTTGGAAGATTTTCAACCCGATCCTTGAGGAGGTTGCTGGCCCCACCCGGAGTCTGCGTGTCAGTCGCGGCAAGCCGCAGGTAGTATTGTTTGATGCAAACGGTCTCTTCGTTCCCGGGCAGGCAGATGAACATAAGGAATACTCAGTAGTGTTTCGCGACATCAATGGGTGTGACTACAGGTCTGAGCCTTTCACCCCTTGATGCCGACTGCCGGGGCGAGGCTTGGGCTGTTTGTGGCGGGTCAGGAATCCGTAGCGGGCTGGCCATGCGCGGCGAGACTGAGGCGCATGGACGTGGCGGTTTCCGCGAGGCCGCGCCCGTTGCTACCGATTCTGTCGTTCCTTGCTACGGATGGAGTGTGAAATCCTAAAAAAGGGGCGGCGGCGTTCTTTGCCAAAGAGTCCACGTGAGGTACGCCTTCGTCGCCAGTCAGAGGACTCTCTATCCCACCATGCTGCTCTGCCGAGTGCTGGCTGTTTCCGTGTCGGGGTTTGATGACTACTTAGGCCGACAGTCTGCCGGAACGAGCGATTCTCTGATGCCGACCGTCGTGCCGAGATCCTGGCCGTTCCACAAGGCCCGCAGGAGCACTTATGCCCGCCATAGCAAATGGCGGCGGTGTCACGTTTCGGTCGTCCAGCTGTATACGTCTGAGAGGTTCCCGTAGATGAATGAGGATTTCAACGCGTTCGAATGGTGTGACGCCACGTTGCTGGCTATCAACATCGATAGAAGCAATCCAGGCGTATGCGATGAGGTAAAGGTCCACGTGCGCTGGCCGGACGGCCGGCAGGCAACCGTTTGCTTCTCGGAAGCCTACGGGTGCTCGGCGCTCATGAACTTCGGCGTACTGGGTGACGAGGGAATTGAGTTCGCCAGGGTCGACGATGACGAGCCGGGACTCGCTGATCTTCTTGATCGTTGGAAGGCCGTCGGCTATCCGCTGTCCGGCCTGAAGTGTTTCCGTATCGAGACCAGCTCAACCGGAAGCGTCATTCTGATCTACGCCAGGACATGGCGGATCGAGAATCAGCCGATGGCGGATGCAGTGCCCTGAAGGACATTCCGTGCCCAGATTCCTCACCCCCGACGAGGTCTCCCTCATCCATAGGCTGCTGCCGGAGACGACCGAGCTGTCCGAACGGTTGTTGAAGGATCTGGCGCTCGCCCAGGTGGAGGACGTGGAGGTCGTCGGATTCGGAGGCGTGGTGTTCCTGTCCAGCAGGACCCAGGTCTTCGGAAGCGACATTGCCACTGCAATGCTTGCCGATGCCGACGGCGTGCCGGTGAGAGTCACCCTGTGCCTGGACAATCACGATCAGCTCTTCGAGCTGGAGCTGTGCAAAGTGGACTTCTCACCGATTATCGGGCTCGATCTGAGGAGCGCTTTCAGCGAGCACTGACACCTGCTGAAAGCGGTCCTCGCCGAAGGGCGTGGCGCATCGCGTTCACCCTTCGGGCTGCAACCGCCCCACCGCCTGCGCGCACAACGACTGGCAGGCCATGACCAACCCCTCCATCACCCGGTCGCCCACGTACTCTTCCGGTTCGCCGTTCTGCCGGGTGCGTTCCGCCGCCAGCAATATTTCCAGCACCACCCGCAACCCGCTCAACGCGCAATCTGCATCGGCCAGGGCCAGGCAGCGCCCGGGCAGCTGGTGACGCTCCGGCCAGGGTTGTCCGTCGGCCGCCGCACCGGAGCCGATACGGTTGAGGTTGGCAATGAAGGTGTTCCTGTCCACAGCAGGCGCAGCCTGTGGCGAACCGTCGTCGCGGGCGGTACTGCGGTAGGCGTGCAAATGCGGAAAGTCCGATTCGTTCATGGCAAGGCTCCGTGCAGGGCAATCGGTAGCCGCCACCCATAAAAGTGGCGGACGGCGCGTGGTTCGAACACCGGGTTGATGTCAGTCCGGCGGGCCCGAAGGCCCCCACGCACCGCCCGCCATAGCCGGCAGACGGATTGCCAGCCGGCGCCACGCATGGTGACGCCGGCTGGCAAGCGCACTTACTCAAAGCCAACACGGGATTCGAAGCCCGGCCACCCTTTTCCGGTGGCACGCCATCTGAGTCCCTGGCGCTGTGCAATGCCAATCAGAAGAGTTGCAAACATCACTCGATTGGAGACGCTTTCGGCATTCTCCCACGCTGTTAAGCACCGGCAGTGCTGGCTGGCGCGGTGATCCGCCCTCACCGTGCAATCTGCGACAGATGTCGAGGTTGGGAAGCGGGAGGGAGCGGGTGCTGTCCCTTATCCACATCTGACGCTGCCGCCGAGCTTCCCGGTGTGTGATTACGTAGGTCGCGACGCGTTACAAATAGACAACAAAAGTACGATATCAGTAAGAAAAAG
>NZ_RXLZ01000069.1 GCF_003970865.1 Stenotrophomonas maltophilia | reverse complement strand
GATCAGGGAGAAACCGGCGCGGAGATCCTTGCTACAGAGCGATCGAAAAGACCTAGAGCCGAACGGTCGTCCGCGCCGGGCTCTCGGCACCTAAGGTGCCAGAGTCGCAAGAGATAAGAGCCGAGCCATGCTCGGCTCAGATCTCACAGATATCGAAATATTCGATTTCGATGGAGCGTCTTCCACGCATGGCGTGGATCCAGCGTGTCGACCAAGGTCGACACCTACCAACAGCCGCAGGAATCTGTCAGAGGTGGGGCGGTGTGGGTTGGCAGGACCGTTGGCGCCATGGATGGCGCCATCGAGCCCCCAAGGACGGGTTTACGGCGTGTCCTGACAACCCACACCGCCCCGCCATCCCCCAGAAACCCGCTGTTGCTGTTGCTGTTGCTGTTGCCCCAGCTCTGGCCTCTGCGGGTGCCGGGCGCAGCCCGGCCGTAACCCCCTTACTTCTTTGCTCGCGGCTGGTTCAGCGGTTCCATCGCTCGGAAGCGCTGGCTGTACTCGTCGGTCAGATTGCGCGCTTCCTGGCTGTTGCGCACGATGCTCGGGGTCAGCAGCACGATCACCTCCGAACGGCGGCTGGTGCGGCTCTTCTGCCCGAACAGCGCGCCGACCACCGGAATCCGGCTCAGGCCGGGAATGCCGCTGCTGCCATCGGTGGCCGAATCGGTGATCAGGCCGGCCAGCATGATGGTGTCGCCGCTCTGCACCGCCGCTTCAGTCGACAGCTTCTTGGTGGAAATCCGCGGGTTGCAGTTGCGCTCGGTCGGGTTGCAGTTCTCGGGCACGTTCGAGGCGCTGCTCACTTCCTGCACGATGTCGAGGAACACCGTGCCATCGCGGGTCACGCGCGGCCGCACCTTCAGGATCACGCCGGTGTCGATGTACTGCACCGAACTGTAGGTGCCGGCGCCGATGCCGGTGTTCACCGTGGTGGTATTGATCGGCACCTTGTCGCCCACGTTGAGCGTGGCCTCGGCATTGTTTCGCACGAACACCGAGGGGGTCTGCAGCAGGCGTACATCGGTGACCTTGTCCAGCGCGCTCACCACCGCCGCACCATTGTGCCCGGTGAACGCCCAGCCCAGGCCTTCGCCGCCGGTCGCGGCACCGGCGAAGCTGCTCCAGGAGCCGCCCGCGGCGGCCGGCAGGGTCACGCCACCCAGTGCGCCGGTCAGCTTCTGCCCGAGCACCGCGTTGTCGAAGAACCAGTTCACGCCGTACTTCAGGTCGCCATCCAGCGAGACTTCGGCCACCTGGGCTTCAATGTGCACCTGCAGCGGCATCACGTCCAGCTTCTCGATCACCTCGCGGATCGAGCGCCAGGCCTGCGGGGTCGAGCGCACCAGCAGGGTATTGGTCTCCTCCACCGCCGACACGCCCACGCGATCGCCTTCCACTTCCAGGCTGACGCTGACGTTGCCGGACTGGCGCTGCGGCAGGTTCATGCTGCCGTTGCCGGTATCGCCGGAACCGCTGCCCGGGGTCGAACCGAAACTGCTGCTGTTGTTACTGTCCATGCCACGATCACCGTCGCTGCCCAGCTGCGACGGCATCGCACCCGGGGCCAGCGAGGCCGGGCTGGAACCACCGCGGTTACCACTGCTGGCGAAGGCTTCACTGAGGCGCTCGGCGAGATCGCGCGCCTTGATGTAGCGCAGCTCGTAGGAGAACAGGCGGGCACTGCCACCGGCGGTATCGATGCGGTCCAGCCACTGCTGGATCTGGTCCAGGTAACGCACCTGCGGGGTGATCACCAGCACGGCGTTGGCGTTTTCCAGCGGCAGGAAGCGGAACATGCCGGCGCTGGGCGTCTTGCTCTCCTCGCCGAACACTTTCTCCAGGTCGGCAGCCACCTGCTCGGCCTTGCCCGACTGGATCGGGAACACGCCCACCGACATGCCCGACAGCCAGTCGACGTCGAAGATCTCGACGGTGCGCATGTAGTTTTCCAGCTCGGCGCGGGTACCGCCCAGGGTGATCACGTTGCGGCCGCTGTCGACGTTGACGATGGCATTGGGCCGCGCATACGGCTCCAGCACCTTCTTCATCTCGGTGGCCGAGATGAACTGCAGCGGGATCACACGTACTTCGAAACCGCGCGCGCTGGCAGCCGGCGCGGTGCTCGGTGCGACCGTACCAGCCAGCGCCTGGTCGGCGGCGACGATGTTGTAGCGCCCGCCGCTGTAGACCATCCGTGCGTTGTTCCAGCCCAGCACCATCTCCAGCAGGTTCAACGCCTGTGCCGGCGACACCGGCTTGGGCGTGGCCAGGGTGACCGTGCCCTGCACCCCCGGTGCGATCACGTAGTTCTGGCCCAGCATGTCACCGAGGATGGCCTTGACCACCGCGTGCACCGATTCGCCTTCGAAATTGAAGGTGGCTTCACCGGTGCTGGCGCCATGCAGTGCCGGTGCCGCTGCGCGCGCTGCTTCGCGGTTGATCATGGTGCCGGTGCCACGGCGGATCACCGCCTGCGGAGCGCCCTGGGCGTCACGGGCAGCATCCGCGGCGACATCGGCCGCCCGGCCGGCCTCCGCAGTGGGCGACAGATTGCCCTTGCGCTGCACATGCGGCGCGGACACGGTGCTGCAGCCGACCAGCAGCGCGAGGGCAAAGGACCAGGGAAGGAAACGCAGGCTCATGCATTCACTCTATCGGTTGGTGCCATCGCCCGGGGGCGGCGACGGTTGTTGCTGCTGTTGTTGTTGCTGCAGCTGGCGGCGACGGGCCTGGATGCGTTCGCGGATGGCCTGCATCTGCGCTTCGCTGGGGCCGTTGTTGTTCGCAGGCGGTGTGGCGGCCGCCGCAGCCGAGGGCGCTGGCGCACTGCCAGCAGGCGACGGCGATGGGGGTGCCGCAGCCGGCGGCGGCGCCGGCGGCGCGCCTGCCGGGGGCGGCACAACGATCGCACCTGCCGGCGGCGCACCGTTGGCACCGCGCAGCACGGTAGGCGGCTCACCGCCCTGCCCGTTGAATACCGCCAGTTCCAGCACCTGGTTGCCACCGGGGCCGATCACAGTGGCCTGGCGCGGCTGCAGTGCCACCAGCTGCCAGCCGTCGACGGCTTCACCGTTGAGGCGCAGGCGCAACGAGCGGTTCTGTTCGGTGGTGAAGGTGGCCATGCCGAAGTCGCCGGTCAGCAGCACGCCGGTCAGTCGCAGCGCGGCGCTGGCGGCCGGCTCGCTGCCACCGAGCAGGTAGGGCTTCGGCCTGCGGTCCTCGGCGAACAGCGGTCGCTCGCCGATCGCGCTGTAGCTGTCGGCGCTGGCCATGCGCTCTGCGGCCAACGGCGGCAGCACCGGCAGCGAAGGCACCGCATCGGCATCGCCATCCGCACCTGGCAGCTGGCTGCCCAGACCGAAGCCGGTAGCCAGCCAGACCGCTGCCGCCCAGCCGGCCAGTGCCAGCAGGAAACCGGTGCGCAGGCTGATCTGCTCAAGCTTCATCGGCCACCTCCTGCCCTTCTTCCGGCGCAACCGGTGCGGCTGTGGGTGCCGGTGCAGGTGCAGCCGAAGGCGGTTGCGGCACCGCGCCCGGCTCGGTTGCAGGTGCCGGCGCAGCGCCATCGGCAGCGGCACCGGGCTGCAGGTAACCGGCCAGTTCGAACGACACGTCCAGGCCGAGCCCGGATTCATTCGGCGACTGCTGGAAGCGCTGCGCGATCAGGTTGAGGTTGTCGACGAACAGGCGCGGGCTGCCGGTCTCCAGGCTGTGCAGCACCGTGGCCAGTTCGGCCACACCGCAACGCAGGCGCACCTGCATGGCCACACGCACGAATTCGGCGTCCCGGCGGTTGTCGGTCAGTGGCGTGCGGTTGCTGATGGTGCAGCTGCGGTTGCCGGGGCTGGCCATCGCCACCGCATCCTGCAGCTTCGCGCCGAGCGCAGCGGCTGCAGCTTCGGCGGTGGCCTCACGCAGGAAGCCCGGCCGCTGCTGCAGTGCCTCGCGGGTGGCGCGCAGGCGCTGTTCGATCTGCGGCTGCTGCTGCAGCTGCGCCTGCACGCGTTGCTCGCGCTCGCGCAGGGCGGCCACGTCGGCATCGATTTCGCGCAGCGGCTGGGTAAACCAGGGGTGCACCAGCAGCAGGTAGGCCAGGCCCAGCACTGCCAGCAGCAGCGCCAGTGCCAGCCAGCGGTCACGGCGTGCGCTTGGCATCGGCATCGGCCGCCTCCCGGGTCGGGGCCGCAGCCGGCAACGGCTGCAGTTCGGCGGTCATGGTGAAGCGGTCACGGCCACTGGCAGCACCATCGGCCTGCAGTACGCCGGTCAGATTGACCTTGCGCCACTGCGGCGCATCCTGCAGCAGCTGTACCAGCTGCGAGGCCTCGCGGCTCAGGCCGATCAGCTGCAGGTTGTTGCTCTCGATGGCCAGTTTTTCCAGGTAGGTGCCCTCCGGCAGGCGCCGGGTCAGTTCATTCCAGATTTCCACCGTTCCGGCGCGCTGGCTGCGCTGCTTTTCCAGGAACGCGGCACCATCGATCAGCGCCTGCAGCTGCGCGCGTTCGCTGGCGACACCACGCGCACTGCGCGCACTGCGTTCAACCTGCGCACGCAGTTCATCGGCGGCGGCACGACGGTTGTCGAGCAGCTGCACGGCCGCCAGCACCAGCATCACCAGCGCGGCCACGGCCAGCAGCACATTCCAGCGCCGCGTCGGATCCACCCGCAGCTGGCGCTGCCCCGGTGGCAGCAGATTCACCTGCAGGGGGTCGCCCTCGGCGTCGATGGCATCGACACCGGCCAGTGCATCGGCCCACTCGCCCACGCTGGCCCGCCACGCTTCAAGCTGGCGCAGTGGCCAGGCGATCAGCTCGACCTGCAGCTGGCCCTCTGCGGCGCCCCCGAGTTCACGCACGTCATAGCTGACCTGGCTGGATTCGAACGGCGTCTGGCGGTCGATCTCGAAACCAACCACAGCGCGCAGGCGGTCGGCCGCAGCCGCAGGCAGGCGCAGATGACGACGCAGTACCTCGCTGGCCGGCAGCAGCCACACCCGCGGCAGGCTGCGCAGCCGCGGTTCCAGCACGCGGTCCAGTTCGGCCGGCGACAGCGGCCATGGCACGTTGGCCACCGCTTCGCGGCGCTCACCGGCCTCTCGCCAGACCTGCAGCTGGTCACCCTGGCGCTGCAGCAGCAGGCGCGCCTGTGCCCAGCCCAGTGCCCACTGCCAACGTGCCGGCACCCAGGCCAGCAGCGATTGCCGCCACCAGCGCAGGAAGCGGCCGGCGCCAGGGCCGATCCGGCCCTGCACCTGCCGCACACTGTCCTGCCATGCCGTCATCTTGCTGTCATTCCCTGCTCCCAGCGAAGCACTGTGTAGGACCGCCCGGGAACCCCGCCCGAGCCATTGCGTACCACTGCCTGCAACACCGACCGGCGTCCACTGCCGTCGGTTGCACGAGACTCGATACTATAGGTGCCGCTGCTGCTGGCAAGCGTTGTCGCACCGCCAGCGGTATCTGCGTCACGCTCCTGCTGTGCGCGCTGCGCCAGCACGGTATCCGCATCCAGGCCCAGTGCGGTCAGCACCGGCGCGCTGGCGAACTGGGGATCCGGGCGGGCCTGGCGGCTGTACAGGGTCAGGTGCGGCAGCATGGCCTTGTACAGCGGGCCGCGCATGCCCAGCACCCGCTGCAGTTCGCCGAGCGTCTCGAAACGCTTGTTGCGCGGGCCATACGGCAACCCGGCCGCCGCATAGTCCGGCGCTTCGGCACCGCCCCCCGGCTGCAGCAGGCTGTCTTCATCACGCCAGTCGACAATGGCGCCGGCCATCTGCCGGGCTGCCCCTTCGTCTTCGCCGAGCGCCTTGAGGAACGCCGTCAGCAGGGTCACGTCGGCCAGGTTCAGGTTGATCTTGCCGTTCTCGTCCAGCACCTTGATCTCGATGCTGGCGTCATCGAACTGCCAGCGGTAGGTGCGGCCATCGGCACGCCAGGGCGCCCGCAGCGGATCGGCTGACAGGCGCAGCAGCGCGTACTCCAGGCCGGCGCGCGCCCGTTCCTGCCCACGTGCGTCATCATCCAGCACCCGCTGCTGCAGATGCTCGACCCGTGCGCTCAGCGCGAACGCACCGACCAGCGCGGTCATCAATGCGATCAACCACAGCACCAGTACCAGTGCCGCACCGTGTTGCCGGTTCATCGCGCGCCTCCGCTGCCACCGGTACGCGGCGCCACCACCAGGGCGGGCCAGGGTGCACCCCTGGCCGGAACGATCTTGATCTCCACCAGCATCGGCAGGCGACGGGTATCGTCCCAGCGCGGCATCCAGTCGCTCATCTGGCCGGTACTGGCATCGATGCCGCGATAGCGCAGCTGTACCGACTTCAGGTTCTCCACCAGCACTTCCGGCGGGCGCGGCGGGTTCTCGGCGATGCGCTCGCCCTCCTGCAGCAGCACCAGGTCCAGCAGCAGGCGCTGCTGGCCATCGCGGCCGTCCACCTGCAGCGCGTGCAGGTAGGCTCCGCCACGGCCGAGGTAGCCCGGCAGATCGGCGGCGAACAACATGCGCTGTTCTTCGCCCTGGAAGAAGATCGGTTCGCGGGTGGGATCGGGTACTTCCAGCGGCGTGCGCAGCGCACCGGCCAGCTGCCGCCGCAACAGCGCCTGCACCGCGCGCATGCGCTCACTCTCGGCCGCAATCTGCTCGCCACGCTGGCTGACCGCCATCGCCGAGCGCACGCTGGCGAACGCCAGCGCCAGGCCACCGGCCAGCAGCACCGTGGCCAGCATCACTTCAACCAGCGTGAAACCTGCAGCACGGCGCTTCATCGCGCACGCTCCAGGTCCGGCGGCAGCAGGCGCAGGCTGCGCCATCGCAGCTGCTCGCGTTCGCTGTCACCCCAGCGCACCTGCAGCTGCAGTTCGGCCAGCCAGGGGCCACCGGCCGACTGTGGCTGCACCACGCTGCCTGCACGTGGCTCCACCCACGGCTGCACCTGCAGTTCCCAGTGGTAGCGTCCCTGTTCCCAGTCGCCCTGCTGGCTACCCACCTGCAGCGGCGTGGCGACGCCGGTTTCGGCCAGCAACGACTGCGCATGCAGTATCGCGCGCGTGCGCAGTTCGGCCTCACGCACCTGCCTGGCGCCGCCTGACAGGCTGCCCAGCAGCAGGGTCAGCGCCAGCCCGAGCAGGGCAAAGGCGATGATCACTTCCAGCAGGGTGAAGCCGCGGGCGCGCCGCTTCATTGCGCCCGCCAGGGGCCGGAGCGGACCTCACCGGTCAGCCACCCCACGTCGATGCGCCATTCGGCATCATCACGCTGCAGCCGGATGCGGCCGCCGCTGGAGCCGCCGTCGGGATGGAACTCGATCACGCCCTGCCCTGGCGCGGTGGCCAGCTGCGCGGCGCCTTCGAACTGCACCTGCAGCTGTGCCGGCACGTCACCGTGGCGCTGGTTGGCGCCTTCCCAGCGCCGCTTTGCCGGCTCGATGACAAAGCGCTGCGGCTCGCCGCGGGCGATGGCCTGTGCGCGCACCATGCGCAACTGATTGGCGATGTCCTTGCCGGCGCTGCGCAGCTGCATGCCGGAAAATCCGCGCGACAGGCCGGCGGCAGTGATCAGGCCGATCGCGGCGATCAGCGCGATCACCAGCAGCATTTCCAGCAGCGACAGACCCGCTGCGCGCCTGCCGGGCAGGCGCGGGCGTGGCAACCGGCGCGGCAGGAAATGCGACATGCCCGGTTACGGCTGGTAGCGGATGTCGGCGTCGACGCTGCTGCCGCCGGCCTTGCCGTCCTTGCCCAGGCTGATCAGCTCATACGGCTGGCCTTCGCCCGGCGTACGGTATTCCAGCGCATGGCCCCACGGATCGTTCAGATCGGCCGGCTTGGCATACGGGCCCAACCAGCCACCGACGCCAGCCGGTGCAGTCACCAGATCGTTGAGCGAGCCGGGCAGCTTGCCGGTATCGATCTGGTAGTTGTCGACCTTGGATGCGACGGTCTGCACCTGCGCCTTGGCGATGTTGGCCTTGCCGCGGTCGGCGCCACCCAGCACGCGGCTGGCGACCAGGGTCAGCACCGCGCCGATCAGCACGATGACGATGATGATCTCCAGCAGGCTCATGCCCGACTGGTTACGCGCGGCGGTGAAGGAAAGGCGGATCGGTCGACGGGAAGCAATCATGGTCGGTCCTTTCAGTTGCGGAGTGTCGGGGTTGCGTAGGGATCCATCGTCAACCGATGGCATTGGTCAGGTCATACAGCGGCACCAGCACGGCGACGATCACCGCACCGACCACCGAGGCCAGCACCAGGGTGATCGCCGGCACCATCGCAGCCAGCAGGCGGTCGATGCGCCGGGCGCTGTCCTGTTCGAAGGTATCGGCCGCTTTCAGCAGCATGGTATCGAGTGCACCGGATTCCTCGCCGACCTGGATCATCTGCAGCGCCAGGCGCGGGAAACGCTTGCCGCGCGACAGCGCCAGCGACAGGCCGGTACCGTTCTTCACTTCATCCGCGGCGGCTTCCACATCGGCGGCCAGCGCGCGGTTGCCCAGCACGTTGCGGGCGATGCCCAGGGCACCCAGCAGCGGCACGCCATTGCGCAGCAGCGTACCCAGCGTGCGGGCCAGCCGCGCGGTTTCCAGCTCACCCAGCAGGCGGCCGATGCCGCGACGCTGCAGCAGCCAGCCATCCAGCGCCAACCGGAAGGCCGGTTGCCGTGCCTTGCGTTCGAAGAACAGCGCAAGTACCGCCGGCACCACCAGCAGCAGCACCCACCAGTCGCGCACGAACAGGCCCAGCTGCAGCACCGCGTTGGTGAACCACGGCAGCGCCACATCCAGGCTCTCGTACATCTGCGCGAACTGCGGCACCACGTAGCCGAGCAGGAACAGCAGCGCACCGCCCACCACCACCAGCAGGATCGCCGGGTACACCAGCGCGTTGATCACCTTGCCCTGCAGGGCCCGGCTGCGTTCGAGGTAGTCGGCCAGGCGCTGCAGGGTTTCGTGCAGGCTGCCGCCGGCCTCACCGGCACGCACCATGTTCACGTACAGGCGCGAGAACAACCCATGCTGGCGCTCCAGTGCGGTCGACAGCGGCGCGCCACCGCGCACTACATCGCGGATGTCGGTGATCGCGCGGCGCGAGCGTTCGTCTTCGGGCAACCCGAGCAGGATCGACAGCGCGCGATCCAGCGGCTGGCCTGCACCGAGCAGCGTCGCCAGCTGCTGGGTGAACTGCAGCAATGCCGCGCCCTGCAGCGGCCGTTGGCGGAACAGGTTGCGCCAGGTACTGCCACCGATCGTACCGCCGTCCGCCAGCTGGGTCTCCATCGGCAGATGGCCCTGGTCCTGCAGGCGTGCGACCAGTTCGGCCTCGCTGGCCGCTTCCATCTGCCCGTCGAAGATCTCGCCGTGCGGATTCAGTGCCTTGTAACGGTAGGTCGGCATGTCAGCCCCGGCGTCCTGCGCGCATCAGCTTTCCTCGGTGACGCGCAGGACTTCCTCGATGGTCGTCTGACCACTGAGGGCCTTGGACAGGCCATCTTCGTACATCGTGCGCATGCCGACTTCGCGGGCAATGCGTTCGATCTCGCCCATGCCATCGCGGCGCATCACCGCGCGCCGCAGCGCATCGTTCATCACCAGGAATTCCATGATGGTGGTGCGGCCGAGATAACCGGTCGGCGCCAGCGCGGAGGGCTTCGGGCGGTACAGGTGGATCGGCCCTTCCGGCTGCAGGCGACGCAGCTCGAATCGTTCGATTTCCTCCGGCGAGGCCTCATAGCGCTCGGCGTGGGTCGGTTCCAGCCGGCGCACCAGGCGCTGGGCCAGGATGCCGTTGATGGTGGAGGTAAGCAGGTAGTCCTCCACGCCCATGTCGAGCAGGCGGGTGATGCCGCCGGCCGCATTGTTGGTGTGCAGGGTGGACAGCACCAGGTGGCCGGTCAACGCCGACTGGATCGCGATGCGCGCGGTTTCCAGATCGCGCATTTCGCCGATCATGATGATGTCCGGATCCTGGCGCACGATGCTGCGCAGGGCGTTGGCAAAGTCCAGCCCGATCTGCGGCTTGGCCTGGATCTGGTTGATGCCCTCGATCTGGTATTCAACCGGGTCTTCGACCGTGATGATCTTGACGTCGGCGGTGTTGAGCTGGCTCAGCGCGGTGTACAGCGTGGTGGTCTTGCCCGAGCCGGTGGGACCGGTCACCAGCAGGATGCCGTGCGGCTGCTCCAGCACCTTGCGGAACTGTGGCAGGAAGGCGTCGGTGAAGCCGAGGCGGTGGAAATCGAACACCACCGTTTCGCGGTCCAGCAATCGCATCACCACGCTTTCGCCGTGCGCGGTCGGTACCGTGCTCACGCGCAGGTCCAGCTCCTTGCCCTGCACGCGCAGCATGATGCGGCCGTCCTGCGGCAGGCGGCGCTCGGCGATGTTGAGCCGGGCCATGATCTTGATGCGGCTGATCACCGCCGCGGTGAGGTTGGCCGGCGGGCTTTCACCCTCCACCAGCACACCGTCGACGCGGTAGCGCACCTTCAGCCGGCTCTCGAACGGTTCGACATGGATGTCCGAAGCGCGCAGCTCCACCGCACGCTGGATCACCAGGTTGACCAGGCGGATCACCGGCGCTTCCGAGGCGAGGTCGCGCAGGTGCTCGATGTCATCGACCGCACCGCCCTCGCCATCGGCGGTTTCGACGATCGCGCCCATCGCGCTGCGGCCCTGGCCGAACCAGCGCTCGACCAGGTCATCGATCTCCGCACGCATGCCCAGCACCGGCGTCACCGGCACTCCCAGTGCCAGCTGCACCGCCTGCTGCGGGTAGGGATCGTGGGCATCGGCCAGCCACAACCGTACGCCCTGTTCATCCAGGGCCAGCGGGCAGACGTGGAACTGCTTGAGGAAGCGCAGCGACAA
The DNA here is from genome assembly GCF_003970865.1 of Stenotrophomonas maltophilia. Taxonomy (GTDB): domain Bacteria; phylum Pseudomonadota; class Gammaproteobacteria; order Xanthomonadales; family Xanthomonadaceae; genus Stenotrophomonas; species Stenotrophomonas maltophilia_AR. The sequence goes on along the minus strand of NZ_RXLZ01000069.1, from coordinate 14,236 downwards.
TGGCAGGCCTTCCCCCAGCCCTTGCGGCGGTGCTTCCGGTAGCTGCTTGCCTTCCAGCAGCGGCAGGCCCAGCACTTCGGCGCTGGCCTGTGCCTGGTCACGCTCGGACACCAGCCCCAGCCGCACCAGCAGGCCCAACAGGCTGCCACCGGCCTCTGCGTGCAGCGGCCGCGCACGTGCCAGATCGCCTTCCTTCAGCCGGCCGCGCGCCAGCAGCGCATCCAGGATGCGGCCTTCAGCGTTGTCGGCAGCGGCGGTAGCAGCAAGCGCGTTCACATGACTCTCCTGTCAATCGGCTCGACTTTAACAGTTAAGCCATGATTTCCGCCGCCCCTCCACCACCTTTCGTAAAAAGACGAAGCCCGTCACACGCGGTGACGGGCTCCGGCCATTCAACTACACCCGTGCGTGCTTACTGCGTCGCCAGGATGCTCACGCCGTTGTAGGCCGCTTCGCCCACGACCTTGATGTAGTAGGTACCGGCCACCGGCTTGTTCACCCGCACCGTCTCGGATGTGCCGGGACGGGTCGACTTGGCATCGTTGTCGCTGGCGCTCGGTTCACGCCCCTGCGCGATGTAGACCGAGACATTGCCGGTGCCACCGTAGGTGATCACGCTGAGCTGCTTGCCGGCGGCAGCCTCGAAGCTGTACAGGCGGCTGCTGGCGGCAGCACCGTTCAGGCCACCGACGGCGGCCTTGTTGGTCAGCGGCGTGGCCACCGGCCCGCAGTTCTCGGTGCACGGTTCTTCCAGTGCCTTGGCCAGCGCGGCCTTGGCATCGAGGATGCCGGTACCGATCGGGGTCGCCGCCGGAATGGCGACCGGGAACGGACGTGCGGTTTCCTTCAGCAGGGTGCGCATGGCCGCCGGGGTCAACGGATCCTTGCCCTTGGCGATCAGCGCGCTCTGCACCAGTGCGGCAACGGCGGCCACATGCGGCGAGGCCATCGAGGTACCGCCCATGCCCATGTAGCCCGGCGTGCCCGATTCCGGCGTGGTGGCCGCATTGGAGCCGGTCTGCCAGATGTAGCCACCCGGGTTGCCATCCACACTGCCGCCACCACCCGGACCGGACAGGTCAACACGGGTGCCGTAGTTGGAGTAGTAGGTGATGCCACCGGTGATGCGGGTGGCACCCACGGTCACCACGCCTTCGCAGCTGGCCGGACGGTACTTGGACGCGTTGTCGGTTTCGTTGCCGGCCGCCACCACCACCGTGGTACCACGCGAAATGGCACCGTTGATGGCGTCCTGGTAGGTGCTGCCGCAGGTACCGCTGCCGCCCAGGCTCATGTTGATGATCTCGGCCGGGTTGGTGTTGGCCGGGATGCCCGCCACCGTGCCGCCCGAAGCCCAGACCACCGCGTCGGCGATGTCGGACAGGTAGCCGCCGCACTTGCCCAGCACGCGCACCGGCAGCACCTTGGCCTTGTAGGCGACACCGGCCATGCCGACGCCGTTGTTGGTCTGTTCGGCCACGGTGCCGGCGACGTGGGTGCCGTGCCAGGAACTGTCCTCGGCCAGCGAGCCGTCATAGCACTCGTTGTCGTTCTCGACCCAATCACCGTAGTCCTGCGCACCCGGCACACGATCGTTGGTCGGGCGCCGCGAGGTCTCCGCATCGCTGATGAAGTCGTAACCCTCCAGCAGGTTGCCGACCAGGTCCGGATGCTGCGGCAGGATGCCGGTATCGATCACCGCCACCACGATGCCCTCGCCCTGCGAAACGTCCCACGCTGCCGGTGCGTTGATGCCGCCGACCGCATTGTGCAGGTGCCACTGGTTCTGCTGGTAGAAGGGATCGTTCGGCACCAGTGCCGGCTGTACATCGCCGGCACGCAGCTCGGTGCGGCGCAGCTTGACGTCGGCTTCGGCGTACTGCACCGACGGGTCGGCCTGCAGTTCCTTCAGAACGCGCTGCAGTTCGGCCGGGGCCAGGCGGCCCTGCACACGGATGAGGTCTGCACCGGTAGCAAGCTTGCGTACCACCTGCGGGCCGAGCGTGCTGGCACGGGAGGTGCCGCCGGAAAGGCTGGCACGGGTCAGTGCGGACTGCACGGTGGACAGCTTCGCCGAGCGGTTAGTGGCGGCAACAGCGCCGGCACGGTACTTGACGATGATGCGCTCGGCCCCCGGTTGAGCGGCGCTGGCCTGGCGCACCGGTTCACGGGTCGGCAGTCCAGCGGCGTGGACGGCACCGACAGCCGTCATCGACAGCACGGCGGCGGCAAGCACATTGATGCGAAGGTTCTGCTTCTTGATCACGTCGAATTCCTCTTCTGGGTCATGGATCGAACCAACACTGCGGCCATCATTCCTTGACGACTCCCGGCCGGCCCAGCCGGGATTGCCGTGACCTCCCCCCAGGCCCTCACTGCAGGTGCTGCGCCGGCGTGGGTGGCCGCCGGCGCGATGGAGTGGCTTACCAGCCGAAGCCGGCACCGACGCCAACCGAGCTGTCGTCGCTGCTGAAGGCACCACCGAAGGTCACCGTGGCGCGATCACTGATCGCACGCTGGTAGCCCAGCGACAACGCCGACTCGCCGCCCTGGAAGCCAATGCCGACGCCGACCCGGTTCTGGGTGCGGATACCGGCGGCACTGGTGGCCATGTTGAGCATCGCCGCGCTCATCGCCCCCTGGCGGTCGATGCGGCGATCCATGTGGCGCAGGCGTCCGTCGACTTCGCCCTTGAACACATCGAAGCTGTCGGCGACCGCCTGGACGCGGCTGTCGGTGTAGCTGTTGGCCGTGGCCATGCCACGGTCGAGCTGGCCCTTGTTGACCGCATCGGTGGCCGTGGTACCGGCCGCCACGTTGGTGACCTGGCGCTCATTGCCTTCACTGCCCACCGAAACCGTGTTGGCACGATCGGCAACCGAGCCTTGGCCCAGCGCCACCGCGTTCGCAGCGGTGGCATTGGCGCCCTGGCCGATGGCGGTGGACGAGGCACCACTGGCGACGGCGCCCTCGCCCATGGCGACGGCATTGAAGCCCGTCGCCGGGGTACCGACCGGAATCCCGGCACCGGCGGCGGCAGCGGTCGGCGTGCCCTGCACGCGCGCGGTGCTGGTCGGTGCCACATCAGCCGTCGCGGGTGCGCCGGCGGCGCTGGCCAGCGGACTGTCATCCAGCGAGGCACTCATCGCGCGCAGGCTGGAAGCACCGGCACGCGTGCCACCGGCGCTGCGGCGGTCGATCTCGCTGACCTTGCGGTCCAGCGCACCGAGCGCATCGCCGACGTTGCTGTAGGTAGCGCCCTGGATCACATAGTTCGGCGCCACGAACACCCCCTGCATGCCAACGCTGGCACCACCGCCGAGGAAGCTGGCGGCGTCGCTGAGCGACTGGAACAGCTGGCCGCCGTTGATCGCCTGGCGACTGCCCGCAGCGATGCTGCCGGCGCCGACGTTGTCGATGGTGGTGCCCTGGAAACCGGACAGGGTCAGGCGATCACGGCTGGCGTCGTCGTAGCCGACGGCACTGGCCGCCGTGGTTTCAACGGTGGCGATGCGCGAATCGAAATCACCGACGCGGGTTTCCACCGCGCCCACCCGCTGGTTGGTTACGTTGAGCTGCGAACCGGTGATGGCATCGCTGCTGCCGGCGGCGATGCGGCCATCGGCCACATTGACGATGCGGCGCGTGGCCGGACCATCGGTGCCATTGCCACCGCCCACCGACACCACGTTGGCATCGAGTGCACGCGAACCAGCACCCAGCGCCACCGAGTTCGCGCCGGATGCGCCGGCGCTGGTGCCCAGTGCAAGGGCACCGTTGCCGATGGCCATCGCATTGGCACCCAGCGCATTGCTGCGTGCGCCGCTGGCAGTGGCTGCCGAACCGATCGCGGCGGCATCGCTGCCGCTGGCACTGGCGGTACCCGCGCCGGTGGCCTTGACGTAGCGGGCCGTACCATCGGCGGTCGCCGCGACCGCATCGAGCTGGCCACGATTGACCGCATCGGTGCGCTCGGTACCGGCAGCGACACGGGTGATCTGGCGATCACTGCTGGCACTGCCGACCGACACTGTGTTGGCACGGTCGGCGACCGAGCCTGCGCCCAACGCCACGCTGCCTGCGGCACTGGCGGTGGCACTCACACCCACCGCCGTTGCATTGGCGCCGGTAGCCTTGCTGCCGTAGCCGGCCGCGGTACCCAGGCGACCGCTGGCTTCGGCATAGCTGCCCAGCGCAGACGCACCATCGGCCGAGGCATTGGCGCGGAAACCACTGGCCTGCGACTGGGTGCCGCTGGCAATGGCCTGCGCACCGCTGGCGGTGCTGTAGGCGCCCTTGGCCTGGGCACCGGCGCCGGTAGCACTGGCGCCGAGTTCGCTGGCGCTGGCGCCACTGCCCACGGCCACACTGTCGACACCTCCGGCCTGCGCCGCGTTGCCGAGCGCCGCCGCATTGTTGCCGGTGGCCAGCGCATCGAAGCCCACCGCGGTGGCATTGCCGGCCATGGCATTGGCGCCGCTGCCCAGCGCGGTGGCGCCGTTGCCGATGGCGTTGGCCGCGTTGCCGGCAGCCAGTGCATTGTCGCCGTCGACGAGTGCGCCGGCCTCGCCATCGGCATTGCCGCTGGCCTGGAACTGCCGGCTGGTCTTGTCGGCGACGCTGGCGACCGCATCCAACTGGCCTTTGTTCACCGCATCGGTGGCTTCGGTGCCGGCCGCGACGTGCGTCACCTGGCGCTCACCGCCGGCCTTGCCGACGGCCACGGTGTTGTCACGGTCAGCCTTGGAGCCGGCGCCGAGTGCGACGCTGTTGCTGCCATTGGCGGTGGCGTTGGCACCCAGCGCGGTGGCGCTGCTGCCTGCCGCCCACGAATTCCAGCCAATCGCGGTCGCGTAGTCTTCGGTGGCCCATGCACCGGCGCCGAACGCCGCCGCACCGGTCCCACTGGCACGCGACGGGATCAGGCCGAAGAAGGTGCTGCCGCCGATGGCCACGCTCTCCTCGCCACTGGCCTCGCTGGACTGACCCACGGCAACGGCACCGGTACCGGCCGCAGCGGCACCGAAGCCGACTGCAGTGGTGTTGGCACCGCTTGCCGCCGAGCCGTAGCCCAACGCGGTGCCGAGGCGACCGCTGGCTTCGGCGTAGCCACCCACTGCGGTGGTGCCATCAGCCGAAGCCGCGCTGCGGAAACCGCTGGCGAGCGCCTGCCCGCCGCTGGCATTGGCTTCTGTACCTGTGGCCGTGCTGTAGGCGCCGCTGGCCTGTGCACGCGCACCCACCGCGCTTGCACCGACCTCGCTGGCGCCGGCACCGCTGCCCAGGGCCAGGCTGTCCTCGCCGGTGGCCTGTGCGTTGCTGCCCAGGGCAGCCGCGTTGCTGCCGGTGGCCAGCGCATCGATGCCCACGGCGGTGGCGTTGGCGGCCAGCGCATTGGCACCGCTGCCGAGTGCGGTGGCACCGTTGCCGATCGCGTTGGCCGCGTCACCGGCCGCCAGCGCGTTGTCGCCCTCCACCAGCGCGCCGGTTTCACCGTCGGCGTTGCCACTGGCCTGGAACTGCCGGCTGGTCTTTTCCGCTGCCGCAGCTACGGCGTCGAGCTGGTTCTTGTTGACCGCATCGTTGCCCTGCGTGCCATCGGCCACGTTGGTGATCTGGCGGGTGTTACCACCGCCGCCCACCGACACGGTGTTGTCGCGATCCGCGATCGAATCGGCACCCAGCGCCACGCTGTTGGCACCGCGCGATTCGGCGGCATTGCCCAGCGCGGTGCTGTTGATGCCACCCGACCAGGCGCCGCCACCCACTGCGGTGGAGTAATTGCCGGACGCTTCGGTGGCCAGCACGCCGAACAGCGAGCCGCCGACGGCGACACTGTTGGTGCCGGTGGCCAGGCTGCCCTGGCCGGTGGCGGTGCTGTAGGCACCGGACGCTTCGGAGTCGCCACCCACGGCCACGCTGTTGGAGCCGGACGCATTGGCGAAATTGCCGAACGCGGTGGCGTTGAACGCCGAGGCCTGTGCGTAGCCACCGATGGCGGTGCTGTAACCGCCGCTGGCTTCGGCACCGATACCAAAGGCCGCCGACGCCGTGCCACTGGCCACGCTCTCGCTGCCGACCGCGGTAGCCGCGTCGCCGCTGGCATTGCTGAAGTAACCCACGGCCACGGCTTCTTCGCCGGACGCTTCGGACAGCACGCCATTGGCAGTGCTACCAGCGCCGCTGGCGATGCTGGCCGCACCAAACGCCGCGCTCTGCTCGCCGCTGGCCTCGCTTTCCGCACCATGCGCGGTGGCGTACTCGCCCGTGGCCTGTGCGTTGGCACCGATAGCGCTGGCGTTGGCTGCGGTCGCCAACGCATTGAAGCCCAGCGCCTGTGCGTTGCTGGCCAGCGCGTTGGCACCGCTGCCCAGTGCGGTAGCGCCATTGCCGATGGCGTTGGCGGCATCACCGGCCGCCAGTGCGTTGTCACCCTCCACCAGTGCACCGGCTGCGTCGTCGCCGTTACCACTGGCCTGGAAGAAGCGGCTGGTGGTGGCAGCGCTGGTCGCAACCGCATCCAGCTGTGCCTTGTTCACCGCGTCGGTGGCCTGGGTACCGGCGGCGACGTTGGTGACCTGGCGTTCGTTGCCGCTGCTGCCAACCGACACCGTGCGCGCACGGCTGGCAACCGAACCGGCACCTAGCGCGACAGCGTTGCTGGCGCTGGCGTTGCTGCCGGCGCCAAGCGCGATCGCGCTTTCACCACCGGCCACCGTGTTGGTGCCGATGGCGATGCTGTTGATGCTGTTGCCCAGCGCCTGGAAGCCCAGTGCCACGCTGTTGTCGCCATAGCCGAAGGCGCCCCTGCCGACTGCAGTGGAGCTGGCCCCGTTGGCCCAGCTGTTGTAGCCGATGGACGTTGCGCCACTGCCACTGGCCCAGGCCGCATTGCCGAACGCCGACGCGTTGGTGGCGGTGGCCCATGCACCCGAACCGAATGCTGCTGCGCCACTGGCAGTTGCCCAGCTGTAACCGCCAACTGCGGTGCTGTCATCGCTGCTGGCGAAGGCGCTGTCGCCGACCGCGACCGCATAGCTGCCGGTGGCGCGCGACTTGCCGCCTGCGGCGAAGCTGTTGTCACCACTGGCCTTGGCAGCGTTACCGAAGGCGCTACTGGCAGCCCCGGTGGCCTGCGCGCCACTGCCCACCGCAGTGGCATCGGCAACGGCAGTGGTGCCCACCTGCTGCGCCGTGCCGTCGGCACCGATGATCGGCTGGTTGAACTCGTCGTAGGCCTGGCCGAGGCCACCGATGGCGACACCGCCATTACCGGTGGCCGCGCTGTTGCGGCCCACGGCCACGCTGTCATCGCCGATGGCCGACGCGGCAGCACCATGTGCAATGGCACCGGCGCCGATCGCATTGCTCGACGAGCCCGCAGCGATGGAGCCTTCGCCATCAGCCAGTGCGCCAGCATCACTGCCCGCCTCCGGCTGAGCCTGGAAGAAACGAGCGGTGGTATCGGCGGTGCTGGCTACGGCATCGAGCTGGGCCTTGTTCACCGCATCGGTGGCTTCGCTGCCCGCAGCAACACTGGTGATCTGCCGCTCGTTGCCTGCACTGCCGACGGCTACGCTGTTGGCGCGCACGGCTTCGGAATTCGCGCCGAGCGCAACACTGTTTGCGCCGCGTGCGGTGGCGTAGTAGCCCACCGCAGTGCTCTGCGCGCCACTGGCCCAGGTCTGCGCGCCCAGTGCACTGGCGTTCTCGCCCGGTGCATAGGCGAAGTAGCCAACGGCGGTGGCTTCAGCACCGGAGGCTTCGCTCAGGCTGCCGTTGGCTACCGTGCGATCACCACTGGCGATGGCGCCGGCACCGACGGCCGTCGCGGCTTCACCACTGGCCTGGGTCTGTACGAAGAAGCCCAGGCCGGGAATCAGGTCGGCCGGGCCACCGATGGCAACGCTGCTGGTGCCGGTCGCATTGCTCTGCGTACCCAGCGCGGTGGAGTAGTCGCCGATGGCATTGGCCACCGCACCGAATGCGGATGCCTGCGCGCCAGCCGCATAGGCACCCACGCCATAGGACGACGCCGCAAATCCGCTGGCTTCGGCACTGGCGCCGACTGCGGTGCCACCGACGCCTGCGCTGGTGGCGCCGGTTTCCACCGGTACGCCGCCACTGGTGATCAGCGGGTTGCCGTCGGCATCCACCGCAGCGCCGCCCACGGCCACGCTGCCTGGGCCGTTGGCCTGCGCGTTGTTGCCGAACGCGGCACTGTTCTGGCCCGAGGCCAGTGCGTTGTTGCCCACGGCGGTCGCGTTCTGCGCAACGGCCGTGGCGCCGGCACCGACGGCAGTGGTGCCGTTGCCGAGTGCATTGGCCGCCTCGCCGGCGGCCAGCGCGTCGTCACCGTCCGCCAGTGCACCGGCATCGCTGTTGCTGCTGCCGGTGGCCTGGAAGCGCTTGGCGGTGGCATCGGCCACTGCGGCCACGCCCTTCAGCTGACCGACATTGACCGCATCGTTGTCTTCGGTGCCCGCGGCGACGCTGGTGATCTGCCGGGTCAGGCCGTACTCGGCAGCGCCGACGGACACGGTATCGACACGATCGGCCAACGAGCCGGCGCCGAGCGCCACGCTGCCGGTGGCAACCGCGGCGGAGTTCGAACCCAGCGCGGTGCTGTATTCACCGACAGCAGTGCTGAACGCACCGACTGCGATCGATGCTTCGTTGGCGGCGGTGGCGCCACGACCCAGCGCGGTGCTGCCCGGGCCCATCGCCACGGCACCGCCGCCGACAGCGGTAGCGCCATCAGCAGTGGCTTCGGACAAGGCACCCAGTGCGGTGGCCGCGCCGTTTTCACTGGCGGCGGTCGCGCTTGCGCCAACCGCGGTGTCGCCGAGTCCGAAGGCCGCAGCGCTCTGCCCGACCACCACGCTGGCATCGCCGATCGCCAATGCGCCCTGGCCGAACGCGCTTGCGCCCAGGCCCGCGGCAATGGCCTGGGTACCGATGGCGGTGGTGGCGTTGGCCAGCGACTGTGCACCCGCACCCGCCGCAACCGCGCCCTGGCCGTCGATCTTCGCCGCGTCGCTGTCATCACCTGCGCCGTCGGCCTTGAAATAGCGGTTTCCATCTGCAGCGACATCAGCCAGCGCGGCCTGTGTGGCGCGCGCCTGCGCATCCAGCTGTGACTTGTTCACCGCATCGGTGGCCTGGGTGCCTGCAGCAACGTGGGTGATCTGCCGTTCCTTGCCGGCATCACCCACGGACACGGTATTGGCCCGCGTGGCCTTGGAGCCAGCGCCCAGCGCTACGCTGTTGGCGGCAGTAGCGCTGCTGTTGCTGCCGATCGCCACCGCGTTGCTGCCCTTGGCGCTGGCCGAGCCTTCAATCAGGCACTTTTCGAGCAGCTTGCCGCTGAATGCCACGCAGGTGGCGCTGCCGCCGATCTGCACCGACTGTGCTGCGGCGGTGCCGCTCATGCCCAACCCCAATACCAGGCCCAGTGCCACCGCCAGCAGTGCAGGCGTGGCCTGTGTCGCATCGCGGCGCTGGTCGACGACCCCGCCACTGCTGCTGTCGGAGGAAGCCAGTTCCGAGGCCACCACCAACTGACCCAATGCTTTGTTCCAGACCTTGCGATAAATCCGATTCATCGGTACGGCTCCTGATTGGACTGGTTTTGGGCAAAGCAACGCCACCGCTGGGCTTTCCGGCCCAACGTCCCCTGGGGGCGTTTATTCGCGTGATTTACTGCGGGGTATTGCCGAACGGCGCGCAGCGACAGAAAACCGAGCGCGTGCGCCAACCGGTTACTGCGAAATGAATGATTCTGAAACGGGGTTCAAGTGTTAACGGCAACTTTCCAAATCGTCAAGACTTTGACACGACAAATCCTATTGCCGTGAAGCAGTTCACCCTTTCACCTGTTTATGAAAGTGTTTTGTTAGGCATGCGTGACGAAGTTCCGCCGCATGAAAATCGATGTAACTAGCGGTCGCGACAGGAGTTTCACGCGCGCAAAGAAAAACCCGCCGATCAACGGCGGGTTTTTCCGTACGCAGCGGCATTGTGGCCTGCGCAGAACGATGCGATCAACCGCACCATACCCGCGCGTTGCGGAACATGCGCATCCACGGCGAGTCGCCCTGCCACTCGGCCGGAGCCCAGCTCATGTTGAGCGCGCGCGGCGTGCGTTCCGGGTGCGGCATCATGATGGTGACCCGGCCATCGTTGCTGGTCAGGCCGGTGATGCCGTCCGGCGAACCGTTCGGATTCAGCGGGTACTGGCTGGCCACGTTGCCGTTGCCGTCGATGTAGCGCAGCGATACGCGGGCGGCGGCCTGGTCGACGGCGTTGTCGAACACGGCCTGGCCTTCACCATGCGCGACCGCCACCTGCAGGCGCGAACCGGCCATGCCGCGCAGCAGGATCGACGGCGATTCCACCACCTCCAGCAGAGCGGTACGGGCTTCGAACTGCTCGCTGGCGTTGCGGCGGAACTGCGGCCAGTGCTCGGCCCCCGGGATGATGCCCTTGAGCTGGCTCATCATCTGGCAGCCATTGCACACGCCCAGCGCGAAGCTGTCCTCGCGCGCGAAGAACGCGGCGAAGGCATCACGCAGCGCACTGCGCTCCAGGATCGAGGTGGCCCAGCCACGGCCGGCACCCAGCACGTCGCCGTAGCTGAAGCCGCCGCAGGCGACCAGGCCGGTGAAGTCCTGCAATGCCACGCGGCCTTCGATCAGGTCGCTCATGTGCACGTCATAAGCGCGGAAGCCGGCACGTTCGAAGGCGTTGGCCATTTCGATCTGGCCGTTGACGCCCTGTTCGCGCAATACCGCCACGCGCGGACGCGCGCCGGTGCTGATGAACGGGGCGGCCACATCTTCATTGAGGTCGAAGCTGAGCTTGGGCTTCAGTCCCGGCGCAGTGAAGGCACGGGCGATCTCACGCTCGGCATCGGCATTGGCCGGGTTGTCACGACGCTTCTGCATCGCGTGGGTGACCGACCACCAGGCGTCGAACAGTGCTTCCCAGCGCCATTCGGCCAGGTTCTCGCCGGCCAGCGACACGCGCACCACCGGTGCGGTGGTCGGCTTGGCGATGCGCTGCGCACACTCGGTCAGTGCATGGCGCTCGACCAGATCGGCGAAGGCCGCACGGTCTTCGCGCGCGATCTGCACCACCGCGCCCAGTTCTTCGTTGAACAGGCTGCGGAACGGATCATCGCCCCAGGCATCGAGGGTGATGTCCAGGCCCAGTCGCGAGGTGAACGCCATTTCGCACAGCGCGGCAAATGCGCCGCCATCGCTGCGGTCGTGGTAGGCCAGCAGCAGGCCGGACTGGCGTGCATCGCGGATCAGCTCGAAGAAACCGCGCAGGCGCTGCGGGTCGTCCAGGTCCGGCGCGGCACCGGCGAAGGCCGGCAGATCGCCGTGGTCGGCATGCACCTGGGCCAGGATCGAACCGCCCAGGCGCTGCTTGCCGGCGCCCAGGCCGATCAGCCACAGCTCGCTCTCCACCTCGCGGTCGAGCAGCGGGGTCAGCTGCTGGCGCACGTCGGCCACCGGCGCGAACGCCGAGATCACCAGCGATACCGGCGACACGCTCTTGTGTGCTTCGCCCTGGTCGTGCCACTGCGCCTGCATCGACAGCGAGTCCTTGCCGACCGGGATGCTGATGTCCAGCTGCGGGCACAGTTCCATGCCCACCGCCTTCACCGCGTCGTACAGCAGCGCGTCTTCGCCCGGGTGGCCGGCCGCGGCCATCCAGTTCGCCGACAGCTTGATTTCATCCAGCGCATCGACCGGGGCCGCGCACAGGTTGGTCAGCGCTTCGCCCACCGCCATCCGTGCGGAAGCAGCGGCGTCGAGCAGGGCCAGCGGGGTGCGCTCGCCGATCGACATCGCTTCGCCGGCCACGCCATCGAAGTCGGCCAGGGTGATCGCCACGTCGGCCACCGGCAGCTGCCACGGGCCGACCATCTGTTCGCGTGCGGTCAGGCCACCGACGCTGCGGTCACCGATGGTGACCAGGAAATTCTTCGAAGCGACCGTCGGGTGCGCGAGTACGCGAAGGCCCGCTTCCTGCAGGTCCAGGCCGCCGGTCTTCAGCGCCGGCCAGCGCGGTGCCGGCGGGTGCGCGGTGTCGCGGTGCATCTTCGGCGGCTTGCCGAACAGCACGTCCATCGGCAGGTCGATCGGTGCATCGGCCGGGGTGTGGCCCGGCACGGCACCATAGGCCACCACCAGGTGCTCTTCAGCGGTGGCCACGCCAACCGCGGCGAACGGGCAGCGCTCGCGGGCGCACAGCGCGGCGAACTCGGCCAGGCGCTCCTGGGCCACGCCCAGCACGTAGCGCTCCTGCGATTCATTGCACCACAGCTGCATCGGCGACAGCGACGGATCGTCGGTGGGCACCTTGCCCAGGTCGATGACACCGCCGACCTTGGAGTCGTGCAGCAGTTCGGGGATGGCATTGGACAGGCCACCGGCACCGACGTCGTGGAAGAACTTGATCGGGTTGTTGGCGCCCATCGCCACGCAGCGGTCGATGACCTCCTGGCAGCGGCGCTCCATTTCCGGGTTGTCGCGCTGGACGCTGGCAAAGTCCAGGTCCTCGGCGCTCTCGCCGGAGGCCACCGAACTGGCGGCGCCGCCGCCCAGGCCGATCAGCATTGCCGGGCCCCCCAGCACGATGACCGCATCACCGGCCTGCAGCTGGATCTTGTCGACCTGCACGCGGTCGATCGCGCCGAGGCCACCGGCCAGCATGATCGGCTTGTCGTAGGCACGCACCAGATCAGCGCCTTCCGGCAGCTCGAAGCTGCGGAAGTAGCCGAGCAGGTTCGGGCGACCGAATTCGTTGTTGAACGCAGCGCCGCCAAGCGGGCCGTCGGTCATGATTTCCAGTGCCGGCGCCATGCGCGGGTTCAGCGCGCGCGGCGCTTCCCACGGCTGCGGCAGTTCGGGAATGCGCAGGTGCGAGACCGAGAAACCGGACAGGCCCGCCTTCGGCTTGCCACCACGGCCGGTCGCGCCCTCGTCGCGGATCTCGCCACCGTTGCCGGTCGATGCACCCGGGAACGGCGCGATCGCGGTCGGGTGGTTGTGCGTTTCCACCTTGATCTGGAAGGCGCTGGGCACCTGTGCTTCGCGGCGGTATTCGCCGCTGGCCGGATCGGGGCGGTAGCGCGACGCCGGATGGCCTTCGATCACCGCGGCATTGTCGCTGTACGCGCTGAGCGTGTGCTGCGGGGTCTGCTGGTGGGTGTTCTTGATCATCCGGAACAGCGAGCGGTCCTGCTCCTGGCCGTCGATGGTCCAGCTGGCGTTGAATATCTTGTGGCGGCAGTGCTCGGAATTGGCCTGCGCGAACATCATCAGTTCGACGTCGGACGGCGACCGGCCCAGCGCGGTGAAACGCTCGCGCAGGTAGTCGATCTCGTCCTGGGCCATGGCCAGGCCGAGGCGCTGGTTGGCGGCCTCCAGCTGGTCCACCGGCACCCGTTCCAGTTCGCCACGGGCCGGTGCCGAGAACAGCGCCTGGCCCTGTTCGACTGTCTCCAGCACCGACTGCGTCATCGGGTCGTGCAGCGCCTTGACCAGCGCCTGCTGGGCGGCGGCATCGGCCGGCCAGCCCTGCACGTCGATGCGCAGGCCACGTTCGACCCGGCTGACCGGCTGCCCGGCACCGCGCACCAGCTCGGTGGCCTTGCTCGACCACGGCGACAGCGTGCCCAGGCGCGGCACCACGATGCGGCTGACCGCGCCTTCGGCCACGGCTTCGGCCTGCGGTGCCGCTTCGAGTATGCGGCACAGCGTGGTCAGGTCGGGGGCGGCGCTGCCTTCGGGCTGCACGAAGTAGACGTGCCAGGCACCGCTGATGCGCAGGGAGGGAGCGATGGACTGCAGGCGGGATTCAAGACGTTCGCGGCGGAACGGCGACAGGGCGGGCGCGCCCTCGAGGACCATCATGTCCGGGGAACCGTAGTTGGGAAACGGGCCCGACATTGTACCGGAAGCGGGGGAAGGGCTTTGGCCGGGCGGCGCCCGGCACCCGCCGAGGCCAGGACAACGGCAACGGCAACAGCAACGGCAACGGCAACGGCCAAAGCAAAAGCTGGGTTCCCGTGGGATGGCGGGGTGGGTCCGGCTGCGGGGGACGCTGCAAGTACGTCCATGTAAGCTCGGTCGCCGCATCCATGCGGCTCACGCCCCCGCAACCGGACCCACCCCCCCTTCGACAGATTTCGCGATCTGTCAGGACGGCATTCTGCTCTGGT
>NZ_RXLZ01000068.1 GCF_003970865.1 Stenotrophomonas maltophilia | reverse complement strand
AATCCGACACCGCCCCGCCTTCGAGAGGTTCACGCGGCTGTTGGTAACTGCGGCTGTTGTTCCGCGCGGCTGTTGGTAGGTGTCGACCTTGGTCGACACATCTGTCAGATATCGAATGAATTCATCCACGCATGGCGTGGATCTACCGTGTCGACCAAGGTCGACAACCACCAGAGCAGAGTGCTGCTCCAACAGATCGCGGCCAACTGTCGAAGGCGGGGTGGGTCCGGTTGAGGGGGCGTGCGAATCCGACACCGCCCCGCCTTCGAGAGGTTCACGCGGCTGTTGGTAACTGCGGCTGTTGTTCCGCGCGGCTGTTGGTAGGTGTCAACCTTGGTCGACACATCTGTCAGATATCGAATGAATTCATCCACGCATGGCGTGGATCTACCGTGTCGACCAAGGTCGACAACCACCAGAGCAGAGTGCTGCTCCAACAGATCGCGGCCAACTGTCGAAGGCGGGGTGGGTCCGGTTGAGGGGGCGTGAGCCGCATGGATGCGGCGACCGAGCTTACATGGACGTACTTGCAGCGCCCCCCTCAACCGGACCCACCCCGCCAACCCACGGATAGTCCGCTTCTGCTGTTGACGTTGCCTCTGCGGGTGCAGGGCTGCAAGCCCTGCAAACCAAAAACCCCTCAGTGAACAGCAGGCCGCGACGGCGGCAGCCACGCCGCCACGATGCCGAGCAACGGCAGGAACGCGGTCAGCTGGTAGACGTACTCAATGCTGGTCTTGTCCGCCAGCAGGCCGAGCACGGCAGCACCGAGTCCGCCCATGCCGAAGGCGAAGCCGAAGAACAGGCCGGACACCATGCCGATGCGGTGCGGCATCATTTCCTGTGCGTACACCACGATCGCCGAGAACGCCGACGACAGCACGAAACCGATCAGCACCGCCAACACCGTGGTCCAGAACAGATCCGCATGCGGCAGCATCAGGGCGAACGGGGCCACGCCCAGGATCGAGGTCCAGATGATCGGCTTGCGGCCGATGCGGTCTCCCAGTGGCCCACCGAGGAAGCCACCGGCGGCGGACGCCACCAGGAACGCGAACAGATGCAGCTGCGCCTGCGCCACCGGAATGCCGAAGTGGTGGATCAGGTAGAAGGTGAAGTAACTGCCGATGCTGGCCATGTAGAAGTACTTGCTGAAGATCAGCACCAGCAGGATCGCCAGCACTTTGGCCACGGTGCGCGACGGATGCCGCGGGGCCATCGACGCGGTGCTGGCCGGGCGTGGCGCGCCCAGATGCAATGCATACCAGCGGCCAACATAGGTCAGCAATGCGATGCCGATCAGGGCGGCGCCGGCAAACCACGATGCGGCGTGTTGGCCATACGGCACGATCACCGCAGCGGCAATCAGCGGGCCCAGCGCGGTACCGAAGTTGCCGCCGACCTGGAACACCGACTGCGCGAAGCCATGGCGACCACCCGAGGCCAGCCGCGCGATGCGCGAGGCTTCCGGATGGAAGATGGCCGAACCAATGCCGACCATCGCCGCCGCCATCAGCACCACCGCGTAGTTCGGTGCGAAGCCGAGCAGCAGCATGCCGCACAGGGTCGAGGCCATGCCGATCGGGAGCGAGTACGGCGCCGGGCGGCGGTCGGTGGCCATGCCGATCAACGGCTGGAAGATCGAGGCGGTGAGCTGGTAGGTCAGCGTGATCAGGCCGATCTGGGTGAAGCTGAGATTGAAGCCGCCCTTGATCACCGGATAGATGGCCAGGATCAGCGACTGCATCATGTCGTTGACGACATGCGAGGTGGAGATGGCGGCCAGCACGCCGGGGGCCACCGGGCGTGAGGTCGTTGCGGGAGAAGCCAGGGTCGACATGGACACAGTCAGGTTGGGGGCGAGCCACGCATGCTACGGTGACCTCCCCCTCCCTTCTGCCGCGTTCGGGTCATGGCATATCGCAAAAAGGACACCCCCTGCCCGGTCCGCGAGACTGCGCCGTGGAGCGAGGTTCCGGTGCACCGCCCGGTGACCTGCCGCGCCCGCCACTACAAGCCTGGCACCCACATCGCGCCCCACCGGCATCGCCGTCACCAACTGGTATTCGCCATGTCCGGACTGATGGTGGTACGTGCGGACGGCGGCCACTGGGTGGTGCCCTCGACCCGCGCGATCTGGGTGCCGGCCGGCATGGCGCACGCAGTGGACTGCATCGCCGAAGTACACATGCGCAGCCTGTACGTGGAGCCGGACTTCGCGCCGCAGCTGCCGGACGAGGCGTTCGCGGTACAGGTGGCGCCGCTGCTGCGCGAGCTGCTGCTGGCCGCCAGCCTGATCGAGACCGCGCATGTGGACGACAGCCGCGACGGCCGCCTGGTGCGCCTGCTGCTGGACGAACTGCACCGCATGGACGTGCTGCCGCTGCACCTGCCCTCGCCCACCGACCCGCGCCTGCAGCGGATCTGCCAGCACATCCAGAAGCATCCCGGCGACGACGCCACCCTGCAGGACTGGGCACAGGCGCTGCAGGTGGACGTGAAAACCATCCAGCGTCATTTCGCCAGCGAGCTGGGCATGACTTTCGGGCAGTGGCGGCAACAGGCGCGGCTGCTGGCCGCGATGGAACGGTTGGCAGTCGGCGACAAGGTCATCGATGTCGCGCTGGCGATGGGTTACGACAGCCCGAGCGCGTTCACCAGCATGTTCAAGCGCCAGCTGGGACAGACACCGGCGGCGTTTTTTCGTTGATGCTAACGATCCGCGGGCACATGTGGATCGCGCATCAGACGAAATTCCCATGTATCACTGTCCACCAGCGGATAGTGCAACGGGAAAACCTGTCCTGCCACGCGTGCCTGCACCGGCACACCCTCGATCCGGCAACCTCCGGGCTGCTGGAATCCGACCAGCTCGGTAATGCTCAGATTGTCGGTGTCGTCCTCTGCAGAGAAGTACGCGGCAAACGCCGGATTGCCGCTGACACGACGCCGCAGTACGACCCGCCCAACGTCGGGTGCGTACCAGCTGATGCTTCGCTCCAGGCCCTCGACCACGCCACCACCTGCATTGGGCCTGTCCGCCCCGGCAACTGCGCGCGCATTGGACTTCCGCCAGCGCGCTTCACGCTCGATGCGATAGGCGCTGACTGCTCCCAGTGCAGTGCGCACGGTTTCGATGGCCGTTACCCGGCTCTGGCCCTGTTCTTCGTAGTCGTAACGATAACGGCCGGAACGCGCGTTGAACTCTCCGGGCTCCTCGAACTTGTCCTGCCACTGGTCACCCACCTTGAGCGGGAAGCGCAGCAGCACTTTGTCGCCCTTGCGCAGCGGATTGACGTCGGCGTACGTATCGATCCATTCACGCCGCAGAGTTCCCTCCGCGATCTCCAGTTCACGCTGACCGTTCTGGACTGCCTTCAGCAGCATCGGCGTCGCCGGGAAACCCGCTCCCCCGGAGTAGGTCCATTGCGTGCCCGGAGCTGATGTCGGCGCGGCCTGCGGGCCGGACAAGGGCGCGTCCAGGCGGCACTCATCGGCCGATACCGTGCCGATGAAGGACAAGGCTGCAGTCAACGCCCCGCACAGAATGGCGCGAGGTGCCATGCGCGGTTCGAAATGCAGGTGCAGCATCATGTCACGCATTGTAAGACCCTCGGACACGAAAACGCCGGGCATCGCCCGGCGCTACCGTTCAACGCTTCCGTTGAAAACTCAGGACGTCATCCGGTCCCAGAAGCCCTTCACGCCATCCATGAAGGTGGCCGACTTCGGCGAATGCTTGCGCGCTTCCTCACCGACGAAGGTGGCTTCGAACTGCTCCAGCAGCTTGCGCTGTTCGTTGGTGAGGTTGACCGGAGTCTCCACCACCACACGGCAGTACAGGTCGCCCTCGCTGCGGCTGCGCACCGAACGTACGCCCTTGCCACGCAGGCGGAACAGCTTGCCGGTCTGGGTCTCGGCCGGGATGCGGATTTCCGCTTCGCCACCGAGGGTGGCCACGCGTACGGTGTCGCCCAGTGCCGCCTGCGAGATGCGGATCGGCACTTCGCAATGCAGGTCGTCGCCATCACGCTGGAAGATGTGGTGCTCGCGCACGCGCACTTCCACGTACAGGTCGCCCGGCGGCGTACCGGCCGGACCGGCCTCGCCCTCGCCCTGCAGGCGGATGCGGTCACCGGTATCGACGCCCGCCGGCACCTTCACCGACAGCACCTTGTCTTCCTCGACACGGCCGTTGCCGTGGCAGGTCTTGCAGGGCTTGGCGATGATCTGGCCACGGCCGCCGCAGTTGTGGCAGGCCTGCTGCATGGCGAAGATGCCGCGCTGGATGCGCACCTGGCCGCGGCCATGGCACACGTTGCAGGTCTCGACCTTGCCGTCTTCGGAGCCACTGCCATCGCAGTCGCCGCACTCGGCCAGGGTCGGGATCTCGATCCGGCGCTCGACGCCGCGCACGGCTTCTTCCAGATCCAGCTCCATCACGTAGCCGATGTCGGCACCGCGACGGGCCTGGCGCGGACCACCGCCGCCACCGCCAAAGATGTTGCCGAAGATATCGCCGAAGATATCGTTCATGTCCGGGCCGCCCGGACCGCCACCACCGCCCATGCCGTGTTCGAACGCGGCGTGGCCGTGGCTGTCGTACATGCGGCGCTTGTTGCCGTCGGACAGCACTTCGTAGGCTTCCTTGCACTCCTTGAAGGAGGCTTCGGCCGCCGCATCACCCGGGTTGCGGTCCGGGTGGAACTTCATCGCGCAGCGACGGTAGGCCTTCTTCAGCTCTTCGTCGGTGGCGGTGCGGGCAACGCCCAGCACTTCGTAGTAATCGCGCTTGCTCATATCGTGGATCTGGTTCCGGAAAGTCGGGATTCGTCAAAGCGGAAGAGCGGAACCAGGTCCGCTCTTGCGTCGGGCGCCCCGACACGCCGGTGGGCGGTCAGGACCCTGATGCGACAACGGGACGCTGATGGCCAGCGTCCCGTGTCGGTCCGGATCAGGACTTCTTGTCGTCCTTGACTTCGGTGAACTCGGCGTCGACCACGTCGTCCTGCGCCTTGCCGGCATTGCCGGCGTCGGCACCCGGGGCACCGCCCTGGTCGGCCGAAGCAGCGGCGAACAGCGACTGGCCAGCTTCTTCCAGTGCCTTCGACTTGGCTTCGATCTGTGCCTTGTCGTCACCCTTCATCGCGGTTTCCAGGTCGGCCAGCGCCGCCTCGACCTTGCCGATGACATCGCCACCGACCTTGCTGCCGTGCTCGGTGATCGCGCTGCGGGTGCCGTGGATCAGGGCGTCGGCCTGGTTGCGGGCCTGCACCAGTTCCTGGAACTTCTTGTCTTCTTCGCGGTTGGCTTCCGCGTCGGCGACCATGCGCGCGATCTCTTCCTCGGACAGGCCCGAACCGGCCTTGATCTCGACCTTCTGTTCCTTGTTGGTCTTCTTGTCCTTGGCCGACACGTGCAGGATGCCGTTGGCGTCGATGTCGAAGGACACTTCCACCTGCGGCAGGCCACGCGGGGCCGGCTCGATGCCGGACAGGTCGAACTTGGCCAGCGACTTGTTGAAGCGGGCCTGTTCGCGCTCACCCTGCAGCACGTGCACGGTCACGGCCGACTGGTTGTCCTCGGCAGTGGAGAACACCTGCGAGGCCTTGGTCGGGATCGTGGTGTTCTTCTCGATGATCTTGGTGAACACGCCACCCATGGTCTCGATGCCCAGCGACAGCGGGGTCACGTCCAGCAGCAGCACGTCCTTCACGTCGCCGCCCAGCACGCCGCCCTGGATCGCAGCACCCAGTGCCACGGCTTCGTCCGGGTTGACGTCCTTGCGCGGTTCCTTGCCGAAGAACTCGGTCACCGCCTGCTGCACCTTCGGCATGCGGGTCTGGCCACCGACCAGGATCACTTCACTGATGTCGCTCGAACGCAGGCCGGCATCGTTCAGGGCGACGCGGCACGGCTCGATCGACTTCTTGATCAGCTCATCGACCAGCGATTCCAGCTTGGCGCGGGTCAGCTTGATGTTCAGGTGCTTCGGACCCGACGCGTCAGCGGTGACGTACGGCAGGTTCACTTCGGTCTGCTGGGCGCTGGACAGCTCGATCTTGGCGCGCTCGGCAGCATCCTTCAGGCGCTGCAGGGCCAGCGGATCCTTGCGCAGGTCGATGCCCTGGTCCTTGTTGAACTCTTCAACCAGGTACTCGATGACGCGGTTGTCGAAGTCTTCGCCGCCCAGGAAGGTGTCACCGTTGGTGGCCAGCACTTCGAACTGCTTCTCGCCGTCAACGTTGGCGATCTCGATCACCGAGACGTCGAAGGTGCCGCCGCCCAGGTCGTACACCACGATCTTGCGATCCTTGTTGTCGCCCTTGTCCAGGCCATAGGCCAGCGCAGCCGCGGTCGGCTCGTTGATGATGCGCTTGACGTCCAGGCCGGCGATGCGGCCGGCGTCCTTGGTCGCCTGGCGCTGGCTGTCATTGAAGTAAGCCGGCACGGTGATGACCGCTTCGGTGACCTTCTCACCGAGGAAGTCCTCGGCGGTCTTCTTCATCTTTTCCAGCACCTTGGCCGAAATTTCCTGCGGCGCCATCTTCTTGGCATCGCTGGTGGACACCCAGGCGTCGCCATTGTCATGGGCCAGGATGCCGTACGGGACGTGGGCGATGTCCTTCTGCACTTCGGCGTCGGTGAACTTGCGGCCGATCAGGCGCTTCACCGCGTAGAAGGTGTTCTTCGGGTTGGTGACGGCCTGGCGCTTGGCCGAGGCGCCGACCAGGACTTCGCCGTCCTTGGTGTAGGCGACGATCGACGGGGTGGTGCGATCGCCTTCCGAATTCTCGATGACGCGGGCCTTGCCGCCGTCCATGATCGCCACGCACGAGTTGGTGGTGCCGAGGTCGATACCAATGATCTTGCCCATGGGGGAGACTCCTGAGGATGCTTGTTGGGGTCAGTCCGGCCGCTCGGCCGGTGGATGAATACGATGTGGGGGAGGCTCGTGGAACATTCAAGCCATCTCCCGAACGCTGTGTTCAGCGCCTGGAAAACCTTGCCAGGCATGGCCTGGCACTACCGGGACCGGGCATCACCCGGCCCGGCCGATCAGTCGGCGGCCACGACCACCAGCGCCGGCCGCAGCAGGCGCTCGTTGAGCAGGTAGCCCTTCTGGAACACGGTCACCACGCTGCCGGGGGCGGCGCCCGGGGCCGGCACCTGGCTGATGGCCTGGTGGTGTTCCGGGTTGAACGGCTGGCCGGTCGGGTCCAGCAGGACCAGGCCATTGTCACCGGCAACCTTCAGCAGCTGCTTGTAGGTCAGCTCCAGGCCTTCGCGCAGCGGATGGGCGTCGTCGCCGGCGGCCTTCAGGCCGGCATCCAGGCTGTCGAATACCGGCAGCAGCTCGCCGAGCAGCTTCTCGTTGGCGAACTTGCGGGCCTGCTCGATGTCGCGGGCAACACGCTTGCGCTGGTTCTCCAGGTCGGCGCGCTCACGCAGCGCATCGGCCTTGACCTGTTCAACTTCAGCGCGCAGGCGCTCCACTTCGTCGTTGACGCCGGCGGCGGCGGCCGCATCGGCGGCACTCTGCTGGGATTCGATATCTGGATGTTCGTGGTTCATGTCTGGGTCCCTGGCGGTCAATCTCCGCCTCCACCCACCCTAGTGTGGGCGGGATGCTGCGTTTCAAGCGTCGGATGTTCCGGGAGTGCGCCCGGCCGGCGAAAAGGCCGCGCCGAGCACATCGGCGGTGGCCTGGACCAGCGGGATCATGCGGTCGTAGGCCATCCGCTTGGGACCGATCACGCCCAGCACGCCCAGCACCTGGCCATTGGCGGTGTACGGGGCGGTGACCAGCGAGACGCCCTGCAGCGGCATCATCCCGGTCTCCTCGCCGATGAAGATGCGCACGCCCGGCGCCTGGATGGTCCGCTCCAGCAGCTGCAGGATCTCGCGCTTGCTGGAGAAGAGCTCGAACAGCTCGCGCAGGCGCTCCAGGTCGGACAGGTCCTGCACCCCCATCAGACGGGTCTGGCCGGCCACCAGCATGTCGTCGGCCGCCGGTTGCAGCGCCTGCTCGGCCAGCTCGATGCTGTGCGCCAGCAGCTGCTCCAGCTCGGAACGGGCGTCGCGCAGCTCCAGCAGCAGGCGGGTGCGGATCTCGGCCATCGGCAGGCCAGCGAAATGGGCATTGAGGTAGTTGGCGACCTGCTCCAGCTGGCCCGGCGCGAACTCCTGGCGGGTCTCGATGACCCGGTTCTGCACCTCGTTGTCGGCAAACACCAGGATCGCCAGCACCCGGCGCCCGTCCAGCGCCACGAAATCGATCTGGCGGAAGGCGAACTGCTCGCGTCGCGGCGCGCTGACCACGCCGACGAAGTGGCTCATCGCCGACAGCAGCTCCGAGGCACTGCCGAGCAGGGCCTGGGTGCTGCCGCCGCCGGCCAGTTCCTGGCGCAACCGGGCCAGCTCGCCCTCGCCCGGCGGCTGCATCTGCAGCAGGCTGTCGACGAACACCCGGTAGCCATGCGCGGTCGGGATGCGCCCGGCCGAGGTGTGCGGTGACGCCAGCAGCCCCAGGTCTTCCAGGTCGCCGAGGATGTTGCGGATGGTGGCCGGACTGACCTCCAGGCCGGCCACGCGCGCCAGCGTCTGCGAGCCGACCGGCTCACCGTCCTGGATGTAACGCGCAATCAGCGTGCGCAGCAGATGGCGCGCACGTGGGGCAAGCTGGTCGGGAGAACCGTGCATGGAATCAACCTGTGAGACACGGACACTAGATAATGGCGGCGCATCACCTTGGCAAGTCATTGGACCTCCCTCGCCCGCGTGCTAGCGTTGCGCGGCTGCTGATACCCCCTTACCCATGCTCAGACATCTTTCGATCAAGGATTTTGCCGTCGTCCGCGCCACCGAACTGGAGTTCGGGCCAGGCATGACCGTGGTTTCAGGCGAGACCGGCGCCGGCAAGTCGCTGATGGTCGACGCGCTGGGCTTCCTGTCCGGCCTGCGCGCCGACAGCGGCGTGGTCCGCCACGGCGCCGCGCGCGCCGAGCTTTCGGCCGAGTTCGCGCTGGACCAGCTGCAGGCCGCGCGCCAGTGGCTGGCCGACAACGAACTGGACGACGAAGAACAATGCCAGCTGCGCCGCGTGATCCGTGCCGACGGCGGTTCGCGGGCGTGGATCAATGGCCGCCCGGTGACCCTGGCCCAGCTGGGCGACCTGGCCTCGTTGCTGGTGGAGATCCACGGCCAGCACGAACAGCAGGCCCTGCTGACGCGCCCGTCGCAGCTGGCCCTGCTGGACGCCTATGCCGGCAACGAGAACGAACGCCGCCAGGTGCGCCGCGCCGCTGCCGCCTGGCAGGCGCTGGTCGATGAATCGCTGGCGCTGTCGCAACAGGGCGACGTGAGTGACCGGATCGGCTTCCTGGAACACCAGCTGCGCGAGCTGGACCGTGAAGACCTTGAGCCGGAGTCGATCGTGGCACTCGGTGCCAGCCACCGTCGCCAGGCCCATGCCAGCGCCCTGCTGAGCGCCTGCCAGGCGGCCAGCAACCAGCTCAACGGCGATGACGGCAGCTCCGCGCTGGACCTGCTGCAGCAGGTGCGCCACGAGCTGTCGCGCCTGATCGAACACGACCCGCGCCTGGGCGAGGTGGACGGCCTGATCGAGAATGCCTCGATCCAGTTGCACGAAGCCCTGTCGCTGTTGGACCGCGTGCACGACGACCTCGACGCCGACCCGGAACAGTTCGAGGAGAACGAGCGCCGCCTCGGCCGCCTGCACGACCTGGCCCGCAAGCACCGCGTGCCGATGGACGAGCTGGGCGCGCAGCGCGAGCGCATGCACGCCGAAGTGGAGCAGCTGCGCGGCGCCGACGAACGCCTGCAGCGCCTGGCCGGCGAGATCGACAAGGCCGCCGCCGCCTGGCGCGCACAGGCCGAAGTGCTGACCGCCAGCCGTCGCAGCGCTGCTGCCGAACTGTCGGCCACCACCACCGGCATCATCGCCGAGCTGGGCATGGGCGGCGGCCAGTTCCTGATCGAACTGGAACCACAGGACGCCGGCAAGCCGGACCCACAGGGTGCCGAGCGTGTGGAGTTCCTGGTGGCGGCCAACGCCGGCCAACCGCCGCGCGCCCTGCGCAAGGTGGCCTCGGGCGGTGAACTGTCGCGCATTTCGCTGGCCATCGAAGTGGCCGCGCTGGACCTGGATGCGGTGCCGACCATGGTGTTCGACGAGGTCGACTCCGGCATCGGCGGCGCAGTGGCTGACATCGTCGGCCAGAAGCTGCGCGCCCTCGGCGAGAAGCGCCAGGTGCTGTGCGTGACCCACCTGCCGCAGGTCGCCTCCAAGGGCCATGCCCATTACCGGGTCAGCAAGGCCCCGGTGGAAGGCATGACCCAGAGCGCGGTGGAAAAGCTGGACAGCAAGGCGCGCGAGGAAGAGCTGGCGCGCATGCTCGGCGGCGTGGAAGTGAGCAAGGAAGCGCGCGCCGCCGCCCGCAAGCTGCTGCAGGTGTAACGCCTGTTCGCGGTTATCCACGCATGGCGTGGATCTACAACGCACGCGGTAGTGCCGGTCGCTGGCCGGCACCCCGATGCGGGTGGGCGAAGATCGTGAGGTTGCCGGCCAGCGGCCGGCACTACCCCCGTGGCTGCGTCAGATCGACGTTCTCCACCAGGAAATCAAGAAACGCGCGCACCCGCAGCGGCAGATAGCCACCCTGCCCCAGGAACACCGCGTGCACCTCTTCCAGGTCACCGGGATTGGCCTCCTCCAGCACCGGCAGCAGGCGCCCGGCGGCGATGTCCTCCTGCACCTGGTAGGTCGCCAGCCGCGCCATGCCCAACCCGCCCAGCACCAGCTGCCGCAGCGCGTTGCCGTTGCTGGCGCGGGCGTTGCCACTGGGCAACACCATCCGCTCGCGTCCGTCCTGCAGCAGCGGCCAGCCCTGCATCGCACGTGCATGGCCGATATCCAGCCGATTGTGTGACTGCAGCTCCTCAGCGTTGCTCGGCAGTCCATGCCGCTGCACGTAGTCCGGCGCGGCCACGATCATCATCCGCGTCGCGCCCAGCCGCCGCGCCACCAGGCTGGAGCTCTTCAGTGGACCGGCGCGTACTGCCACATCGGTACGTTGCTCCAGCAGGTCGATCACCTCGTCGTTGAGGGTCAGGTCCACGCCCACCTGCGGGTTGCGCTCCAGGAACGCCGGCAGCAGCGGCAACAGGAAATGCTGGCCGAACGGCACGTTGGAATTGACCCGCAGGCGTCCGCGCGGCTCGGCATGGGCGCTGGCGCAGCGCTCGGCCTCCTCCAGGTCGGCCAGCACGCGCAGGCCGCGCTCGTAGAACGCGCAGCCCTCCGGGGTCAGCTGCAACTGGCGGGTGGAGCGCTGCAGCAGGCGCGTACCCAACCGTTGCTCCAGCCGGGCCACCAGCTTGCTCACCGCCGACGGCGTCATGTCCAGCGTGCGGGCGGCGGCGGAGAAACCACCGGTCTCGATCACCCGCACGAACACTTCCAGTTCGCCGGATCGGTTGATGTCGGGTCGCGCCATGGCGATGAATCCAGTTCACAGATGATTGTCCATGCGCAGTCTAGTTCACAGATGAGTGCGGAATCACCATGGCGCTCCCTTCACCGAGGACCGCCCGATGAACCGCTTGCGCCTGCTCACCGCCACCGCCCTGCTCACCTTGTCCGGGGCCGGCGGCGCCTCATCTGCCCCGCACTGGGTTGCCAGCTGGCAGGCCAGCCCGCAACCGGTCTGGAGCGGGGAGTTCCTGTTCCCGACCCTGGTCCCGGCCGCACTGCAGGACCAGACCTTCCGCCAGACGGCACGTATCAGCCTGGGCGCGCCTCGGCTGCGGGTGCGGTTGAGCAATGCCTACGGCACCCAGCCGCTGCGGATCGGGGCGGCGAGCGTGGCCGCCCGGGCGGGGGACACCCCGCAGCCGCTCAGTTTCGGCGGCCAGTCCGGGGTACTGATCGGCCCCGGCCAGGAACGGCTGAGCGACCCGCTGCCACTGGCCACGGATGACCACCAGGCGCTGCAGGTCAGCGTCTTCGTGCCAGGGCCGACGCCGGTGCAGACGTTCCATTGGGAGGGTCGGCAGACCAGTTGGATTGCGCCCGGCGACCAGAGCCAGGCCCAGGCTCTGAGCGGGGCCAGCAGCACCACTGCCCGCCTGTTCCTGGCCGGCATCGAGGTCGAGGCCGCCGCCAGCGCACGCAGCGTGGTGGTGCTCGGCGACTCGATCACCGACGGCGCCACCGCCAGCCTCGACCAGGACCAGCGCTGGACCGACCAACTGGCCGCGCATCTGGCACCGCGGGGCGTTGCCGTGATCAACGCTGGTATTTCCGGGGGGCGGCTGCTGCGCGATGGCATGGGCGAATCCGCCCTGGCCCGCTTCCAGCGTGACGTGCTGGATCAGCCCGGCGTGGCCAGTGTGGTCGTGCTGATCGGCATCAACGACATCAGCTGGCCCGGCACCGCGTTCGCCCGCAACCAGGCCCGGCCCACGCTGGCCGAACTGCAGGCGGGGTATCGCGCCCTGGCCGAGCAGGCCCGAGGCCGAGGTGTTCGGATCGTAGGCGCCACCCTGACACCGTTTGCCGGTGCCCTGCCCGGCACGCCGCTGGACGACTACTACCAGCCGGAGAAGGAAGCACTGCGCCAACAGCTCAATGCCTGGCTGCGCAGCGACAGCCCGTTCGATGCGCTGATCGACCTGGACGCGGCGCTGCGCGACCCGGCCGATCCGTCACGGATGGCTGTCGCCTACGACTCCAGCGATCACCTGCACCCGGGCGATGCGGGCAACCGGGCGATGGCCGAGGCGGTGGATCCGAAGGTGCTGATGGGGCCATCCAGGCATGGCGTGGATCTACCGTAAGCAACGAAAAACCCCGGGCAAGCCCGGGGTTTCGTCGCATCCAGCTGGCCGGAACGGCTTACTTGCGCTTCTTGCGCACGTACAGCACCAGCGAGTGCTCTTCCAGCTCGTAGCCGTGGTCGGCAGCGATCTTGCGCTGCAGCTCCTCGATCTCGTGGCTCTCGAACTCGATGATCTTGCCGCTGTCCACGTCGACCATGTGGTCGTGGTGGCCGCCACGGTCCAGCTCGTAGACGGCCTGGCCGCCTTCGAAATTGTGCTTGAGCACGAGGCCGGCGGCCTCGAACTGGGTCAGCACCCGGTAGACCGTCGCCAGGCCGATCTCGTCGCCATGCTCGAGCAGCTGGCGGTAGATGTCTTCGGCGGTCATGTGGTGCTGGGCATTGCGCTGTTCAAGCAGCGCCAGGATCCGCATCCGTGGATGGGTCACCTTCAGGCCGACTTTTCGCAGGTCGTGGGTTTCCATAGGTCTCCGTTCATTGGCGATTTAGCGCCAGCTGCCTCGGATTGGGTCGCGGTGGCACGCCGGGAGTGTATCATCGGTTTGATTTCCCCAACCGCCAGTCCCGATGCGCAATCTCCTGTTGGTCGCCGCCGTCGCCCTGTCCACCACCGGGTGCGGCATCATCTACAAGCAACCCATCTATCAGGGCAACCTGATCCGGGAAGATGCCGTGGCCAAGCTGCAGGTCGGGCAGAGCAAGCAGCAGGTCACTGCGCTGCTGGGCACCCCGTCCATTCCGGACCCGTTCCACGCCCAGCGCTGGGACTACACCTCCAGCCAGCGCGTGAACCGCCTGGGCCGGACCGAGGTGAAGAACTTCACCGTGTTCTTCGACAATGACAACGTGACCCGCTGGGAAGGCGATTACTTCCCGGGTAACGACAAGGCCCTGGCCCAGCAGACCGTGCGCCAGTTCGGCCGCAATCTGCCGAAGGACAAG
Organism: Stenotrophomonas maltophilia; assembly: GCF_003970865.1. Lineage (GTDB taxonomy): Bacteria > Pseudomonadota > Gammaproteobacteria > Xanthomonadales > Xanthomonadaceae > Stenotrophomonas > Stenotrophomonas maltophilia_AR. The sequence goes on along the minus strand of NZ_RXLZ01000068.1, from coordinate 11,320 downwards.
AAGAAGAAGGGTCGCTGACGCCCCCTGCCCGTCCTCGCGGACGGGCGACAGGAATCAACCGCCGAGCGCGCGACGCCGGCGGTTGTCCTTGGGGTCGGCCTGCAACGGGCGTAGCAGCTCGATGCGGTCGCCATCCAGCAGTACCTGCTGCGGGCGCGCCAGTACCCCATGCACGGCCGCCGCGGGGCAGTCGGCACTGCCTTCCAGTGCAGCAGCGGCAATGGCCTCGGCCACGGTCGCGCCCTCGTCCAGCTGCAACCGGCGCGAGAGCACCTGCTGCGGCCAGGCCAGCACCACCTCGACCTCGATCATTGCTCAGGCCTCGTCGGCAACGCGGATGAAGTCGTTCACCATGCGGTCGGCCAGGCTCTGGAAGCCCAACGCCAGCGCCGGACCGAGCAGGCGCGAACTGGGCTCGAAGTCCAGGGTCAGGGTGACCTTGCAGGCATCTTCGGCCAGCGCATGGAACTCCCAGCGGCCGTGCAGCTGCTTGAACGGGCCATCGCGCAGCTGCATATCGATGCTGTGCGGGCGCTGCAGGGTGTTTTCAGTCTGGAACCAGGTGCTGAACGAGCCCAGGCCCAGGTCCAGGCGCGCCACCAGTCGGTCCTCGCCCTGCTCCAGGATCTGGGCAGCCGAACACCAGCGGAAACGGCGCGGATAGGCCTGGACATCATTGACCAGGTCGAACATGCGCGCGGCCGAATGTTCGACCAGGGCGCTGCGGCGGATAGTAGGCATGAATACAGGACGTTTCGGCAATCGACCGGGCGGGCCCGAATCGGAGACAATACGGAAATGAGCAAGAACAGCGGCAAGGATAAAGCAAAGAGCGCGACGGCCAACAAAACCATCGCGTTGAACAAGCGTGCCCGCCACGAGTACCACATCGAAGACCGCTTCGAAGCCGGCCTGGCCCTGCAGGGCTGGGAGGTGAAATCGATCCGTGCTGGCCGCGGCAACATCGTCGACGCCTACGCCTACGTGAAGGATGGTGAGATCTTCCTGATCGGCGCGCAGATCACCCCGTTGATCCAGGCCTCGACCCATGTCGTGGCCAACGACCGGCGTGATCGCAAGCTGCTGCTGCACCGGAGCGAGATCGACAAGCTGGTGGGCAAGGTCGAGCGCGATGGCTACACGATCGTGCCCACCGCGATGTACTGGAGCAAGAACAAGATCAAGCTCGAAGTCGCGCTGGCCAAGGGCAAGCAGACCCACGACAAGCGCGATGCCGCCAAGGACCGCGACTGGGCGATCGAGAAGCAGCGTGTGATGCGTCGCGGCAACCGCGACGCGTAAGGCGGTTGCGCATCACCCTGTAGAGTCGAGCTACGCTCGACTGCTTCAAGGTGTTTGTAGAGTCGAGCCATGCTCGACTGCTTCAAGGTGTTTGCAGAGCGCCGAAGTCGAGCATGGCTCGACGCTACAAAAGGCGGCTCAACCCGCCAGCATGCCTTGCCTGCGCATGCGCGGCGCCAGCGCTGCGTGCATCACCGCCAGGTGCATCACCACCGCCAGCTCCGGTGCGTAACGGTCATCGCCCGAGCGCCACTGTTGGGCCAGGTTCGCGGCATCAGCCGGCAGCAACGCCAGCAGCTGGGCGTCGTCCAGCGCATCGGCCGCGCCCTGCAGCTGGCGCGCCATCTGTCGCGACTGCCACACGTGCACGCCAATACTGAGACTGGCCAGCGACATCAGCACCACGGCCAGCCCGTGCTCGAACCACTGCGACAGCACTTCCGGCCCCCACAGCAGGGCCGCCAGCACTGCCAGGCCCGGCAGGCGCCAACCCAGCCAATGGATGCGACCGCGCTGCGACCAGTGCACCACCACCGCGCTGGCGACCAGTGCCGCCGCGGCCGTGGCCGGCAACTCAGTCACCCAGGTCGCCGCAAGCAGCACCGCCAGCACCGCCCAGACCCAGCCCGGCGGCAACGCGCGCCGCTGGTAATCGGCACCGACCGGCCCGATCAGCTGCCGCAGGCTGCGTTGTTGGCTTGCATCGGTCACCCACCGTCTCCGTGTCTGTCCTGGCCTGGATGGTCGTCACCAGTGTGTCGCAAATTCGTGCCCACGAAGTTAGCAATCCGCTATGACAGAGGCTGTACAACAAGTTGCGGATTGACAGGATGCGCGGGACGGCGGCAGCACTCAGCCCGTCGACAGATCCTTGCTGAGGAACACCCTGCATGTACCGGCCGGATCGCATGGCACCCGGCCGAACACGGCCCATCCATGCTTCACATAGAAATCAGGCGCCTGGAAGCTGAGGGTGTACAGCACGCCGGAACGGCAACCGCGGCGCCGCGCTTCATCCTCTGCGGCCTTCAGCACACGCGACCCCAGCCCGTTGCCGCGGTAGGCCGCTGGCAGATGGAACAGATCCACAAACCACAGGCCCAGTGAGGTTCGCCCGGTAAGGCCCCCTACCACCTCGCCACTAGCCGGATCGGTGACCAGCACCGCCAGCGTGCGCCGATCGGCGTAACCGGCAGCGTCAAGATTGAACTGATCCAAGCCAGTGCCAATCACCTCCAGCGCTTCGTCGCTGGGTTCATCTGTTACTGCAACGTCAAGCGTCATGGCGTCCTTCCACTGGTTCCACTTCAGGAATCTGGATGCTATCAAGCCTGCCCGCCCCTACGCCGGCCCGCTTCAACCTTCGGCGCTATTGCGGCCTGTCTTGAGCACAGACCGATGCCGCTGCCTTCAACAACGGATCGGCCTGCAGCCCTGGTGCAGGACCTGTTGCCGGGAACGCTGCCGCGAGGGCCTTCGCCGCACGGTCTGCATGTGGCTGGATGTACCAGGACGATTCAGCCGGCAGCACGCCACCGCGCACCTCGTGCTCGAACCGATACTGCCCCCCGTTGCCGGGGCTGATGGAAATGGCCATGAGACCCCAGTGGAGTAGTGTCCGGAAATTCGAGCACGGCCTCCCGAGGGATGGCAACGTGCCAAACAACAGGGGGCCGGACGGTCACCCGCGTGACTGTTCAGGAAGATTGCCGTAACATCCGTCTCGTTGGGCAGGGTCAGTGTCAGCTTTTTTGCCGGCATCGACCCCAAAGCCTTGCAATGCTTGAAGAAACCGGGGGTGCATTGGTTTCGACGGGGGTTGTGAAGTCGCCTGGCGCATGCCGAGGGGGTAGCTTTCCTCGTAAATCCAGCTGCAAAACTCTAGTTGCCAACGACGACAACTACGCTCCGGTCGCTCTCGCAGCCTAAAAACTGCGGTGCGTGACCTTCTGCCGACTTAGGCGGAGCCTCGAAACTGCTTGTGTCCATGCTCGCAGCGTAGAGTCATTATCATGGAATCGCGCTGGGCGGCTGCCTGTCAGTCCGGCACTAGAACACAACAGGCTGGTTCCCGGGTGCGCTTTGCACACCGTGCTGCTCGGGGATGAGATTCAACGGTGAGCTAAGCATGTAGTGCTGGGGATGGAGTGCCTTCGGACGGCGGTTCAATTCCGCCCACCTCCACCAACGAACGGTCCGTCAAGGACCGGAGAAGCCCGGAAACCCCAGCAGCACAAGGGTTTCCGGGCTTTTTTACTTTCCGGCCTAGTTCGTGCCAGTTCGTTGCAGGCCGTGAGACGGTGGGGGCATATTTTGGGGCATCCGCCCGGACCTGAAAGACACATGCCCCCACTGACCGATCTGGCCATTCGCAAGGCCAAAGCAACGGACCGCACCCAGAAGATCTTCGATGGCGGCGGCCTATACCTGGAGATCTCCCCCAAGGACAGCCGCTGGTGGCGGCTGAAGTACCGCTTCGACGGAAAGGAGAAGCGGCTCGCCCTGGGCGTCTATCCGGACGTGCCCCTGGCTCTCGCCCAGCAGCGGCGAGACGACGCGCGGCAGCTGCTGGCACGCGGAGTAGACCCGGCCGAGCACAAGAAGGCGGCAGCCGTGGCTCGGGCGGAGCTGGGCGCCAACACGTTTGAGGTCATCGCGCGGGAATGGCTGGCCAAGCGCGATTGGGTGCCGAAGTACCGCATCAAGGTCGAAGCGTGGTTCAACAATGACGTGTTCCCATGGCTTGGGAGCCGACCGGCGGCCGAGCTGGAGGCAACCGACTTTCTGTCCGTCGCCCGGCGAGTCGAGGCGCGCGGCGCGATCGAATCGGCGCATAGGATCATGCAGAATTGCAGCCAGGTGATGCGGTACTCCATCGCCACGGGCAGGGCCAAGCGCGACCCTGTTGCCGACCTGCGCGGCGCATTGACCCCTGCACCGGAGAATCACTACGCGGCCGTCACCGAGCCCGTCGAGCTGGCACCACTGCTGCGCGCCATGTATGGCTACTCCGGCACGCTTACGGTTCGCATGGCCCTCCGCCTCGCTCCCATGCTGTTTCTGCGCCCCGGTGAGCTGCGGCAGGCCGAGTGGGCGGAATTCGATCTCGACGAGCGCACATGGACGATCCCAAAGGACGCATGAAGATGCGCCGGCCGCACATTGTTCCGCTATCGGATCAGGCTCTCGCGGTCCTGGAGGAAATCAAGCCGCTCACCGGACGTGGGAAATACGTGTTCCCTTCGGCCCGCTCCAAAGCACGCCCGATGTCGGAAAACGCCGTGACTGCAGCTCTGCGAAGGATGGGATTTGAATCCGGAACGGTGACTGGGCACGGCTTCCGCGCGACTGCGCGCACAATCCTGGACGAAGTCCTGAAGTTCCGTCCCGACATCATCGAGCACCAACTGGCCCATGAAGTGAAGGATCTGAACGGCCGTGCCTACAACCGCACGACCCACCTCGATGAACGGGTTCGGATGATGCAGGAGTGGGCGGACTACCTGGACCGGTTGCGCGATGGGAATTTGGTGCAGCTGCGGGTTGCCTGACGCCTATACGCCACGGCGCATCTGCTGCAGCCCTGCCCTCACCCACGCCTTTCGGGCGTCCTTCGGCCGAGGCTTGGCTGCCGGCGGCTTGGGCGGCTCCAGTGCTTCCTTGACCCGCGCGGTAGCGGCGGCAGTTGCCTCGGCCAGGCGTCGGGCCTGTTGCTGCTGCTCAGGTGTCGGTGGCAGGCCGGGCAGCGGGTCAAGCGGCGCGGACGGCGTGACATCCAGCAGTCGAGCCACAGCCGCGCGCAGGCGTATCTCGGGGTAGAGCCTGACCGCACACCACCGCTCGGCGTAGCGCTTGCCCTGGGCGATGCTGGCCGCCGGAACATCCTTCGTCTGCCACATCTTCCGGGCATCCAGACGCACACGCACCGCGCCATCCTTGCCGCATCTGACGTTGGCGATCTGCCGACCGCTCCACCACAACACCCAGCTTTCCCCCACCTGGACCCAGCCAGCGGGCATCGGGGCGGTGCGGAAACCTTGGTAGCCGTGCGAGGGAAGCATGGCCGGAAGGATACGGCGGGCGGTCTCACAAGCTGCGACCAAGCCGTGTTTCGCCTATCATCTGCGGTCCATAGAGGGGGAAGTGATGAAGAAGACCGCAACATGGAAGCAGCGGCGCGTAGCAAAGTTTCGCGAGCGTAAGAGATTGGCAAGGATGGAGATGTGCCCAAGAAAGACGTCCTCGCGTCTGAAACGTCGAGCACGCCTAAAGGCTGTCGCGCCTGTAAAGCTCCACGTCACTAGTGCTGGCAAGACCATTCGGCGTCACGAGCTAACCCCTCCTGAGGTGCTGGATCTGGAAGGCAACTACGCTGAGACCATCAAGTTCCTGAAGAATCTGCGCTTTGCGACCTCCCGTCGTGGGAACTTCCACATCGAAATGAAAGGCGTGAAGGACATCTCACCTGCCGCCGCTCTACTTTTGGTCGCTGAATGCGATCGCTGGCGAGAGTTGACCAAATCGCAGTGGCTCCGGGCGGAATCGGTGTCAGACTGGGAACCGAGTGTCAGGAGGCGGCTCAAGGAGATGGGCTTCTTTAAGGTCCTGAACACACGAAGCCCACCTGACGACCCCTTTGTTGCAGGAGAGGATCGCTACGTTCCATTTTTGACAGGAACCCGCAACCCTGGGGCTCCAGCGTTCAAGCTTCAGGAAGAAATTGAGGCGCTCGGCCCAAGTGTTGCTGATCCCGGCGCTCTCTATGAAGGGCTCGTCGAGGCAATGACGAACGTTGCACAGCATGCTTATTCTTCAGGCAAGGGAGAGTTTGGACCGAAGCGTTGGTGGATTTCAGCTTCGGTGAACGAAGAGCGGCATAGCATGACCGTGTTGGTCGTCGACCATGGGGTCGGGATAGCTAAGACTCTTCCTCGAAGTAAGGTGTGGGAAAGGATTCGTCAGGTCGTCCCCCTTGAAATGCTGAACGATGACGCCGAAATCGTTCTCGCAGCATTCACGAAGGGTGGTGAATATAAGTCTCAGACTGGTGAAGAACATCGAGGAAAAGGGCTGCGCGAGAACATCAAGGGCTATGTTGAATCACACAACTCGCGCGGTCGACTCCGCGTAATAACTAACCGGGCCGGGTATACATACAGCCGCAACAACAACGATGAAGAAGAAGCATCGTTTGCGGTTCCAGTCCCCTTCGACGGCACCTTCATCGAGTGGGTAATTGAAGACTATGGTCAAGAAAGAAATGAAGACAATTGACATTAGCAGGGATTTCTCCAAGGTTCCTGCAGGCCGTTTTCTTAGCGACGGAGATTATAGCGGAGAGATATTTAGGGAAAGGATCCTAGTTCCAGCCCTACGAGAATATGAGAAGGTCCAAATCATCCTAGACAATACAGTTGGCTACGGATCCTCATTCCTGGAGGAAGCGTTCGGCGGATTAGTCCGATACTGCGGCTTTTCGAAAAGCTACCTTGCGGATCACTTGTCTCTGATCGCAACTTCAGAGCGAGCGAAGCGCTACCCCCCCAGAATCACTGAATACATTAGTCGCGCAAAGCCCGAGAAGAAGTAACAATAGAAATCCTAGAGGGAGATAGGATGTATGGCCGAAGAACTCGGAGCACTGGCAATCGGAGTGATCGGAGGTGCTGCTGGCGGAGCTGCAGGCGCATTGCTTGGCTATTTTTCGGCAAAGCTGGCCAACTCAGCCAACCGAAAGGGAGTCCGACTTGATGCAAGACTAGAGCTAATCGACCCCTGCATTGAAGACATAATAAAGGACTCAGTAGATTACTGGCAAAATTCTGGAAACGATATCGCCGCCGAAACAAAAATTAAAGGGCATTTTGAGACTCTAGCCAGCCGCATTGATAACCTGAAAGGATTCGGCGTTACAGGCAAGAAAATAGCCGAGGCGCAAACCTTGGGAGATGAACTATATGAACTCGTGACGGGAGGTGACTTTGAGTCACCCACGAGAGTGGCTTCGGCTGAAATTCCCCAGCAGATTAGAAATAAATGCGCTGCAATTAGCCATCTATTCCACCCAAAATCCTAATTCCCGCCCGCGAGCCGAGCTGCCTACGGCCCCGGATCCGGCAAGGTCAGGTGCCCCATCTACCCGGCTGACACCATCGGGCAACCGCGCCCTGGCGGGTCGGCCTTTCCCTACACGCCCCGGGCACGCGCGGCGGGGCTACCCTCCAGCCATGTGCGGCCGATTCGTCCAGCTCCCCGTGATCGACTTCGGTCAGCCGGGGCTGGCTGACCTTGCCGGCCTGGCCGAGGTCCAGCCCAGCTACAACCTGGCGCCGACGCAGCGGGCGTCGGTGATCCTGGACCGGGGCGAAGGCCGGCAGGTCACCCGGTTGGCGTGGGGCCTGCTGCCGTTCTGGGCCAAGGCCAAGGGCCTGCAGGGATCAACCATCAATGCGCGCATCGAGACCGTGGCCACCAAGCCCGCCTTCCGGTCGGCATTCAAGAAGCGCCGGTGCGTGATCCCCATGGCTGGCTACTACGAGTGGTCGGTGAGCCCTATCGATGAGAAGAAGGACCCGTGGTTCATCCACGCGGCCGAGCCACTGATGGCAGCCGGCCTGTGGGAGGACTCCAGCCCCCTGCTGCCCGACGGCAACCTGGGAACCTTCACCATCACCACCGGCGACAGCAGCGGCGTGTCGGCCGATATCCACGACCGCATGCCGGTGTGGCTGCAGGCCGGCCAGATCGATGAGTGGATGGCAGCCAGTCCGGACGATGCCATGGCAATGCTGCTGGCCAGCGAGCCGCCGGCAATGGAGGCCTACCGGGTCAGCCGCGCGGTGAACGCGCCGCGGAACAACCACGAGGACCTGCTGCAGCCGGTAGCGTGAGGCGTGTCATCCCACACATCAGGCGGATCCATGGGAGAATTCCCGCCATGGAGGCGGTCCCTGTGAAGAAGAACGAAGACATTCAAGTCCTACGGGGGCTTGCCATCATTTTCGTGGTGCTCCAGCACTACAACAACCGCCTGCCAACACCCGATTGGTACAAGGCCATGTTCACGCACGTCGCCTTTTGGGGTGGCGTCGACATCTTCTTCGCTATCTCGGGCTATTTGATCTACCGCGCCTTCTCTCGGGACCTGCGAGTCGAAGCGACGAAGGGATCAGCCCTGCAGGGATTTGCGGCCAGGCGATTCCGCAGGTTGTACCCCGCCTGCGCAGCATGGGTCCTAATCTCCATCGGCTTAGCGTTCGTGCTCACCACTGCACCAAACCCTGATCCTTGGCCGATCATCAAAAGCGGCTTCGCAGGCCTGACCGGCTGGTCAAACCTCTATTACGTCCTCTGTGTGCCGGACTATGTCGCTTGCGGCAACGCTGATTTCAACGGGGTCACGTGGTCGCTGTCGGCGGAATGGCAGTTCTACGCGGCCCTTTCTATCGCGATGCTTGCGATCGGCAAGCGAAAAGCAGTCCTTGTGCTCTTGGCAATTGCGCTTGTCATGGCCAGTTTCCCCGCACCGTCATGGTCCATTCCATGGGCTTTCCGCCCGATGGGCTTCATGCTCGGGGCGCTGATTGCCATGCTCACCGAAACTTCGAACTGGGCGCCATCCAAAGCCCTGGGAAGGGGCATGCTCGTTGCTGGCTTGACCCTAGCGCTTGCTGCGCCGGCGAATCTTCCCCAGCCGTTCGTCATCCCTGCCATCTCCATCGGCGGCGCGCTGTGCCTTCTATCTTCCTTGGGAGGAAACCTCTACTCAGGCAGGATGAGTGCGCCGGTAAGATGGATTGGAGAACGCTCCTACTCCATCTACCTCTGCCATTTGCCTTCAATCCTGATTGTTCGTGAAATCTTGACGCGGGTGGGAATGGCAGACGCCACTCCTGCGAACGTGGCCGTGGCTATGGCTACAGCCGTCCTGCTGATCGCCACCTTGTCCAGCCTGTCCTACAAGCACATCGAGAATCGGTTCCAGCGGGCGAAGGGCAATCCTAAAGCGCCGCTAGAACCGCTCCCAATCAGTCGCTGATAGGCAGCTCAGGGTCGGGAGCAAATGTGTCGCCGACGACCAGCCAGCCCTCCAAGGGCAACGGCTCCATCTCAGTTACGTCCTTCCAAACCAAGTCTGGATGGAACAGCTTGGTGATATCCAAGTCCGTCTCGAAAAGCTCCACAACACGACCGTTCCAAATTCTGACGTAAGTTCGCATCATGCGTACTCCCTAACGACAACGATGCCCGCGCCGCCAGCTCCGCCCGGAAGAGCGGGCTGATTCGACGTTTGAGCGTATCCTCCGCCCCCTGCTCCGGGCCCATTCGCGGGCGCTCCATTGATCCCGCCTTGCCCAAATTTGGAAGAAGCCCCAGCAATTGAGATGCCTGTGGCAGTCGAAGTAGTAACACTCCCCGATCCCGAAGCACCGACAGTGGAAAAAAGGTTCTGGCCGGAGGGCGGCGCTGCAGGTGTGCTACCACCTCGCGATACGGGCGGCACGGCAACTGCTGCGGACTGACCGGCGACGCCGCCCGGGGCCGATACGAGGCTACCGAAGCTGGACGTGCCTCCATTTGAGCCAGCTGTTTGCCCCGCGGCCCCTCCAGCACCAACTGCCCCGACAACAATCGTAACGCCGCTAAAGTTGGCATCAAACCGCGACACCGCGTATGAACCAGCCCCTCCACTCCCGCTCACGGTTACAGTGGTGGACGACGTCGCTGCCACTCCACCTCCTCCGCCTCCTGCCCCCTGAACTTCCACCTCAACAAAGCCGGTTTCCGCCAAAGCGTTAAAGACGGATGCGCCTTGAGTCAACACCGCCCCGCCATCAATCGACACGTACTGCGTTGAGCCCACCCTAGTAAAAACGCACGTGCGAAGGAGCCGGCCAGTTGCGACGGCCTTGATTGCGCGCATCAAGGAATCATGTTCATCCGGAGCAAGCACCAACCCAGCGCCTTCCGCCAGGGCTTTGAGCTGCAGAAAGAGCCAAGCCGACTTCTGATCCGACATCTGCTGCAGCTTGTTGAACTGCTCGACCGAAGGCGGCGTGGCACCAATGAAGCTCCAACCTGCTTGCCACTGGCTGTCGGTGATCTGCTCGGCTACTCCGTTCTTCGCCCATGGCAATTCGAAGTGGTCGAAGAAGTTGACCTCAGGCATACATTATTCTCCTGGTTGACTACATCATGTGCGCCATGACCCCTACGCCGAAGCCATAGAAGCCCTGATTCTTGAAGCCGAATGGTGTTTCCGGCGATGTCGTGATCGTTAGGATCCCGACGCCCGCCGCCTTGGGGACCCAGCGTCGGGGATCGGCCATAAGCGGACTGCTCACGCCCGCCTTTTGCGCGATCCAGATTCGGGTTCTACCCCGAAATCACGGACGGTTCTAAAAGAGCTGCAACCTTCTGATCCTGCCTGGCGACCCTTCGCCGCATCCTTGGATTGTGGCGTCGCTCGATGTAGTCAAACACATCCGCTCGTGCTGCATCCAGTGTCGGGTAGCTCGTTCGATAGATCCGCTCGCGTTTGAGCAGGCCAAAGAAGCCTTCGCACGCAGCGTTGTCCCCGCAGTGCCCCACCGCGCTCATCGAGCAGACCAGGCTGTTGGCCGCTAGATAACGCTGATAGTCGCCGCTGCGGAACTGGGTGCCACGATCCGAATGCAGGATCACCTCGTAACTTTCTTGACGCTGCCAGACTGCCATCTGCACCGCACGAATCACCATCTGACGGTCCTGGCGGTGGTGCATCGACCAGCCCACCACTCGCTGATCAAACAGATCCAGAACGATGCACAGATACAGCTTGCTCTGCTGGGTTTTGATCTCGGTGATATCCGTGACCCACTTGGTCTCCGGCTCCAATGCGCTGAAGTCCCGCTCCAGCCGGTTACGCACGCCTGGCAGAGTCAACGCAGGCCTGCCTTGCTGGCCTCGGCGCTTCGGTCGTGGCCAGCCCTGCAAGCCGTCAGCTGCCATCAGGCGCGCCACCCGGTTCAGACTCAGG
>NZ_RXLZ01000067.1 GCF_003970865.1 Stenotrophomonas maltophilia | reverse complement strand
TCCGGGGCCAGCGCGATGCGGTGGCGCAGCGCCGGGCGTGCGATGTCGCGCACATCATCCGGAGTGACGAAATCACGACCGGCCAGCACCGCCTGCGCGCGCGAAGCACGCACCAGCCCAATACTGCCCCGGGGACCGGCCCCACCCCCGTGACCCGGCCCCGGCCGGGTCACCTCGTTGCGGGCATGCGATACTCTGCGGTTCCCCTCGGCTTCACCCCGCGACCATGACCCGTACCGCGCTCGTCACCACCGCCCTGCCCTACGCCAACGGCCCGCTGCACCTGGGCCACCTGGTCGGCTACATCCAGGCCGACATCTGGGTGCGTGCGCGGCGAATGAGCGGCGGCAAGGCCTGGTTCGTCTGCGCCGACGACACCCACGGCACGCCGATCATGCTGGCCGCGGAGAAGGCCGGGGTCACCCCGGAAACCTTCATCGCCAACATCCAGGCCAGTCACGAACGTGACTTCGCCGCCTTCGGCGTGGCCTTCGACCACTACGACTCGACCAATTCGGCGGCCAACAAGGCGCTGACCGAGCAGTTCTACCTGAAGCTGGAAGCGGCCGGCCACATCAGCCGCCGCTCGGTGGCGCAGTTCTATGACCCGGCCAAGGGCATGTTCCTGCCCGACCGCTACGTCAAGGGCATCTGCCCGAACTGCGGCAGCCCCGACCAGTACGGCGACAACTGCGAAGTCTGTGGCGCCACCTATGCACCGACCGACCTGAAGGATCCGCGTTCGGTCATCTCCGGTGCCACGCCGGAAATGCGCGATTCGGAGCATTTCTTCTTCGAGGTGGGCCACTTCGATGCGTTCCTGCGCGAATGGCTGGCCGGCGATGTCGCCCTGCCGGGCGTGAAGGCCAAGCTGGGGGAATGGCTCAATGCCGAAGGTGGCCTGCGCGCGTGGGACATCTCGCGCGATGCGCCGTACTTCGGTTTCCAGATTCCTGGCCAGCCGGGCAAGTACTTCTACGTCTGGCTGGATGCGCCGATCGGCTACCTGTCCAGCTTCCAGACCCTGTGCGGCAAGATCGGCGAGGACTTCGAGGCGCACCTGCGCGCCGGCACCGCCACCGAGCTGCACCACTTCATCGGCAAGGACATCGTCAACTTCCACGGCCTGTTCTGGCCGGCGGTGCTGCACGGTACCGGCCACCGCGCGCCGACCCGCCTGCACGTCAACGGCTACCTGACCGTGGACGGCGCCAAGATGAGCAAGTCACGCGGCACCTTCGTGATGGCGCGTACCTTCCTCGATGCCGGCCTGGAACCGGAAGCGCTGCGCTACTACTACGCCGCCAAGTCCGGCGGTGGCGTCGACGATCTCGACCTGAACCTGGGTGACTTCATCGCCCGCGTCAACGCCGACCTGGTCGGCAAGTTCGTCAACCTGGCCAGCCGCTGCGCCGGCTTCATCAGCAAGCGTTTCGACGGCCAGCTGGCCGCGCAGCTGCCTGATGCGGCGCAGTACCAGCGCTTCGTCGACGGCCTGGCGCCGATCCGTGAAGCCTACGAGCGCAACGACCCGGCCGCGGCGATCCGCCTGACCATGACCCTGGCCGACGAAGCCAACCGCTACATCGACGACGTCAAGCCGTGGGTCATCGCCAAGCAGGAAGGCGCCGACGCGCAGCTGCAGGCCGTGTGCAGCCAGGGCCTGAACCTGTTCCGCGTGCTGGTCACCGCCCTGAAGCCGGTGCTGCCGGCCACCGCCGCGCAGGCCGAGGCCTTCCTGGCCGCGCCGGTCAACGACTGGACCGAGCTGGCGCAACCGCTGCTCGGCCACCGCATCACCGACTACACCCCGCTGTTCACCCGTATCGACCCGAAGAAGATTGACGCCATGATCGACGCCTCCAAGGACACCCTGCAGCCGGCCGCAGCCGCCGCCCCCGCCGCCAGGACCGACGCCGCCAAGCCGGCCGCACCGGCACCGGCCAAGGAAGAAGCCAAGAGCGCCGACGCCCCGGCCTACATCGGCATCGACGATTTCGCCAAGCTCGACCTGCGCATCGGCAAGGTGCTGGTCTGTGAGTTCGTGGAAGGCTCGGACAAGCTGCTGCGCTTCGAACTGGACGCCGGCGAGCTGGGCAAGCGCCAGATCTTCTCCGGCATCCGCGGCAGCTACGGCGAGCCGGAAGCGCTGGTTGGCCGCAGCGTGGTGTTCATCGCCAACCTGGCGCCGCGCAAGATGCGCTTCGGCCTGAGCGAAGGCATGATCCTGTCGGCCGGTTTCGACGGCGGCGCACTGGCGCTGCTGGACGCCGACAGTGGCGCACAGCCGGGCATGCCGGTCCGCTGATGCCTGCAGCGGGCGTGGCCCTGGCCGCGCCCGCCGACAGCACCGGTCACCGGAGGCAACGCGATGGGAGGCAACGGAATGGAACTGGCGCTGTTCGACTTCGACCACACCGTGACCACCTGCGATACCTACGGCCGTTTCCTGCGCCGCGTGGCCACCGCCGAACAGCTGGCACAGGCGTGGTGGAAGATTGGCCCATGGCTGGCCGCGTACAAGCTGAAGCTGATCTCGGCCGAGCGCATCCGCGCGCGCGTCACCCGTTTGACCTTCAGCGACCGCCACAGCGATGACATCGCCACGCTGGCCGCCGGCTTCTCGCGTGAGTTCCTGCCCGACGTGGTGCGCCCGGAAATGCTCGAGCAGATCCGTTGGCACAAGGAACAGCAGCACACTGTGGTGATCGTGTCCGGCTCGCTGGACCTGTACCTGCGGCCATGGTGCGAACAGCTGGGCCTGCAGTTGATCTGCAACCGGCTGGAAAGCCAGGACGGCCGCCTCACAGGTCGTTATGCCGGTGGCGACTGTGGCCCGCGCAAGGTCGAGCACATCCGCCGTCAGTTCGATCTGTCGCGCTACGTGCGCATCCATGCCTACGGTGACAGTTCCGAAGACAAGCCGATGCTGGCGCTGGCCCACGAGCGCTGGTTCCGTGGCAAACCCCTGAAATGACCCAAACGCGCAGCCTTCGCCACGCATGAGCCTGATCCCGCCCCTGACCGAACGCCTCGACCGCCTGCTGCCGCAGACCCAATGCGGGCAATGCGGCTACGACGGCTGCCGCCCGTACGCGCAGGCCATGGCGCGCGGCGAGGCAGGCGTGGACCACTGCCCGCCGGGCGGAGATGCCGGTGCGCGCGCGCTGGCGCAGGTGCTGGGCGTACCGGCCATTCCGTTCGATCGCTCGCGCGGCGAGCACAAGTCGGCTCAGGTGGCATTGATCGTGGAAGCCGACTGCATCGGCTGTACCAAATGCATCCAGGCCTGCCCGGTGGATGCCATCGTCGGCGGTGCCAAGTACATGCACACGGTGATCGCCGATCTGTGCACCGGCTGCGAGCTGTGCATTCCGCCGTGCCCGGTGGACTGCATCGAGCTGGTGCCGCTGTAACGGGGTCAGATCCCTTTTCCGGAGCGAAAGGGATCTGACCCCATTCAATCGTTACGGCACCGCCGCCGTCACCACGATCTCGACCTTCCAGTCGGCGTGGGCCAGCTTGGCCTCGACCGTGGCACGCGCCGGGGTCGCACCTTCAACCACCCACTCGTCCCAGGCTTTGTTCATGCCGTCGAAGTCGGCCATGTCGGCCAGGAACACTTCGGCGCGCAGCACGTGCTGGCGGTCACTGGCGACCAGCGCCAGCAGCTTGTCGATCTCCGCCAGCACCTGCCGGGTCTGGCCGGTGATGTCCTGGCTGGTGTCTTCCGGAATCTGGCCGGAGAGGTAGGCGACCTTGTTGTATACGGTCATTTCGGACATGCGCGGTCCGACGTCGTAACGCTCCATCATGGGCGTGGCTCCTGCGGTTGATCAGGCCTGCATTGTCCTCCAATCCGGTCGACGGTGGGTGCACGGGCACCCTCCACGACACCTCACTACCGGGCTCCGACGGTCCCACTGGTCAAATGACGATGACAGGCGCACGATGCGCCACGCCCGCGTTGACACCGCCCTCGCCCCTCCTGCCGCACCCTTGCGCCGATGACCGCCCCCGTCGATTCCACCACTGCCCCTTCCACGCCAACCTGGAAGCGGGTTGCCACCATCGTCATCCCGCTGCTGATCCTCGCCCTGGCCCTGCACGGCCTGGCCAATGAGTTCGACGAGCACGGCTATCGCGCCATCCGCCAGGCATTCCGGCAGCTCAGTGGCACGCAGATCGCACTCACCGTGGTACTCGGCCTGGCCAGCTACGCCTGCCTGATCGGCTTCGATGCCATCGGCCTGCGGCGCAGCGGCATCCGCGTGCACCCCGCGCGCGTCGGCATCACCGCGTTCCTTGCGCATACGCTGGGCCAGACCGTGGGCTTTGCCGCGTTGACCGGCGGCGCGGTGCGCCTGCGTGGCTACCGCAGCGCCGGCCTGGACCTGGCGCAGATCGGCCAGGTGGTGCTGATGAGCACGCTCGGTTTCGTATTCGGTGCATGGTTGTTGATCAGCGTGGCGCTCTGCATGGAACCGGCGGCAGCGGCCTTGGCCTTGCCGTTGAATCCCGATGCAGTGCGCGTGGTCGGCATCGTCGCCCTGCTCGCCTATCTCGGCACCGTGCTGCTGGTCGGCCGCGAAGGACGTCAGTTCAGTGTGTTCGGCCATGCCTTGTGGCTGCCCGACCGCCGCACCATGATCGGTGTCACCGTACTCAGCGTCATCGAGCTGGTGCTGGCCAGTGCGGCGTTCTACGTGCTGCTGCCGGACTCCACGCCCACCGGCCTGCCGGGCTTCGTCGGCCTCTACCTGGTGGCAGTGCTGGCTGGCCTGGTCTCCACCGTGCCCGCTGGCCTGGGTGTGTTCGAGTGGAGCCTGCTGAAGCTGTTGCCGCAGGTGGCACCGGCAGCGGTGCTGGCGGCGGCGCTGATCTACCGCGTCACCTACTACGTGCTGCCGCTGGTGCTGGCCACCCTGCTCGCCCTTGCGCCCGCCCTGCGTCAGCCGCTGCAGGCCAGCGCCGGAGCAACCCGTGCCGGCTGGAAGGCGCTGCGCCCGTGGCTGCCGCAGATCATCGCGCTGGCGGTGTTCAGCATCGGCGCCGCGCTGGTCATCGACGGCACGCTGCCGACGCCACGCCGTCACCTGGTGAACGCCTCGCTGCCGATCCTGGAAACCTCGCACCTGATCGGCAGCCTCAGTGGCGTCGCCCTGCTGCTGATCGGCCAGGGCTTGGCCCGGCGCAGCCACGCCGCGTGGATGCTGGCGATGGCCGTGTGCGTGATCACACCACTGCCGCTGTGGCTGCGTGGTGGCCAACTGTTGATCGCGGTCTCGGCAGTGCTGGTGGCGATGGCACTGTGGGCTGCACGTCGTGAGTTCTACCGCCAGGGTGCGCTGCTGGACGAAGCCTGGTCGTGGCCGTGGCTGCGCAACCTCGGCCTGGTGCTGGTCGCGGTCACCTGGCTGCTGTTCTTCACCTACAGCCATGTCGAATACCAGAACGAACTGTGGTGGCAGTTCGCGGTGTCCGGCAACGCACCACGCGCGCTGCGTGCGTTGCTGGTGGTGGCAATCGCGCTGGTGATGTTCGGCCTGGCGCGGCTGCTGCACAGTACGCGCAGCCCGCTGCCAGCCGCCGACGAGGCCACGCTGCAATCACTGGCGCCGGTACTGGCCGGTGCCACCGATACCCAGGCCTGCCTGGTACTGACCGCCGACAAGGCGGTGCTGCGCGATGATGCGAAACAGGGCTTCGTGATGATGCAGCGCTACGGCGGTTCGCTGATCGCGATGGGCGACCCGGTCGGCCCGCCTGACGTGGCGCGCGCGCTGATCTGGCGCTTCCGCGAGGAAGCCGACCGGCTCGGCCTGCGCCCGGTGTTCTACCAGGTGGGCGAGACCTACTGGCAGACCTACCTCGACCTGGGCCTGGGCCTGGTCAAGCTGGGCGAGGAAGCGATGGTGCCACTGCATGATTTCGGGCTGGAAGGCCGCGAACGCGCCGATCTGCGCCAGGCCTGGAACCGGGGCAAGCGCGGCGGCCTGTCCTTCCGCGTGGCACCGGTGGAGGAAGTTCCCAGCCTGCTGCCGCGCCTGCACGCAATTTCCAATGCATGGCTGGAAGACAAGGCCGGCGATGAGAAGGGCTTCTCGCTGGGCAGCTACGACCCGGATTACCTGGTGCGCTTCCCGGTGGCGCTGGTCGAGGCCGAAGGCCAGATCGTGGCGTTCGCCAACCTGTGGCAGGCACCGGCCGGCGCCGAGCTGTCGGTCGACCTGATGCGCCACGTCAACGAAGCACCGAAGGGCACGATGGACTTCCTCTTCATCGAACTGTTCCTGTGGGGCCGCGCGCAGGGCTATGCGCGTTTCTCGCTGGGCATGGCACCGTTGTCCGGGCTGGCGCAGCATCGGCTGGCCGGCCGCTGGAACCGCCTGGCCGGCCTGCTGGCGCGGCATGGCGAACGCTTCTACGGGTTCAGTGGCCTGCGCCGCTTCAAGTCGAAGTTCGATCCGCAGTGGCGGCCGCGCTATCTCGCAGCGCCCGGCGGCATGCATCTGCCGGCCGCGCTGCTGGATGCCACGCGCCTGATTTCACTGGATCCGCGGCGGAATTGAAGCCACGATCCGTCGAGCATGGCTCGACGCTACCCGCTGCACGGTAGGTGTCGACCTTGGTCGACACGCCAGCGCCGACCAAGGTCGGCGTCTACATTGCCTGGTAGGTGTCGACCTTGGTCGACACGCCAGCGCCGACCAAGGTCGGCGTCTACATTGCCTGGTAGGTGTCGACCTTGGTCGACACGTCGGCGACAGCGGTCGGGCATGGCTTGACGCTACATCCCGCCCTTGAGGATCACCTCGGCCAAGCGATCATAGTCACCCCCGAAATGGTGATCGCCCGGCAGCTTCACCTTCCTCACGCCGTCATTGGCCGGCAGGTCCGGGCACAGCGCGTCCTCATCCTTGTCGCCGTACACGCACAGCGTTTTTTCCGCCGGCAGCCTGGCCACTTCCGGTGCGATCGGCAGGCCGTCGCCGCCACCGCCCAGCCAGTTGCTGACATGGAATTCGAAGTCGGCCTTCCTGCCCACCGACAGCAGCACGATGCGCTCCAGCGCCTCACGGGTGCCGGCATCGAGCTGGTTGATCGTGGCCGGCAGCACGTCGGCACCCTGCGAGAAACCGATCAGCATCACCTTGTCGCGGTGCCACTGCTGGCGGTAGTGGTCGATGATCTTCTGCAGGTCGCCGGCAAAGCCTTTGGGCGTGCGCTCGCTCCAGAAGTAGCGCAGCGAATCGATGCCGATGACCGCCACGCCATGCTCGTTGAGTGACGACGCCACGTTCTTGTCCAGGCCAGCCCAGCCACCGTCGCCGGAGACGAACACCGCCAGCGTATCGCCGTTGCCGGTCGCCGGCATTTCCACCACCGGCAGGCCCTTCAGTGCAGCAGGCGGTGGTGCCAGGCTGACGCCGGCCTGCGCCCCGATCACCCGTGCCGCAGCCACCAGGCCCGGTGACGCATCGCCGCGCGCAGTGCGCTTGAACTCGCGAGCCATGGCGACCTGCTGCACGAACTGGTTGGCCTGGCCCACCTTGCAGCCGTGATCACCTGCCGCACTCAACCACGGAAAATTCAGTTCGGCCGGCTGCAGCCTGTTGTGCTTCACACCATCGCCGCAGACCATGCGCTGGTGGTTGTGGTCCGGGCAGAAGCCAGTAGTCAGTACACCGGCGAACACCTGGGTATCGGCCTGCGCTGCCAGCGAATAGGCCATCTCGGCACCTTCGCCATCACCGCCGACCAGCGGCAGGTGGTAGCCGGGCAGATGCAACGAGGCCTGCAGCCAACGTGAGAAATTCTCGACGTCACCGGAACCGAACGAACAGGTCGGGTCCCCCTCGCGCTTGAGCACACCGCGCAGGTGCGCAATGTCCACTGCCGCGACCAGCGCGCCATCGGCACGCAGGGCCTCGATCGGCAGGCGGCTGGTGTCACCGCCGGCCGTGGGCTCGTGGAACCAGATCACCACCCGTTGCGGCGTGCCGGCCGGCATGTGCACGGGAATCTGCTCGAACCGCCCATGGCTGAACTGCTGAGGGGTCACCGCTGCCGTCGCCGGCAGCGCGGCCAGCGCCAGTACCACACCCATTGCCCTGCCCAGCCCTGCACGCTTCATATCGCATCCCCGATGGAATGCGCACACGATACGCCGCCGCCGTGTGCACGGCACGTACCGGCGCAGGCCGTTGGGGATTCAGTGTGCTGCGGCCCGACGGCTGCGCCGGTACAGGGCCATCGCCAGATACAGCAGCCAGCCAACGATCACCGCGATCACCACCTTCTGTCCCAGCCCACGCGGTGGTCCACCACGCCACAGCACATGCAGCCACAGCAGCACGAAGGCCAGCCATGCCCAGCCCCAGAGCAGGACCGCGGCGGACTGCCAACCCGGTTCGCGGCGCAGGTACCAGGCCTGCAGCAGCATGCCGACGCTGGCACACAGGAACGCCGTGTTGGCTGCCAGTCCATGGATGAACGGTGCCAGCAGCGGTGTCGCTTCAGGCAGCCAGCTGTCGCCGATCGCCACCGTCGCCAGGCCCAGCGCGGAAACCGTGAACAACAGCGGTGCGGCCGCACTGCGCCGCGGGCCGATGCTGCCGCGATACAGCGCAATGCCAAGCGCCGCAATGGCCAGCGCCAGCAGGCAGTAGGCAGCGCGCAATGCCAGCCCCCACGGCCCGTGCAGGTACAGGCTCAAGGTCGCCCGCACCCAGTCCAGATCACTGCGCGCGACCTGGGTCCACAGCGCGGTGGCCACGAACAGCAGCAGCGCCACCAGTGCCAGCACCGCCGCCGGACGCGCACGGCTCATGGTGCGGCCTCTGGATGCCGCGTCTTCCACTCGGCCAGCGCCTTGCGGTAGCGCTGCAGCTCATCGGAATACAGGTCCAGCACGCACAGCGGGCAACCACTGCCGCAGCATTCGTTGGGACCGGGCTCTTCCGGTGGCAGCGGGCGGGGATCGGGATCAGGGACGGACACGGTCGGAAACGACAATCATTGGAAACAGGCCACCAGTGTACCGGGCTGGCTCAACCACCCAGTTGGCGGCGCAGGTTGTCACGGGCAGCCGCGTCCAGGCGCTGGTGGAAGAACTCGCTGAGGAATATCCGCGGCGCGCGCAGCAGGCCCTGCAGGAACCGTCGGCGACCGGCACGGTACAGGAAGCCCGGCACCACGCCCTTGTACTCTTCGGCCACGCCACGGTCATAGGCGGCGAACACCGGCTCCGGTGCGGCCATGATCGCCATGTCGCAGTCCAGGAACAGCGCCGCCTCGGCATCCACATCCTCCGGACCAAGCGCGCCATGGCGGGCGGTCAGCAGGATCAACTGTTCGACGCGTGCGGCATCCACCGCGGCCAGCTCTGGCGCCTGTGCGATCGCCTGCAGGGCCAGCTGCGCCGAACGCGCCTCGTTGTCCTTGCGCCCCGCCTGGTAGATCGCGTCGTGATAGAGCACGGCCAGATAGATCTCGGCCGGCTGCTTCCAGCCGGGGCCGTCGGCGACCTCCTGGCAGTGCTGCAGCACCGCGCGCACATGGCCGAAGTGGTGGTAGGCCCGTGGCGGCGTTGCATAGCTGTCCTGCAGCGCCTGCCACTGCGCCGGGGCAAGCGTCAGCGGTGAGAAGTCCATGCCCGGATCATCCCGCCTGCGCCGGCGCCGGGCAAGCTGGCGGTTTTTTCACCACGCACTCACAACGCTTGCCGGGCGGGGCCCGGAGCCAGTTGTCCACAGCTTTGTCGAGCGCTGGTCCACATCGGTTGTGGATGAACGCGGCGCCGACCAACGGTCGCTGCAGCCGGACATCCATGGGAATACACTCGCCACAGGCGGGAGCGCCCGCCGCTGCCGGGAACCGTCATGTACCGTTCTGCCGCCCATTGCCTCACTCTTTCGCTGCTGGCCTTCTGTGCTCCTGCCTTCGGCGCAGGCCAGGCACCGCCGCCCGATGTGGTGACGACCCCGACCATCACCGTGTCGGCCGCACGCGTGCCGCCCCCGGAAGAAGTGTTCGCCATTCCCACGGACCTGCGTGCGATGCTCCAGAAGCAGGTGATCCGGCGCAGCTTTTCCCGCGACCAGCGGCTGCAGGCGCTTGTGGAGATGATCTTCGACCAGCACGGGCTGGACCTGCAGTACGACGCCAATGCGACCTACACCGTCAGCGATATCTGGCAGCACCGCCGCGCCAACTGCCTGGCCTTCACCCTGCTGTTCGTGACGCTTGCGCGGGAGGCTGGCATCCAGGCCCGCGTGCAGGAAGTGGGGCGGGTGGTGTCCTGGTACCAGGACCAGGACGCGGGCGTGGTCTACAGCGTTGGCCACGTCAACGCCGGTGTCGACGTCGGCGGGCGTTTCGGTACCGTCGATCTGGATCGCAATGTGCTCTATGACCGCCGCGGGCCGGTTCCCGTCAGCCGTGCGCGGGCATTGGCGCATTTCTACAACAACCGGGGTGCGGAGCGCCTCGCCGACGGCGACTTCGGCGGCGCCCGTGCATTCTTCGACGCGTCCCTGGCTCAGGACAGCAGGTTCGCTCCGGTGTGGAACAACCTCGGCGTGCTCGACCACCGCGAAGGCAACAACGAGGCGGCGCGGCAGGCGCTGGATCGATCGCTGCAGCTGGACGGCCGCCAGGATGCCGCCCTGACCAATGCCTCCACACTGTTTCGCAGCCTGGGCTTGACCGCGAAGGCGCTGTCACTTGAGCGCCGGTTGAAGTCGGTGCAGCGCGAAGACCCGTTCGCGCAGTACATGCTCGGCGCCGAGGCCGAACGCGCCGGCCAGCTGGACCAGGCGATCCGCTATTACCGGCAGGCCGTACGCCTGTATGACACCGCGCATCAGTTCCACTTCGGGCTGGCACGGGTCTATTTCCTGGCCGGCCAGCTCAAGCGCGCCGATCGCGAACTGCTGCGTGCGCAGGAACTGGGGGGCGCGCCGGAGCAGGCGCGCTACCAGGCCAAGCTGGACAGCCTGGCCCGCTGGCGCGCGCAGCAGCAGGCCAAGCGCTGAAGGCGATCAGGCCTTCTTGAGGAAGCAGGTCTTCAGGACCAGGCCCTTGATCTTGTCCGAGTTGCCTTCGATGTGCTCGGCATCGTCCTCGACCAGGCGGATGTTGCGGATCACGGTGCCCTGCTTGAGCGGGATCGAGGAGCCCTTGACCTTCAGGTCCTTGATCACGGTGACGGTGTCGCCGGCCTGCAGGGTATTGCCGTTGCTGTCACGCACGACCAGGGTGGAACCGGCGCTTTCCTCGGCGGTCCATTCGAAACCGCAGTCGGCGCAGATCCACAGCGCACCATCGGCGTAGGTGTTTTCCAGGGTGCACTGCGGGCAGGCGGGGGCAGAAGACATCAGCAAGTACCTCAAAGTGAATCAACAGCCGCCATTGTAACCGGCTGGCTTCCCTGTCCCTTTTCCGGGCGGGTTCCGGGCTGCCCACTGGACCCGAACCAGAACAGCACGCCCCTGGAACTTGCAGTCGGCGACGAACTACAGCAGAGTGCGCGGCCCCTGATCGCCCCCGGAACTCCCCATGCGCCTCGGCATCGACTTCGGTACCAGCAACTCCGCCGCCGCCATCGTGCATGAGGGGAAACTGCTGCCGATCCGCTTCGGTGACGCCGAACAGTTCCGCACCAGCGTGTACTTCCCCGGCGTGGTGCCCGACCCGGACGACTTCCAGCTCGATGACGGCCAGGAACACCAGCTGCAGCAGATGATCGACAGCGCTGCGCGCGCAGCCCGTGCCGCCGGCCAGGAACGCTCGCCGCAGGCGCTGCGCCGCGAAGCCCTGCGCGCACTGCGCCGGGAATGGATGGAAGCCCGCGCCGGCAAGGAACGCAGCGCCAGCGACCTGCTGCAGAACGCGGTCTACGGCGACGATGCACTGGAAGCCTACTTCGAGGAACACGAGGGCAACCTGGTGCAGAGCCCGAAGTCGATGCTCGGCTACAACCTGCACCCGCGCGCGAAGCAGACCATCACCGGCATCGCCGCACACATCCTCGAGCACATCCGCCTGACCGCCAGCGCCCAGCTCGGCCAGCCGCTGCGTGCCGCCCTGCTCGGGCGCCCTGTGCAGTTCCGCAGCTCGATCGGCGCGGCCGGCAACGACCAGGCGCTGGACATCCTGCGCGAAGCCGCCACCCAGGCCGGTTTCGACCAGATCGACTTCCTTGAGGAACCGGCCGCGGCGGCCATGCATTACCACGCCGAAAGCCGCGAGCGGCACCAGGCGGTAATCGTCGACATCGGTGGCGGTACCACCGACATCGCGCATGCCGAAGTCGGCGGCGACGACGCCCCGCGTATCCACCGCGCGTGGGGTATCGCCCGCGGCGGTACCGACATCGACCTGGCGCTGAGCCTGTCCAGCTACATGCCGCTGTTCGGCCGCGGCATCACCCGCGTGCCCGCCCACCACTATGTGGAAGCAGCCACCGTGCAGGACATGACGCGCCAGCGCGACTTCCGCCAGCACAAATACGATCACGTCGACGACCCGTGGGGCACGCGCCTGCAGGCCCTGCAGGACACCGGCAATACCGCCCGCCTGTACCGCGATGTCGAACGCGCCAAGATCGCCCTCAGCGCCGCCAGCGAGCACCGCAGCACGCTGGACTACATCGCCCGCGACCTGCATGCCGACAGCAGCGCCGATGGCCTGGCCGCCGCCGCCCATGGCTACCTGGAGCAGATCCGGGAACTGCTTGCCCAGGTCCGCAGCGACATCGGGGGCGACCCGGATGCGGTGTTCCTGACCGGCGGCATGTCCCGTGCCGGCTACCTGCGCCAGGCCGTGGCCGAGGCCTTCCCGGGGGCCCGCATGGTCCACGGCGAGCCCTCGCTGGGCGTCGTCCAGGGCCTGGCGTTGGCGGCAGCCAGCCAGGATTAACAAAACGTTACGCGGTCTAAGTTACTCTTGGTCGGCTAGAACCCCGCTGCACCTTCCACCGGCCACGCCGGTGTGTGTCCACGGTGCAGCCTGGCCCGCCCAGCGGGCCTAGCGGCCATGCCTTCCTGGCTCGTTCATGGTCCGCGCAGCACCTGAGCCGCCATCGAGACCCGCTTTGGGCACCCGCCAGGCCCCTGTGGCCTTACAACCTGACGCAGCACCTGCACCCATCGACTGCCGCCGTTGTGACGCGGTCTGTTGCCGGCTACCCGTGCTGCTGCAGCCCGGCGACCACGTGCCTGGCCAGTTCCTGTCACGCGACACCCACGGCCGTGCCGTGATGGCGCGCAACGAGGAAGGCTGGTGCGCGGCGATCGATCCCTATCACCTGCGCTGCACGATCTATTCGCAGCGCCCGGCGATCTGCCGCCAGTTTTCGATGGGCGGCGATGACTGCCGCCGCGAGCGGCAGGACTACCTGCGCCAGGCTGACGCCTGGGCGCTTTCCTCCCCTTCCACCTGACAGGAGCAACCATGCCCCGCAAGGCAAAGACCCCCGCGAAGGCCAGCAACAGCATCCGCAGCGAACGCAAGGGCGCGGCCGCCAGCACCGTGGTCAGCAGCGATTCGATCGCTTCGGACCTGGCAGCGTTCCGCAAGGCCGGTGGCAAGATCGAAGTCCTCGGCACCACCTGGGCGCTGAAGAAAGCCAGCTGACCCAGTACTGACCGCGGCGGCGCTGCCGCCGCGGCCTGCCGGACCGCGCTCAGCGATCCAGGCGTACCCGCACGCTGCCCGAGTGCGACTCGATGCGGATATCACCGTCGCCTCCACCAAGCCGCGTATCCAGGTGGCTGCCCGGCCCATAGCGCGGCTTCTCGACGTCACCTGCATCGCTGTTGATGGAACCGCTGAAGCTGTTCACCGACAGCTGCGCCGATACCGTACGCGGCAACCGCAGATTGACCGAAGCACTCACCGATTCGACATTGATGCGGCCGCCCGGCGCCAGTCCGCTCGCCGCCAGATCGATTCCGCCGGAGACCGTCTCCACCGCGAGGCGCTGGATCCGCCCGGCATCGACATCGACCCGGCCCGACACCGTCTGAGCGCCGACATCACCTGACACGCCACCGCCGGCTTCGATGCGGCCGCTGACCGTGTTCACGTCCAGCAGCGGCGTCTGCAGCCGCGCAGTGACGTCGCCGCTCACCGTGTTGAGCCTGCTGTCACCGCTGCGGCCGGAAGCGACGAGGTTGCCGCTGACAGAGTCGGCCTGTAGACGGCGCACATCGATACCGCTGATGTCCTGGTTGGCACTGATGGTGCTCAACCGCAGTTCGACCGCACGCGGCACGTTCAGCACCAGCGTGGCGCCACCATTGTTGTTGCGGTTCGGATACTCGACCTGCCAGCGCACACGGTTGGCGCTCTTTTCCTGACGCAACTGCAGCCCATCACTGAGCGTGCCGGTCAGTTGCACGTCGTTGCGGTCCCAGCCACGCACGGTCACTTTGCCAGCCACGTTGCTCAGCTCAATGCGACCACCGGAGGCCACATTGTGGCGCTCATCGACCTGGGTATCAGCGAGGGCGACGGTCGGCACCAGCATCAGGGCCGCACAGCAGGAAATAAGGGGTCGGATCATGGGGGGCTCCTTCAGGTCGTCAGGCCAGCAGCAGCGGCCTGTGCCGCCTGCCGGGTCAATTCCAGCCGCAGCACATAGGTGCGCTTGAGCTGGCCAAGCAGGTGCGGCGAGCGCGGATCCTGCGCCATCGCGGCACGGATCTGCGCCGCGCTTTCATCCAGTTCGTGCAGGGCCGGCTGCCATTCCGGCGCCCGTCCATCGGGCAGCGAAGCGACGGCCTGCTGATACTGCTCGGTCATCGCCGCGGCCTGAAGCTGCAGCGCTGAAGGTACCGGTACCTCTGGCTGCGCATGGCGCCACGGCGCCACGGCGTAGACCGCCAGGCTGGCCGCCAACGCCGTACCCACCGGCAACCACCAACGCCGACGCGAACGGATCGGCAGGGCCACCACGTTGTCGGCAGGTGCCGCCTGCGGTTCACGCGGCGGCAGCTGGGCCGACAGGCGTGCCCAGCCATCGGTGGGTACGTCGCGCTCGCTTGGCAGCGCGCGCAGCCGTGCCAGCAGATCGTGGTCGGAATCGTGGTCGTGTGTATTCATGTCATGTCTCCCAGCCGTGCGCGCAACAGGCCGCGCGCACGATGCAACTGTGCCTTGGAACTGCCGACGGCCATCTGCAGCTGTTCGGCGATTTCCTGGTGTTTCCAGCCTTCGATGTCGTGCAGTACCAGTACCGCACGTGCCCGTGGTGGCAGCGTCGACAGCGCCCGTTCGAGGTCGCGTTCGGTGCCGGCACAGCGGTCGTGTACCGCCAGTTCCTGCAACCCTCCGTCCACTTCGTCGAGACTGTCATGGTCCTGCCCGGCAGCACGCCCGCGCAGTTCCATCAGCGCGGCGTTGACGCCCAGGCGATGCAGCCAGGTCGACAGGCTGCTCTCGAAACGGAACCCCGGCAGCGCCTTCCACGCCTGCAGGAACGCTTCCTGCAGCGCATCCTCGGCGCGTGCCTGCTGGCCTCCACACAGCCGCCACAGCACAGCGAATACCCGGGGCGCGTGGCGCCGGTACAGCAGTTCATAGGCAGCGGTGTCGCCGGCGGCCGCCGCCCGCACCAGGGCGGGTTCATCGACGGCGTCGTTGGCGGCAGGCAGCGCGGGCATGGTGGTGTCGAGCATATCGCTTGGATGCGGTGACCCGGAAAAAGGTTTAGAGCCCATCCCCGATCAATGCCATGCAACCTTTTTGATGGCTGCTGCATCCATGGAAGGTCCTTCGCACAATTGCCGTCCAGGAGTCCTGCCATGTCCAGCCCATCCTGCGCCGCCCTGCTGGTGATCACCGCCTGCGTCCTGCTGCAGGCGCTGGGCCTGTCACTGCAGCTGCGCCCCGACAACGGCCGCGCCTGCCTGCAGCAGCACCGCCAGGAGCTGGTGTGCCTGGCCTGGACCCCGGCGGTCGAATCCCCCGCGCGCGCCGGGTAACATCGGGGGCCGTTCCCGCCACCTGTTTTCGCCCCATGATGTTGTCGCTGAAGGATCACCTGCCCGCCTGGACCCACCCGTGGTTGAACTACGCAGGCGTCGCCCTGCAGATCGTACTGGTGCTGCTGGTCGCGTGGCTTCTGCGCGTGCTCGCCCGTCGCCTGATCCGCCGCTTCGCCGAGCACTACACGCTGCCGCCCGAAATGGTGATGGGCGCGCGCCGGATCACCAGTTTCGTGGTCTATTTCAGTGCCCTGCTGTACATCCTCAGCCTGCTCGGCGCGAAGCCTTCAGTGCTGTGGACCGCCTTCACCGGCTTCGCCGCCGTGGGCGCGGTGGCCTTCTTCGCGGCGTGGAGCGTGCTGTCCAACATTTTCTGCACACTGCTGATCTTCACCACCCGCCCGTTCCGCCTGCACGACTACATCGAGGTGCTGGAGAACGGCGAGAAGCCGGGCCTGAAGGGCCGGGTAATCGACGTGAACCTGATCTACACCACGCTGCAGGAGACCGGCGACGGCCACGAGGGCACGGTGCTGCAGCTGCCGAACAACCTGTTCTTCCAGCGCACGGTGCGGCGCTGGCGCGACCCGGCACAGGCCCCCGGCGGCATCCAGGGCGACGGCTGAGGGTGGTTTTCGGCAGGGCTGCGCCCTGCACCCGCTACGAGCTGGAGCAACAGCACCAGCAACAGCAACAGCCGAAGCAACGGCAAAAGCTGGCTTCCTGCGGGATGGCGGGATGGGTCCGGTGGCGGGAGACGCCGTAAACCCGTCCATGGGGGCTTGGCCGCGGCATCCATGCCGCGGACACTCCCGCCACCGGACCCACCCCGCCTTCGACAGATTTCCGCGATCTGCCGGAACGACGCATTGCCCTGGTGGGTGTCGATCTTGGTCGACACGGTGGATCCACGCCATGCGTGGATGACTCATTCGATATCTGACAGATGTGTCGACCAAGGTCGACACCTACCAACAGCCGCTGTAGAGCCGAGCCATGCTCGGCTCAAATCGTTCCGATATCGAAATTTTCGATTTCGATGGAGATTCATCCACGCACGGTGGAATCTACCCGATCGCGGAAATCTGTCAGAGGCGGGGCGGTGTCGGATTGCGGGGTGTCAGCCGCATGGATGCGGCTGCCAAGCCTACAAGGACGTACTTGCGGCGTCCCCGCAATCCGACACCGCCCCGCCACCCCACGGAACGCCAGCTCTTGCCGTTGCTCAGGCTTGAAGGCTTCGGCAGGTGCAGGGCGCAGCCCTGCAATAAAACACCCCTTTACCTCAGCTGGCTGTCCTTGCTGCCACGCCGGTTGTAGCCGGCATGCGCCTGCGCTTCGTCGTCATGCGCCTGCTGGCACGCCACGCACAGACGTACACCAGGCACGGCCTGGCGCCGCGCCAACGGAATCGGCGCGTCGCATTCCTCACAGTGTTCCAGACCCGGGCCCTCGCGCAGCTGGCGCCGCGCGCGGGCAATCGCATCGTCGACGGTGGCGTCGATCTGGTCCTGGACCGCGCCGTCTCCCGCCCAACCGGTGGCCATGGCCATCCTCCGCAGGTGTGTCGCCTGATATGGGGACGATACACCCGCGCTCAAAGGAGCAGACCGGTGTTGAGCCGAGCCATGCCCGGCGGGCCTTCAGCAAGCTGATCAGAAGGCAGACGGACCCGATCAGGTCGATCGCGACTTAATCCCCTCCGTCCCCTTTTTGCTTACCAGACCAGGTCGTCGGGCACCTGGAACTGCGCGTAGTAGGCGTCGTCCTCGGCGTTGCCGGTGGAGATCTCGGCGGTCGAGCCCGGCTGGCCGTGGTCGACGATGATCGCTTCCGGGGCCCGTTCACGCACCTTCTCGGCGGCGGCACGCGGCAGCAGCGCGTAACCGTCGCCGTGGGCAACGATGACCAGTACGCCGACCGACAGCGCCTTGCGCAGCTTGGAGTCGATCAGCAGGGTGCGGATCGCCGCGCCATCGCTGAAGCGGTACTCGTCGTCGCCCTTGTGGGGCACGGCATGGGCGGTGATGATCTGCCGGGCCTGGGCCTTCTGTTCAGCCTGCTTGGCCTGGGCATTGCGCTCGGCGGCCAGCGCGCGGTCGCGCTCGACCTTCTCGGCGCGGGCCCGTTCAGCCTCGCGCTGGACCTCGGCCGAGGTCGATTCGGCCTTGCCCTGGCGGGCCTTGGCCTGCGCGCTCGCGGCAGCGCTGGCCTGCGACTTCTTGGCCAGGCCGGCCTTGAGCAATTGTTCCTGCAGCGCGTTGGGCTTTGCCATGGTCGATGCGTACCGCGTGTAATCTTGGATGCCCCATTCTACCGACGCCCCGCCGCCCCTGCATGGCAGTCCTGAAGTACCTCACCGGTTATCCCGAACCCCTGGTCGCCCAGGTCAGCGACCTGCTGGCGCAGGGCAAGCTCGGCCCCTGGCTGCAGCAGCGCTACCCCGACCCGCACGAAGTGCGCAGCGACCGCCAGCTGTACGACTACACCCAGGACCTGAAGGACCGCTACCTGCGCAAGTCGGTGCCGCTCAACAAGGTCTGCTACGACAACACGCTGGAAGTGATCAAGCACGCGCTGGGCACCCATACCGCCATCTCCCGCGTCCACGGTGGCCGCCTCAAGGCCAGCCGCGAGATCCGCATCGCCACCGTGTTCCGCCAGGCACCGGCAGCGTTCCTGCGCATGATCGTGGTGCATGAGCTGGCCCACCTGAAGGAAGCCGACCACAACAAGGCCTTCTACCAGCTGTGCCAGCACATGGAACCGGATTACCTGCAGCTGGAGTTCGATACCCGCCTGTACCTGACCGAGCTGGCCAACCGCGGCCAGCGCTGACCGGCCGCAGCAGCTACACTGCGCGCCCCCTGCCTGACCTTTCCGCCATGGAACCGATCCGTCTCGACAAACGCCTGTCCGCCCTGCTCGGCATCCCGCGCGGCGAAGCGCGACGCTACATCGAAGGCGGCTGGGTCACGGTCAACGGCGACGTGGTGGAACAGCCGCAGCGTCCGGTCGATGACAGCGCGGTGATCGTCGTGGCCGAACAGGCCAGCGATGAAAAGGCCGAGCGCGTCAGCATGCTGTTGCACAAGCCGGCCGGCGTTGCCGCTGAGACCCTGTGTGCGCTGGTCAGCAGTGACAGCCGCAGCGAACTTGATGCCAGCGACATCCGTCCGCTGCAGCGCCATTTCCACGGCCTGCAGCTGGCCGCCTCGCTTCCGGCCAGCGACAGCGGCCTGGTGGTGGTCAGCCAGGATCCGGCCACGCTGGCCCATCTGCAGCGCAATCTGGGCCGCACCGAACAGGAATACCTGATCGAAGTAGCCGAAGGCGGTCCGGAGCGCGGCCCGTGGCTGATGGCCCGGCTGCAGCAGGAATCGGGCGGCGCCAAGGTCAGCTGGCAGAGCGAGCAGCGCCTGCGCTTCGCGGGCAAGGGCCTGACGGCCAAGGGCCTGCGCGTGGCGGTCACCGCTGCCGGCCTGCAGGTGACGGCCGTACGTCGGCTGCGTATTGGCCGCGTGGCACTGGGACCGCTGCCTGCGGGACAGTGGCGTTACCTGGGCAGCGACGAGCGGTTCTGACCGCGAAGTCCCTGTCATCCACGCATGGCGTGACGTTGCCTGTAGACGCCATCCACGCATGGCGTGAGGTTGCCTGAAGAAGCCATCCACGCATGGCGTAGATCGACGGCGATAGGTCTGTTGGCTTTCATCCACGCATGGCGTGGCTCTACCATCGGGGCATGAGCCTGCCCAAGCCCCTGTGGCGACGCCTGCTGCGCGTCGCTGCACTCATCCTCGCCGCGCTGTTGCTTCTGGTCCTGTCCGGGCTGCTGCTGGCCGACCATCTCACGCCACAGGCGCAGGGCGCCCCCTCGCATGTGCTGCCACTGCAACCGGCGCAGACCCGCATCGACCAGGAAATCGTGCCACTGCAGGACGCACACCCCGGGCAATCCGGCGTGGCGTTCCTCAGTGATGGCATGGATGCCTTCGCCGCACGCGCGATGATCACCACGCACGCAGGCCGCAGCCTGGACCTGCAGTACTACATCTGGCACGACGACCTGATCGGCCACCTGATGGCCAAGGCGCTGTACGACGCCGCCGAGCGCGGCGTGCGCGTGCGCATCCTGCTTGACGACATGAACGCCAAGGACAAGGACGCGTTGATGATGGCACTCGATGCGCATCCGAACATCGAGATCCGCCTGTACAACCCGTTCCGCAACCGCAGCGGCATCGCGCGCACGCTGGAACTGGTGCAGCGTGCTTTCAGCGTGAACCACCGCATGCACAACAAGAGCTGGATCGCGGACGGCCGCATCGCGGTCGTCGGTGGCCGCAACATCGGCGAGGAATATTTCAGCGCGCGCGACGATGTGAACTTCCAGGACCTGGATCTGGTGGTGGCCGGCCCCGCCGTGCAGCAGGCCAACCAGATCTTCGACGACTACTGGAACAGCAGCACGGCGATCCCGATTTCCGCACTGGCCTCATATACCGATGCGCAGTTGCAGCAGCTCGTGCGGCAGTCGGACCTGGATGCCATGCATGCCAAGGCACAGCCCTACCTGCAGCGCGTGGCCGAATCGCGCGCACTGCAGCGGCCCAGCCCGGAACCGCTGCACTGGAGCGCCAACGTGCGCATCGCTTCCGATCCGCCGATGAAGCACCGCGATGACGACCGCCGCGGCTGGCTGGTCAGCAGTCTCAGCGACGAGTTGCGCGGCACGCAGCGCAGTGCGCTGCTGATCTCGCCCTACTTCGTGCCCGGCAACGATGGGGTCGAGGCGCTGTCGTCGCTGGCCGCGCGCGGCGCGCAGGTGGGCGTGGTCACCAATTCACTGGCCGCCAACGACGTGGCGGCGGTACACGGCGGCTACATGGGCTACCGGGTGCCGCTGCTGAAGGCCGGCGTGCAGCTGTACGAACTGAAGGCACACGGCCTGCTGGATGCCAGCCTGTTCGGCAGCAGCGGGGCCAGCCTGCACACCAAGGCATTCGTGGTCGATGACCGTCGCGGTTTCGTCGGTTCATTCAACCTCGACCCGCGTTCGGCCTACCTCAATACCGAAATGGGCGTGCTGTTCGACGACCCGGTGCTGGGTGCGCAGCTGCGCGACGAGTACCTGCGCCTGGCCGGCCCGGAGCACAGCTGGTGGCTGGCGCTGGGGCGTGATGATGACCTGCGCTGGCTGGAGCGGCAGCCACCGCCGCACTGGGTGGAGGCCGAACCCGGGGCTAGCCTGGGCAAGCGCTGGACCGCGCGGGTGATCAGCTGGCTGCCGGTGGAATCGCAGCTGTAGCGCTCAGGGCGCCGGACCCGCCTCGTCTTGCCCGGCGTCATCCCGTGTTTCCACGCTTCGCCCATGTAGGCGCCGCCAGATCCAGCGCAGGGCATGCGGCGGCGCCGAAGGCAACTGTTCGAGCAGGGCCAGCATGCGGCTCTGGCTGGCATGCCCATGCCGGCACAGCAGGCTGGCCGCTGCGGCCGCGCTGGCCAGGCGCAGGCTGTCGGCCAGCGGGCCATCCGCCTCGGGCGCCAGCGCCTGGTGCACCGGCTCGGGCAGCTCCCAGGCCGCAGCCACGCGTTGCGCCAACGGCAGCGACCACCGCTGCAGCAGCTGCAGCGCCAGCACCGGCTCCACCGCTTCATTGCGTGCCTGCGCTTCCTGCAGCAGCTGGCGCATCACCAGTGCGGCTCCCAGCCCCTGTACCAGGCCCAGCCACTGGGCGGCGAAGGCATCGCCGAAGGTGACCGTACGCGCATGGTCAGCGGCTGCGCGCGAGGCCAGCAGTGCGTGCTCCCAGATGATCGTGCTGAACTGCGGAAACACCTCGCACTGCACCTGCATCACCGGCTGCACCAGAACCGCACTGATGATCTGCCGCACGCCTTCGGTACCGACCAGCGTCACCGCCCGCTGCAGGCTTTCCACCGGCCGCTCGTGCACCTTGTAGGCCGGGCTGTTGGCGATGCGCAGCAGGTTGCCGGTCAGCACCGGGTCCTGGCCGATGATCGCCGCCATCACCCGCGCCGACGCTGCATCGTCGTTGACCGTCTGGATCAGCTGCGGCAGCAGCTGCGGGCGGCGCGGCAACTGACGGGCCGCCCAGTCCCGGTCCTGCAGCGCGCGCGCCACCGCCTCGCCCAGCCCCGCGGCCTGCACCGGCGTGGATTCACCGGCCAGGCGCGGGTACAGGGCCAGCGCATGCAGGCCGCGCTGCAGATGTGCAGCGATCTCGGCCGAGGGCAGAGCCTCGCCCTGCAGGCTGGCCGCAGCCGCCGCCACCGCCTGCCGCGACACCGCCGCCAACCGGGACGGCGCGGTCCCGGTCGAGCGCGCCAGCCAGCCACGCAGCGATCGCCACCAGGCCGGCGTCATCGCCGCCCGCCCTGTCGTTGTGGTGCCCTTGCCGTCACTGACCGCCCTGCCTCTTCACGCGAATCCGGCCACCCGCCGTCGTCGCAGCATCGGCCGCACTTTCATCTTCTTTAACCGGAAGGCCGCCGATGTCGACGGCACCGGCCGGGGGAATGGACTAGAATGGCGCCGCGCGACCCGTCCCCCTGCACCGACGACGTCGCTTTTTTTGTTTTGGGACCCTACCGTTCACTGGCCGTTCGCTGCAGTTAGCCGCTGATCGCGCCATCGGAGACGCCATGCTATTCGAAACCCTCGCCACCACCGGCCACGAACAGGTGGTGTTCTGCCACAACCACGACGCCGGCCTGAAGGCGATCATCGCCATCCACAACACCACCCTCGGCCCGGCCCTGGGCGGCGTGCGCATGCGCCCCTACGCCAGCACCGACGAGGCGCTGGCCGATGCGCTGCGGCTGAGCCGGACGATGACCTACAAGAATGCACTGGCCGGCCTCAACGTAGGTGGCGGCAAGGCGGTGATCATCGGCGACCCCAAAGTGGACAAGACCGAGGTGCTGTTCCGTGCCTTCGGCCGTTATGTCGATTCGCTGGGCGGGCGCTACATCACTGCCGAGGACGTCGGAACCGACGTCAACGACATGGAGAACATCTACCTGGAAAGCCAGTTCGTGACCGGCGTGCACCAGGTCCATGGTGGCTCCGGCGATCCCGCCCCGTTCACCGCCTACGGTGCGCTGCAGGCACTGATGGCATCGATGCGCTTCAAGTTCGGCCATGAGGAAGTGGGCAAGACCAGCATCGCCGTGCAGGGCCTGGGCCACATCGGCATGGAACTGGTGAAGCTGCTGCGCGACCGCGGCGCCAAGCTCTACGTCACCGACCTGGACAGCGCGCTGGTTGATCGCGCAGTCAGCGATTTCGGCGCCGAAGCGGTCAAGCCGGACGAGATCCATGAAGTGAACGCCGACGTGTTCGCGCCGTGCGCGCTGGAAGGCGCGATCAACGCCGACACCCTGCCGCGGATCAAGGCGAAGATCATCTGCGGCACCGCCAACAACCAGCTGTCGAGCCTGGAGATCGGCGACGAACTGCATGCGCGCGGCATCCTGTATGCGCCGGACTATGCGGTCAACGCCGGTGGCGTGATGAACGTGTCGCTGGAGATCGACGGTTACAACCGCGAACGCGCGATGCGCCTGATCCGCAGCATCTACCACAACCTCACCCGCATCTTCGAACTGTCGCAGCGCGAGAACATCGCGCCGCAGCGTGCGGCCGACCGCATCGCCGAGAGCCGCATCCTGTCGATCGGCAAGCTGAAGATGCCGCTGGGCCGCAGCACCCCGCGCCTGGGCAACCTGCGCGGCGGCTGAGGCTGCAGACGTCGCGCCGGGCATGACCCGGCGCGACCCGTCCTTCAGAAGCCGGTGCTGTAGCGCAAGGCGGCCTGCCGCGCACCTTCGCCGCCGACGCGCTGGTCGAAGCCCAGGCTCAGGCGACCATTGCGGCCCCACCACGATTCCAGCGCCACGCCAATCAGCGCACTGCCGCGCGGCGCGTTCCAGCCGGCCAGCGGCGCCCAGGCATCGACGCCGACGAAGCTGGCCTGCCAGTCCGCATCCGCACCATCAAGCCGTTGCTGCCATTCGGCATGTCCACGCAGCGTCCAACGCCCCCAGCCACGTTCGCCGCGGATACCGGCCAGCATCTGGCTGCGCTGTACGCGATTGGCATCACCCCGCAGGCCGAAACCGAAGCCGCCGAGTTCATTGAAGGCGTCGGTATCCACACGCGTGGTGCTGGCGCCGACGTAGGGCGTCAACGATGCGCCTGCACGCCCCAACCGGTACCCGCCCTCCACGCTGGCACTGCTGAAACGGCCGCCGTACCGCGCAGAGACGCCATAGGCGCCCGCACCGAGCAGCAGCTGACGATCCAGCGCGCGGGTGAACTGGCCGCTGCCCACCTGGGCCAACGCGTAGCCACGCCCCAGATTCCAGCCGGCGTACAGCTGCGCCTGCGCCTGGCGATCACGCCCACGATCGCCGCCGAAACTGCTGCCACCATTGCTGCGGGTCTCGCCAAACGCCACGCCCATCAGGCCGTTGCTGCCCAGCGGCAGATCCTGGCCGGCCATCCAGCCCCGGCTGTCGGCGGCGTTGCCGGCGAAGCTGCCCTGCCCCGCCTCACCCAGCGCGCTCTGCCAGCTCCCGCGCAGGCGCGGTGCGGCCTGTACACGATCGAAGCGCTCGGCAATCGCACGCCGCGACATGTCGATGCTGTCGAAGGTCGCCGCTTCGGCACGGGCATGCGCTTGACCGGACAGGCTCTGCAGGCTGGCGGCCAGGCCCTGCGGGCCACCGCCGGTCCACTGCAGGGCACCGGCCGCTGCACCAAAGGCAGATCCCTGCAGGCCTGCGTTTTTGTCCAGGGCTGCGAATGCACCTTCCAGGCGCTGTGCTGCCGCCTGGGCGGAAGCACCCAGGCCACTGGCCGCTGCGGTGACGCTGACCTGGGTCAGGTTCAACCAGGCGTTGTTGCTGTCATAGCCGTAGCTGCTCTGCAGCAGCGACAGCCCCTGCAGGCCACTGGAGGTAGCCGGCGTACTGAAGGTGCCGCTGAGTCCGCCTGCCGCATGGATCAGGTCCTGTCGGCTGCCGTTCTGTGGCACGTAGCCGGAAACGAAGCCATGCACGCGCACGCCACCGTCGATCGCGGCATTGCCGGTGACCTGCAGCGCATTGGCGCCCAGTGCGATCATCAACTGTGCGCCGGCCTGCTGGGTGTAGTTGCCCTCGATGGTGCCGGTGGTATTGCCGGTGGTGAGGAATACGCTGCTGCCGTTGACCACATTGCCGATCACGCGGGGCGTGCCGCCATTGAACTGCAGGCCGGTCGAATCCGGATCGGGCTGGCCGAGAATGGTCACGTTGGAACGGATCACGCCACCGTTCTGCAGCGACAGGATGCCGCGTTCGATGCGGGTGGCACCGGTGTAGCTGTTGTTGCCGGCCAGCACCAGGGTGCCCCCGCCCTGCTTGACCAGGCCGCCGCTGCCGACGATATCGTTGCGCCACGCCGAGCCGGTCGAGGCCAGATCCACGTTGGCGACCACATCACCCCAGTCGAAGCGACCCGGACCGTTGATCGCACGACCGATGTCGAGCAGGCCATAGCCGAACACCGGGTCCACGCCCGGCGCGCCGATGTCCTTGGCGGTGCCCAGCAGGGTCTGCCGCACCAGATCGTTGCTGAAGTACGGGAAGCGCTCCCAGACCAGCGCCGCCGCGCCGGAAATCAAGGGCGCCGCGAATGACGTGCCGTAGTTCCAGTAGTAGCTGCCACCGTTGGCATCGGGATAGACCGCGCTGCCTGGCGCTGCCAGGCAGTAGCGGGCCGCCTGGCCACAGGCATTGGCATAGCTGGCCAGCGTACCGGGCGCATACGGATCCACGGCGGTGGCCACCAGCCAACCGCGCTCCAGGTCGGCGGCCGGCAGCGTGCCGGCCACGCCCTGCTGGCTGGGCAGTGCGGCCAGGCTGCTCGGCTCGCTGCGGCCATCATTGCCCGCGGCGAACACCACCAGCCCGCCGTGGTTGATCACGAAGGGGCGATATTCGGCGGCCACCTGCGCGGTGGTCGGCAGGTCGGTCCAGTACAGGCCGCCCCACGAGTTGTTCATCACCTTCACGTTGTAGCTGATCAGGTCCTGATGGACCTGCGCCACGCCCAGCGGGCCGCTGAAGGAATTGCCCTTGCCGCTGCCGTCATCGACGGGCGGTTTGTCGGCAATGATCCGTGCCGACACGATCTGCGCCTTTGGCGCGATGCCACCCGGCCAGGAGCCCGTTGCCGCGCCGGCGGCGAGGCTGGCCACGGCGGTGCCGTGGCCGACCACATCGTCGACACCCAGATTGTTCCTGGCCGGATCAATGTAGTTGAGGTTGGCCAGCACCCGGCCATTCAACGCCACCGCATTACGCTGCACGCCCGAGTCGACGATGCCGATGCGCACGTTCTGACCGGTCAGGCCGGCAGCCTGTGCGGCGCGCGCATTGGTGACTGACAGATGCGCGTCGAAGGCCGGCTCCTGCGGTTTGACCGGGGGCGGCGTCGTCGGTGGCGGGGTAGTCGGTGGCGGCGGTGGTGGTGGGGTATCTTGCTCGTATTAACATCT
>NZ_RXLZ01000066.1 GCF_003970865.1 Stenotrophomonas maltophilia | reverse complement strand
GCTTGCCCAGTCTTATCAGTGCGAGCGCCAACTCGATCAACTGTTCGGGCGGATCAGGGAGAAACCGGCGCGGAGATCCTTGCTACAGAGCGATCGAAAAGACCTAGAGCCGAACGGTCGTCCGCGCTGGGCTCTCGGCACCTAAGGTGCCAGAGTCGCAAGAGATAAGAGCCGAGCCATGCTCGGCTGCTTTGTGAAGAGCGGTCGAGCACGGCTCGACTCTACAATCCGGTGCTGTCGGCGATAATGGGCCATGAACCTGCAACGCTCCCCTTCG
This sequence comes from Stenotrophomonas maltophilia, assembly GCF_003970865.1. GTDB lineage: Bacteria > Pseudomonadota > Gammaproteobacteria > Xanthomonadales > Xanthomonadaceae > Stenotrophomonas > Stenotrophomonas maltophilia_AR. Next base: position 27,125 of record NZ_RXLZ01000066.1, on the reverse strand, counting down.
CGTGCGGTGGCCTGGATGGTCGCTGCGGTCGCCTGTTTCTCGCTGATGGACGCTGGCATGAAGCAGCTGTCGGCCAGCTATCCCACGCTGGAAGTGACTTTCCTGCGTGGTGCGGCCTCGTTGCCGTTCGTGCTGGTCTGGGTGCTGGTCAGCGCTGGCCCGCGCTCGCTGATCCCGCGCCGCTGGGGCCTGCACCTGCTGCGTGGTGGGCTGGGCATGGCGATGATCGGCTGCTTCGTGTTCGCCCTGCGCGACCTGCCGCTGTCCACCGCGTACACCATCTATTTCGTTGCCCCGCTGCTGATCGCCGCGCTGTCGGTGCCGTTGCTGGGCGAGCGGGTCGGGCCGCGGCGCTGGGTCGCCATCGGCATCGGCCTGGTGGGTGTGCTGGTGGTGCTGCGGCCGGGCGTGGATGGCTTCATTTCGGTGCCTGGCCTGATGGTGCTGGCGGCGGCAACGGCCTATGCCGTTGCGGCGATCACGGTCAGTCTGCTGACCCGCACCGATACCTCGCAGTCGATGGTGGTCTGGTTCCTGGTGATCATGGCCATCGGCGCCGGCCTGCTGGCCATTCCCGGCTGGGTACCGCTGCAGCTGGCACATGCGCCTTTGATTGCCGGCATGGGCCTGGCCGGGGCGCTGGGCCAGATTGCCCTGACCAAGGCCTTCCAGCTGGGCGAGGCCTCGATGATCGCGCCGCTGGAGTACAGCGGCCTGGTCTGGGTGATCGGCTGGGATCTGGCCTTCTGGGGCCAGCTGCCGGACAGCTATACCTGGGTGGGCGCGGCGATCATCGTCGCCTCGGGTCTGTACCTGCTGCATCGTGAGCGGGTGAACCGGCAGGAACCACCGAAGCCGCTGGATCATCCCTGAGCCGGGGGCGGCGGCTTAGAACCAAAAGGAATAACATTCTGGCCCATGGCGCGGGCGCGCGACCGCCTGCGCTGGTAGGCTGCACGCCCCCTTCCGTCACCCAGCCGGTGAGCCACGCCCGTGATCGAGTTCCAGCGCCTGCACAAATCCTATGCCGTTGCCGGCCGCGCAGTCAGCGCGCTGCAGCCGCTGGACCTGACCATCGAGGCCGGTGAGGTATTCGGCATCATCGGCCATTCCGGCGCCGGCAAGTCGACCCTGATCCGCATGATCAACCGCCTGGAAGAGCCCAGCGGTGGTCGCCTGCTGATCGGTGGCGAGGATGTCACCGCACTGGATGCGGACGGCCTGCGCGCGCTGCGCCGGCGCATCGGCATGATCTTCCAGCACTTCAACCTGCTGTCTTCGCGCACGGTGGCCGGCAATGTCGCCTTCCCGCTGGAGCTGGCCGGCACGCCGAAGGCGGAGATCGACGCACGCGTAGCCGAACTGCTGCAGACCGTGGGCCTGGAGGCACACGCGCAGAAGTACCCGGCACAGCTGTCCGGTGGCCAGAAGCAGCGCGTCGGCATCGCCCGTGCACTGGCAACCCGGCCGCAGATCCTGCTGTGCGATGAGGCCACCAGTGCGCTCGACCCGCAGACCACCGCCTCGGTGCTGTCGCTGCTGTCGAAGATCAACCGCGAGCTCGGCCTGACCATCGTGCTGATCACCCACGAGATGGATGTGATCCGCCGCGTCTGCGACCGCGTCGCCGTGCTCGATGCCGGGCAGATGGTCGAGACCGGACCGGTCACCCGTGTGTTCCTGCACCCGCAGCACCCGACCACGCGCCGTTTCGTCAGCGAATCGGAACACATGGACGAAGGTGCGCTGCATCGCGATTTCGATGCCGTCGGTGGACGCATCGTGCGGCTGACGTTCCTCGGTGGAGACACCTACGAACCCCTGCTCGGCAGTGTCGCGCGGCAGACCGGGGTCGACTACAACATCCTGTCCGGCCGCATCGACCGGATCAAGGACACCCCGTATGGCCAGCTGGTGGTCGCCCTGGTGGGCGGCGACCAGTCCGCCGCGCAGGCCGCGTTCGTGGCTGCCGGCGTGCACGTTGAGGAGCTGCGTCGATGATCATCGCCACTGCAGGCGGATTCTTCCGCCACCTGGATGCGGGCAAGTGGGCCGACATCGGCCAGGCCACCATCGACACCCTGCTGATGCTGCTCGGTTCGCTGCCGCTGACCCTGGCCATCGGCCTGCCCCTGGGCGTGCTGCTGTACCTGTTCGGCGCGCCGCAGATGAAGCGCCGGCCGTTCGCCTATGGCGTGCTGGCGCTGGTGGTGAACCTGCTGCGCTCGGTGCCTTTCATCATCCTGATGATCGTGCTGATCCCGGTCACCCTGTTCCTGATGGGGACGTCGCTGGGTGTACGCGGTGCGATCGTGCCGCTGGTGATCGGTGCCGCGCCGTTCTACGCGCGCCTGGTCGAGACCGCACTGCGCGAAGTGGACCGTGGCGTGATCGAAGCGACCCAGTCGATGGGTGCCACCACCTGGCAGCTGGTCACCCGCGTGCTGCTGCCGGAGGCGCGTCCGGGCCTGATCGCTGGCGCAACGGTCACCACCGTGGCGCTGATCGGCTTCACCGCGATGGGCGGTGCGATCGGCTCCGGTGGCCTTGGCGACCTGGCCTTCCGCGACGGCTACCAGCGCTCGCACACCGACGTGGCCCTGGTCACCGTGGTCCTGCTGCTGATCCTGGTGCAGCTGCTGCAGATGCTCGGCGACCGCCTGGTCGCGCATTACAGCCGCAAATGACGAGGCGCCCCGGGCGCATCACGTAGTGCCGGCCCATGGCCGGCAGACTCGCGATGCGCCCGGATGTGGTGGGTTTGCCGGCCAGCGGCCGGCACCATCGGGATGTTCGCCCGGCGGCCCTATAGCGGTCGCCTTTGGAACCGCCCAGGCCGATCAGGAATCAATATCGCCAGACTGGGACTGGCAGCACATCCCATTCCTTGGTATGTTCCGTTTAGCGTAATACGCTGAACGGAATGATTCGTTCATTCCGCTGCAAGCAGACCCGTGCCCTGTTTGAAGGAACCTGCGCTCGCGCTTGGCGCCCGATACGACGCGCTGCCGAACGCAAACTCCAACTGCTCGACTCGGCGCAGACGTTGGCGTTCCTGCGCAGCCCGCCCGGAAACCGGCTCGAAGCGCTGTCAGGTGACCGGAAAGGGCAGTACAGCCTTCGGATCAACGATCAGTGGCGACTCTGCTTTACCTGGACCGACAACGGCGCCGATGCCGTGGAAATTGTTGACTACCACTGAGGTGCCGCCATGAAGCATCCCCACAACGGCATGCGCGCCATTCATCCTGGCGAGATCCTGCGCGAAGAGTTCCTGCTGCCGCTTGCGTTGAGCGTGAACGCGCTGGCAAGGGCTTTGGACGTTCCCGCAACGCGGCTGCACGCCATCGTGCATGGCGAACGCGGCATCTCGGCGGACACGGCCGCGCGGCTGGCGCGGCATTTCGGTGGGGATGCCGCATCCTGGCTTGCGATGCAGGCGGCTTACGATCTCAAGACATTACCAACGCGCAACGAGATCGAGCGACGGGTGCAGCCGCGGGCGGCGTGAACACCGGCCGTGTGGATCCAATCGGCGCGCGCAGGCCCAGTCAACGCACGTTCGGTACTTCGTAGCCCAGCTTGCCGACCTGCTCCGGGTGCTGCGGCACGCGCTTGAGCTTGTCGGTGTTCACCCCGTACTCGTCACGCAGGCGCTCGGCCAGCTCCTTGTACAGGGCTTTGTCCATGTCCGGCGTACGCGAGAAGATCCAGGCCATTTCGCGGCCCGGGTAGCCGATCAGCGCCCACGAGTAATCCGGCGCCACTTCCAGCACCCTCGAATGGGTAGGCACGACGCGGTAGAACCAGGTGCGCCAGCCGTGGTTGCCGCTGTCCGGGTCGACGCTGGCGCGGGCACGCACTTCCTGCAGCGGTTCGCCGAAGCCATCACGGTAGCGGTAGGCGATGCCGACCTTGTGCTCGTCGCGCAGTTCGTAGTCATTGACGCTGGCCACATGGCCACGCTCGATGAAGTTCGGCACGCGGCCGATCACGTACCAGGTACCCATGAAGCGCTTCAGGTCGATCGGCGCATCCGGATCATCCGCGCGAGGGGCGCTGGCACGGGGCGACGGCGGCTCACTGGCGGCCACGGCGGGGCCCGCCAGGGACAGGGCCAGCAGCACGGCGCAGAGCGGGCGGATCGAAGTCATGCGGGAGCGGGCTCCAGTGGGCTTGCACGCGCATGGTCGACTGTGTGCACGCGATCCGTCAATGGTGTCGCAACCTGTGAGAAGGGCGTTGCCCAAGCTGTGTTGCATTGTCCACCGGAGAAGCCCCATGAACGCACGTTCCGTTCGTCGCCCTGCAACTGAACGCGTCATCATTGAACGCGCCGATCCACGCCTGCTGCGCAGCGTGCGGCAGGTGGCGCTGGCCGGCCTGGCACTGGTGCTGGTCTGGCCAGCCGCGCGCGGCAGCAGCGCCTGGCTGGGTTGGTTGCCGATGTGGCTGGTGGGCATGCCGCTGGTGGCCTGGTGGGCGCTGCTGCGCTTTCCGCTGCCGGGACTGTCGTGGCTGCGGCTGGCCCGGCGTACCGGTGGACAGGCCCGTCGTCGCGCCGGCGGCACGACCCGTGGCCGGCGCAGCCCCGCCGCCACGGCCTGACCTTCGACACGGGGGAGACCGCGACATTCCGTGCTAGCGTTCCAAGGCTTATGACTGCCTGGAGCTGCAATGTCACGACTCGCTTCCGCCTGCCTGCTGGCCGGCATGATGACCGTTGCCTCGGTGGGGACCGCCGTGGCCGCTGAAGACACCGACCGTTACGCCTGGCTCGAAGACGTCACCGGCGACAAGCCGCTGACCTGGGTCAAGGAACAGAACGCCAAGTCCGAGGCGCGCCTGGCGCAGACCCCGGCCTTCAAGCAGATGGAGACCAGCATCCGCGAGGTGCTCGACTCCGATGCCAAGATTCCCGGCGTGCAGAAGATCGGCGACTACTACTACAACTTCTGGAAGGACCAGCAGCACGAGCGTGGCCTGTGGCGCCGCACCACCCTGGCCGAGTACCGCAAGGCCTCGCCGCAGTGGGAAACCGTGCTCGATCTGGATGCGCTGAACAAGGCCGAGGGCGAGAACTGGGTCTGGCACGGTGCTGACTGCCTGCGTCCGGACTACAGCCGCTGCCTGATCGCGCTGTCGCGTGGCGGTGCGGATGCCGACGTCACCCGCGAATTCGATCTGTCCAACAAGACCTGGATCAAGGACGGCTTCTTCCGGCCGGAGTCGAAGGGCGGCCTCAGCTGGATCGATCGCGATACGGTGTTCGTCTACACCGACTTCGGTGCCGGTTCGATGACCACCTCCGGCTACCCGCGCGTGGCCAAGCTGTGGAAGCGTGGCACGCCGATGGCCTCGGCCACGGCCGTCTACGAAGGCAAGCCGGAAGACATGTACATCGCGGCGATGCACGATGACACCCCGGGCTTCGAGCGCAACCTGGTCAGCCGCACCCTGGCCTTCTACAACAACGAGATCTACCTGCGCGGCGACGACGGCACGCTGACCAGGATCGATGCGCCGAACTCGGCCGAGAAGGGCCTGCACAAGCAGTGGCTGACCCTGGAGCTGCGCGACCCGTGGACCGTGGGCGGCAAGACCTATGCCTCCGGTTCGCTGCTGGCCACCAAGCTGGATGACTACCTGGCGGGCAAGCGCGACTTCGAGGTGCTGTTCACCCCGACCGCGACCACCTCGCTGGCCAGCGCCACCTGGACCAAGAGCCATCTGGTGCTGAACGTGCTGGATGACGTCAAGAACCGCCTGTCGGTGCTGACCCCGGGCGCCGATGGCTGGCAGACCAGCCGCTTCGTCGGCGCGCCGGCCTTCGGCACGCTGGGCGTGGCCGCGGTGGACAGCAACGACAGCGACGCGGTGTGGTTGACCGCCACCGACTACCTGACCCCGACCACGCTGGCGCTGGCCGAGATCGGCCAGGCGCCGGAAACGCTGAAGACCATGCCGGCCTTCTTCGATGCCAAGGGCAAGGTGATCGAGCAGCAGTTCGCCACCAGCAAGGACGGCACCCGCGTGCCGTACTTCGTGGTGCACGACAAGGCGATGAAGCTGGACGGTTCCAACCCGACACTGCTGTACGGCTACGGTGGTTTCGAGATCTCGCTGACCCCGAACTACTCCGGTGGCATGGGCCGCGCCTGGCTGGAGAAGGGCGGCGTGTACGTGGTCGCCAACATCCGCGGTGGTGGCGAGTACGGCCCGCGCTGGCACCAGGCAGCGCTGAAGCAGAACCGTCACAAGGCCTATGAAGACATGGCGGCGGTGGCGCGCGATCTGGTCAAGCGCAAGATCACCAGCGCCAAGCACCTGGGCGTGCAGGGCGGCAGCAACGGTGGCCTGCTGACCGGCAACATGCTGACCCAGTACCCGGAACTGTTCGGTGCGGTGGTGGTGCAGGTGCCGCTGCTGGACATGAAGCGTTACAGCCATCTGCTGGCCGGTGCCTCGTGGATGGCCGAGTACGGCAACCCGGATACCAGCGACTGGGAGTTCATCAAGACCTTCTCGCCGTACCACCTGTTCGACGCGAAGAAGAACTACCCGCCGGTGCTGTTCACCACCTCCACCCGCGATGACCGCGTGCATCCGGGCCATGCCCGCAAGATGGCGGCGAAGATGATCGACGCCGGCAAGGACGTGACCTACTACGAGAACATCGAAGGTGGCCACGGCGGTGCAGCCAACAACGCGCAGGCCGCACACATGTCGGCGCTGGCCTACAGCTTCCTGTGGGAGCGGTTGGGCGGCAAGTAAGCAGATAGGCAGAACGGAAAACGCCGCCCCAGGGCGGCGTTTTTCTTTGGGTTCCACGCATCCACGCATGGCGTGGATCTACCCATGTACCGTGCGCTGGACCAGTAGATCCACGCCATGCGTGGATGCCGTTCGCGCGGACGATCAGCCGCTCCAGCGCTGCAACCCACGCGCAATCCGTTCCACTGCCTCCTGCAACCGCGGCACTTCCTGGGTATAGGCCAGGCGTACATGCTGGTTGGCGCGATGGAAGCCGAAATCCAGTCCGGGGGTGAACGCCACGTGCTCGGTTTCCAGGAAGTGCGTGCAGAACGCCTGCGCGTCGTCGGTGAACGCGCTGACGTCGGCGTACAGGTAGAACGCACCCTGCGGCTCGACTTCGATGCGGAAACCCAGCTCGCGCAGCGCGGGCAACAGGAAGTCGCGGCGTTGGCGGAACGCTTCACGGCGCTGCTCGAAGATCGCCATCGACTCCGCGCTGAAGCAGGCGAGCGCGGCGTGCTGGGCGATGCTCGAGGCGCTGATGTACAGGTTCTGCGCCAGCTTCTCCAGGTCAGGTACGGCTGCTGGCGGTGCCACCAGCCAGCCCAGCCGCCAACCGGTCATGCCGAAGTACTTGGAGAAGCTGTTCAGCACGAACGCGCTGTCATCCACCTGCAGCACGCTGGGTGCATCCAGGCCATAGGTGAGGCCGTGGTAGATCTCGTCCACCACCAGGTGACCACCGCGCGCGCGCAGGGTCTGCGACAGGGCGGCCAGTTCGTCGGCGGAGAGCACGGTGCCGGTCGGGTTGGCCGGTGAGGCAACCAGTGCGCCGACGCTGTCGGCGTTCCAATGCTGTTCCACCAGCGACGGTGTGAGCTGGTAGGCGGTGTCCGGCCCGACCGGCACCAGCTGTGCGCCGCCTTCAACGAGGCGCAGGAAATGGCGGTTGCACGGATAACCGGGGTCGGCCAGCAGCCAGTGGCGACCGGGATCGACCAGCAGGCTGCTGGCCAGCAGCAGCGCACCGGAGCCGCCGGGGGCGACCAGGATGCGTTCGGGATCGATGTCCAGTCCGTAATGGCTGCGATAGAAGCCGCTGATCGCCTGGCGCAGGGCCGGCAGGCCACGCGCGGCGGTGTAGCGGGTATGGCCGGCGGCCAGTGCGGCCTGGCCGGCACGCACGACCGGTTCGGCGGTGGTGAAGTCCGGTTCGCCGATTTCCAGGTGGATCACATCATGGCCAGCCTGTTCCAGCGCCTGTGCACGGGCCAGCAGGGACATCACGTGGAACGGAGCGATTTCATGGCTGCGCCGGCTGTAGCCCGGCGTGTGGGGCAGGGTACTCATGCGCCCATGGTACGCCGTGCGTCCAGGTAGTGCCGGCCGCTGGCCGGCAACCACCAGCCTCTGTTTATCCCTAGGCTGCGGGCCAGCGGCCGGCACGACCCATGACGTTCCGCAGGGTTGCCCGCAACCCTCCTGCAACCCAGACTCGAGCACAAGGACGCCATTGCATTGCGGCTCAAGGAGCCTTATTTCATGAAATCCACCCTCTGCCTGTTGCTTGCCAGCCTGATGACCACCACTGCCACCGCCGCCACTCCGCCCGTTCCGCCGGATGCCGCCAAGCATCCGCATGTGGTCAAGGCGCCGTTCGGCGCGACCCGCAACGACGACTATTACTGGCTGCGCGACGACAAGCGCGAGAACAAGGACATGCTGGCCTACCTGCAGGCCGAGAATGCCTATGCCGACCAGCTGCTGGCGCCGCTGAAGCCGCTGGAAGACACCCTGTACAAGGAGATCGTCGGCCGCATCAAGCAGGACGATTCCAGCGTGCCGGCGCGCGAGCGTGGCTACTGGTACTACAGCCGCTTCGAGACCGGCCAGGACTACCCGATCCACGCACGCCGCAAGGGCAGCATGGATGCCGCCGAGGAAATCCTGCTGGACGTCAATACGATGGCTGCCGGCAAGGGCTACTTCAGCGTCGGCTCGATGGAAGTCAGCCAAAACAACCAGCTGCTGGCCTGGGCCGATGATGATGTCGGCCGCCGCCAGTACACCATCCGCTTCAAGGACCTGGCCACCGGCAAGGTGCTGCCCGATGTGATTACCGGCAGCTCCGGCGACCTGGTCTGGGCCGACGACAACTGCACCGTGCTGTATGTCGAGAACGATCCGGAAACGCTGCTGACCGTGCGCGTGAAGAAACACGTGCTGGGCACCCCGGCCAGCGCCGACACCGTCATCTACGAAGAGAAGGACGACAGTTTCTACATGGGCATCGGCCGCACCCGCGACGATCGCTTCATCACCATCGGCGTGCACAGCACCGTGTCCTCGGAAGAGCGTTACGCGCCGGCCAGCGACCCGACGAATTTCACCGTATTGGCGCCGCGCCAGCGCGATGTCGAGTACGACGCCGACCACTACGATGGTCGCTGGGTGATCCGCACCAACGACGGTGCGAAGAACTTCAAGCTGGTCACCGCATCGACCGATGCGACCTCGCGTGCGCAGTGGAAGGACTGGATCGCGCACGACGATGCGGTGTTCATCGAAGGCTTCGAACTGTTCGATGGCTACACCGCCATCGCCGAACGTTCCGAAGGCCTGGAGCGTATCCGCCTGCTGTTCAAGGATGGCCGCAGCGACTACGTGAAGGCCGATGAGCCGGCGTACTCGATGGGCCTGGGCGACAACACCGAGGCCGATACGCCGTGGCTGCGCTACGTCTACACCTCGATGACCACCCCGACCACCGTGTTCGAGCTGAACACCGCCACCGGTGAGCGCCGCCAGCTCAAGGTGCAGCCGGTGATCGGCTATGACGCTTCGAAGTACGAAACCGATCGCGTCTGGATCACCGCGCGCGATGGCGTGAAGGTGCCGGTGTCGCTGGTCTACCGCAAGGGCTACCAGAAGGACGGCAAGGGCGCGCTGTTCCAGTACGCCTATGGCAGCTACGGCATGTCGATGGACCCGTACTTCAACCAGACCGCGGTAAGCCTGCTCGACCGCGGCGTGGTGTATGCCATCGCCCACATCCGCGGTGGCCAGGAAATGGGCCGCGACTGGTACGAGAACGGCAAGCTGCTGCACAAGCAGAACACCTTCAACGACTTCATCGATGTCACTCGCGGCCTGATCGCACAGGGCTGGGCGGCGAAGGATCGCGTGGCCGCCTCCGGCGGCAGCGCCGGTGGCCTGCTGATGGGCGCGGTGGCCAACCAGGCGCCGCAGGATTACCGGGTGATGGTGGCGCAGGTGCCGTTCGTCGACGTGGTCACCACCATGCTCGATCCGACCATTCCGCTGACCACCAACGAGTACGACGAGTGGGGCAACCCGGAGCAGAAGCCGTACTACGACTACATGCTGTCCTACTCGCCCTACGACAACGTCAGGAAGCAGGCCTACCCGTCGCTGTTCGTGGGTACCGGCCTGTGGGATTCGCAGGTGCAGTACTGGGAACCGGCCAAGTGGGTGGCCAAGCTGCGTGACGACAACACCGGCCACTACCCGATCCTGTTCCGCACCAACATGGAAGCCGGCCACGGCGGCAAGTCGGGGCGCTTCCAGCGCTACCGCGAGCTGTCCGAGTCGTACGCGTTCGTGCTGCAGCAGCTGGGCATCGTCCAGCCGTAATGACGCAGGGGTGCCGGGCGTTGCCTGGCACCCCGAACCGGTATCCTTGCGGCCATGAGCCAGCCCGAACCCCCCGCACCCCGCGATACCGCCACGCCAGCGCGCGTGGTGCGCTTCCGCTGGGCGTGGTGGCTGCTGGCCTATGTCAGCCTCGGCACCGGCATCGTCGGCATCTTCGTGCCGGGCCTGCCGACCACCGTATTCATCCTGATCTCGGCGTGGGCCGCCTCGCGTGGTTCCGAGCGCCTGCACCACTGGCTGCTACAGCATCCGCGCTTCGGCCCGGCCATCGCCAACTGGCAGGCGCATGGTGCAGTCAGCCGCTACGGCAAGTGGATGGCCACGATCACCATGGCGGTATGCGCCGGCATCATGCTGTGGTGCGTGCCGATTGCCTGGGTGAAGTGGTTCTCGATCGGCAGCATGACCGTGGTGGCGATCTGGCTGTGGACCCGGCCGCTGCCGCCGCCTGCGGATTGACCGCCTGCGGTGGTGCCGGCCGCTGGCCGGCAACCCGATCCCCTGCACCAACCGCTCAGCCGCCAATGGCTATACTCGGGGCATGAAGATCCCCCATCGAAACGCCATCCTGATTCCGCTGGCAGCGGCTTCGCTGCTGTTCCTCGCCGCCTGCGGCAACAAGGGCCCGCTGGTGCTGCCGCAGAAGCCGGTGCCGGTGGAAGAAACCGTCGAACCGGTTGCCGAGCCCGCTACCGAAGCGACCCCGGTGGAGACCCAGGGCAGCGGCACCCCGGCCACGACCCTGGACCCGGCTGCACCGACCACGCAACCGGCGCCTGCGCCTGCAAAGAAGGTGGGCGGCGGGAATGAGTAAGGCCGGTTCCAAGGCGCTGCGCTTCAGCAAGATGCATGGCGCTGGCAATGATTTCGTAGTGATCGACCTGCGTGACGGTACGTTGCCGCCCACGCCTGAACTGGCCGCGCGCCTGGCCGACCGCCACACCGGCGTCGGCTGCGATCAGATCCTGACCATCGAAGCGCCGCGCGCGGAAGGCTCTGTGGCTTCGTACCGCATCTGGAATGCCGACGGTTCCAACTCCGAGCAGTGCGGCAACGGCGCGCGCTGCATCGCGGCCTGGCTGGTGCGCGAAGGCAGTGCGCAGGGTGATCAGTTCGTCATCGACAGCCCGCTGGCCAGCCATGAGGTGAAGGTGCTTGGCGATGGTCAATTCGCGGTGACCATGGGCGTGCCTGCGTTCGAGCCGGCCAACGTGCCGCTGATGGGCTTTGCCCACGCACGCGAGGAATACCTGCTGCCGCTGCAGGGCGAGAGCGTACGCTTCGCCGCGGTGTCGATGGGCAATCCGCACGCGGTGATCGAAGTGGGCCTGATCGATGCGGCTCCGGTCGAGCGCGTCGGTGCGCTGCTGCAGCAGCATGCGTCGTTCCCGCGCTCGGTGAACGTGGGCTTCGCCCAGGTGATGGGCCCGGCGCATGCACGCCTGCGCGTGTTCGAGCGCGGCGTCGGTGAAACCCTGGCCTGTGGCAGTGGTGCCTGTGCCGCTGCCGTCACCCTGATGCAGCGCGGGCGCCTGCAGCGCGATGCGCGCATCAGCCTGCCCGGGGGTGACCTGCGCATCCAGTGGCCCGGCGATGGCCAGCCGGTGGTGATGGCCGGCCCGACCGCATTCGTCTTCGAAGGGGAGTGGATCGCATGACCGAAACCGTCGACAAGCTCGGAGCCCATGAAGTCGCTGCCTGGTTGCGGCGACACCCCGGCTTCCTCAAGCAGTTCCCGGACCTGGCCCTGACCCTGGTGGTGCCGCGCGACGACGGCCCGACCGCGTCGCTGGCCAGCTACCAGCTGGAAGTGCTGCGCGAGAAGAACCGCGAGCTGGCGCGACGGTTGGCCGACCTGGGTGCGACTGCCCAGGTCAATGAACGCCTGGCAGTGCGCACGCATCAGCTGACCCTGGCGCTGATGAAGCAGGACAACGCTGCCGATACCCTGCGTGCGATGGCTGCCTCGTTGCAGGAAGATTTCGCCGGCGATCTGGTGCGATTGGTGGTGCATGCACCGGTGGCCGGGCTGGAACAGGCCGACTGGTTGCAGGTGATCGCTGCCGATGATGCGCAGCTGGGCCCGTTCCGAGACTGCCTGAAGGACGGCGAGCCGATCTGCGGCCGCCTGCAGCCGGAGAAGAATGCCGTGCTGTACGGCGTGCGCAGCGAAGAAGTGCAGACCACCGCGCTGCTGCCGTTGCCGGGCGTGGGCCTGATTGCCGTGGGCAGCCACGATCCGAACCGCTTCTATCCGGGCATGGGCACGCTGTTCCTGCGGATGATGGGCGACGCCCTGGTCACCGGCCTGAAGCGCTTCGCGGGCTGAGCAGGACACGACGACGATGAGCGCGGTACAGGCCTTCCTGCAGCATCTGCAGGTGGAGCGGCGGATGTCGGCGCATACGCTCGATGCCTACCGCCGTGACCTGGATGCGTTGTCGGTCTGGGCCGAGCCGCGCGGTGTTGCGGTGGAAGCACTCGATGCCGAGGCGCTGCGCCAGTTCGTCGCCGATGAGCACCGCCGTGGCCTGTCGGCCAAGAGCCTGCAGCGCCGCCTGTCCGCCTGCCGCAGCTTCTATGCCTGGCTGCTCAAGCACGGGCGCATCGAGGTCAGTCCGGCGGCGACGCTGAAGGCGCCGCGTGCGCCGCGCCGGTTGCCGCAGGTGCTTGATGCCGACGAAGCCGTGCAGCTGGTCGAGCTGGAGCCGGAAGGTGAACTCGGCCGCCGTGACCGCGCGTTGCTGGAACTGTTCTACTCCTCCGGCCTGCGCCTGAGTGAAGTCTGCGCGCTGACCTGGCGTGATCTGGATTTCGACAGCGGCCTGGTCAACGTGCTGGGCAAGGGCAATCGCCAGCGCCGCGTGCCGTTCGGCAGGCCAGCGCGCGAAGCACTGCAGGCGTGGCGCACCGAAAGTGGCGGTGGACCGGCCTCGCCGGTGTTTCCCGGCCGCAACGGGCCGATCAGCCAACGCGCGGTGCAGATCCGCATCCGCCAGCTGGCACAGCGCCAGGGCCTGTTCAAGCACGTGCACCCGCACATGCTGCGGCACAGTTTCGCCAGCCATATCCTGGAATCGTCCGGTGATCTGCGTAGCGTGCAGGAGCTGCTGGGCCATGCCGACATCGCCACCACCCAGATCTACACCCACCTCGATTTCCAGCACTTGGCCAAGGTCTACGACGCGGCGCATCCACGTGCGAAGCGCCGCAGCAAGGACGACAAGGCTGAATAGCCCGCCCTTGATCTGGATCAGGGCACGACGGGCGCTGCCGGCGCATCGTGGCCGCAGGCCACGAGGAACCCGCCACCATGGCGAAGCCCATTCCGCTGCACCCCAAGCACCCCGAGCGCATCTGCTGGGGCTGCGACCGCTACTGCGCGGCTGACGCACTGGCCTGCGGCAATGGCTCCGGTCGCACCCAGCATCCGATCGAGACGCAGGGCGAAGACTGGTACATCGCCTGGGGCATCGAGCCCAATCCGGACCGGCCGTCGCACGCCAAGCGCTGAACGGCAGCCATCCGCACAGGCTTGATCGCACCCGGCGCTGTCCCCATGTCCCGGGAACAGCTATCGGAGGCCGCATGGACCCCAGTCAGAATCCCAACGTTTTCCACGCCACCACCATCGTCTGCGTCCGTCGCGGCGAGCACGTGGCCATTGCCGGCGACGGCCAGGTCACGCTGGGCCACACCGTGATGAAGGGCAATGCGCGCAAGGTGCGCCGCCTCGGTCGTGATGGCCAGGTGCTGGCCGGCTTTGCCGGTGCCGCCGCCGATGCCTTCACCCTGTTCGAGCTGTTCGAGGCCAAGCTGGAAAAGCACGGCCAGCTGCAGCGCGCTGCAGTCGAGTTGGCCAAGGATTGGCGCACCGAGCGCCGCCTCGGCAAGCTTGAAGCCCTGCTGGCCGTGGCCGACAAGGAAACCTCGCTGATCATCAGCGGCACCGGCGATGTGATCGAACCGGAGGACGGCATCATCGCCATCGGTTCCGGCGGTTCCTATGCGCTGTCGGCCGCACGTGCGTTGATGGCGCACACCGAACTGGATGCGCGCACCATCGCCAGCGAAGCGATCGGCATTGCCGGCGATATCTGCATCTACACCAACCGCAACGTGGTGGTCGAGGAGCTGTGAGGGTCGTGCCGGCTGTTGGCCGGCAACCTCATGATCCCCCGCACGCGTGCCTGGTTACCGGCCAGCGGCCGGCACGACCGACACTGAATCCGTGAGCACATCCATGTCGAAGATCGAAGTTTCCTCCGCCACCATGACCCCGCGCGAGATCGTGCAGGAACTGGACCGGCATATCGTGGGCCAGCACGACGCCAAGCGCGCCGTGGCCATCGCCCTGCGCAACCGCTGGCGCCGCATGCAGCTGGTGCCTGAGCTGCGCAATGAAGTGATGCCGAAGAACATCCTGATGATCGGCCCGACCGGCGTCGGCAAGACCGAAATCGCGCGCCGCCTGGCCACCCTGGCCAATGCACCGTTCGTGAAGGTTGAAGCCACCCGCTTCACCGAAGTCGGCTACGTCGGCAAGGACGTCGAGCAGATCATCCGTGACCTGGCCGATACCGCCGTCAAGCTCTATCGCGAACAGGCCAAGGTGCGCGTGCGTACCCAGGCCGAAGAACGCGCCGAAGACCGCATCCTCGATGCGCTGCTGCCGCGCCGCAGCGGTGGCATCGGTTTCGATCCGGAAGTCGCCCGCAACGAACCGTCGGCGCAGGACAACGAGACCCGCATCAAGTTCCGCAAGATGCTGCGCAACGGTGAGCTGGACGAGCGCGAGATCGAGCTCGACCTGGCCGCCAACGTCAGCATGGACATCATGACCCCGCCGGGCATGGAGGAAATGGGCCAGCAGCTGAAGTCGATGTTCGCCAACCTCGGCGGTGGCGCCAAGGCGCACAAGCGCACGCTGACCATCAAGGCTGCACGTCCGCTGCTGGTGGAAGAAGAGGCCGGCAAGCTGGTCAACGAAGACGACATCCGTACCGCGGCGATCGAGGCCTGCGAGCAGCACGGTATCGTCTTCATCGACGAGATCGACAAGGTTGCCAAGCGTGGTGACAACGTGGGCGGTGGCGACGTGTCGCGTGAAGGCGTGCAGCGCGATCTGCTGCCGCTGGTGGAAGGCTCCAACGTGTCCACCAAGTACGGCACCATCAAGACCGACCACATCCTGTTCATCGCCTCCGGTGCGTTCCACCTGGCCAAGCCCAGCGATCTGATTCCGGAGCTGCAGGGTCGCTTTCCGATCCGCGTTGAACTGGGTGCGCTGAGCAAGAACGATTTCGTGCGCATCCTGACCGAGCCGAAGGCCGCGCTGACCAAGCAGTACGAAGCGCTGCTGGCTACCGAGGGCGTCAAGGTCAGCTTCACCGCCGACGCCATCGATCGCCTGGCCGAGATCGCCTTCCAGGTGAACGAGCGCCAGGAGAACATCGGTGCCCGTCGCCTGCATACGGTGCTGGAGCGCCTGCTGGATTCGCTCAGCTACGAGGCACCGGACCGCGACGGCGAGACCCTGGCCATCGACAGTGCTTATGTCGATGCGCATCTGGGTGAGCTGGTGCAGGATCCGGACCTGAGCCGCTACATCCTGTAATGCCGACGCTGCAAAGCATGAGGCCGCCGAAAGGCGGCCTTTTTGTTGGCGGTCAGTGCGGGTGCCGGGCGCGGTAGGCCTGCAGCACCTGGTCGATCACCGCACTGGTGCGGGCGGCGCTGGTGCCGGTCGAAGGCGAACGGCCGTTGCCGCGCAGTTCGTCCACGAGGGCGGCGATCAACGGCTGCTGGACCGATGGCGGGTTCGGGATATCGAATGCCTGCACGCCCGCTTCGGTCTCCAGAACCACCGGAACGTCCTCGAAGGTGGCAAAGCGCAGCTGCCCGTGGTCGCCGGTGATCTCGATCTCATCCTGGCGACGGAAGGCGCAGAAACTCCATTGCGCGATGCCGTGCGCCCCCGCCCCGGTGCGGAAGCACATCGAGACGCTGTCTTCGGCGGGGTAGGCGCCGGTCAACGAACTGGCCAGGCCACGCACTTCGCTCAGTGGCCCCAGCAGATGGTCGAGCAGGTCCAGGGTATGCGAGCCCAGGTCGACGAACAGGCCGCCGCCGGCGATCGCCGGGTTGGTCCGCCAGAAGTCCGGCGATGCGGCATTCGCCGAATGCGGCCGATGCAGGGTGGCGCGCACGCTGCGCGGCGTACCGATCGCGCCGTTGTCCAGCAGCTGCTTCACCTGTGCGAAGCGGGGCAGGGCGCGGCGGTAGTAGGCCACGAACACCGGCACGCCGCAGCGCGCGCTGGCCTCCAGCACGCGTTCGCATTCCGCGTGATCCATGGCCATCGGCTTTTCGATGTAGACCGGCTTGCCTGCGGCTATCGCCTGCAGCGCGTACTGCGTGTGCGTCGAGGGCGGCGTTGCGACGTACACCGCGTTCACTTCCGGATCGGCGATGAGCGCATCGGCGTCCGCGTACCAGCGGGGAATGGCATGGCGCCGCGCGTAATCCTCGGCCAAGGCCGCATTGCGGCGCATGACCGCTGCCACCCGTGAGCCGGGTGTGCTGGCCAGGGCGGGGCCGCTCTTCTTCTCGGTGACACTGCCGCAGCCGATGAAGCCCCACACCACGTTGTCCAGGATCATGGGCCTGCCCTCAGATGGGTGCGGCGGTGGCGGCAGCAGCGCCACTCACGCTTCGGGCAGCGGCTCGGGCACGGTGCCAGGCACGAACACGCCGTCCTTCACGTAGGCGGCCAGGGTCATGTCCAGTGCGAGCATGCCGTCGCGCTTGAGATCCATCAGGTCCGGTTCGACCATCGCCCCGTGCAGCACGCCCAGCACGGTGGCATGCAGCATGCGCGCGGCGATCTTGGGGTCGGCGCCTTCGCGGAGCTGGCCCAGATCGCGGGCGCGGCGCAGGGCACGTTCCATCCGGTCCAGCGCATCGCGGAATCCGGCCTGCTGCATTTCGGTCAGCACCTTGGTGTCGGCCGAGGCATCGCTGCGCAGCATGATCTCCATGGTCTTGCGCAGGCGTTCATCTTCGGACAGCTCGATGAACGAGTGGATCATCACCGCGCGCAGGTCGTGCACCGGCGTGTCGCGCTGGTCGGTGGAGGTGCGTTCCAGTTCCTGCATGAAGGGCAGGTGCACCCGTTCGACGATCGCGGCCAGCACCTCGCTCTTGTTCTTGAAGTGCCAATAGACCGCGCCACGGGTATAGCCGGCGCGGGCGCCGATCATCTCCAGCGTGGTACGGGCCACGCCGTGTTCATGGAAGCAGGCTTCGGCGGCGTCAAGGATGCCTTCCCGGGTTGCCTGGGTGTCCTCTTTGGTCTTGCGGGCCATGGGTAGGGTACGAGTGCGGGTGAAACGTGGCTGAATTGTACCGGTTTACAAACAAACAAGCATGTATGTATATTTCGTTCCCATCATTCCCGTCGTGTGCGTGGCAGGCCTGTCCGGCTCCCACTCCACCCGGGTGGGCGCTGTTCGCACGGTCTTCACCTTTGCTGGTGGAGGGTCCGCCGTATCAGCGCTGGCTGAGACCCTTTCCTCCAAGAGCCTTTCCGTCATGTTGCTGAGCCGAATCCGACCCTTTGCACTGTCGCTGGCAATCGCCGCGACCGTGGCTGCCTGCGGCGGCCAACCCCAGGCCCCCGAACAGGGCCCGGGTGACGTCACCGTGGTCACGCTGAAGTCCGAGACCGTGGGCCTGACCCGCGAACTGCCGGGCCGTACCAATGCCTTCCTGGTTGCCGAAGTGCGCCCGCAGGTCAATGGCATCGTCGCCAAGCGCCTGTTCACCGAAGGTGGCATGGTCAAGGCCGGCGAGCCGCTGTACCAGCTCGACGACGCCAGCTACCGGGCCCAGGCCAACAACGCCCGCGCCCAGCTGGCCCGTGCCGAAGCCACTGCCAATGCCGCCCGCCTGAGCGCCAAGCGCATCACCGAGCTGGCCAAGGTCGACGCGGTCAGCCAGCAGGATCTGGAAAACGCCGTGGCCGCGCAGAAGCAGGCCGAAGCAGACGTCGGCGCCGCCAAGGCATCGCTGGATGCGGCCAACGTCACCCTCGGCTACGCCCGAATCACTGCGCCGATCAGCGGCCGCATCGGCAAGTCCAGCGTCACCCAGGGTGCGCTGGTCAACGCCGGCCAGGCCAATGCACTGGCCACCGTGCAGCAGCTGGACCCGATCTATGTCGACCTGACCCAGTCCTCGGCCGAGCTGCTGCAGCTGCGCCGCGAACTGGCCGCCGGCCGCCTGCAGGACAACCAGACGCTGCCGGTCAGCATCCTGATGGAAGACGGCAGCACCTTCGAGCACAAGGGCACGCTGGAGTTCTCCGAAGTCAGCGTCGATCCGGCTACCGGCAGCTTCGGCCTGCGCGTGAAGGTGGACAACCCGGATGGCCTGCTGATGCCGGGCATGTACGTGCGCGCGGTGATCGGCGGCGGCGTGCGCAGCGATGCGGTGCTGGTACCGATGGCCGGCATCGCCCGCGATCCGAAGGGTGACACCTCCGCGATGGTGGTCGACAAGGACAACAAGGTCGAAGTGCGCCCGGTCAAGGTCAGCCGCACGGTTGGCGACAAGTGGCTGGTCGAGGACGGTCTGAAGGCCGGCGACAAGGTCATCGTCGAAGGCCTGCAGAAGATCGGCCCCGGCATGCCGGTCAAGGCCACCGAGAAGGGCGCTGCTCCGGCCAAGCCGGCAGCGGCCGCCCAGCCTGCCGCTCCGGCCGGCGACGCGAAGTAAGCGGAGAACCCCATGGCACGCTTTTTCATCGATCGACCCATCTTTGCATGGGTGATCGCCATCATCATCATGCTCGCCGGCGGCCTGGCCCTGTTCAAGCTGCCGGTCTCGATGTACCCCAACGTCGCACCGCCGGCGGTGGAAATCAGCGCCACCTACCCGGGTGCATCGGCCAAGGTGGTCGAGGACTCGGTGACGCAGATCATCGAGCAGAACATGAAGGGCCTTGATGGCCTGATCTACTTCTCCTCCAACAGCTCGTCCAACGGCCAGGCCACCATCACCCTGACCTTCGAGAGCGGCACCAACCCGGACATCGCCCAGGTGCAGGTGCAGAACAAGCTGCAGCTGGCCATGCCGCTGCTGCCGCAGGAAGTGCAGCGGCAGGGCATCAACGTGGCCAAGTCCAGCTCGGGCTTCCTGAACGTCATCGCGTTCGTGTCCGAGAACGGCAGCATGGACGCCAACGACATCGCCGACTACGTCGGTTCCAATGTCGTCGACCGTCTGAGCCGCGTGCCGGGCGTGGGCAACATCCAGGTGTTCGGTGGCAAGTACGCCATGCGCATCTGGCTGGACCCCAACAAGCTGCATACCTATGGCCTGTCGGTTGCGGAAGTGACCGCAGCGATCAAGGCACAGAACGCCCAGGTGGCCATCGGCCAGCTCGGCGGTGCGCCGTCGATCAAGGGCCAGCAGCTCAACGCCACCATCAACGCGCAGTCGCGCCTGCAGACCCCGGAACAGTTCCGCAACATCATCGTGCGCGGTGCGCAGGACGGTGCCGAGCTGCGCCTGGGTGATGTCGCCCGCGTCGAGCTGGGTGCGGAATCGTACGACTTCGTCACCCGCTACAACGGCCAGCCGGCCAGCGGCCTGGCGGTCACCCTGGCCACCGGCGCCAACGCGCTGGATACCGCCGCCGGCGTGGATGCCGCGCTGAAGGACATGAAGAACTTCTTCCCGGCCGGCCTGAAGGCCGAGATCCCGTACGACACGACCCCGTTCGTGCGCGTGTCGATCAAGGGCGTGGTGCAGACCCTGATCGAAGCGATCGTGCTGGTGTTCGTGGTGATGTACCTGTTCCTGCAGAACTTCCGCGCCACCCTGATCCCGACCATCGCCGTGCCGGTGGTGCTGCTGGGTACCTTCGGCGTGCTGGCGATGCTGGGCTTCTCGGTGAACATGCTGACCATGTTCGCGATGGTGCTGGCGATCGGCCTGCTGGTGGACGATGCCATCGTGGTGGTGGAGAACGTCGAGCGCATCATGTCCGAGGAAGGACTGTCGCCGCTCGAGGCTACCCGCAAGTCGATGGGCCAGATCACCGGCGCGTTGGTGGGTATCGGCCTGGTGCTGTCGGCGGTGTTCGTGCCGATGGCCTTCATGAGCGGCTCCACCGGCGTGATCTATCGCCAGTTCTCGGCCACGATCGTTTCGGCGATGGCGCTGTCGGTGCTGGTCGCGATCGTGCTGACCCCGGCGCTGTGCGCGACCATGCTCAAGCCGCTGAAGAAGGGTGAGCATCACGTCGCACACAAGGGCTGGTCCGGTCGTTTCTTCAACGGCTTCAACCGTGGCTTCGACCGCACCAGCGAAAGCTATCAGCGCGGCGTGCGCGGCATCATCCACCGCCCGTGGCGCTTCATGGGCATCGTGGCGGCACTGTTCGTGCTGATGGGCGTGCTGTTCGTGCGCCTGCCCAGCTCGTTCCTGCCCAACGAAGACCAGGGCGTGCTGATGGCGCTGGTGCAGGCGCCGGTGGGTGCCACCCAGGAACGTACGCTGGAATCGATCGCGGCACTGGAAAACCACTTCCTGCAGAACGAGAAGGATGCGGTGGACTCGGTGTTCTCGGTGCAGGGCTTCAGCTTCGCCGGCATGGGCCAGAACGCCGGCATGGCATTCGTCAAGCTGAAGGACTGGAGCGAGCGTGATGCCGACAACGGCGTGATGCCGATCACCGGTCGTGCGATGGCGGCGCTGGGCCAGATCAAGGATGCCTTCATCTTCGCCTTCCCGCCGCCGGCCATTCCGGAGCTGGGTACTGCCTCGGGTTACACCTTCTTCCTGAAGGACAACAGCGGCCAGGGCCACGAGGCACTGGTGGCCGCGCGCAACCAGCTGCTGGGCCTCGCTGCGGGCAGCAAGAAGCTGGCCAACGTGCGCCCGAACGGCCAGGAAGACACGCCGCAGTTCCGCATCGACATCGACGCGGCCAAGGCGACTTCGCTGGGGCTGTCGATCGACCAGGTCAACGGCACGCTGGCCGCCGCATGGGGCAGCTCGTACATCGACGACTTCGTCGATCGTGGCCGCGTCAAGCGTGTGTTCGTGCAGGCCGACCAGCCGTTCCGCATGGTGCCGGAGGACTTCGATCTCTGGTCCGTGAAGAACGACAAGGGCGAGATGGTGCCGTTCAGCGCGTTCGCCACCAAGCACTGGGACTACGGTTCGCCGCGTCTTGAGCGCTACAACGGTGTGTCGGCAATGGAAATCCAGGGCGAACCGGCCCCGGGTGTCGCCTCCGGTGATGCCATGGCCGAGATCGAACAGCTGGCCAAGCAGCTGCCGCAGGGCTTCGGCATCGAGTGGACGGCGATGTCGTACCAGGAACGTCAGGCCGGCTCGCAGACGCCGCTGCTGTACACGCTGTCGCTGATGATCGTGTTCCTGTGCCTGGCCGCGATGTATGAAAGCTGGAGCGTGCCGACCGCGGTGCTGCTGGCGGCCCCGCTGGGCATCCTCGGCGCGGTGCTGGCCAACACCTTCAAGGGCCTGGAACGCGACATCTACTTCCAGGTGGCGATGCTGACCACGGTGGGCCTGACCAGCAAGAACGCGATCCTGATCGTCGAGTTCGCCAAGGAGAACCTGGAGAAGGGCGCAGGCCTGATCGAATCGATCATGCATGCCGTGCGCGACCGCTTGCGTCCGATCGTGATGACCTCGCTGGCCTTCGGCATGGGCGTGGTACCGCTGGCGATCTCCACCGGTGCGGGTTCCGGCGCCAAGCAGGCGATCGGCACCGGCGTGCTCGGCGGCATGATCGTCGGCACCGTGCTCGGCGTGTTCTTCGTGCCGCTGTTCTTCGTGGTGGTGCAGCGCGTGTTCAAGCGCAAATCCACGACGTGACCTGAAACGGTAGTGCCGGCCGCTGGCCGGCACTTACTACTCGCTTGATGTGAATCCAACGAGGTTGCCGGCCAGCGGCCGGCACTACCTCCTGCCATCCGGCAGTACCGATGGAAGTCATTCCCATGAAAAGTGCATCCCTGTTCCTTTCCATTGCCGCCGTGCTCACGCTCGCTGGCTGCTCCACCCTGGTGCCGAAGAACACCGCTGTCGCTCCGGCGATTCCGGCGCAGTGGCCGGCCGAGGCCACGCAGGGCGAGGTGGCCGATGTCGCCGCCGTCGGCTGGCGCGACTTCTTCACCGATGCGCGCCTGCAGCAGGTGATCGACCAGTCGCTGCAGAACAACCGCGACCTGCGCGTGGCTGTACTCAACGTTGAACGCGCGCGCGGCCAGTACCGCGTACAGCGCGCCGACCGGGTGCCCGGCGTGGCCGTCACCGGCCAGATGGATCGCCGTGGCACCGACGCCGGCGTCACCGAGCAGTTCACCGCCGGTGTCGGCGTGGCCGAGTTCGAGCTGGACCTGTTCGGCCGCGTGCGCAATCTCAGCGAAGCGGCGCTGCAGCAGTACTTCGCCGTGGCCGCCAACCGCCGCAACGCGCAGTTGAGCCTGGTGGCCGAGACGGCCACCGCATGGTTGACCTACGGTGCCGATGCGCAGCGGCTGAAGATCGCCGATGCCACGCTGAAGACCTACGAGGATTCGCTGCGCCTGGCCGAGGCCCGCCACGAACGTGGTGGCAGTTCGGCGCTGGAGCTGACCCAGACCCGTACCCTGGTCGAGACCGCACGTACGGACGCTGCACGCCTGCGTGGCCAGCTGGCCCAGGACCGCAATGCGCTGGCGCTGCTGGCCGGTGGCCAGCTGGATCCGGCACTGCTGCCGGACAGCATCGAACCGCAGCTGCTGGCACTGGCACCGCCGCCGGCCGGCCTGCCCAGCGACGTGCTGCTGCAGCGCCCGGACATCATGGCCGCCGAACACCAGCTGCTGGCCGCCAACGCCAACATCGGTGCGGCACGTGCTGCGTTCTTCCCGAGCATCTCGCTGACCGGCAGCATCGGCAGTGGCTCGAGCGAACTGTCCAACCTGTTCGACAGCGGAACGCGGGTGTGGAGTTTCCTGCCGAAGATCACCCTGCCGATCTTCCAGGGCGGCAAGCTGCGCGCCAACCTGGCCATTGCCAACGCCGATCGTGATATCGCACTGGCGCAGTACGAGAAGTCGATCCAGGTGGGGTTCCGCGAAACCGCCGATGCGCTGGCATTGAATGTCAGCCTGGATGAGCAGGTGAGTTCACAGCAGCGCCTGGTGGACGCGGCCGAACAGGCCAACCGCCTGTCGCAGGCGCGTTACGACGCAGGCCTGGACAGCTTCGTCACCCTGCTCGATGCGCGGCGTACCGCCTACAACGCGCAACAGACCCAGCTGCAGGCGCAACTGGCGCAGCAGGCCAACCGCATCACCCTGTACAAGGTGCTGGGCGGCGGCTGGCACGAGCGCGGGTAGTCCGCGCTTCTGGTAGGTGCCAACCTTGGTTGGCACAGGGCCAGCCACCTGCGCTGACGCATCCGTGCCAACCAAGGTTGGCACCTACCTGGTGATCGATGGTAGTGCCGGCCACTGGCCGGCATTGTCATTTCAGGACCCGCTACACCGCTTCATCGTCGCGCCGCGCTGCATGGCAGGCGCGCACCCGCGCCAGCGCGTCGCCGGCTTCGCGCGCCATCTGCTCGTACTCGCGCCGGATCTCTTCCAGCCGTTCCTCGTCCAGTTCTTCCAGATCCAACAGTTCGTTGTTGGCTTCGGCCGTCGCCCGGATCAGCTCGTCCAGCTTGATCTGCATCGCGGCGGTGTCCGCGTTCTGCGTGTGCTGGATCAGGAACACCATCAGGAAGGTGATGATGGTGGTGCCGGTATTGATCACCAGCTGCCAGGTGTCGTTGAAACCGAACACCGGGCCACTGATGCCCCAGATCACCACGATCGCTACCGCGGCCAGGAAGGTCCACGGCGAGCCGGTGGCGGCCGCGGCCTTCTTGGCGATCGTATTGAACAGGTTGCGTGCTTTCATCGTCGTCGTCCCACTCAGGTGACGAGGATGATCGGCAGTGGCTCGTGCAGGGGCCGTGCAGCCGTCAGGCGCGCAGGCGTGGCGCGTCCTGCAGGCGCACCGGGCTGGTCTGGTAGACGTGCTGCCAGCAACGATCAACGAATTCGCGGGCCTGGGCTTCGCTCAGGCGCGGCATGATCTGCAGGGCGTACTGGGTCTGGAACATCTCGTCGCGCTGCGCATTGCTGGCGCGCGGCTGGGTGATCAGCGAATCACAGGCGAACTTGATCCACGGTACGTAGGAGCCGAACGAGTTGTGCAGTAGTGCGCCGTCGGCATGCTGGCGGCGCCAGTGGTCAAGCTCGGCGTCAACGTTGATGACCGGGGGAATGGTGGGGACTTCGGCGTGCATGACAATCCAGTTCGGTTGAGTGGAAAGGGAGTGGGGGTTCATCCGAGTGTGGCCGATGAGGCAGTGGAAGCCGCGTCAGCGCGATGTGCAGCTGGCGTTGCGATTGCCTATCAGTTGCGCGTGCTCGACCGCGCCGAGGTCTTCGGCCATGTCTGCCATCGCATTGCACAGGCGCTCATGGTCGAGCGGGTGGCCGCGTACCAGTTCCAGCTGCAGGCTCTGGTAGGCGGTCCAGAACAGCGCGCCACGCTGGTGCAGCGCATAGTGCTGCTGCAGGCGCTTGCGGATGGCGTCGAGGATCGGGTCGGGCGTGGGGCGTACGGCGTGCGCGCACATGGCTGGCTCCGCCGGGGAAAGAAGTCCCGGTAACCCCCACCCTAGGCGCGGCGGCCGGGTGGGGTGTTACCGCAGCGTGTGCACGTTGCGCAGCTGACTGTGCACGGGTTCACGGCAATGGCCGCAAACGCTGCCGGCACTAGGGCGTGCCGGCACTGAAGCGTTCATTAAGCGGGTTCAACAGGACACTGCGTGGTGATCATTCACCGATGTCTTCGTTCCAGATCTCCGGGTGCTGCGCAATGAAGCCGCCCAGCAGGTCCACGCATTCCTGGCTGTCCAGGTCGATCACGTTGACGCCGTTTTCCCGCAGCCAGTCGATGCCGCCCTGGAAGGTGCGCGATTCGCCCACCACCACGGTGCCGATGTTGAACTGGCGCACCAGCCCCGAGCAGTACCAGCACGGGGCCAGTGTGGTGACCATGATGGTGTCCTGGTAACGGCGCTGGCGGCCGGCCTTGCGGAACGCATCGGTTTCGCCGTGCACGGACGGGTCACCTTCCTGCACGCGGCGGTTGTGGCCACAGCCGAGCAGGCGGCCGTCGTTGTGGTACAGCGCCGCGCCGATCGGCACGCCGCCTTCGGCCAGGCCCTGGCGGGCTTCGGCGATGGCGGTCTGCAGCAGGGCCTGGTAGTCGGGCGTGGTGATCATGCGGGGCTCCGGTAAGTCGTGGCCCGCCATGATACGGGCAGGGGGTGCCGCTGGCCCCCGGCGGTGCGATAATCGGGGCCATGAGCGAATCCCCCTACAAAGCCGGTACCACCCATTTCGGGTTCCGCGACGTCGCCGCCAAGGACAAGCAGAAGCTGGTCGGCCAGGTGTTCACCTCGGTCGCGCGCAACTACGACCTGATGAACGACCTGATGAGCCTGGGCGTGCACCGGGCGTGGAAGCGCTACTACGTGGCCACCGCGCAGGTGAAGCCGGGCGACCGCGTGCTCGATCTGGCAGGCGGCACCGGCGACATCGCCGCCCTGCTGAAGGAGCGCGTCGGCGCCGAGGGCTCGGTGGTGCTGGGCGACATCAACGCCGGCATGCTGTCGGTCGGCCGTGACCGCCTGACCAACCGCGGCCTGGTGCTCGGCCTGGACTACGTGCAGTGCAACGCCGAGGCCCTGCCGTTCCCGGACAACAGCTTCGACCTGGTCACCATCGCCTTCGGCCTGCGCAACGTGACCGACAAGGACGCTGGCCTGCGTGAGATGTACCGCGTGCTGAAGGTGGGCGGCCAGGCCCGCGTGCTGGAGTTCTCCGAAGTCACCGCGGACTGGTTCAAGCCGATCTACGACTTCCACTCGTTCAAGATCCTGCCCAAGCTGGGCAAGCTGTTCGCCAACGATTCGGACAGCTACCAGTACCTGGCCGAGAGCATCCGCAAGCACCCGCCGCAGGATGAACTGAAGGCGATGATGGGTCAGGCCGGTTTCGAGCGCTGCCACTACAAGAACCTGACCGGCGGCATCGTTTCGATCCACTCCGGCTACAAGCTGTAATTCCTGCTCTGGTGGGTGCCAACCTTGGTTGGCACTGGCCCGCTGCGGTGATCCGCTCTGGTGGGTGCCGACCTTGGTCGGCACGGGCCTGCTGCATGCGTTGATGGATCCGTGCCAACCAAAATTGGCACCTGCCTGTAGATGCCAACCTTGATTGGCATGCGCCCGGGGCGCAGGATCGGCCTTGGCCGCCATTACCCCGCACCGCGCAACGCCTGCGGGGCCGGAGGGAGGTACCATTGGGGTTTGATCCCCGTAACGGTCCCGATTCATGCGTAATCCGCTGATGCTCCTTCCGCTGGCCGTGGCCCTGGCCGCCGGCTGCTCCCAGGAGGCGGCCGCGCCCGCCGCTGCCCCGACTGCCGAAAAGGCCCCCGCCGGTCCCCTTACCCCCCTTCACCTGCCGCCCCAACCTCCCCGTGGAGATCCTCTGGCGCGCCGCCACGGTACAGAAACAAGAAAAAGACGGCACACATACACGCTA
>NZ_RXLZ01000065.1 GCF_003970865.1 Stenotrophomonas maltophilia | reverse complement strand
TAGCTACAATTTTGAACATCACTGCAGTCATCTTTTGTAGTTTCTGCTACTCTTTGTTTCATCAAATCGCGGCGAAGCCACGGAAACCGCGAGGTGAGGTCCGCGGGAGGGTTAGGTTGTGTAAAAGGGCAGGGTAAGGGCATTGGGGGGGAGGGTCATGGTCTGCAAATGAGAAAGATTAGCATTTGCAACACTTCGCAACCTATCCCCCCGAATGCGCTATGGACGCGCGCCGGGGTCCGTATATGGGGTGCCCGCCAAGGCCACCAGTACCCCGGTGGCGCCGCGCACGATCAGCTGCCGCATGGCCTCGCGCGGGTCCTCGCCCCGAAGCTGGCTTGCCAGTCCTTTCTCATAGGCCGTCACCATCGACGCCAGCAGCATGGCCGCGCCCAATCGCGCTTCGGCGTCATGTGCAGGCCGGCCGACAGCGTCGGCCATCAATCGCGCCAGATCGTCAGTCAACTGCGCCTGCAGCCGTCGCGCGTGCGCGACCAGTACCGGGCTCTCCGCCACGGTGCCCCAGAAGGCGGTAGCGCCGGTATTGATGCGCAGCAGCGGATGACCGGCCTCCAGCAACTCACGAACGAGTGACTGGAAGGCGGCGAGCGGGGTCATGCCGCTGCGCGCCATCATGCCCTCGCGCAGCAGCGTGCGCGCCTCCTCATCGCGATCGAACACCAGGTCTTCCTTGCTGGCGAAGTAGTTGAAGACCGTCTTGCGTGAGACGCCCGCGGCTTCGGCGATCTCGGACATGGAGACGGCCTCGAAGCCACGCCGGATGATCAGCTCGGTGGCGACGTCCGAAATCGCTTGTCGGGTCTCGGCCTTGCGTTGTTCGCGACGGCCTGGAGGCGGGGTCATGAGCGGTTCACTTGTGGAAACGTACACCGAGTGTAACATTTGACCCGCCAGAGCGCCGACCCGGTGCTCACAAGGATTCCCCATGCTGTACGACGTCGTCATTGCCGGTGCCGGCCCGGTTGGCCTGTTCCTGTCCTGCGAACTGGCCCAGGCCGGGTGTTCGGTGCTGGTGCTGGAACAGGCCGGGTCCGCTGATTCGCCGTTGAAGCGCCTGCCATTCGGGCTGCGCGGCCTGAACGCCCCCACGCTGGAGGCACTGGATCGGCGCGGCCTGTTGGACGCGGTCGCCGCGACACAGGTGCTCAAGCCCGACAAGGGCGCGCCGCCGCCCGGCACCGCTCATTGGCTGGCGCAACCGCGGGCGTTGGGCGGCCACTTCGCCGGAATACCGTTTGCGTTGGACGACGTCGACCGCACGCGCTGGACCTGGCGCCTGCCGACGCCGGTGGGCACCCAGATGGCGCTGGAATTGCAGGCCCTGGAAACGGTGCTGGCCGAACGTGCGACCACGCTGGGCGTGCGCATCGAACGCGGGCGTGCGGTACAGGCGGTGCGCGCCGGTGCAACCGAAGTGGAGATCGAGACCGCTGACGGAGTGGTACGTGGTTGCTGGCTGGTAGGTTGCGACGGAGGCCGCAGCACGGTGCGCAAGCAATGCGGTTTCAGTTTCATCGGCACCGATCCCGAATTCACCGGTCATTCGCTGCTGGTCGATCTGGAGGATCCCGGCGTGCTGACCCCGGGCCGTCAGTACACCGCGCAGGGCATGTGCAATTTCAATCCACCCGGTGTGCTCGCGCTTGCCGATTTCGATGGCGGTGCCGGGCATCGAAAGCCTCTCGCGCTGGACGAAGCGCAGTCGCTGATGCGGCGTGTGTCTGCCCGCGACGTGACCATCACCGCGCTGCATCTGCACAGTTCCTGGACCGATGGCGCGCGCCAGGCCCGCGCCTATCGCAACGGCCGCGTGTTGCTGGCAGGCGACGCTGCGCATGTGCATTCCCCGTTGGGAGGGCAGGGCCTGAATCTGGGCATCGGCGATGCGATGAACCTGGGCTGGAAACTGGCCAGTGTGGTACGCGGTGACGCTGGCGTGGCGCTGCTGGACAGTTATCACGCGGAACGGCATCCGGTTGGCGCCAGAGTACTGGACTGGTCGCGCGCGCAGGTTGCATTGATGCGTCCTGGCGCCGGTTCGCGCGCGTTGGCGGCGGTGATGGCCGATCTGGCCGGCACCCGCGATGGCGCCACCTATCTGGCCGAACGGGTGTGGGGCGTGTCGCAACAGCTCGATCTGGGCGATGGCCATCCACTGGCCGGTCGCAGCGTGCCGGACTTCCTGCTGGCCGATGGTCGCCGCATGGGGCAGGTGCTGAGGAACGGGCAGGGGGTGTTGCTTGTGCTCGATGAGAACGGCGCTTCGTACGACTCCGTCGACCGTTGGCGGCAGCCGATTACCCGCATTGCCTCGGCGGTGGACGATGCGCTGGGCCTGGGAGCGGTATTGGTGAGGCCCGATGGAACTGTCGCGTGGGCCTGCGATGCGGGAGGCGATCAGGCAGGGTTGCGCCAAGCGTTGCAGCGCGGGTTCGGACTGCCGGAGGCTGGCTGACGTACAGGGCGGAGGCGCAGCCGACGTGGGCTGCGCCGGGTGCGGTTACAGATCCTTCTTCTTGCCGCTCAGGTCGATCGGCCTGTCACTGCCCTTGCGCTCGCTCGACCACACTTCCATGCTCTTGTTGCAGCGGCTTTCGCGGGCCGCCACTTCGCGCGGCAGGTCCTTCAGATGCGGCGACTCCTGGCAGGCCTGATGCATGTTGCTGTCGTCATAGGTGGCACAGGCGCTGAGCGAGGCCAGGGCAACGGCGGTGAGGGAGGCGCGAAGCAGGGGCTGCAGGTGCATGGGGAGGTCTCGGGTGGTGCCGGGCTGGCCATGGAATTCAAATCTGTGACCCCGGGCGCGCGCAATCCGTCCAATCACACTTGTTATTCTGTAACAGATGCGCGATAGTCCGGCGCCTGCTGCTGTCAGGCGACGCAGATCATCAGGATCATGCTCAGCGCCAGCATCAGCACGAATACGCGCCGGCTCAGCGCAAGGCAGGCCAGGCAGGCGGCCAGTGCCCAGGCAGCCAACAGCGCGCAGGCCAGCAGCCACAGCCCGATCACCATCAAGGATCCACTCGCCAGTGCGGACAGTGCGATCGCCTTGAACAGCGTCACGCCCAACACACTGCCGAGTACACCGGCCTGGAGTGCGATGGCATCGTGACGGGCAGGGGCGGGCGCGTGAAGCATGGCGGCTGGATGGTTCCAAGCGTGAGCGGCGCGCGTACTGTGCCCGAATGCACATCCACGCCATGTGTACTTCGCCGACGACGTGATCAGTGACGGCGGCGCGACAGCAATAGCCCAATGCCCACCACGGGCACGATTCCAAGTATCGGTGCTTTGTACAACGGCCAGCCATGCAGTACGCCCGTGATCACCAGTGCCGCCGTCGCCAGCAACAGGGCCGCACCCCAAGCGCGTGCGGGCCAGGCGCCGAAGAAGTGGCGACGTTGCGGAGCGGCGGCAGCATTGGCGGGCCGCTTCGCGAGAGCCTCTGCCAGCGCGTCCCGGAAGGTTGAGAAATCATGCATCGATGCCCGTGTGCGCTGGAGCAGCACGCTCGGTCCATCGATCAGGGTCAGATCAACATGATCGTCCAGGTTGTAGGACCGGATCTGCTTGAACGTGAGAGGAGCACGGTTCTGGAATACCAGACGATCATGTTCCAGTGCCACCCGGTCCCGTCGTGGGGAATAGACAACGAAGGCGAGGATCAGCGGCGACAGCGTGAAAAGCGCTGCTGCGCCCAGTGCCGGAAAAGGTCCAAGTCCGGGCGCGACGGCGAACAGGAGTATTGCCAGTGGTCCGGCTCCAGCGGCAACGATGGCGTACTGGTGATAGCGCTTGAAGATACGTACTTCGCTGCCGATTTTCCGCGGCCGGGCGGGGAGGCGGGAGTGGGCGATGGGTAACTTCATGGACTGTGTTCGATCACGGCTTTCCGGCAAGAGAGCGTGGCGTCGCGTTGCAATGAAGTCCATGCAACTATTCCGAATCCACCCTTGCTGGACCTCTGTGTGAGTCCTCGTGCGCCTTCGCCCACGCATCTGCTCAGTCGAACTCACCCTCAGCCGATTCCAGCCGTTGCCGGTAGGCAGCGCGGTGCTGATACAGGCGCTGGCATTCGGCCGACCTGTGGATGCGACTGCCGGGTTCGTTGGCTACCGAGTCGCACATCCGCGCAATATGGTTGTTCTCTGCCAGTTCGGTGACGAAGAACACGGCGGTGATGCCGGTACCGAGCAGCACGACATAGAGCAGGCGGCTGAGCCAGCGTGACAGCTTGCGCTCGAAGTGCTGCTGGATGGTCAGGTCGAAGCGGATGATGCTGAGCACGATCCAGATGATCGCGACCAGGAAGCAGAGCGTGGGCAGCAGGCCGCGCCAGAGTCCGGCCTCGTAGACCGATTCGTTGTAGTGGACAGCCGCCCCGGCACCGGCGATGGCGATGGCAAGTGCCCAGTTGCGGCCCAGCGAGAGCAGGTCGTCGAGCAGCTTCTCGCGGTTCTTGGTCGATCCTGCTGCCACGTGGGTTCCATCTCCATGCTGCGACCGGCGGCGGAACTGCCGCCGATCCTGCAGATGGTGGAGCATCGCTGCGGCGATGAGAAGACCGCGCGGCTCAATGTGCGATGGCGCGGGCGCCGATCCAGCGCCGGTAGCGGCGGGTCCGACACTTTGCGGCCGCCTGTGCCAGCAGCAGGGCCCATACCGGTGAGACCGTGGGTGCGGTGGGGCGGCGCCGGCTCAGCCGGCCCAGCTGATACTTCACTGCGGCCATGTGCGCACTGGCCGCCAGCGGCTTGCTGCGCCAGTTGATGTTGCGCAGTGTCGGCACCGGATCGCGGCCCTGCTGCCAGTGCTGTGGCAGATCCGGCTCGATCGCCAGCGCGGTGGCGATGCCGACCATGGCCACGCCGCTGGCCAGCACCTGCTCTGCCACTTCGCGGCGGCGGATGCCGCCGGTGACCATCAGCGGCATCGTTGCCACCGTGGCGATCTCGCGTGCGAATTCGAGGAAGTACGCTTCGCGGGCCACGCTGCGTTCGTCGCGTGCGGCGCCGGTCATGGCCGGTGCTTCATAGCTGCCGCCGGACAGTTCGACCAGATCCACGCCGAGGGGCGCCAGCATCTCCACCACTTCGCGCGCGTCCTCGGGCGAGAATCCACCCCGCTGGAAATCGGCGGAGTTGAGCTTCACCGCCACCACGAACGTGGGCGCCACGGCCGCGCGTACACCCTGCACGATCTCCAGTAGCAGGCGCGCACGGTTCTGCAGGTTGCCACCCCAGCGGTCGTCGCGGTGGTTCGACAGCGGCGACAGGAACTGGCTGAGCAGGTAGCCGTGCGCGGCATGGATCTCCACGCCACTGAAACCGGCGCGTTCGGCCAGTTCGGCACTGCGGATGAAGCGCGCGATCACCGCGTCGATGTCGTCCTCGGTCATCGCCTTCGGCGGTGCGAACTGCTTGGACAGCGCACCCATCTGCAATGCGACGGCTGACGGCGCGAGCGCAGGCTGGCCGAGTGCGGCCGGCATCTGCCGCCCCGGGTGATTGATCTGCATCCACATCTGCGCACCCCTGGAGCGGGCAGCGTCCGCCCAGGCGGTGAAGCGATCGAGGTGACGGTCGTCTTCCAGTACCACGCCGCCGGGCCCGGTCATGGCGCGCCCATCGACCATCACGTTGCCGGTGATGATCAGCCCGGCGCCGCCGTCGGCCCAGCGCTGGTACAACTGCAGCAGCGCTTCGGAGGGGGCGTGGTCGGCGTCGGCCATGTTTTCTTCCATCGCCGCCTTGGCGATGCGGTTGCCGATGACGGCACCGGAGGGTAGTGCCAGGGGCGAGAACAGCGACATCGGACAGCTCCAGGACAGGGGAATGGCGCTACGCTAACCTTCAAGTTTGATTGAAGGTCAACAGGTTCCGATGTCGAGGATTCAGTCAGATGAAAATCGGTGAGCTCGCCCGCCGCACGGGCCTGGCAGCGTCGCGCATCCGCTTTTACGAGGAGGCCGGGTTGCTGGTGGTCCAGCGGCAGGCCAACGGCTACCGCGACTACCCGGAACAGGCGGTGCTGCTGCTGGAGCTGATTACCGGTGCGCAGCGCGCCGGCTTCAGCCTGGAGGAAATACGCGCCTTGCTGCCACCGGACATGGGCCAGTGGCAGCACGACGCATTGATCTCGATGCTGCAGCAGAAGGTGGCCGACATCGAGGCGCTGCAGTTGCGGCTGGCACAGAGCCGGGCGCACCTGCGGGCCCTGATCGAGGACATCCAGGCGCGGCCGGAGGGCATCGACTGCGCGGCCAATTCGCGGCGGGTGCTGGACCGCGTGCAGCGCGGTGAGCTGGCGCGACCGACGCTGGTGGCCGGCGATACGGCGTTGCTGCGGCCGGATCGTCGCCGCCGCGCGGGCAGCAACTGACGATCCGGCGCGAAGGTCAGTGGCTGCCCACGCCGGCTGCCTTCCGCTTCTTGTCCAGCATCACCGCCACGCACCACAGCAGCAGGCCGCCGATCGCGGTGGCTGCACCGACATAGCCGGTGCTGGCCGGGCTGAAGCCGGCGCTGATCGCCATGCCACCCAGCCACGGGCCGAGTGCATTGGCGGTATTGAAGGCGGCATGGTTGGAGGCAGCGGCCAGGGTCTGCGCTTCGCCGGCCACGTCCATCAGGCGCGTCTGCAGCACCGCCGCCAGCGCGCCCATGGTGCCGACGGTAATGATCATCGGGCCGATGGTCCACACCGACTGCGCAGCCAGCGGATACAGCAGCAGCATCACGATCGACCACAGCAGCACCACCGCGGCGGCCTTGAAGTGGAACTTGTCGACCAGCCAGCCACCGGCGATGTTGCCGATGATCGCGCCGATGCCGAACACGCCCACCGCCAGCGGCATCCAGGATTCGGCTACGCCGGTGACCTGCACCAGGGTCGGTGCCAGGTAGGTGAACACGCAGAACATGCCGGCGAAGCCAACGGCGCCGATCGCCAGCGCCAGCCACACCTGGGTGGTGTTGAAGGCGCGCAGTTCGCGCATCGGCGAGGTGCGCACTTCGTCCGGATCGGGCAGCAGGAAGCGCGCGATCATCGCCACGGTGGCTATCGCCAGCACGCTGACCAGGGCAAAGGCGGTGCGCCAGCTCAGCTGCTGGCCCAGCCAGGTGGTCAGCGGATTGCCGACCAGGATCGCAATCGACAGGCCCAGCAGTACCCGCGACATCGCCTGGCCGCGCTGGCCGGCCGGGCTGATCGCCGCCGCCACCAGCATCGCCACCCCGAAGTAGGCGCCATGCGGCAGGCCGGCGACAAAGCGCGCGATCAGCATCGTGCCGTAGTTCGGTGCCAGTGCGCTGGCCAGGTTGCCGACAGCATAGAAGCCCATCAGTGCCAGCAGCAGCTTGCGGCGAGGGAAGCTGGCACCCACGAAGGCGAGGATCGGCGCACCGACCACCACGCCGATGGCATAGGCGCTGATCAGGTGGCCGACCTGGGTTTCGGAGATCGACAGGCCGCGGCTGATCTCCAGCATCAGACCCATGCTGGCGAATTCACTGGTGCCGATGGCGAAGCCGCCCAGGGACAGGGCAAGGATGATCAAGGTGCGCTGACGGGGCGTCAGCCGCGCAGCCAGGGAAGAGTTGGGGCTCATGCGGGGGCGCGATGGGGGCGGGGAGCTCGCCATTGTACTGCTGCACCGCAACAGCAGCAGCCACGCTGGGGGTAAATCAGCGTTTGATCGATGGGATTGCGGCACGCCGGGCATGGGCTCGGTATGACAGCCGGTTCGGCGCACTGTTGTCGGCGCCCTGCATGTAATGACGACATGGACGTCGGCATGATGCGAAACACAGGGGCTGCGGAATGCTGGAACAAGGGGGATGTCGATGCAGGAGTTCAGGCATGTGCTGGAGACGCGCGGCCGCTATCAGCTGGTAGCGGTGTCCTACGCGCCGGTGTACGCTCCGGGCGATGTGGTCGGCCATGCGGTCGTCGCCGACGATGGGGATCGTCTGACCGACCTGGTGTCACTGGCCGAAGCGCGCCAGCTGCTGTTGCAGCGGGTGCGTGAAGAGGGCGAGGAGCCCGGGCTGGAGAACGAAAACCACCTGCGGAAGAAGGCGTCGCGCTGGCGCCGCCGCTAGGCCGTCGCGCCCTCGTGCGCATCATGGAGGATTCGGGTGTTGCCCAGTAAGAAGTATCTGCTCATCGCCATCATCACGCTGGCGACCCTGCTGCTTGGTTTCGTGTTTTCCGGTTACCTGACCCTGCTGTTGCTGGGGCTGGACACCAAGCTGTTCACCTGGAACACCTATTACCAGTATTTCAATGCACTGGACCAGCCACAGGTCGCGCCGTTCGTGGGCAAGATCAAGTGGGGCGGCTATCTCGGTTTCGGCCTGCCGTTGCTGGTACTGGTGGTGACCGGCCTGGTGCTGCTGCTGAAGAAGGACAAGCGCTCGCTGCATGGCGACGCGCGTTTCGCCACCGGCGCCGACCTGTCCAAGCACGGCATGTTCAAGAAGACCGGCCAGAGCATCGTGGTCGGCAGCCATGGCGGCAAGCTGGTGCGGCTGGACGGCCAGCAGTTCGTGATCCTGGCGGCACCCACCCGTTCAGGCAAGGGCGTGGGCGTCGTCATCCCGAACCTGCTGGAGTACGGCGAATCGCTGGTGGTGCTGGACATCAAGCAGGAGAACTTCGACCTGACCAGTGGCTGGCGTGCCAGCCAGGGGCAGGAAATCTACCTGTTCAATCCCTTCGCCGAGGATCGGCGCACGCACCGCTGGAACCCGCTCAGTTATGTCTCCGATGACCCGGCGTTCCGGGTGTCGGACCTGATGAGCATTGCCGCGATGCTGTATCCGGATGGGGCCGAGGACCAGAAATTCTGGGTCAGCCAGGCGCGCAACGCGTTCATGGCCTTCACCCTGTATCTGTTCGAAAACTGGGACGACGAGCGCAGCAGCGGTTTCCCGGGCGGCTCGGGCACGCCCACGCTGGGCGCTGTCTACCGGTTGTCATCGGGCGACGGCACCGATCTGAAGAAGTACCTCAAGGCCCTGTCGGAGCGGTCGTTCCTCAGCGCCAACGCGCGTTCGGCGTTCGCCAACATGCTGTCCCAGGCCGACGAGACCTTCGCTTCGATCCTGGGCACCTTCAAGGAACCGCTCAATCCCTGGATCAACCCGGTGCTGGACAAGGCCACCAGCAGCAACGACTTCCTGCTGACCGACGTGCGCAAGAAGAAGATGACCATCTACATCGGCATCCAGCCGAACAAGCTGGCCGAGAGCCGGCTGATCATCAATCTGTTCTTCAGCCAGCTGATCAACCTCAACACCAAGGAACTGCCCAAGTCCAACCCGGACCTGAAGTACCAGTGCCTGTTGCTGATGGACGAATTCACCTCAATCGGCAAGGTCGAGATCATCGCCTCGGCGGTGTCCTACATGGCCGGTTACAACATCCGCCTGCTGCCGATCATCCAGAGCATGTCCCAGCTTGACGCCACCTACGGCCGGGAAGTGTCACGCACGATCATCACCAACCACGCGCTGCAGATCCTGTACGCGCCGCGCGAGCAGCAGGACGCCAACGACTACTCGGACATGCTGGGCTACACCACCATCCGCAAGAAAAACGTCACCCATGCCCGCGAGAAGACCCACAACTTCACCGAAGAGCGGCGTGCACTGATGCTGCCGCAGGAGCTGAAGGCGATGGGGCCGGACAAGGAAGTATTCCTCTACGAGGGCATACCGCATCCGGTGAAGTGCGACAAGATCCGCTATTACAAGGATCGCTATTTCACATCGCGGCTGCTGCCGAAGGTCGACGTTCCGATGCTTAACGTCTAATTCACGTCGCTAAATTTGTGACGTAGATTCATATTCACTGACGTGAAACCGTGAGCTGAGTCAAAAATTAGGCATCTGTTCATGGATTTTCAGACTTGTCTGACATGGAATTGACGCGTGGTTGTGTAACTCTGTGTTCGTCATCCAGAAGTGTGTGCTGGATGGCAAAAGTTGTAACGCAGGGTGGCCAGGAGTTTGTGCCATGGAAACAAGGATGGTTTCGACGTTGGTGAGGGTGTGCGGGTGTGTCGTCGGCAATGTCTGGCGGCCCCGCGACCTGGTTGGCAGTTTTCGGGCTGCAGGGGAGCCGGGGCAGGTGTGCTGCATGCCAGCGCGTCTCCCCGATTCCGGCGTGCGCCATGCAGCGCCGGACGGCCAGGGAACCAACGCTCGGGACTGCTTTTTCGTACGTCAAAGTGAAGCCCGTATGAATCAGGCGTTTATCGCGAAAATCTCCATCGCCGCAGTCGCGGCGCTGATGGTGGCAGGGTGTGCCACCAAGTCCGCCCCCGATTTCGGTGGGCGCTGGAAGCCGGTCAACCGCTTTGCCGTGGCGACGACCGAGATCCCGCTGTATTCCAGCTACGTCTACCAGGCCTCGCCGATGGATGGCACGCTCAAAGCCATGCTCGAGCGCTGGGCCAAGGATTCCGGACGAACACTGGACTACCGCCTCAACTCGGACTTCACGCTGTACGGCGCGGTCTCGAAGATCGACACCACCAATGCGCAGCAGGCCGTGATCGATCTGACTTCGGCGTATTCGGCGCAAGGCATCTCCGTCTCCATTGTTGGCAACCAGATCGTTGTGCAGAGCGCTGGCTCGACGCCCACCGCGTCGGCGCAGGGCGCTGATTCCAACAGCGGCACCTGAGTCCACCTCGAAACCATCGAACGTGCCGCTCCCCGCGCCTGTCGCAGGGGCTCCATGCCCATTGATGTTTCAGCAGTACGGAAGAATCCATGTTCCGCAAGAAGGATCCCGGCAACAGTCCCAAGGTCGAGCAGTCGGTCGCCAAGGCGGTCAGCTACGAGATCACCGTGGCCGACATGGCGCGTCGCAGCGAGCGCCGTGCCTGGTGGGTCGCCACGGGCTCGTTGCTGATGTCGCTCGCACTGGCGGGCGGCTACTACTACATGCTGCCGCTGAAGGAGAAGGTGCCGTTCCTGGTGATGGCCGATGCGTACACGGGTACCGCGACGGTCGCGCGCCTGAGTGGGACCTTCCAGGGCGAGACGATTACCAGCAACGAAGCGATCAATCGCAGCAATGTGGCCCAGTACGTACTGGCGCGCGAGTCGTACGACTCGGCGGTGATGGGCCTGCGCGATTGGGAACTGGTGTTCGTGATGTCCACCGATCCGGTGGCGCAGTCCATGCGCGTGCGCTATGCCGGCAACAACCCGCAGAACCCGTTCGTGATGTATGGCCGCGAGCGTGCCATCCGGGTCAAGATCCTCAGCATCACGCCGCTGGGCGCCGAAGCGAACGGCAGCTTCCGCGGCGCTTCGGTGCGCATCCAGCGCAGCCTGCTGGATAAGCGCACTGGCGTTGCCACCTACCTGGACAACCAGCTGGTGACGATGCGCTTCGGCTACAACCAGAACCTGGCGCTGTCCGAGCAGGATCGCATCCTCAATCCGCTGGCCTTCCAGGTCACCGAGTATCGCGTCGACAACGACTATTCCCGTGGCGTCCCGGTGCCGGATGACGGCGCCATGCAGGCGCAGGCGCAGCAGGCTGCACAGGCCGCGCAGCAGGCCCAGGGTGTCTACGATCCCAACAACCCGGCCGCGGCCACGATGATCGATCCGGCCACCGGCCAGCCGGTCGCCGTCCCGGCCAATGGCCCGACGCCGGGCCAGCTGATGCCGGGTCAGCCCGTACAGGGGCAGCCCATGCCGGGTCAGCCGGTGCAGGGGCAAGCAATGCCGGGGCAGGCCATGCCCGGACAGCCGGCCATGAGGCCGGCGCAGAACAATTCCACCGGAACTGCTGATGGAGCAAGCAACCGATGAGTAGTCGAAATATCAGGGGAAGCGCACTGGCGCTGCTGTCGATGTTGTCGCTGTTGTTTTCAGCAGCGGCGATGGCGCAGGCGGTGGACCATTACGAGTACGAGAAGGACCGCATCTATCCGGTTCGCACCGGCCTGGGCCTGACCACCCAGATCGAGTTGAGCCCGAACGAGAAGATCCTCGACTACAGCACCGGCTTTAGCAGCGGCTGGGAACTGACCCGTCGCGAGAACGTGTTCTATCTCAAGCCGAAGAACGTCGACGTCGACACCAACATGATGGTGCGCACCGAGACCCATTCCTACATCTTCGAGCTGAAGGTGGTGGCCACTGACTGGCGCCAGCTGGAACAGGCCCGTCGTGCTGG
Organism: Stenotrophomonas maltophilia; assembly: GCF_003970865.1. Classification (GTDB taxonomy): domain Bacteria; phylum Pseudomonadota; class Gammaproteobacteria; order Xanthomonadales; family Xanthomonadaceae; genus Stenotrophomonas; species Stenotrophomonas maltophilia_AR. The sequence goes on along the minus strand of NZ_RXLZ01000065.1, from coordinate 15,226 downwards.
CGTGCAGTACAAGATCGCCTTCACCTACCCGAACGACACCGTGTTCGGCGTCGCGCAGGAAGCGGTGGAAGAGGAGGCGCAGCCGCTGTTGAGCTCTGAACTGGCCAAGGACCGCCAGTACAACTTCAACTACTCCTATTCGACCAGCAAGGCGAAGAAGATGGGCTGGCTGATCCCGGTCAACGCCTACGACGACAGCCGTTTCACTTACCTGAAACTACCGAATTCGCCGGAGTACAAGACCGGCATCTTCCCGGCCGTGTTCGGCCGTGAAACGGAATACGGTGAAGACTTCGTGGTCAACACCACGGTTGAAGGCAATACGCTGATCGTGCACGGGACCTACCCGTACCTGGTCATCCGCCACGGCGACTTCGTCGTCGGCCTGCGAAGGAACGTGAAGAAATGAGCCAGCAGAACACTCCCGGAAACGACCCGAACAACGGACGCGACGAGAGCCAGAGTCCGTACGGTGCACAGGCTGCTCCGGAGGCGCAGACGAATCCGTACTTCGGCACGACCCAGGCTGAGCCTGCACCGGATCTGGACGCGGCCGCGCCGCAGCTGCGCTCGGCTGAAGAGCAGCGATTGAACCGCAAGGCGCTGCTGTTCCTGGGCGGTATCGTGGTGCTGCTTGTTGCCATGGGCTTCCTGCTTTTCCGCAAGGGCCAAGACAAGGACGATGCGCCGAAGGTGCCGGATGTTGCGCGCGCGAGCACGCCAACACTGCCGGATGCTGTCCAGACCGATCCGGGTCCGGCGCAGGCAATGCAGCCCGTTGATCCGATTCCGATGTTGCCGCCGCCTCCATTGGGGCCGAGCCGCCCTGAGCCGCCAGTGACGTTGGAAGATCGCTCCGCGGGCCCTCGTGGTCCGACGCTTGCCGAACGTCGGATGGGTGCCAGTGCCGACGGTTTCGTTGGCAATGGCGGTTCACAGGATGAGGAGCGCTCGCAGCAGGCGGGCATGGACGAATACACGCGGGCAATGCTGCAGCAGATGAACGGGCAGCAGAATGCAGCGCCAGCGCGCGTGCGTCGTGGCCCCGACGTGGATGACGTGTCCAATGCCAGCTACATCCGCAGCCCCGATGCGCTGCTGGTGCGAGGAACCTATCTGCGCTGTGTACTGGAAACCCGCATCATCACTGACATCGCGGGCTACACCTCGTGCCTGGTGACAGAGCCGGTGTACTCGATCAACGGCCGCAATCTGCTGCTGCCGAAGGGCTCCAAGATCTATGGCGCCTATGGCGGTGGTCCTACCGGCAAGCGGGTGGAAGTGATCTGGGACCGAATCACCACGCCGAACGGTATTGACGTGGCAATGTCCAGCCCGGGCGTTGATCAGCTGGGTGGCGCAGGCCACCCGGGCCAGTACAGCGCGCACTGGGGCAGTCGTATCGCCTCGGCGCTGATGATCAGCCTGTTGGCCGACGCGTTCAAGTACGCCGCCGCCGAACATGGCCCGGAGACCACCACGGTGGCCAACAACGGCATGACCATCCAGTCGCCCTATGAGAGCGCCACCGCGCGCACCATGGAACGCCTGGCCAACGAGTCGCTCAGCCAACGTCGCCCGCCGACCGTGACCATCAACCAAGGCACCATCGTGAATGTGTACGTCGCCAAGGACGTCGACTTCACGAGCGTGCTGCATCCTCGCCGGTAACCCAACGAACGATCATGGACGCCGAAGTGTCACCCCTTGCCCTCGTCTCCAGCGATTTCCTGCGCTATCAGTACGAAGTGCTGGGCATCGCCGAGTACATGACATCCCCGGACGTGACGGAAATCTGCATCAACCGTCCCGGTGAGCTGTACCTGGAAACCCGGGCAGGGTGGCAACGGGTGGACGTGCCGGGCCTGACCTTCGAGCGGGCCCGGCAGTTCTGCACGGCGGTGGTGAACGAGAGCAACACCGGCCAGCGCATCACCGATGCCGATCCGGTGGTCTCGCTCACGTTTCCCACCGGCCAGCGTGCCCAGTTCGTGATTCCGCCGGCGTGCGATGCAGGCAAGGTGTCGATCACCATCCGTCTGCCGTCCAAGCACACCAAGTCGCTCAGCCAGTATCACGAAGATGGGTTCTTCAACCAGATCCTGGAAAGCGATGGCAGCATCAGCGAGCAGGATCGCGAGCTGCTGGAGCTGCGTCAGCAGCGCGAGTACGCAGAGTTCTTCCGGCGTGCGGTGATGTACCGCAAGAACATCGTGGTATCCGGTGCGACCGGTAGCGGCAAGACCACCTTCATGAAAGCGCTGGTCAATCATATTCCGGACAACGAACGCCTGGTCACGATCGAGGACGCGCGCGAGCTGTTTCTGACCCAACCCAATGTGGTGCACCTGCTGTACTCCAAGGGTGGGCAGAGCACCAGCAATGTCAGTGCCAAGAGCTGCATGGAAGCCTGCCTGCGCATGAAGCCCGAGCGCATCATCCTGGCCGAGCTGCGCGGTGACGAGGCGTTCTACTTCATCCGCAACTGCGCATCGGGCCACCCGGGTTCGATCACCAGCTGCCATGCAGGCAGTCCGGAGCAGACCTGGGACCAGTTGGCCCTCATGGTGAAGGCCTCCACCGAAGGTTCGGGCCTGGAGTTCAACGTGATCAAGCGACTGTTGATGATGACCATCGACATCGTCGTGCATATCAAGGCGCACGCCGGTTCGCGCTACATCACCGGTATCGATTTCAATCCTGGGCGTGCCCAGGGGCAGGAGGGCTGAAGGATGCTGCCAGGACTGGAGATGATGGCGTGCCCGGAGATGGCGGTGTCGATGGACGTGATGCAGCACGTCATCAACGTTGAATCGTCACGCAACCCTTATGCCATCGGCGTAGTCGGTGGCGCTCTGGTGCGCCAGCCCAAGGCGCTGGACGAGGCACTGGCGACGGTTCGGATGCTGGAAGAGAAAGGCTACAACTTCTCCATCGGGCTAGCCCAGGTCAACCGCTATAACCTCGGCAAGTACGGTCTGGATTCCTACGAGAAGGCTTTCCAGCAATGCCCGAACCTGCAAGCGGGTTCTCGGATCCTCGCCGAGTGCTACAAGCGCTCCGGTGGTGACTGGGGCAAGTCATTCAGTTGCTACTACTCGGGCAATTTCGAGACCGGCTTCCGCCATGGCTATGTGCAGAAGGTCTATGACTCGATGCGCCGCGGGCAGCAGCTTGCCAGCAATGGTGTTGCACCGATCGACGTGGTGAGTCGCGGCGAACGCCGCAGCGTGAAGGTCGAGCATCATCCGCAGTTGGCGTCGCCGGCGCAGGCACGCATCGTTGCCCAGTCGAATGGCCCGGTATACGTGCCGTCGGAAGACCCGGCACGCGCGTATGTCGTGTATCCGTCCACCGGTGCAATGGCGCGGGGCAGCCTGCTGAACATCGCCGACCAGGCGCTTTCGAAAGTGGTACTGGGTTCAGTTGACCGGATGATGCAGCCGGCCCAACCGCAGCAGCAGGCCGCTGCCATGCCGCAGCAGTTTCCACCTCAGGGCGCAGTGCAGGGGATGGCCATGCCGCAGCAGTTGCCGGGTACCACCGCCAGCAATGAGGGGCCCGTGATGCTGCGGCCCTGGAGTGAGCGGAATCTGCCGGTGGCAGGTAATGGCAATTCATACAACGCGCCGGCACAGTCCGCGCCGGTGCAGCAGATTCCCGCAGGGGATGCGGCCTTCGTGTTCTGACGAAGTCGTGGTACGGCCAGTCCCCCGGCTGGTCGATTCAGTTGTGTTAGTCCATCAACAAGGAAATCAATCCATGAAGCGATCCAATCTCGACCTCGTCCAGGCCCAGCGCACGCTGAAGACCCTGCTGATGGCCACTCTGTTCGTCGGCGCACTGTTTGCCCCGCAAGTCTTCGCCAACGGCGCCACCGACTTCGGCGGCACCGACAAGAAGGTCTGCAGCTTCTTCAACAACATCAACGGCCTGCTGAACATCGCCTCGATCGCCGTGGTCACCATCGCGGTGATCTTCGCTGGTTACCAGATCGCCTTCGCGCACAAGCGCATCGCTGACGTCGCCCCGATCCTGATCGGTGGCGTGCTGATCGGCGCCGCAGGCCAGATCGCGCGCATGCTGCTGGGTGATGGCAGCGACGGCAAGTGCGGTGGTGGCACCAGCACCTCCTACCTGATCAACCACGTGATCCAGTACTACAGTGCATAAGAACGTCGTGTTCCGCGGCTGCACGCGTCCAGCGATGTTCCTGGGCGTTCCCTACCTGCCATTCTTCATGGTGGCAGGCGGGCTGTTGCTGCTCAGCATGTACACGAACTTCTGGTTCCTGCTCACCATTCCGGTGGCGGTCTTCATCATGCGGCACATGGCCAAGCGTGACGAAATGATCTTCCGTCTGCTGGGCCTGCGCCTGATGTTCAAGCTGAAGGTGCGCAACGTGCAGGAGCACGATGGCATGTGGGTGCTCAACCCCAACCATTACCGCAACAAGCCGGCCCGAATGGATTGAGGTCCGGATCCGGCCTGGCGGGCATCCGCGCCCGCCAGGTCTCTTGAAACTTCTTGGCAGTACCTCTTTGGAAGCAGTCGTATGTTCAGCCCTGATACCTCCATCAGTGAGTTCATCCCGTTGTCGTCGCATGTCGCCCCGAACGTGGTCAAGACCACGGGCGGCGACTACCTGCTGACCTGGCATCTGGAAGGGCTGCCGTTTGTCGGCCGAGAGGAGTGGGAGCTCGAGCATCGCCACAACACGTTCAACCGTCTGCTGCAGACGTTGCGCGCGCCTGACTTTGTCAACGTGGCTTTCTGGGTGCACGACATCCGTCGCCGTCGCACGTTGAAGGGCAAGAGCAACTACAGGCAGCGCTTCAACCAGGACGTTTCCGACCAGTACATGGGCATGCTGTCCTCGCAGCGCATCATGCAGAACGAGCTGTACCTGACCATGATCTATCGCCCGGTGGTGGCGGGCAAACGCTTCGTCGAAAAGTCGGCGAACGTGGAGAAGCTGCGCGCCGAGCAGGAGCAGGCGGTAGAGAAGTTGATGGAACTGGCCGGCAACGTCGAGGCCGTGATCCGCGACTACGCGCCGTATCGCCTGGGTATGTACGAAGCCAAGAATGGCGTGGTGTTCTCGGAAACGCTGGAGCTGTTCGGTTACCTGATCAATCGCATCGACGAGCCGGTGCCGGTGCTGTCGGCACCGATCAAGGATTACCTGCCGGTCAGTCGCCACATGTTCTCGGCCAAGACCGGCGATTTTGCGATCAATACTCCCAACGGTGCCAATCACTACGGCGCCATTCTGAACATCAAGGAGTATGCCGAGGGGACTTACCCGGGCATCCTCAACGGCCTGAAGTACCTCGACTACGAATACGTCATCACCCATTCGTTCAGCCCGATGGGGCGCCAGGACGCGCTGAAGGTGCTCGACCGCACCAAGGGCATGATGATCTCCTCCGGCGACAAGGCGGTCAGCCAGATCGTCGAGCTGGACCAGGCCATGGATCAGCTGTCGTCGGGCAACTTCGTGCTGGGTGAATACCACTTCATCATGGCGGTCTACGGCGACACGCAGGCCAAGCTTTCGCAGAACGTCGCCTCGACCCGCGCCGAGCTGTCCAACGCCGGGTTCGTATCGACCAAGGAAGACCTGGCGGTTACCTCGTCGTTCTATTCGCAGCTGCCGGGCAACTGGCGCTATCGCACACGCCTGGCCAATGTCAGCTCGCTGAACTTCCTGGGCCTGTCGCCGCTGCACAACTTCGCCACCGGTAAGCAGCACAACAACCCGTGGGGCGACTGCGTCACCACGCTGCAGACCACCAATGGCCAGCCGTACTACTTCAATTTCCATGCGACCCATCCCTCGGAGAATTCGCTGGGTGAGAAGGCGATCGCCAATACCATGGTGATCGGCAAGTCCGGTACCGGTAAAACCGCGCTGATCAACTTCCTGCTCAGCCAGGTGCAGAAGTACGAGCCGTCGCCGACCATCTTCTTCTTCGACAAGGACCGCGGCGCGGAGATCTTCGTGCGCGCCTGCGGTGGCAACTATCTGGCCCTGGAGAACGGCGCACCGACCGGCTTCAACCCGTTCCAGTGCGAGAACAACGAAGCCAACCTGCAGTTCCTGGCTGACCTGATCAAGGTGCTGGCCGGCAAGCGCGAGTACAGCGCCCGTGAGGAAGAGGATATCTACCGCGCGGTGGAGAGCATGCTCGATACGCCGATGCACCTGCGCAGCATGACCAACTTCCAGAAGAGCCTGCCCAATATGGGCGACGATGGCCTCTACGCGCGCATGCGCCGCTGGACCTCGGGCAACTCGCTGGGCTGGGTGTTCGATAATCCGATCGATACCGTTGACCTGAGCAAGGCCAACATCATCGGCTTCGACTACACCGACATCATCGACAATCCTGAAGTGCGCGTGCCGGTGATCAATTACCTGCTGCACCGCTTGGAGTCGCTGATCGACGGTCGTCCGCTGATCTATGTGATGGACGAATTCTGGAAGATCCTGGACGGCGAAGGTGGCCTGAAGGAGTTCGCGAAGAACAAGCAGAAGACCATCCGTAAGCAGAACGGTCTCGGCATCTTCGCTACGCAGAGCCCGGAAGATGCGCTGAAGAGCGATATCTCCGCCGCCCTGATCGAGCAGACCGCTACCCTGATCCTGCTGCCGAACCCGAATGCCAGCAAGAGCGACTACATGGACGGCCTGAAGCTGACCGAGGCCGAGTTCAGGGTGGTGACTGCACTGGACGAGCGCTCGCGCTGCTTCCTGGTCAAGCAGGGCCATGCCTCCAGCGTGTGCCAGCTCAACCTGCGCGGCATGGACGACATCCTGTCGGTGATCTCGGCTTCGACCGACAACATCGATGTCATGCATCGGGTCCTGCAGACGGCCGCGGTCCGCAATCGCGTCACTGTAGACGAGCTCAGCCCGGAGCAGTGGCTGGAAGATTTCTACAAGAACCGGAAGGGATCGGGAAAGGAACCCCGGTCCGACGCGGCCTGATGGCCGTGCGAGCAGGAGACAGGCAAGTGGACGTCAATCAGAACAACAGGAGTTTCCCAATGAACAACGTCAAGCGTCGGGCCAGCGCCCGCAAGGTACTCAAGCCGATGGCCAAGGTGCTCGGCGTTGCCTTGGCGCTCTCAGCGACCAATGCGGGCGCCATCGGCCCGGTGCAGGAAACGGGTCCTGCACTGTGGCAGCACATCCTCAATCAGATCAATACGTACCAGGCCCGTTTCCAGGAGAAGTACCAGTTCGTCAAGGAGAACACCCAGTGGGCACGGGACTGGGCGCAGACGATCAAGGAGTACCAGGAGACGATGGTCCAGATCCAGGGCATCGTGAATTCCTTCGGGTTGCCGGATTCCGCCCCGCTGACGCCGGTGCCACCCAATTATCTGGTTGCCGAGACCTGCGGAATCGGCACCGACCTGAAGACTCTCGCGACCCGGGTCGTTTTCAATTTCAAGGGCGATTGGAAAGATCAGCAGCAACAGATCTGCGTGAACATCCGGATGATGCAGAACCGCAAGTACAACGATGCGGTGGACTTCATGCTCAAGACGATGCCGTCGTTCTTCGATAGCCTCGATGCAATCGAGAAGCAGCGAAATGTCAGCAATCTGCTCGGCAACGTCAACGCAACGCAGAACGACACGTTGCGCACCGCGAACGACATGGCAGCCAAGGCAAAGTCCTTCGAGGCACAGCAGAAGGCCTACGATGCCTACATCGAGGTGATGGAAGCCAATCAGAAGGTCGTCGCACAGGCAGCGCTGAAGGGCGACCCGATGAAGACCATTGCCAGTGATCTGGTCAAGACGGCGGCGCTGAAGGCAGCGCTGTCCATCGACTGATGCATGGAATGGAGCACCAAGGGTGCGCGCGTCTGCGTCGCCCCTCATGTGATTGCAGTATTACCAAGGGAATGTGGGTATGACGATCAGGTCGATTGCCAACTTTGATTTTTCGGGCGGATTCCAGGATCTGATGGGGCACGTCGCGCGTGTTCAGTCGATTGGCGATTTCGTGTTCTTCAAGCTGATCCTGGACTACCTGCGGGACAGGATCGGCAAGTTCGGCTTCGACCTGATGGACAACATGATGGCGTGGGTGGGCGGCATCGCGCTGACCCTCATGACCTTGTGGGTGCTGATCCAAGGCTATCGAATCGTTACAGGCCGCAGCCGCGATTCGATGATGGTCCTGGTAACCAACATGGCGCGCGCAGCGTTGATTGTTGCCGTTGCCACCAGCATGGGCATGTTCGGGCGCGATCTTCATGAGTTCCTGACCGAGGACGTGAAGGGGCTGATCACCCATGTTGTCACTGGCAAGGATCAGAAGCCGGAAGAGCAGATCGACAAGAGTCTGGCTTGGATGCAGGTGGCGCTGTCCAGCATTGATGGCATCAAGATTCTGAATGACCCTGGATTGCAGGAAGACAAGACCCGGGCCATGTGGTTCATCGGCCTCGGCACAGGTGGTCCAGCGGTAACTGCGGGTTCAATGCTTCTGCTCTACGAAGTAGCAATGGCGTTGTTCATCGGATTCGGGCCCTTGTTCATTCTTTGCCTTCTGTTCGACCAGACCAAGCAGTTGTTCCAGCGATGGCTGTTCTACGGCATTGGAACCATGTTCTCGATGGCGGTGCTGGCGGCAATGGTGTCGATCGCACTGGACATGGTAATTCGCGTGTCCGCCTCGTTCTGGGTGACGGCGCTGGTGAACAAGTTCCCGCTGATGGGCGCGTCCAGCGACGGCATGACCAGTCAGGCGATGCAGCAGGGCGGCATGGGACTGATCCTGACGACCCTGATTCTGACTGCGCCCCCAATGGCGGCCATGTTCTTCCAGGGCACCTTGGGTAGCTTCATGGCATATTCGCAGATAGGTGGCAGCCCGGTTGCGCAGGCGCCGGGCCCGAGTGGGCAGCCGCCGGGTAGCTACTACACGCCTCCAGCTCCAGAGAAGGGGAGCACCGGGCATGGAGCAAGCGGAGTGGGGCAGATGGGTAGATCAACTGGATCTCCACATGTTGCCGATACGCCGCCGGATACAGGCCGATTTGCCAAGGCACCTATTTAGCTCGCGGAGATGCGCGTTGTCTGTGTAAGGAGAGTTGCCTGATGAGAATGATCCATTTGCTAGCGCCGTTGGTGTTCATGTTCGCCACATCGGCCCTTGAGGCTCGGGCTGAGGGGCGATGTCCTCCTGGGCAGTACCCGATCGGAGGGAAGGGAGTCGGTGGTTGCGCTCCGATTCCTGGAGGCGAAGGTGCAGCTACCAGTGGGCCCAGAGCGACGGGTAAATGGATCAAGACTTGGGGCGCAATATCATTGGCGCCGTCGGGCGCCTCTGGCTCCTCAACAGGGCGGGTACGGAAGACGGAGGCCGCTGAGGAGGCGCAGAGGAAGTGTGCTGAATCCGGCGGAGTGGGATGTAAGGTTACAATTACATATAAGAATCAATGCGTGGCCGCCGTTGTCGCCAGCTCGGGCACAGGTGGAACCACGCAGTTTGGTACCGGTGCAACGATCGAGAGTGCCACGGAGTTTGCCTCCCGCCTCTGTGCCTCGAAAGGAGGGAGCGATTGTGCTGCCGTCTATTCCGCTTGCTCTGAGCCGATCTTCGAGGAATTCTAAAAATCCTATCGCGAGTCTGTGGTCGTCCGACTGGCGTCCTGGCACAGTCCTTTATGGAAAGAATCTGGAAGATTTAATGTCAGGCAGGTCGAAATGGTGAGGTGCCCGGTAGTTGCGCGCTGACTCGGGCGTTTGGTGTAGAGGCGAATCGGCTTCCGTAACTCGGGTGCGTGGTGGCGGAAGGATGAGTGACAGCGGATCAGATGCTGGATCTCGCATCGCCCCGGGATTGAGTGCGAGGCGGCTTGGAGACCAATCCTCAATGGCAAGGGGATTGGACGTGAAAAGGCGTCGTTCCGACCTGCGGTGAGGAAGTTTGGTGGCATGAAAGCACTTGACACCAAGCGACTCGAGAGTCTGGGGTGAGAGCCTGCGGCTGAAGAAGCTGCACGCCGAGAAGTTTGATCGAGAACGACGGCATCCAGAATGCGATGCGAAAGGCGCATCTTTCTTAGGGGGGGGGGGGATGCCCGTTTGCTGCGCTGTGGAAAAGGGCCGCAAGACTACCGGATAATCACCGGCCGCAGCCGCGACTCGATGATGGTCCTGGTAACCAACATGGCGCGGGCAGCGTTGATTGTGGCCGTTGCCACCAGCATGGGCATGTTCGGGCGCGATCTTCATGAGTTCCTGACCGAGGACGTGAAGGGCCTGATCACCCACGTTGTCACTGGCAAGGATCAGAAGCCGGAAGAGCAGATCGACAAGAGTCTGGCTTGGATGCAGGTGGCGCTGTCCAGCATTGATGGCATCAAGATTCTGAATGACCCTGGATTGCAGGAAGACAAGACCCGGGCCATGTGGTTCATCGGCCTCGGCACAGGTGGTCCAGCGGTAACTGCGGGTTCAATGCTTCTGCTCTACGAAGTAGCAATGGCGTTGTTCATCGGATTCGGACCGTTGTTCATTCTTTGCCTTCTGTTCGACCAGACCAAGCAATTGTTCCAGCGATGGTTGTTCTATGGCATCGGAACCATGTTCTCCATGGCGGTATTGGCAGCCATGGTCTCGATTGCGCTGGACATGGTGATTCGCGTGTCTGCGTCGTTCTGGGTGACAGCGCTGGTGAACAAGTTCCCGCTGATGGGCGCGTCCAGCGACGGCATGACCAGTCAGGCGATGCAGCAGGGCGGCATGGGATTGATCCTGACGACCCTGATTCTGACTGCGCCCCCAATGGCGGCCATGTTCTTCCAGGGCACCTTGGGTAGCTTCATGGCATATTCGCAGATAGGTGGCAGCCCGGTTGCGCAGGCGCCGGGCCCGAGTGGGCAGCCGCCGGGTAGTTACTACACGCCGGATAAGCCGGAGAAGGGGCGTACTGCAGACGCCGGTGACTACAGTAATCAGTCAACAAGCCGCATGACATTGCCGCAGTCGGATGCAACAAGGATTGCGGAAACTGGCCAGCGAGCTGCTCATCCTGGTAGACAGTGATTTCAGGCGTATTGGAGAGTTAACGTGAAGCGCATTGTGATCTCCCTCTTTTGGATTTGCCCTGCTTTGTTCTTGCTTGTGACAGCAGATGTCCAAGCGGAGGGGCGCTGCCCGCCCGGACAGTATCCGATTGGCGGGCAGGGGGTTGGTGGATGTGCGCCAATACCGGGCTCTAATGGAGGCGCTGTGGGGTCGAGTGGTCCGGTCGCGACAGGCCGCTGGATCAAAACCTGGGGAGCTATTGCAACCGCAGTAAGCACGGGCGATATGGGGGCATCAGTCGGAAGGCGTTCAAAGCAGGAAGCTGTGTCCGAGGCGCTTTCCCGTTGCGCGACCCATGGCGCTAGAGATTGCAAAGTCGGAACTACCTATAAGAACCAGTGCGTTGCATATGCTGATCCCGAGAGGGGGAGTAAGGGGCGCGTCTCCTATTCGGTTGCAGGCTCCAAGGAGGAGGCTACAAATCGAGTTTTGTCCCATTGCGCGGACATCGGTGGTGGGCAGTGCAAAGTTCTATATACAGATTGTTCTGAGCCGATCTTTGAGTCGTTCTAGTCTCATGGTTGCCGTGACATCCCACCGAGATCGAGTGGCGCGACGGTCCTAGTGGGCAAATGTTCTTTTACTGCACAGTGGAAAAGTGTTGCAAGGCTATCGAATCGTTACAGGCCGCAGCCGCGACTCGATGATGGTCCTGGTAACCAACATGGCGCGGGCAGCGTTGATTGTGGCCGTTGCCACCAGCATGGGCATGTTCGGGCGCGATCTTCATGAGTTCCTGACCGAGGACGTGAAGGGCCTGATCACCCACGTTGTCACTGGCAAGGATCAGAAGCCGGAAGAGCAGATCGACAAGAGTCTGGCTTGGATGCAGGTGGCGCTGTCCAGCATTGATGGCATCAAGATTCTGAATGACCCTGGATTGCAGGAAGACAAGACCCGGGCCATGTGGTTTATCGGCCTCGGCACCGGCGGTCCAGCGGTAACTGCGGGTTCAATGCTTCTGCTCTACGAAGTAGCAATGGCGTTGTTCATCGGATTCGGGCCCTTGTTCCTTCTTTGCCTTCTGTTCGACCAGACCAAGCAGTTGTTCCAGCGATGGCTGTTCTACGGCATTGGAACCATGTTCTCGATGGCGGTGCTGGCGGCAATGGTGTCGATCGCACTGGACATGGTAATTCGCGTGTCCGCCTCGTTCTGGGTGACAGCGCTGGTGAACAAGTTCCCGCTGATGGGCGCGTCCAGCGACGGCATGACCAGTCAGGCGATGCAGCAGGGCGGCATGGGATTGATCCTGACGACCCTGATTCTGACTGCGCCCCCAATGGCGGCCATGTTCTTCCAGGGCACCTTGGGTAGCTTCATGGCATATTCGCAGATAGGTGGTAGTGCTGGGGCTGTGTCGCCTGGTCCGAATGGCCAACCGGCAGGGAGCTATTACGCTCCTCCGAAGCCCTCTAGCAGTACTGAGGCTCCGACGGCGGGCCAGGATGCGGCTTCCGGGACAGCTCGCATGACCTTGCCACAGAACTCAGCGCCAACGATTCACGACACGGGCCTTCGCGGGGTGAATCGTTAACTTGATGCGTCGCCGGGAAGTTGGCGCAAATTCTTGATCTGCTGTCGAGTGGTTTCTTATGAGAATGAATAATTTTCTATTGCCGATTCTCCTGTTCCTTGCCCCACTAGTTGCATATGGGGAGGGGCGCTGCCCGCCAGGTCAGTATCCGATTGGCGGGCAGGGTGCGGGTGGCTGTGCCCCGATTCCAGCCTCTCAAGGGGAGGGGAGTTCCGGGCCGCGTGCGATAGGTAAGTGGATCAAGACCTGGGGAGCCATATCCCGATCTGTTGTGACCGGTGATGTGGGAGCTTCGGTTGGAAAGAGATCAAAGGCCGAGGCCGTCGCTGAGGCTCAGTCCCGCTGTGCGACATATGGTGCGAAAGATTGCTCTGTAGGGATAACGTATAAAAACCAGTGCGTCGCTTATGCGGATCCGGCTCCGGGCTCTAAAGGATTGATTTCAATGGCCGGCGGTCCAACGAGAGAGGCCGCTTCCACTGAGGTTCTGAAGTACTGTGCTGCTCACGGCGGTGGGCAGTGCACGATCAAGTACACGGATTGCAGTGAGCCAATCTTCCAAGAGTTCTGATTGCTCTATGGAGCTGGGTTGACACATCCGACGTCCAACACCTATCGCACTTTGGTAGAGGGATCTGAATGGCAGGGGCCATCATGAAATGAACTCTCGAAGCTGAATTCGGGAGCTCGGCCCCGTGCCCGAAGAAGTGGGCTGCGTGCGCGTCAAAAATGCTGACCCGCCGAGTGCCGATGGTCGTCCGCCGGGCATGTCGGCTCCGCCGACGGCGGCTCCAGAGGCCGCGTCGGGCCACAATGCAGCAAATCCTCAGAACAGTCTGGGCCGAGTGTTTGACGGCACGGGCGGGGCGGGAGGAACCACACCTGGTCAACGTGGCGCGGCGAACGCCAATCAAGGAAATTAGAGGCTGGACTGACGATGAGCGCCAACGGTTTTCTGAAATATCTTTGCTTGTCTTTCGTGTTTATGGGTTCTGCATACATCAATTCTGCGTTTGCAGAAGGTCGTTGCCCGCCGGGCCAGTATCCGATCGGCGATCAGGGAGTGGGCGGCTGTGCTCCCATCCCTGGTGCAGGCCGGAGCGCGCCTGATGAGAATCCCGGGCACTGGGTTAAGACGTGGGGAGCCGTTGCGGGATCCATGAATGGCGATGCGGGTGCATCGACTGGCCATCAGGCCAAGGCCTCGGCCGAGCGACAGGCGATCGAGCGCTGCGGTCACTGGGGAGCGACTGATTGCAAGGTTCTGTACACCTATTACAACCAGTGCTATGCGTCCATCAGAACCGGCCGGCCGGACAATGGAACGATGTTCAACGCGGGTGCTACCAAGGAACAGGCGCTGGAAAGGGCGACGCAGGATTGTCGGAATTCGGGAAGCCAGGAGTGCACGTTCATCCACTCGGACTGCACCAAGCCCTTCTTTCAGGAGGGCTGATATGGCGAATCATATTGCCTCCCGCTCTTTGGATGTCGCTTGAAGCACTGCAAGGCTTCAAGGAAGATGACGGGTGCGGAGCATCAGACCACCGAGTGATCAACAGTGATGTCCAAAAAGTCTTGGCAATGGCCGGATTCAAGCATCTGGGTAACATTTCTTGGGTTTTTGACGCTGGCGTTTGCCGTGCTCGTCGTTACTGAAAATGCCAATGCCGAAGGTCGTTGCCCTGGGGGCCAGTACCCGATTGGTGGCCAAGGCGTTGGAGGCTGCGCACCCATACCCGGCGCGGCTCAGAGCGCCCCGCAGGAGAATCCCGGGTACTGGGTCAAGACATGGGGTGCAGTCGCCAGCTCGCCTGGAGGAGATGCAGGTTCTGCTACTGGGCATCAGGCCAAGGCTTCGGCAGAGCGCCAAGCCGTCGAGCGATGCCGGCAGGGCGGAGCTACCGACTGCACAGTTGTTTTTACCTACTACAACCAATGCTATGCGGTTGTCCGGGCTGCACGACCGGACAATGGCATGAGATTCAACACCGGGGCGACGAAAGAACAGGCGCAGGAGCGGGCAGCCAAGGACTGCAAGGATTTGGGAAGTCAGGCTTGCTCCGTTTTCCATTCTGACTGTACCAAACCGTTCTTCCAGCAAGACTGATCGGTTGTGAGATCATGGAGATTCAAGACAATGGCCGATTTCAAACCTTTACGCGGTAATCCGGCGCTCGTGATTCTGGCGCTGCTGTTTGCTGCACTCCTCGTTGCCAATAACGCCAATGCCGAGGGCCGATGCCCGGCCGGCCAGTATCCCATCGGCGATCAAGGGGTGGGTGGGTGTGCCCCCATCCCTGGAGCTGTCCCTTATATACACTTGCCGCTGCCGCCAGTCTTACTCGTGTGGATTCTACTGTCCCTTATATACTTAAAAAAAAAAAAAATCTACCCCCCAAAAATAACGATCATGGTATTTAAATCCCCAATACCAGCCACACCCCGATACCAATTCACTATTGAATTAACATCTTCACAGTGATTCTACATATAGGTGCAAGCATCTGACAACTGCATTATGAAGTCATAATGCAGTTGTCAGATGCTTGCACCTATATGTAGAATCAC
>NZ_RXLZ01000064.1 GCF_003970865.1 Stenotrophomonas maltophilia | reverse complement strand
CTGTCTGGACAATGCGGCAATGGAGAGCTTCTTCGGGACACTGAAGTCGGAATTCTTCTACCTGAACAGCTTTGACAGCATCGAAAATCTGGAGGCTGGGCTGGTGGAATACATCCAGTACTACAACCAAGAGCGCATCAAATTGAAATTGAAAGGCCTAAGCCCGGTAAAGTACCGGGAGCAGGCCCAATCGGCCGCCTGACCCCGTCCAACTCTCGGGGGTCACTTCAAGGACGGGTTTACGGCGTCCCCGTACTACCCACCCACCTGGCCAGCCCTCAGTAACCCGGCTTTCCGCGATCAACCAACACCCACGAGGGGCTGCGCCGTTGGCTGGGAATCACCCGCGATGCCGGATCAACAACTGACTCATCAGCGCCCGCAGCGCCGGCGGCTTCACCGGCTTGGCCATCATTCCCCAGCCGCGCTCGGCGGCCATCTCACGCAATCCCGCATCGCGCTCGGCAGTGACCAGCACTACCGGCGGGCGGGCCTGCCACAGTTCGGCCAGTGTCTCGTACAGCACCGGGCCGTGGTGATCGCCCATGCGCACATCCAGCAGCACCAGCTCCGGTACCGCGCCTGTTGCCGCCAGCTGCAGCGCCGCCTGCGGGCCGTCGGCCAGCGCCACCTCGCAGCCCCAGCGCTCCAGCAGCGCGCGGCTGGCGGCGCAGACGTGCGGATCGTCGTCGATCACCCACACCCGGCGCCCGCGCAGCGGATTGTCCGCGGCCGGTTCCTGCACCAGTACCGGCGCGGGCGCAGTGGCCGGAATCGCGCTGGCCTCGCCGAACGGTACGCCCACGGCGAACACGCTGCCCTGACCCAGCTGCGAGCGCAGCCGGATTGGATGGCCGAGCAGACGGCCGATACGGTCGACAATCGCCAGGCCAAGGCCGGCGCCGCGCTGCTGGCCGTCGTGCAGGCGGCGGAATTCCTCGAAGATTTCGCCCTGCAACGCGTCGGGAATGCCGGGCCCCTGATCGTGCACTTCGATCCACAGCAGGCCTTCGCGGCGACGGCAGCCGAGCAGCACGCGGCCGCGTTCGCTGTAGCGCAGCGCGTTGGACAGGAAGTTCTGCAGGATGCGGCGCAGCAGGGCTTCATCGCTGACCACCACCGCAGTGGTATCGACCCAGTCGACTACCAGCCCACGCGACTGCGCGGCGATGCCGAATTCGCGCGCCAGTGTCTGCAGCAGCGGCCCGAGCCGGAACGCCTGCACACGGGTCGGCAGGCTGCCCGATTCCAGGCGCGCGATATCCAGCAGACTGTTGAGGATCGCGTCCTGCGCAGCCAACGCGGCATCGATATGGTCGCTGGTCTGCTGCTGCGCCGGGTCGCTCAGCTTGCCGCGCAGCACCGAGACGAACATGCGTGCGGCATTCAGCGGCTGCAACAGGTCGTGCACGGCCGAGGCGACGAAGCGGGTCTTGTAGCGGTTGGCCTGCTCGGCCTCGCGGCGTGCTTCGTCCAGGTCGCGGGTACGTTCGGCGATGCGGTGCTCCAGCGCGTCGGCCAGCGAGCGCAGTTCGCGCGCAGCGTTCTTGTAGCTGGTGATGTCGGCGTAGCTGGTGACGAAGCCGCCGTCGGGCAGCGGGTTGCCGCGGATCTCCAGCACGGTGCCGTCGTCCTTCTCGCTCTCGCGCATATGCGGGCGGCCGCTGCGCAGGTGGTTCAGGCGACGCTCGATGGCCTCGTCCACCGGGCCGGGACCGAGCAGGCCACGGCGTGCGTTGAAGCGGAACAGTTCCTCGATCGGCCGCCCCACGCGCACCAGGTCCAGCGGAAAACGGAACAGCTCCAGGTAGCGCGAATTCCACGCGACCAGGCGTAGCTCCCGGTCGATCACCACCACGCCCTGCGGCAGGTGTTCGAGGCTGCGGCTGAGGCCGCTGTCGGCGTCGGTGGCGGCCTGCAGCAGGCCATCCTGGGCGGTGCGAAGTTCCTGTGCATGTTGCTTGAGCAGGGTTTCCAGCTCGCGGCGGCTGCGCAGGCGATGCTTGGCCAGGCGTCGGCGCTGCTGCACGAACAGCACCAGGAAGCCCAGCGCCAACCACGCGGCACCGCCGGTAAGCGCGGCTGCACGGCCGGCGGCGGTGGCCGCGCCCGCATCGTGCAGCAGATGCAGGTTCCATCCTTCGGCGGGCAAGGGCAGGCTCTGCCACAGCATCGGCTGCGGCAGTGCCGGATCCAGCAGGCGCACCATGCGGCCACCATCGGCCAGTACGTCTTCGGTACGTGCGCGCAATGGCTGCAGGGCGCGGTCGGCGTACTGGCGGGCATCGAGCATCTCGCGGCGCTCATCGGCGCCCAGCGGACGCAGCAGCCGGTAGCGCCAGCTGTCACGGTTGGCCAGGAACACCACGTCGTGGTCGTCGCTGGCCAGCACCACGTCGGGGCTGCTCAACCATTCCTGTTCCAGCGCGGACAGCTCGACCTTGATCACCACCACGCCGAGCCGCTTGCCGTCTTCCTCGATGGCCTGCGACAGGTAGTAGCCGGGCACGCCGGTGGTCATGCCGATGCCGTAGAAGCGACCGCGGCCCTGCGCCAGTGCCTGGCGGTAGTAGGGGCGGTAACTGTAGTTCTCACCGACATTGGTGGTCGGCTGGTCCCAGTTGCTGGCCGCCACTGCCACGCCGTCGTGGCCGACCAGGGTCAGGGTCGAGGCACGGGTGACTTCATTGGCGCGTTGCAGCTTGAGGTTCAGCCGCTGCCGTTCGCTGGGCGAGGGCGGTACGCGCAGCGCGTGCAGCAGATCCGGATCCAGCGCCAGTACCTGTGGCAACGTGCCGAAGCGGTCGATGCGCTGCTGCAGGCCCTGGCCGTACAACTGCAGCTGGCGTTGTACCTGGCTGCTTTCCTCGCCCAGTGCGCGCCGCCAGGCGTAGTGGCCGGCAGCGACCGCACACAGCACGGTGCCACCGACCATCACCAGGATGGTCAGCAACAGCATCCGGTGGCGGCTGAGCCAGTACATGGCGGCAGTCTACGCAGGGCCGGCGGGCGTGGCGTGCACGCCCGCCGGGATCTGACGTGGAAGGGGTCAGAAGTGCATCTGCGCGCGCAGTTCGAAGATCTCCGGCGTGCTGTGCACACCGCGACGGCTGGCGTCGACCTTGACGTAGTTGGCCTGGAACTTGAAGTGGCTGGTCAGGTACCAGTTCGCACCCAGGGTGAGGTCGTGCTGGCGGCCGCCGAGGATGCTGCCATCGTCGAGGTCCATGCGGCTGTAACGGGCCACCAGTTCCACCGCGCCGTAGTCGTGCGCCGGCTTGATGTTGGCCACGGCACCGGCGTTGTATGGGCGCGATTCGCCGGTCAGCACCCAGCTGGCCATCGCGTACTGGCCGCTGCCGGTGTAGTCGGGCTTGCCGTCATGACGGGTGACCGTGGCGCGCAGGGCTTCAGCCTGCAGCGAGAACGGCCCGCGGATCCAGATGCCTTCCAGGCCGGTGCGGCGGATCTGGTCGGCGGTGACCAGCGCGCCGGAATCGACATAGCGGATGTCGGTCAGGCCGGCCTCCGGGCGTGCGCGCAGGCGTGCGCTGGCCTCGTGGTGCACGTCGCGGCCATCGCTGTAACCGCGCGGGTTTTCCTGCGAGTAGGCCAGGCCCAGGTGGATTACGTCACCCGGCGCCTTCACCGGGGTCCACACCGCACGCACGGCCTGGGTGGTGCCCGGGTTGTCACCCTGCAGGTCCTTGCCGCCATAGGCGCCGGCCTGCAGCAGGTACTGCGGGCGCTCCAGCACCCATTCCACACCCGTGCGGCGGCCAGCGTAGAAGGCCTGCACCGGCAGTGCGGTTTCCAGGAAGCTGCCGGCGCGCGAAGACGTGTTCGCGTCCAGGCCGACCGGGGTCTTCATGTAGCCGAAGCGGAAGCGGCCGATGTCGCGGCCGAAGAAGGCCTTGCTTTCGAAGCGCACGAACACGTCCAGCCAGGTATCGGACTGGAAGTCGTAATAGACCATCGCGTCGTAGACGCCCTTCTTCTTCAGCGTCGCACCGAATTCCTTGCGGCGCACGGCGTCGTCGTCCTCAAGGCCGCTGCCCGAGGAGAAATCGTTGTAGTCGTAGGCGATGTTGGCGGTAGCGGCCAACTCGGTGCCGTCGCCGAAGGCGTACTTGGTCGGCCAGTTGTCGAAATCGGCAGCCGAAGCGAAGGCGGGAAGCGCGGCCAGCGACAGGGCCAGCAAGGTGGGAATCGGGCGCATGATGGGTGCGGCTCTCTCAGATTGCGTGTGGACAGGACAACAACGGCCGCAAGGGCCGGAACTTTCGCAATGACGCGCCCGGCCGTTCAGCTCGGGCCACCGGCCTCCCCGTGATCGGGCGGTGCGGCGCCAGTGTAGGCACCACCGCCACCTGAACCGGGGGGCTAGTACCAATAGGTTATCTGCGCCGGCGTGCCTGGCGCGTACAAAGGCGTCCATTGGTCGCACCCCCTGCGCGTGCAGCACAGGGTCTGCGGTCAGTTTCCACGGTAACGGTTCCCGTGCAGTCCCGGGGCCGTACGTGCCTGAAAACGCCCCTTCCGGAGTCCGCCATGCACATCCCGACCGCAGCACCGGTGCCTGCAAAGCCGTTGCCGATCTATCGCCAGCTGTACTTCCAGGTGATCGTGGCGATCGTCCTGGGCGCCATCCTCGGCCACTACGAACCGTTGATCGGCGAGAAGATGAAGCCGCTCGGCGATGCCTTCATCAACCTGGTGAAGATGATCATCGCGCCGGTGATCTTCCTGACCATCGTCACCGGCATCGCCGGCATGACCCACCTGCGCACGGTGGGCCGCGTGTTCGCCAAGGCGATGGCGTACTTCCTGTTCTTCTCCACGCTGGCACTGATCGTCGGCATGATCGTGGCGCACGTGGTGCAGCCCGGCGCCGGCATGAACATCAACCCGGCCGAGCTGGACCAGACCGCGGTGCACAGCTACGTCGAGAAGTCGCATGACCTGACCCTGGTCGGTTTCCTGATGGACATCATCCCGAAGACGCTGCTCAGCGCGTTCGTCGATGGCAACATCCTGCAGGTGCTGTTCGTGGCCGTGCTGTTCGGCATCGCGCTGGCTTCGGTGGGTGAGAAGGGCAAGCCGATCGTGAACTTCCTGGAAGCGCTGGTCGCTCCGGTGTTCAAGCTGGTGCACATCCTGATGAAGGCCGCTCCGATCGGTGCCTTCGGTGCAATCGCCTTCACCATCGGCAAGTACGGCGTCGGCTCGCTGATCAACCTGGCCTGGCTGGTGGGCTCGTTCTACCTCACCGCCTTCCTGTTCGTGGCGGTGATCCTGGGCCTGGTCTGCCGCCTGTGCGGCTTCTCGGTGTTCAAGCTGGCGCGTTACCTGAAGGCCGAACTGCTGCTGGTGCTGGGCACCTCCTCGTCGGAGTCGGCGCTGCCGTCGCTGATGGAGAAGATGGAACGTGCCGGCTGCAGCAAGTCGGTGGTGGGCCTGGTGGTCCCGACCGGCTACTCGTTCAACCTGGACGGCACCAACATCTACATGACCCTGGCCGCGCTGTTCATTGCCCAGGCCACCAACACCGAACTGACCCTGGGCCACCAGATCGCCCTGCTGCTGGTTGCCATGCTCAGCTCCAAGGGAGCGGCTGGCGTTACCGGCGCCGGCTTCATCACCCTGGCCGCCACCCTGGCGGTGGTGCCGGAGGTGCCGGTGGCCGGCATGGCGCTGATCCTGGGCGTGGACCGTTTCATGAGCGAATGCCGTTCGCTGACCAACTTCATCGGCAATGCCGTGGCCACCGTGGTGGTCTCGCGCTGGGAGGGGGCGCTGGACCGCAACCGCCTGAAGCTGGCGCTGGATGGCCGCGAAAGCGAACTGCCGCCGCTGATCGATGCGGTGCCCGAGGCGCTGCCGGCCAGGGGCTGATCCAGGTGTGTGGTACCGCGGGGCCGATCACGACAGTGGTACGGCCCCGCGGCGTTTCAAGGCGTCCCATGGCTGTCATGGGAGGCACCGAAGCTGGTGCCGCGGTACCGTCGCATACGGCACGGAATTGTGCGGTCGCAGCATGCATGCGACAGGATAGCGACAGGTCCAGACGCTCCAACGGGGGTATCATCCCCTGTCCCTTCTGCCCATTCATGTAACCCACATCGATGTCCAACGAAGATTTCAAACAGGCCGCCCTCGATTACCACCGGATGTCCCCGCCGGGAAAGATCAAGGTTTCCGCTACCAAGCCCATGCTGACCCAGCGCGACCTGTCGCTGGCGTATTCGCCGGGCGTGGCGTACGCCTGTGAAGCGATCAAGGCCGACCCGCAGCAGGCCAGCGAGCTGACCGCCCGCGGCAACCTGGTGGCGGTGATCTCCAACGGCACCGCGGTGCTGGGCCTGGGCAACATCGGCGCGCTGGCCGGCAAGCCGGTGATGGAAGGCAAGGGCGTGCTGTTCCAGAAGTTCGCCGGCATCGATGTGTTCGACATCGAAGTGGACGAAACCGACCCGGACAAGCTGGTCGACATCATCGCCTCGCTGGAGCCGACCTTCGGCGGCATCAACCTGGAAGACATCAAGGCGCCGGAATGCTTCGTGGTCGAGCGCAAGCTGCGCGAGCGCATGAAGATCCCGGTGTTCCATGACGACCAGCATGGCACGGCGATCATCGTCGGCGCGGCCGTGCTCAACGCCATGGCGATCACCGGCAAGAAGATCGAGGAAGTGAAGCTTGCGACCACGGGCATGGGCGCAGCCGGCATTTCCTGCGTGAACATGCTGGTGCAGCTGGGCCTGAAGCCGGAGAACATCCTGGCCTTCGACCGCGAGGGCGTGATCCATACCGGCCGTACCGACCTGGACCCGGAAAAGCAGCGCTATGCGCGCGACACCGACAAGCGCACCCTGGCCGAGATCGTCGACGGCGCGGATATCTTCCTGGGCCTGTCGGCACCGGGCATCCTGACCGCCGACATGGTCAAGACCATGGCGCCGGATCCGGTGATCTTCGCGCTGGCCAACCCGACCCCGGAAATCATGCCGGAACTGGCGCGCGCCGCCCGTCCGGACGCGATCATCGGCACCGGCCGTTCGGACTACCCGAACCAGGTCAACAACGTGCTGTGCTTCCCGTACCTGTTCCGTGGTGCGCTGGACGTGGGCGCGACCGCGATCAACGAGGAAATGAAGATCGCCTGCGTGCGCGCCATCGCCGCGCTGGCACGCCGTGCGGCCACCGACATGGGCTCGGCCTACGGTGGCGAGACGCCGAGCTTCGGCCGTGAATACCTGATCCCGCGCCCGTTCGACCGCCGCCTGCTGGTGGAGCTGTCGGCCGCCGTGGCCCAGGCCGCGATGGACTCGGGCGTGGCCTCGCGCCCGATCGACGACATGGGCGCCTACCGCGACAAGCTGGCCCAGTTCGTCTACCGCACCAGCCTGATGATGAAGCCGGTCTACGACCGCGCGCGCAGCGACAAGCAGCGCGTGGTGTATGCCGAAGGCGAAGAGGAAGTGGTGCTGCAGGCAGTGCAGAACGTGGTCGACGACGGCCTGGCGCACCCGATCCTGATCGGCCGCCCGGAAGTGATCGAGTCGCGCATCGAGCGCCTCGGCCTGCGCCTGAAGATCGGCGAGAACGTTGAAGTCACCAACATCAATGATGACCCGCGCTTCAACGAGTACTGGCAGTACTACCACGGCCTGACCGGTCGTCGTGGCGTGACCGTGGCCGCGGCCAAGAACCTGATGCGTTCGCGCCCGACCCTGATCGCGGCGGTGATGGTGGCCCGTGGCGAAGCCGATGCGATGCTGACCGGCATCGTCGGCCGCTTCCACAAGAAGCTGGGTTACGTGCGCAGCGTGCTGCCGCTGGAGCCGAAGGTCACCTCCACTTCGGCGATGACCGGCGTGATCAACCAGCAGGGCGTGTTCTTCTTCGTCGACACCCATGTGCAGGAAGATCCGACGGCCGAGCAGCTGTGCGAAGCGACCCTGCAGGCCGCCTACCGCATGAAGCTGTTCGGCATCGAGCCGAAGGTGGCGCTGCTGTCGCACTCCAACTTCGGCAGCCACGATTCCAAGGACGCGCTGAAGATGCGCCAGGTGCGCGAGCTGCTGCTCAAGCGCAACCCGCGTCTGAACGTGGACGGTGAAATGCAGGGCGACACCGCATGGGATGAAGCGCTGCGCCAGAAGCTGCTGCCGGGCTCGACCCTGCAGGGCCGCGCCAACCTGTTTGTGCTGCCGAACCTGGAAGCGGCCAACATCGCCTACAACCTGGTGCGTGTGTTCACCGACGGCGTGGCGATCGGCCCGATCCTGATGGGCGTGAACAAGCCGGTGCATATCCTGACCACCAGCGCGACCTCGCGCCGGATCCTGAACATGACCGCCATTGCGGCGGTGGATGCGCAGATCCGCAAGCAGCTGGAAGCGGAAAAGAAGGCGTAAGCCTTCTTTCCAGCGACAGCTGCAGAAACGCGCCCCACGGGGCGCGTTTCTGTTTCCGCGCAGCGGAAACGGGTAGTGCCGGCCGCTGGCCGGCACCCCCAATCATGTCCAGATACACGACGGCAGCCGGTCAGCGGCCGGCTCTACCCCGGTCTGTGCCACACGCGCTACGCAACCCGGTCATGTCCCTGCAACGCCGTTGCGGCCCAATACGCCCACGCGGCCTGGCCGTGGGAAGGGACCGGACCGGCCTTCCCACCCTGGGCCCGACCAACTTCCCATGGGTGAGGGTGTCATGCGTAATCGAGTGACGCGGCGGTACTTCCAGCAGCTGTTCGCGCTCTACGCCGGCTTCGTGCAGTCGCGCTGAGGCCGCGATGCGGTAGCGCCGCGCAATGCCCGGCGAACGTGCAGTGCGTGGGGGCTCAGTGCCGCTTGCCGCGGCGCGCAGGCGCCGGCGGCGGTGTGTCCGAACGCGGCTTGGCGTACTGCGACCACAGCGCCGGCAGTGCCTTGCCGGTGTGCTTCTGCCACAGCGCTGGCGTATAGCGCCCCCCGCGCAGGGCATTGTCCAGGGCCAGCACCAGGCCGGGATGCTCGGCCTCGGCCCATTTCAGGAACGCACCGGTCACCCGGTAGCCGCTGTCGACGTTCTGGCCCTTCTCGACCTTGACCGGCAATGCCCAGCCGGCGGCGGTGTTGTCCATGCCGTAGCGGTCGCGCGCGTAGTCGGCGATGCCTTCCACCAGCCAGCCTGGCACCCGTGCATCGCCGTAGCCGGGATACCCCTGCACGATGTGCATCGCCTCATGGGTGACCAGGTCGATGTCGTTCGGGTGTTGCGCCAGCCAACCCGGATTGATGGTGATCGTCGCTGCCTGGTCCTTGTCGCCGACGAAGGCGATGCCGGTGTAGGCCGGATCGATCACGATGCGCACCATCGACGGCGCGGCCGGATGGAAGTCCGCGCGTTCGCGCAGGTAGGCGAAGAAGAACGTATCGATCACGCGCTTGCGCTGCGGCGCGGCCAGCGCGCCACGCGCGTCCTGGTAATTCAGCGTCACGCCGTCGCGGGTCAGCTGCGTATCGAACGCCTGGGTCTGGCCGAAACTTGAGAAGGACAGGGCAACAAGGGTCAGAGGCAGAAGACGGAAGCGCATGCCGCTCATTGTACGGTGCCGGCCGCCAGCAGTTCGATCTCCGCCAGCGGCAGTCGTGCCGGTGCCGCCAGGCGCAGGCGGTACTCGCTGTAGCGACCGGGTTTGGCGATGCGGAACGGACGGGTCTGGCGGGCGGATTCGAAGTCTTCGCCGCTGCGCTGGTCGAGCGCGGCCCAGCTGCCGCTGCCGTTGCGTGCTTCCAGCGTCCACTCACCGCCGAGGATGCGGCCGTCACCGCTGGTCAGCGTGTACATCGTCGGGGTGCCCTCGGCCAGTCCGGTCAGCGCGATGGTTGCACCGCCGCCCAGGCCCACTGTCGTGCCGGCATCGTCATCGAGCAGCGCGGGCAGGGCACGGCCATCGGCCAACGTCGCCTTCGCGCCACTGCCGAGCAGGTCGTGCAGCAGCTGCGGTCGCTGGCCGCGCGCGGTCAACGAGCGCGGCACATCATCCACGCCACTGCCCCAGCGCGAGGGACGGGGTCCCATCACGAAGTCGAGAGTCGCGCCCTTGGCGATCAGCTCGTGCGGCACCCAGGTCTTGGTCCACGGGGTACCGTTGATCTTCAGCGACTGCACGTAGACGTTCTCGCGCGAGTTGTTGGCCGCATTCACGGTCAGCACCGCGCCACCCTGCAGCTCCACCCGTGCATGCTCGAATGCCGGCGAGCCGATCACGTACTCCGGGGCGCCCATGCGCAGCGGGTACAGGCCCAGCGAGGCCAGTACGTACCATGCCGAGGTCTCGCCATTGTCCTCATCGCCCGGGTAGCCCTGGCCGATCTCACTGCCCACATACAGCCGCGACAGGATCTCGCGCACATGCTGCTGGGTCTTCCATGGCTGCCCGGCGTACAGGTACATCCACGGGATGTGGTGCGCCGGCTGGTTGCTGTGCGCGTACATGCCCATGCGCACATCGCGTGCTTCGGTCATTTCATGGATGGTGCCGCCGTAGGAACCGGCCAGTGCCGGGTCCGCGGTTTCCGGCGTGGCGAAGAAGGTATCCAGCTTCGCCGCCAGCTTTTCGCGGCCACCATACAGCGCCGCCAGGCCCTCGCCATCGTGGGCGGCGGTGAAGGCGAAGGTCCAGCCATTGGATTCGGTGTAGTCGTGGCCCCACACGCGCGGGTCGTAGGCCTTGGCGTCCACGCGCCAGCGACCATCGGCACGACGGCCCTGGAAGAAGCCGGCGGCCGGATCGAACATCGTCGCGTAACTGGCGGCGCGATGGCGGAAGTAGTCGGCCTCGGTGCTGTAGCGCTCACGTGCGGCCGGCATGGCCGCGCGCTTGGCCAGCGCATCGGCCATGTTGGCGATGCCGAAGTCATTGAGTGCGCCTTCCATCGTCCACGACATGCCCTCGTGCACGTCGGCGCTGGCATAGCCACGGAAGGTCGAACGGTCCATGCCCTTGCGGCCGACGTGGCGGTCGGGCGGTACCACGGTCGCGTTCTTCAGCGCGGCGGCGTAGGCCTCGGCCGGATCGAAGCCGCCGATGCCTTTCAGCCATGCATCTGCAAATGCCACGTCCGAGCTGGTACCGACCATCAGGTCGGCGTAACCCGGTGACGACCAGCGCGCGATCCAGCCGCCGGCGCGGTACTGCTCGATGAAGCCCTGCACCAGCTGGCCGGCATCGTCGGGCGTGAACAACGCATAGGCCGGCCAGGTGGTGCGGAAGGTGTCCCAGAAGCCGTTGTTGACGAATACCTTGCCGTCGCGCACGGCGGCATAGCTGCGGGTCGCGCTGCCCTCGGTGTTGTCATCGCTGGCGCTGGCGCTGGCCTGGTTGGCGTAGCGCCACTCCGGTGCGGCGGCGCTGCCCACGTTTTCATGGCCGGAGTTCGGGTACAGGAACAGCCGGTACAGGCTGGAATACAGCGTGGTCTTCTGGTCGTCGCTGGCATCGCCGATGTCGAAGCGGGCCAGGCGTGCGTCCCATGCATCCTGCGCACGGCCGGCCACGCTTTCCAGCGTGTCGGCCGCAGCGATTTCCAGTGCCAGGTTGTGCCGCGCCTGCTCCACCGAGATCAACGAGGTCGCGATGCGCATGGTCACCCGCCGGTCGCTGCCGGCATCGAACTTGATGTAACCGGTCGGGCGGCCGGTGTTGAGGCGCCCACTGCTGCGCCACGGCTTGTCGAAGCTGGCCACCACGTACATGCGGCTGGCGCCGTTGGACAGGCCGCTGCGCGTGTCGGTGTAGCCGGACAGCGTCTGCGTGGCGGCGTCCAGAGTCAGGCCACCGCGTGCATCGACATTGTCGAACAGCAGGTTGGCGTCGCCGCCCTCGGGGAAATCGAAGCGGAACAGCGCAGCATGATCGGTCGGCGCGATGGCGGCGGCGATGTCGTTGTCGAAGCGCACGTCGTAGCGATACGGGCGCGCGCTTTCATGGCTGCGATCGAACGACAGCGCGCGCTTGCGGCGGTCGGCCTCCGGCACGCCACGGCTGGCCGATGGCATCACCTGGAAGGTCTGGCGGTCGCCCATCCACGGGCTGGGCTGATGGCTCAGCGCAAGTGCCTGCAGCTGCGGGCGGTTCTGTGCGTCGTTCTGTTCGTTCCAGCGGTACAGCCAGTTCAGTGCGCCGGCATCGGTCACCGGGGTCCAGAAGTTGAAGCCGTGCGGTATCGCGGTGGCCGGAAAATTGTTGCCGCGCGAGAAGGTGCCGTTGGCCTGGGTGCCACGGGTGGTCAGCACCCAGTCGGAGGCGCGTGTCGGCTGCTGCCTCGGTACTGTGTCCAGGTGCACGTCGTCGATCCAGCCGGAGACCGGCGCACCGTCGGCACTGGCCACGTCCAGTTCGATCGCGACCACGCGGCGGCCCTTCAGCGCGGGCACGTCGCCCAGCCGCACTGCCTTGCGCGCCCACTGCTGCGGATACAGCGTCTTCGACGCGCCCTGCGCACGTGCGCCGAGGGCCACCCCATGCTGGTCACGCGCAGCGCTGGCCGAAACGCGGCTGCCATCGTCCAGCAGCAGGTCCAGTGATACATAGGTCGAGGCCACGGTGTCCTTGCCGACGATCTCCGGCAGCACCAGCCACGACAGGGTGGTATCGGCCTCGATCGGCAGGTCGGTCTTGAACAACTCGCGCCGCGCGCTGCCGCCTTCGCTGCTGTAGCGCAGTGCATGCAGGCCGCTGTAGCCCGCATTGCGCTTGGCGGCGTAAGGCGCCGCAGGGCCGTTGCCGATCGTGACCTGCAGTGCACCCGCGGCCTGCGACGGGGCAGGTTCGCCGGGCTCGAACGAGGTCTGCAGTCCCTGTGCCAGCACCGGCATCGCGGTAGTCGCACAGGCCAGGGCCAGGGCGAGCGGAAGCAGGGCGCGGCGTGGATCGGACAGGGTCATGCAAGGGTCTCCCGGAAGGGCAGGCGGCGGGCAGAACCCGCATCGGCGGACACCACGGACAGCATCGCTCCGCCCGCCGGGATGGCAGTGGAAGAGGCGATGCCGGTCCGGTGGGGGCGGGCCATGCGATCGGGTCGGATTGGGGCAGGCCGGTTCACGACCTGGACCGATCCTGCAACAGCCGTGGCAACCTGACAAGTGCCATTTAGTTCGATCCAAATGCGGGAAATATCGTTGTCGATGGTTTCCTGGGGTGAACCTGCAGGATCGGTCGGGAATTCCCACCGGCACCTCATCCCGAGGCGGCATGCAAGGTCGCAGGGATTCGGCCCGGTACGCCCAAAGACCCGTTGCGGCGCAATGTCGGGGCGGCCCAGATGCTAGAATCACAGGCCTCGCAACCCGTTCATCGACATCCGCCATGAGCCATACCGCCACCGCGCCCGCCAACGCCGAGAAGCGCTACACCGTGCACCGCAGCGATCTGCCGCTGAGCTGCCCGACCCCGGAAATGGCGCTGTGGAACTCGCATCCGCGCGTGTACCTGCCGATCGAAGACGAGCCCAATGGCGAAGCGCAGTGCCCGTACTGCGGTTCCGTGTTCGTGCTGGCCGACTAAGCGGCCGCCCCTTCGATGCGCCGATTGACCGTGGTGCAGTTGCTGCCGGCGCTGCACTCCGGCGGTGTCGAGCGCTCGACCCTGGAAATCGCTGCGGCCCTGGTCGCTGCCGGCCATCGTGCGCTGGTGGTCTCCGCCGGTGGCCGCCTGGTGCAGCCGCTGCTCGATAGCGGTGCCGAGCACCTCACCCTCGACATCGGCCGCAAGTCGCTGCTGACCCTGCGCCACCTGCCGACCCTGCGCCGCCTGTTCGCTGAAGTTGGCGCGGACATCGTGCATGCCCGTTCGCGGCTGCCGGCCTGGCTGGGCCTGTACGCGATCCGTGCCATGCCCGCCGCACAGCGCCCGCACTGGGTGACCACCGTGCACGGATTGAATTCGCCCAGTCGCTACAGCGCGGTGATGACCAGCGGTGAACGCGTGATCTGCGTGTCCAACAGCGTTCGCGACTATGTGCAGCGGCACTATCCGACGGTTCCCGAAGCGAAGCTGCAGGTAATTCCGCGCGGCGTCGATGTCGCACAGTTTCCGCGCGTGGCCCGCGCCGATCGCCGCCCACGACTGGCGCTGGCGGCCGACTACCCCTGGCTGGCGCAGGTTGAGGGTCCGCTGCTGCTGCTGCCGGGGCGCGGCACCCGGCTGAAGGGGCATGCTCATGCGCTGCAGCTGCTGGCGGATGTACGCGCGGCCGGCGTGCCGGCTCAGCTGTGGATGCTGGGTACCGATGAACCGGGCCGTGAAGCCTACGTGGCCGACCTGCGCCGACAGGCCGCTGCTTTGGGCGTGGCCGACGCCGTGCAGATCAGTACGCCGACCGCGCGCATCGCCCAGGCCTATGCGGCCAGCGATCTGGTGCTGCAGCTGTCGGACAAGCCCGAAGCATTCGGCCGTACCGTGGTCGAGGCGCTGTCGGTCGGCCGCCCGGTGCTGGGCTGGGATCATGGTGGCGTCGGCGAACTGCTTCGGCAGCTGCAGCCCACTGGCGCAGTGCCGTTGGGGGATGCACGCGCACTGGGTGAACGTGCGCTGGCCCTGCTGGCGCAGCCGCCGTCCTTGCCGACCCGCATCCCGTTTACCCTGCTGGCCATGCAGCGCGATACCCTCCGCCTCTATGCCGACCTCGCCGGCTGACCCCGCAACCCTCGTGCGCGAGGACCGCGCCGGGCGCTGGGCGCCGTGGTGGGTGCTGGCGTACGTGGCGCTGTGGCCGTTGCCGGGCATCGCTGAAACCGTGCTTGGGCTTGGCGCGCTGTACGCCGCCGCGCGCATGGTCATGCGCCGCCTGCAGCGCCGCCCGCACCTGTTGAGCACGGCAGCCTGGGCGCTGACCTCGATCCTGTTCCTTGGCTATTGGCTGCCGCAGGCGTTCTCGGCGTTTGATGCGATCGATCCGGCAGCGTCGTGGACGAAGGCGGCCGCCGGCCTGCGCTACCTGCCCTTCATGTGGCTTGTCGCGATCGCGGTGGCCACGCCGGAACGGCGGCGGCTGACCTTCGGCGGCCTGGCGCTGATCACCGGCGCATGGACCCTGGATGCGCTGGTGCAGGCAGTGGCCGGTACCAGTCCGTGGTTCTGGTCGCTCGAGCAGCTGAAGTTTGCAGTAAGTGGTCACGCGTTGTGCCCGGCCGGTGAGGCGGCGCTGGTTGATCGCCTCAGTGGCGCACTGGGGCCGTGCAACCTGAAGTTCGGCCAGGTCCTGGCCAGCCTCTCACCGTTCCTGTTGCTGCCGCTGGCGCGCCGCTTCGGCAATCCGGGGTGGGTCCTGGCCGCGGCGGCGCTGGGCTGCGTGCTGCTGCTGGCCGGCTCGCGCGCGTCATGGATCACCTTCGCGCTGGTGCTGGCCTACAGCGGTGTGCGCCAGTTCGGCTGGAAGCGGTTGGTGCTGCTGGCGCTGGTCGCCGTCCTCGGAGCGGGCACGCTGACCGCCAGCGTGCCGCAGTTGCGCGAACGCTTCGCGCGAACGGCATTGGTCTGGGATGGAAGCGAACGCGGTGTCGACGAGGCACTGTCAGGGCGTGCGCGGATCTGGGACGCCGCAGCCTGCATGATCGAGGAACATCCGCTCAATGGCGTCGGTGCGCGCGGCTTCCGCGATGCCTATCCGGCCTGCGTGTCTGGCGAGGAACCGGCGGTGTGGGGCGATGCCCCGGCGTTGCATGCGCATCAGATCGTGCTGGAGATCCTGGCGGAAACCGGCGTGCTCGGCCTGCTGCTGTGGTTGGCTGCCGTGGCCCAGGCCTGGCGGGCCTGGCGCTATGCACCGGTGGCCGCGCGTGACCGGGCCCGCCCGGCGATGCTGGCGCTGGCGGTCACCGTGTTCCCGCTCAACACGCACCTGGCGTTCTATTCCGCGTTCTGGGGGGGGCTGACCGTGCTGTTGGCCGCATTGTTCGCCGGCAGCCTGTTGGCCCGGGACGCGGAAGATTCCCCGCCGGTGAAGTGACCGCGCATCGCGCATGGTAGGGATCAACCATGGAGTCGATCAGTAGATCCACGCCATGCGTGGATGGAGCTTTCCCGACGCAAACACCGGTAAACCACCACTACCGGTGTTTCCATGCGTATCGCACGCTGGAGGCATGGCCAGCCCACGACTCCGCTACGGTCGATGTTCCCGATCCGGCAACGTGTACTCATTGACCACGGCAACCCTTGGCCGTGAACCGTTATTCGCCGATGCGGCGAACGTGGCGATCCTGATCGACACCCTGCGCTTCGTCGAGCGCAGGGGCTTCAGCCACAGTCTCGCCTGGGCGGTGATGCCCGACCATCTGCACTGGCTGATGGAACTGCGCAGTGGAACCTTGGCCGAGTGCATGTCCCTTCTGAAGTCACGCAGCAGCAGGTTGCTGAACCGGCGGCTGGAGCGGCAGGGCGCGCTGTGGCAGCACGGCTATCACGACCATGCAGTGCGGACCGACGAATCACTTCATGAGAAGGCGATGTACATCCTGGCCAATCCGGTCCGTGCGGGCTTGGCTGCGTGGTGGGGGAGTACCCGTACGCCTGGTGCCGCTGGCCGTTGTGAATCCCGGCACGGGATCGAAGAGCATCCGCGCATGGCGTGGATCTACTTGTAAAAATCGCTCCGCCCGCCCGGCTGGCGCTTGAAACGGCGGTGGATCCACAGGTACTGGTCGGGGGCCTCGCGCACCATCTCTTCGATGGCCTGGTTGACCCGCGTGGTATCGGCTTCCACATCCTCGCTGGGGAAGTTTTCCAGCGGTGCGCCGATCTTCAGGAAGTACTTCCCGCCCTCGCGGCGGTGGAAGTATGGAATCACCGCGCAGCCGGTCATCCGCGCCAGCTGGTGGGTGGCGGTAATGGTGGATGCGGTATGGCCGAAGAACGGCACGAACACGGTGTCCTTGCCACGCATGTCCTGGTCCGGCGCATACCAGAGGAAGCCGCCCTTCTTCAGGTGGCGCACGGTCGCGCGGATGTCCTCGTTGGCGAACATCGCCTTGGCATAGCGCAGGCGGCCGAACTTCACCGCCCACTCGTACACCGGGTTCTTGTGCTTGCGGTACATGCCTGAAAGATCGACGTAGTCGCACAGCAGGCGGCCGCACATCTCCAGGGTCATGAAGTGGCCGGACACCAGCAGCACGCCGCGGCCTTCGGCCTGCATCTGCCGCAGATGCTCGAGGCCTTCGATCTTCACCTGTGGGCGGATGCGGTCGATGCTGCCCCACCAGGCGCGGATGCACTCGAGCACACCCACGCCCAGCGCGTCGAAGCTGTCGCGCACCAGGCGCTGGCGCCAGGCTTCGTCCTTCTCCGGGAAGCACAACTTCAGGTTGACCTCGGCGGCGCGTCGGCGGCTGCCGAGCAGGCGCCAGCTGATCCAGCCGACGCCACGGCCGAGCGCACGCTGCAGCATCCACGGCAGGCGGGCGATGGCGAAGGCGCCGAGCATGGCGGCGAACATCGGCCAGTTGCGGGGATCGCGCAGCGACGGGCGGACGGCGGTGGTGGCATCGGACATGGCGCCATTCTACCAACCCGGCTGCGTGTCTTTCCCGGGGGGCTCCCGTATCCTTGCCGCATGCGTAAAGACCCTGTCGAATGGATCCTGCGCGGCCTGTACTCCGCCGTGCTCTACATCCTGCTGCCGATCACCGTGTACCACCTGGTCTGGCGTGGTTTCCGGGTCCGTGAATACTTCCGGCGCTGGGACGAGCGCTATGCCTCGTATCCGCAGCCGACCGGCCAGCCGCGGGTCTGGCTGCACGCGGTCTCGGTGGGCGAGGTCAATGCCGCCGCGCCGCTGGTGAATGCCCTGCGCCAGCAGCGTCCGGACATCCGCTGGGTCATCACCACCATCACCCCGACCGGTTCGGAGCGCGTGCGCGCGCTGTGGGGAGACGCGCTGGACCACGTCTATCTGCCGTACGACGTACCGGGCAGCGTCAACCGCTTCCTCGGCCACTTCCAGCCCAGCCTGGCGCTGATCCTGGAAACCGAGCTGTGGCCGAACATGCTGTTCGGCTGCCGCGACCGCCGCATTCCGGTCTATATCCTCAACGCCCGCCTGTCAGCGCGTTCGCTGCGCGGTTACCGGGTGCTGGCGGCGCTGATCCGCCGTGCGCTGCGCACGGTCACCTGCGTGGCCGCGCAGTCGCAGGACGACGCCGAGCGCTTCGTGCAGCTGGGTGCTGCACGGGAACAGGTGCAGGCGCTGGGCAACCTCAAGTTCGATATCGCCACGCCGGATGTGCAGGGTTTCGTCGAGCAGTTCCATGCCTGCGTGCCCGCCGGGCGCCCGGTGTGGATCGCGGCCAGTACCCACGATGGTGAGGAGCAGGCGGTGATCGACCTGCATCGGCGCTTGCGCCAGCAGCACCCCGACCTGTTGTTGCTGTGGGCGCCGCGGCACCCTGAGCGCTTCCCGAAGGTGGAGGCGCTGGCGCGCGAGCAGGGCTGGAACGTGGCGACCCGTCGCGCGAAGCAATGGCCCGAGGCCGGCACGGATGTATTCGTCATCGACACCCTGGGCGAGCTGATGCCGTTCTATGCCTGCGCGCAGGTCGCCTTCGTCGGCGGCAGCCTGCAGCCGATCGGTGGCCACAATCTGCTGGAACCGGCGGCGATGGGCACTGCCGCTGTGACCGGTCCGCACCTGCACAACTTCGCCGAGATCTCACGGCGCATGCGTGAGGCCGGTGCGTTGCTGATCGGCGAGGACGTGCAGGCGGTGGGTGACCTGCTGCAGCACCTGCTGGGCGATGCACAGGCGCGCGAGGACATGGCCCGTGCCGGTTGCACGCTGGTCAGCAATGGCCGTGGTGCCCTGCAGCGCACGCTGGCGCTGGTTGCGCCACATCTGCCGCCACCGCGCAGCTGAGCCGGGCAGCAACACCGGCAGGTCGGACGCTAAGCGGCCGACTGACGTGATCGACTGCATCAATTCTGCTTAGCAGCCGGATTCCTGTCGCAGCAGGACCGGATGCGTGGCTGCGAACGTGTTTGTGGTCACATCGCGGTGCGCACAGTACGGATTCTGATACCGCCCCCTGGCGCAGGCTGCCAGCCTCCTGTCGACCGCGCTTGTGCGGATTCAAGAGGGCTTGCGATGGACAGCGACAACCGCCGTGGCCGGCACGCGCTGCTGGGAATGGATCACTTCGCGATGGTGGCATTGACCCTGCTGCTGGGTGGCAGCGTGATCGCGCTGGTTGGCCAGTACACTGCCGCCCAGGCGGGCCCGGCCATCGTGCTGAGTCTGCTGCTGGCCGCACTGGGCACGGCGCCGATGCTGTATTGCCTGCACGTGCTGAACCAGCAGCGGCCCGCAGCCGATGGCCTGCACGGCCTGCTGCGGGCCGCTTGGGGCACGGCAGCCGCGCGCCTGCTGGGTGCTGCACTGCTGCTGGAACTGGTGATGACCAGCGCGGGCGTGGCGCAGTCCATGGCCGGCCACGCGCGCGCGGTGTTTGCCAGTCGCGGTATTGAAACCGGCAGCGCACTGCCGGATCCGATGATGGCCGTCAGCAGTCTGCTGGTGCTGGGTGCGTTCGTGCTGCTGCCTCCGCGTCGCATCGCGCTGACGGTCTGCGTGCTGTTGACGGTGAAGACCGGTGTCGGGTTGTTGCTGTTGGCGCTGGCGGTTCGCCACGTGCACTACGCGAACTGGATTCCGTGGTTGCCGGATGCTACCGCGCCCTATCGATTCGGCCCCGGTGGGGTGTTGGCGGCAAGCGTGCCCCTGCTGGGGGTGTTTGCCAGTGTGGGGCTGGCGCTGGGATTTCCCGGACGTGGCGCGCAGGCGCATGCACGATCCCCCTGGCTGCTGGCGGCCGCGCTGCTGCTGGCGATGCTGCTGCTGATCGTGCTGGCCGCATTGCAGGCCGGCCTGGTCGAATTCCCGGCATTGGCCAGTACGCGGCCGTTGTCGGTGGCATTGCAGGGCCATCCGCAGTTGCAGTGGCTGCTGCCCTTGCTGCCGCTGGCGGGCATGGCCGGGCTGGCAGCACTGCTGCTGGTGCTGTTGTCGCTGGCCGCACTTCTGGCAGCGCAGCTCTGGCCTGTGGCCGGTGATGAAGCGCCTGGGTTCCGGACGCGACTGATACCGGTCACCGTGGTGCTGGCGGCGGCGTTGCTGGCGTTGGCAGCGCCGGTCGGCGCATTGCCGGTGCTGCCAGGACCGGCAACCCTGCTGGTGATGGCGGCCTTGTGCATGGCGGCGCTGCGTGTA
The DNA here is from genome assembly GCF_003970865.1 of Stenotrophomonas maltophilia. Taxonomy (GTDB): domain Bacteria; phylum Pseudomonadota; class Gammaproteobacteria; order Xanthomonadales; family Xanthomonadaceae; genus Stenotrophomonas; species Stenotrophomonas maltophilia_AR. The sequence continues at coordinate 8,066 of NZ_RXLZ01000064.1, read as the reverse complement.
CGTGCGCCGATGCCGGGTGCTGCGATGGTGCTTGCGCCCCTGGCCACGGCGCTGTGCGTGCTGGCCGCAGTGGAGCGGGCAGGCGCGTGGCCGGGCTGACGGCCGCACGCGCTACCCACAAAAAAGCCACCCTCGCGGGTGGCTTCTTCGTTACCGGCAGGGCGACGAATCAGTGCGTGGTCGTCGACGGGTTGCCCGCGTCCTGCGTCAGCAGGCGGTTCACGTCCTGCAGTTCAGCCACGTCCAGCGCACCCAGCGACTGGCTCAGCAGCAGGCGGTTCTGCAGGAAGGTGTAGCGCGCCTGGGCGTAGTCCAGCTGCGCCGAGAACAGGATGCGCTGGTTCTGGATCACGTCCAGCACGGTACGGGTACCGACTTCCAGGCCAACCTGCGACGCGTCGTACGCACTCTGCGCCGAGACCACCGCCAGGCGGCGGGCTTCCACTTCGCTGATGCCCTGCACCAGGGTCTGGTAGGCATTGCGGGTGTTGCGGTCCAGGGCACGCTTCTGCTGCTCGTAGCCGTCCTGGGCGATGTCACGCTGGGCCAGTGCCTGGCGCACATTCGACTGGGTGGCACCGCCAGCGAAGATCGGCACGCTCAGGGTCAGGCCGATGCTGTTGGTGCGCGCGTCCGGCGACAGCGAGCCGGCACCGGTGCTGTCACCCCAGGTGGCGCTCTTGCCCCAGCTGCCGCCCAGCGACAGGGTGGGGTAGTGGCCACCACGGGCGGCCTGCACGCCGGCTTCGGCGGCACTGACCTTCAGTTCCTGGGCCTTCAGCGCCGGGTTCTGCCCGGTGGCCTGGTGCACCAGTTCATCGATGTTGCCGCGGTTGGCCGGCACTTCCGGGCGGAAGTCCGACGGCAGGCCACGCAGGTTCACCACCGGCTGGCCGGTCAATTCGGTCAGGGCCTGGTAGTTATCGGCCAGGGTGTTCTGCGCGACGATGGTGTTGGCGCGCGCCTGGTCGTACTGGGCGCGTGCTTCGTGCACGTCGGTGATCGGCGCCAGGCCCACTTCCAGGCGCTTGTCGGCGAAGTCGAACTGCTTCTTCGCAGCCGCTTCATTGGTCTGTGCGGCGTTCAGCGATTCGATCGCCACCAGCACGTTGAAGTAGGCCGCCGAGGTGCGCACGATCAGGCTGTCGTTGGCCGAATCGAGGGTGAAGTCCGCCGCCTTGCTCAGCTCACGCTGCGAGCGCAGGTTGTTGATCTGGGTCCAGTTGAACAGCGTCTGGCTGCCATTGATCGTGTAGTTGCGGCGCTTGCTGGTGATCGTGCCGGAGTTGGCATCATGGTCAGCTTCGCTGCGCGAGCGGTTCAGCGTGGCAGTACCGTCGATCTGCGGCAGCAGAGCGGCGCGCGCCTGCACGGCGCCTTCCTTGTCGACCAGCCGGGTCGATTCGGCGGCGGACAGCTGCGGATCGCCGTTGCGCGCCATCTCGTAGACCTGCAGCAGGTCGGCGGCATGGGCGGACAACGGCAGCAGGGCAGTGGCCAGCGCAACAGCGAGGGATCGGCGGATCATTGCGGCTTCCTTGGACTCAGAGGTGGAACTGGGGTGCCGGGGCGGCACCGCGCAGGTAATCAATATCGGTCTCGAACAGGGACTCGGTGCTGCCGTCGGCCTTGACCAGCAGGGCCTCCATCGCCGGCGAGCGGCCGTGGATCACGAACAGGCGACCACCCGGACGCAGCCACGAGGCGAACTGTGACGGCACCACGTCGACCGCACCAGTGACACAGATCACGTCAAAGCGGCGTTCGGTCTGCCAGGACAGGGCGTCAGCCACTTCCACGCGGACGTTGGTGCCCAGGCCGGAAGCGTCCAGGCGGGCACGCGCGGCGGCGGCCAGTTCCGGGTCGATCTCCAGGCTCAGCACGTCGCGCGCCAGCGCGCCGATGCAGGCTGCCAGGAAGCCGCTGCCGGTGCCGATTTCCAGCACTTCGTCACCCGGCTGCAGATCCAGTGCCTGCAGGGTACGGCCCTCGATGACCGGCTTCATCATCTTCTGGCCATGGCCGATCGGCAGTTCGACATCGGCGTAGGCCAGTGCCCGGTGTGCATCGGCGACAAAGGCCTCGCGCGGCAGGCGGGCCAGGACGTCGAGCACCTTGATGTCCAGCACGTCCCAGGGACGGATCTGCTGTTCCACCATCAGTTCGCGGGCGTGGGCGTAATCAATCGTCATGAGGTTCAAATCCAGCGCAGTGGGCCGGCCATTTTACCGGTGCCGGAGGCCGGCGGCGCGCCCAGAGCATCAGCTGCCGGGTGGCCGGGGTCGCAGTGCCGGAAGTCATCGCGACCTCCGGTTCGTTCAGTTTTGGTTATTCAGCCGTCCCGGCCCCTCGCGGCGCATAGGCGCGCAGGAAGAAGTCGATGCTGGCGGTCACATGGGCAAGAGGGTCGCACTCCACCGGTGACAGTGGCATGCCGCACATCATATGCATGTGCACTTCGCCCTTCACCAGGGTCAGGAACTGCTGGCCGGCCAGGTAATAGTCGGGGATGTGCAGCTCGCCGCGTTCGCCGCGCGCGCGCAGGAAATCGGCCAGGGCCTCGCAGGTACGTTCCGGGCCGGCCTGCCAGAACAGCTCGCGCAGGCGTTCGTCGGTCTCCGGCGCCATCATCATGCGCTGGATCGAGATCGCCGCGTCGGAGGTGATCAGCTCGAAGAAGGCCAGGCCGATGCCGATCAGCTGGTCGCGCAATGGGCCGTCCGCGTCGGCCACGAACAGCGCGTCGGGCAGCATTTCAATGCATTTTGACTGCACGGCCTCGGAGAACAGGGTCTCCTTGTCGCCGAAGTGGCTGTACACAGTCAGCTTCGAGACGCCCGCCTGAGCAGCGATGGTGTCCATGCTCACGCCGGTATAGCCCTGTTCGATGAACAGTGCCTTGGCTGCTTCAAGGATCGCCGCGCGCTTGCCGAGGTCCTTGGGACGCCCGGGTCCGGCGGCCTTGGCAGCGGGCTTGGCCGACGGCTTGCGGGAAGTGGGAGAACTCATCGCGACAATACTAGACCAAGCGGTTCGATATTTATACTATACCGGCCGGTTTATTAAATTGGGCCGGTAGTCGCGGCTCCCCCCTTAGTTGCAACCCTGCGTTTTCAGGACGTTGACCGATGAAGATCGTGCGCTGGATGGGCGGTATGGTGTGGGTGGCTGCGCTGGCAGCCTGTTCGGGACAGGAACAGGCGCCACAGGCGGCCGTACCGGTACTGGTGGTTCACCCTGGCGAACAGGCCGGGCAGGCTCCGGCGGCGTTCCCGGGCACGGTGCGTGCCCGGCAGGAAAGCCCGCTGTCGTTCCGCGTTGGTGGCAACCTGGTCAAGCGCCATGTCGATGCCGGTCAGCGGGTGAAGAAGGGCGACGTGCTGGCCGAGCTGGATGCAGCCGACTTCGCACTGCAGGCCCGCGCTTCGCAGGCGCAGCTGGCCGCGGCTGAAGCCGATCTGGTGCGTGCGCGCGACGACCTCAAGCGCTACCAGGTGCTGGCCGACCAGCAACTGGTCAGCCGTTCGCAGCTGGACCAGCAGTCCGCCGCCTTCAAGGCGGCGCAGGGCCAGGCCAACGCCGCCCGCGCCAACCTCGATGTGCTGCGCAACCAGGCCGACTACGCGCAGCTGCGCGCACCCACTGATGGCGTGATCGCCAGCCGCGAGGCCGAGGCCGGGCAGGTGGTGTCCGCCGGACAGACCATTTTCAACCTGGCCGCCGACGGTGGCCGCGAAGTGCTGATCGACCTGCCTGAAGCCACCATCCGCGACTACGCGGTCGGCCAGCCGGTGGAGGTGGAGCTGTGGAACCGCCCGGGCCAGCGCCTGCCGGGCGCGATCCGCGAGATCGCTGCCGCTGCCGATCCGCAGGCACGCACCTATGCAACCCGGGTCAGCCTGGCGGCCGATGCCTTGGCCGATGTCGAGCTGGGCCAGAGTGCGCGGGTCTACAGCAGTGCCGGCCGCCACGGCACCCTGCAGCTGCCGCTGGGCGCGCTGCAGCGCGGTGCCAACGGTACCGCCAGCGTGTGGCTGGTCGATCCGGCCAACAGCACGCTGAAGGCCGCAGCGGTCACCACCGGTGCGTTTGGCAGCGAGACCGTGCCGGTGCTGTCCGGCGTGAACGCGGGTGACTGGGTGGTTGCCGCCGGTGGCCACCTGCTGCGGGCCGGCCAGCCGGTGATCGCCGTGGACCGGCAGAACCGCCCGGTGCTGAAGCCGGCCGCGCCGGCCGCTGCCGCCAAGGCCAAGGAGTAAGCCGGTGCGCCGCTTCAATCTCTCCGAGTGGGCGCTGGCCAACCGCCCCCTGGTGCTGTTCGCGATGCTGGCGTTCGCGCTGATCGGTGCGTGGTCGTACAAGCATCTGGGCCAGTCCGAGGACCCACCGTTCACCTTCAAGGCGATGGTGGTGCGCACGCTGTGGCCGGGTGCCACCGCCGAACAGGTCTCGCGGCAGGTGACCGAGCCGCTCGAGAAGGCGCTGATGAACACCGGCGAGTACGAGTTCATCCGCTCGTACTCGCGGCCGGGCGAGTCGCAGATCATCTTCATGGCGCGCGACAGCCTGCGGTCCAAGCAGATCCCCGACCTCTGGTACCAGGTGCGCAAGCGTGTGGGCGACATCCGCCCGACGCTGCCGCGCGAAATCGTCGGTCCGTTCTTCAACGATGAGTTCGGCGATACCTACGGCAACATCTATGCGTTGACCGGCAAGGGCTTCGACTATGCGGTGATGCGTGATTACGCCGACCGCATCCAGCTGGAACTGCAGCGCGTGCCCGACGTCGGCAAGATCGACCTGGTCGGCCTGCAGGACGAGAAGGTGTGGATCGAGCTGTCCAACACCCGTCTGGCCACGCTGGGCGTGTCGATGCAGCAGGTGCAGCAGGCATTGGCCGACCAGAACGCGGTCACCGGCACCAGCTTCTTCGAGACCGCCACCGACCGCGTGCAGCTGCGCGTGACCGGCCAGTTCAACGACATCGAAGCGATCCGCCAGTTCCCGATCCGCGCCGGCGACCGCACCGTGCACCTGGGCGACATCGCCGAGATCAAACGTGGCTTCGCCGATCCGGCGTCGCCGAAGATGCGCTTCATGGGTGAAGAGGCCATCGGTCTGGCGGTGGCGATGAAGGATGGCGGTGACATCCTCAAGCTCGGCGCCAACCTCGATGCCGAGTTCGAGCGCCTGCAGAAGACCCTGCCGGCCGGCATGCAGCTGCGCAAGGTGTCCGACCAGCCGCAGTCGGTGGAGGAGTCGGTTGGCGAGTTCGTGCAGGTGCTGACCGAAGCGGTGGTGATCGTGCTGCTGGTCAGCTTCTTCTCGCTGGGCCTGCGAACCGGCCTGGTGGTGGGCGTGACCATTCCGCTGGTGCTGGCGATGACCTTCTTCGTCATGCACTACTTCGACATCGGCCTGCACAAGATCTCGCTGGGTGCGCTGGTGCTGGCGCTGGGCCTGCTGGTGGACGATGCGATCATCGCGGTGGAGATGATGGCCACCAAGATGGAGCAGGGTTACGACCGCCTGCGCGCGGCCAGCTTCGCCTGGGAATCAACTGCGTTCCCGATGCTGACCGGTACGCTGATCACGGCGGCCGGTTTCCTGCCGATCGCTACCGCGGCATCGAGCACGGGTGAGTACACCCGTTCGCTGTTCCAGGTGGTGACCATCGCGCTGGTGGTGTCGTGGATCGCGGCGGTGCTGTTCATCCCGTACCTGGGCGACAAGATGCTGCCGGACCTGTTCAATCCGCAGCCGCCGAAGCCGGGCAGCCTGTCTGCGCGCTGGCACGCCAAGCGCCAGCAGTGGGCCGACCGTTATCCGGCGCTGGCCAATCTGATCGCGCCGCCGCAGCACGGGCACGACCACGATCCGTACCAGCGCCCGTTCTACCGCAGCTTCCGTCGCTTCCTCGATGGCTGCCTGCGCCACCGCTGGTGGGTGATTGCCGCGACCATCGCCCTGTTCGTGTTCTCGCTGATGATGTTCCGCTTCGTGCCGCAGCAGTTCTTCCCGGATTCGACCCGGCCGGAACTGATGGTGGACATCGAGCTGGCCGAGGGCGCGTCGCTGCGCTCGACCCAGGCCCAGGCCGAGAAGCTGGAGAAGCTGCTGTCCAGCCGCGAGGGCATCGCCAACTACGTGTCCTACGTGGGCACCGGTTCGCCGCGCTTCTACCTGCCGCTGGACCAGCAGCTGCCGGCGACCAACTTCGCCCAGTTCGTGGTGCTGGCCAAGGACATCAAATCGCGCGAAAGCACCCGTGACTGGCTGCTGCACGAGGTGATTCCGAAGTTCCCGGACGTGCAGATGCGCGTGACCCGCCTGGAGAACGGCCCGCCGGTCGGCTATCCGGTGCAGATGCGCATTTCCGGCGAGCACATCGAGAAGGTGCAGGCGATCGCGCGCCAGGTCGAAGCCAAGGTGCGTGAGAACCCACACGTGATGAACGTCAACCTGGACTGGAGCGAGCCGAGCAAGGTAGTGCGGCTGGTGATCGACCAGGAGCGTGCCCGCGCGCTGGGCGTGAGCAGTGCGCAGGTCAGCCAGTTCCTGTCCAGTTCGCTGGCCGGGCAGTCGGTGAGCGTGTACCGCGAAGGCAACCGCCAGATCGAGATGCTGCTGCGTGGCCCGGCCGATGAGCGCAACCAGCTGGAGCTGCTGTCCAGCCTGTCGATGCCGACCGCCAACGGCGGCAGCATCACGCTGTCGCAGGTGGCGACGATGGAGTATGGCTTCGAGGACGGCATCATCTGGCACCGCAACCGCCTGCCGACGGTGACCGTGCGTGCCGACATCAGCGATGGCATGCAGCCGCTGGACGTGGTGCATCAGATCCTGCCGACGCTGGACGGCATCCGTGCCGAGCTGCCGAACGGCTACCTGCTGGAAACCGGCGGTACCGTGGAGGATTCGGCACGTGGCCAGAACTCGATCAAGGCCGGCATGCCGCTGTTCCTGGTGGTGGTGGCGACGCTGCTGATGCTGCAGCTGCGCAGCTTCTCGCGTGCGGCGATGGTGCTGGTGACCGCGCCGCTGGGCATCATCGGTGCGACCCTGTTCCTGCTGCTGTTCCGCGCGCCGTTCGGCTTCGTGGCGTTGCTGGGCACGATCGCACTGGCTGGCATGATCATGCGCAACTCGGTGATCCTGATCGACCAGATCCAGCAGGACATCGACGCCGGGCATGACCGCTGGCATTCGATCATCGATGCCACGGTGCGCCGTTTCCGCCCGATCGTGCTGACCGCGCTGGCGGCGGTGCTGGCGATGATTCCGCTGTCGCGCAGCGCGTTCTATGGCTCGATGGCGATCTCGATCATGGGCGGCCTGATCGTCGGCACGGTGCTGACCCTGGTGTTCCTGCCGGCGCTGTACGCGGCGTGGTTCCGGGTGAAGCCGGATGAATCCGGGGCGTGATGCCCCGGGTTCTGCGGCCACCGCCCTGGTAGGTGCCAACCTTGGTTGGCACTGCGGCATGCATCCACGCATGGCGTGGATCTACTGGAGCAGGTCTTTGCGCTGGTAGGTGCCAACCTTGGTTGGCACTGCGGCATGCATCCGCGCATGGCGTGGATCTACCGCAGCTGGTCTATGCCCTGGTAGGTGCCAACCTTGGTTGGCACTGACGCATGCATCCACGCATGGCGTGGATCTACTGGAGCAGGTCTTTGCTCTGGTAGGTGCCAACCTTGGTTGGCACTTCGGCATGCATCCACGCATGGCGTGGATCTACCGCAGCTGGTCTATGCCCTGGTAGGTGCCAACCTTGGTTGGCACTGCGGCATGCATCCACGCATGGCGTGGATCTACTGGAGCTGGTCTTTGCCCTGGTAGGTGCCAACCTTGGTTGGCACTTCGGCATGCATCCACGCATGGCGTGGATCTACCGCAGCTGGTCTCTGCCCTGGTAGATGCCAACCTTGGTTGGCATTGCGGCATGCATCCACGCATGGCGTGGATCTACTGGAGCTGGTCTTTGCCCTGGTAGGTGCCAACCTTGGTTGGCACTTCGGCATGCATCCACGCATGGCGTGGATCTACCGCAGCTGGTCTCTGCC
>NZ_RXLZ01000063.1 GCF_003970865.1 Stenotrophomonas maltophilia | reverse complement strand
AGGGTCAAAGGGGAAAAAAGAAAGCCCCCGACCCCGGCGGGGGGGGGGGGGAACCACCCGGCAAAGAGAAAACGGGAGGACAGGCAAAAGTGGGTCTCCTGGGGGATGGCGGGGTGGGCCCGGTGGCGGGAGACGCCGTAAACCCGTCCATGGGGGCTTGGCCGCGGCATCCATGCCGCGGACACTCCCGCCACCGGCCCCACCCCGCCTTCGACAGATTCCGCGATCTGTCGGAACGGCATATTGTTCTGGTCGGTATCGACCTTGGTCGACTGCTCTGGTCGGTGTCGACCTTGGTCGACACGGTAGATCCACGCCATGCGTGGATGATTCATTCGATATCTGACAGAAGAAACGTGTCGACCAAGGTCGACACCTCCCAACAGCTGCGCGGAACAACGGCCACCGTTACCAACAGCCGAGTGAACCTGTCGAAGGTGGGGCGGTGTCGGAGTGCGAGGTGTCAGCCGCATGGATGCGGCTGCCAAGCCTACAGGGACGTACTTGCGGCGTCCCCGCACTCCGACACCGTCCCGCCAACCCACGTATAGCCCGCTTTTGACGTTGACGTTGACGTTGACGTTGATTCTGCGGGTGCAGGGCTGCAAGCCCTGCCGAACCCCTAGAACGGAGTCGCGGACTCGACCGCGAGCGCCTCGCCCGTCACCGGGTGGGTGAACCGCAGGCTGCGCGCATGCAGGTGCACGCGCTGCGCCGGTGCGGCGCCATACAGCACGTCACCGACGATGGGATGGCCGAGGCTGGCCATGTGCAGCCGCAGCTGATGGCTGCGGCCAGTGATCGGCTCCAGCGCCACGCGGGTGCGCTGCGCTTCAACGTCCCGCGCCATTACGCGCCAGCGCGTCAGCGCCGGCTTGCCGCGCTCATGGTCGACCACCTGCTTCGGCCGGTTCGGCCAGTCCACGATCAACGGCAGGTCCACTTCGCCGGCATCGCCTTCGAGCAGCCCCTGCACTACCGCTTCATACCGCTTGCCAACCTGGCGCTGCTCGAACTGCATCGACAACGCCGCCTGCATGTCTTTGCCACGCGCATGCAGCAACAGGCCGGAGGTCACCTGGTCCAGGCGGTGCACGGTCAACGCGTCCGGGTACAGCGCCTGCAGGCGCGCGACCACGCAGTCCTGGTTCTCGGCGCTGCGGCCGGGCACGGACAGCAGGCCGGCCGGCTTTTCGGCCACCAGCAGTGCGTCATCGATGTAGTGCAGGTGGATCATGCGGCTCCAGGAATTCCAAATGAAAACGGGGAAGCCAAAGCCTCCCCGTTTTCTGCGTACCGACCAACGGTCGGTACCTACCTTGATGGAAGACGTACCGACCGGAGCCGGTACCGCCTGCATCAGCCCAGCAGGTGGGCGACGCCGGAGCGCTCTTCTTCCAGCTCGGCCAGGGTCTTGTCGATGTACTTCTGGCTGAAGTCGTCGATCGGCAGATCCTTGACCAGGGTGTACTTGCCGTTCTCGGTGGTCACCGCGAAGCCGAAGATCACGCCTTCCGGAATGCCGTAGGAACCGTCGGACGGCACGCCCATGGTGACCCACTTGCCGTTGCTGCCCAGCACCCAGTCACGCACGTGGTCGATGGCTGCGTTGGCGGCCGAAGCAGCCGAGGACGAGCCACGGGCTTCGATGATCGCCGCGCCGCGCTTGCCCACGGTCGGGATGAAGGTGTTGGCGTTCCATTCCTGGTCGTTGATCGCATCGGCGATGGAAGCACCATCGGCGGTGGCGAAACGGTAGTCCGGGTACATGGTCGGGCTGTGGTTGCCCCACACGACCAGCTTCTCCATGCCACCGACCGGCTTGCCGAGCTTGGTCGACAGCTGGCTCAGCGCGCGGTTGTGGTCCAGGCGCAGCATGGCGGTGAAGTTTTCCGGCTTCAGGTCCGGAGCCGACTTCATCGCGATGTAGGCGTTGGTGTTGGCCGGGTTGCCGACCACCAGCACCTTCACGTCACGGCTGGCGACCTTGTTCAGCGCTGCGCCCTGGGCGGTGAAGATCTTGGCGTTTTCCAGCAGCAGGTCCTTGCGCTCCATGCCCGGGCCACGCGGACGCGCGCCAACCAGCAGGGCGATGTCGGCGTCCTTGAACGCGACTTCGGCGTCATCGGTGCCGACCATGCCGGCCAGCAGCGGGAAGGCGCAGTCTTCCAGCTCCATCATCACGCCCTTCAGGGCGGCCTGGGCCTTGTCGACCGGCAGTTCCAGCAGCTGCAGGATGACCGGCTGGTCCTTGCCCAGCATTTCGCCGGAGGCGATGCGGAACAGCAGGGCATAACCGATCTGGCCGGCGGCGCCGGTCACGGCAACACGAACGGGTGCTTTCATGGGGGTTTCCTCTTGCTTGCAAGCGTTTGATGGGACGCCGCGGGCATGGCCACGCAGGCCGGGCGGGCGGCGGGGAACAGGGAAACGGCCACCCGTGGGTGGCCGTTTCGAAGGGGGATCAGGCGGCGAGGTGCTTGTTCCACTCCGCGACGCGCTCGGCCTGGGCGGCCAGCACGGCGTCGACGTCGCCTTCCAGGGTGATCGAATGGATCACGTCGCCCTGCTTGACCGAATCGACGATGGCCTGGCCTTCCAGGACCTTGCCGAAGACGGTGTGGCGGCCGTCCAGCCAATCGGTCTTGATGTGGGTGATGAAGAACTGGCTGCCGTTGGTGTTCGGGCCGGCGTTGGCCATCGACAGCGAGCCGACCTCGTGCTTCACGCCATTCTTCTCGTCTTCGAACTTGTAGCCCGGGCCGCCGGTGCCACGACCCTGCGGGCAACCGCCCTGGATCATGAAGTCGGCGATCACGCGGTGGAAGATCAGGCCGTCATAGAAGCCGTGCTTGACCAGGTTCACGAAGTTGGCCACGGTCAGCGGCGCCTTGTCGGCGAACAGCTCGACCTTGATCGGGCCCTGGGTGGTGTCGAAAGTGGCGATGAGGGACATGAAGATCCTTGATGCAGAGGGGAATGCGTCTAGCCACCTAGTTTACACCTGCCTCGTGGCGGCGGCGGCTTCGACCATCGGCGCAGACCCCGGCTTCAGCCGCCGGCGGGGGAGTCCCGCACGACGGTCCTGGCGGCCTCGGCCGCCGCGGCGGACAGCCAGCTGAATGGGCCCCATGACGGGTGTGAAATCCACCTTTTCGCGAATCGTCAAGTTCGACGTATAATGTTGGACTTCTTTTTCCAAATCCGGCGCCGACTGGCCCCCTTTCGTATGTCCATCGAAAATCTTCGCAACATCGCCATCGTCGCCCACGTCGACCATGGCAAGACCACCCTGGTCGACCAGCTGCTGAAGCAGTCCGGCACCCTGTCCGAGCGTACCGTCCTCGCCGAGCGCGTGATGGACAGCAACGACCAGGAAAAGGAACGCGGCATCACCATCCTGGCCAAGAACACCGCCATCACCTGGGAAGACAAGAAGACCGGCATCAAGAACCGGATCAACATCGTCGACACCCCCGGCCACGCCGACTTCGGTGGTGAGGTCGAGCGCGTGCTGTCGATGGTCGACACCGTGCTGATCCTGGTCGATGCGATGGACGGCCCGATGCCGCAGACCCGCTTCGTGACCCAGAAGGCCTTCGCGATGGGCTTCAAGCCGATCGTCGTGGTCAACAAGGTCGACCGTCCGGGCGCCCGTCCGGAATGGGTGATCGACCAGGTCTTCGACCTGTTCGACAAGCTCGGCGCCACCAACGAGCAGCTGGACTTCCCGATCGTCTACGCCTCGGGCCTGAACGGCTACGCCGGCCTGGAAGACACCGTGCGCGACGGCGACATGACCCCGCTGTACGAAGCGATCATGCAGCACGCGCCGCGTCCGGAAGTTGATCCGGAAGGCCCGTTCCAGATGCGCATCAGCCAGCTGGACTACAACAACTTCGTGGGCGTGATCGGCATCGGCCGCATCCAGCGCGGCACCCTGAAGAAGAACATGCAGGTCGCGGTCATCGACCGTGAAGGCAAGAAGCGCAACGGCAAGGTGCTGCAGGTGCTGGGCTTCATGGGCCTGGAGCGCATCGAGCAGGATACCGCCGAGGCCGGCGACATCGTGGCCATCTCCGGCATCCAGGAGCTGACCATCTCCGACACCATCTGCGCACCGGACACCCCGGAAGCCCTGCCGGCGCTGACCGTCGACGAGCCGACCATCTCGATGACCTTCCAGGTCAACAACTCGCCGTTCGCCGGCAACAAGGACCTGTCCGGTGGCAAGTTCCTGACCAGCCGCCAGATCAAGGATCGCCTGGACCGTGAAAAGGTCCACAACGTGGCCCTGAAGGTCGAGCAGCTGGAAGACGCCGACAAGTTCCTGGTCTCCGGCCGTGGCGAACTGCACCTGTCGGTGCTGATCGAGAACATGCGTCGCGAAGGCTACGAGCTGGCCGTGTCGCGCCCGGAAGTGATCATCAAGGAAATCGACGGCCAGATGATGGAGCCGATCGAGCAGCTGGTGGTGGACATCGAAGAAATCCACCAGGGCGGCGTGATGGAAAAGCTGGGCACCCGCAAGGGCCAGCTGAAGAACATGGAATCGGACGGCAAGGGCCGCGTGCGCCTGGAATACTCGATCCCGGCCCGTGGCCTGATCGGCTTCCAGAACGAGTTCAAGACCCTGACCCAGGGTTCGGGCCTGCTGTTCCACGTGTTCGACCACTACGGTCCGAAGGAACAGGGCGCGATCGCCAAGCGCATCAACGGCGTGATGATCGCCAATGCGCCGGGCACCACGCCGGCCTACTCGCTGGGCCCGCTGCAGGAGCGCGGCAAGCTGTTCGCTGCTGAAGGCGACAACGTGTATGAAGGTCAGCTGGTCGGTATCCACTCCAAGGACAACGACCTGACCGTCAATGCGATCAAGACCAAGCCGCTGACCAACATGCGCGCTTCGGGCAAGGACGATGCGATCCAGCTGACCCCGGCGATCAAGTACTCGCTGGAACAGGCCCTGGACTTCATCGAAGACGACGAGCTGGTCGAGATCACCCCGAAGGAGATCCGCCTGCGCAAGAAGTTCCTGACCGAAAGCGACCGCAAGAAGGCTTCGCGCGGCGGCTGAGCCAGCACCCCGTGAACCAGAGCGGCTACAACCCGGATCCACACCGGCATCCGGGTCTCCATGTCATCGCCCTGCTCGAAGCGAGCAAGGCGATGCTGGCGCTGTTGGCCGCCACCGGGCTGGAAGTGCTCGGACCGCAGCCGCTACGGCACGGCATCATGGCCCTGATCCGGCGTTTCAGCCTGGATCCGGACCATGGCACCCTGCCCTCGCTGCTGCACATGATCAGTCCCGACGCGGTCCATCTGGCCGCGGCGGGAATGATCGGCTACGGCCTGCTGCACCTGGTCGAGGCCTGGGGCCTGTGGCGGGCCAAGGCCTGGGCTTCCTGGCTGGGCTGCCTGACCGCCGCCCTGTACCTGCCTTTCGATATCTTCGCGATCATCCGCCACCCCGGCTGGCCGTCGTGGACGATCCTGGCGATCAACCTGATCGTGGTCTACGTCCTCGCCCGCGACCTGCGCAAGCGCCACCACTGAGCACCCGCTACACTGGGGATTGGAGCCGACCAAGCCGCCCCATGCGCCCGTCCTTGCCGCCTCTGTTGACCTGCCTGCTCGCCGCGTTGCCGGCGCTGCTTTCGGCTGGCTGCAGCCCGGCCACGCCCAGCGCGCATGCGGCCGAACCTGCGAACCGCAACGTGCCGTTCCCGTACGCCGAAACCGATGTCGCCGACCTGCAGGCGCGGATGACCGCCGGGGAACTGGACAGCACCACCCTGACCCAGGCCTACCTGCAGCGTATCGCCGCCCTGGACCGCACCGGGCCACGCCTGCGCGCGGTGATCGAGCTCAACCCCGATGCCCTGAAGGAAGCCGCCGCGCGCGACCGCGAGCGCCGTGATGGCCGCCTGCGCGGCCCGCTGCATGGCATCCCGCTGCTGCTGAAGGACAACATCAACGCCGCGCCGATGGCCACCAGTGCCGGCTCACTGGCCCTGCAGGGCTTCCGTCCGGACGATGCCTACCTGGTGCGCCGGCTGCGCGAAGCCGGTGCGGTGGTGCTGGGCAAGACCAATCTCAGCGAATGGGCCAATTTCCGCGGCAATGATTCGATCTCCGGCTGGAGCGCGCGCGGCGGCCAGACCCGCAATCCCTATCGGCTGAGCCATTCGCCCTGTGGCTCCAGCAGCGGCAGCGCGGTGGCCGTGGCCGCCAACCTCGCCAGCGTGGCGATCGGTACCGAGACCGACGGCAGCATCGTCTGCCCGGCGGCGATCAACGGCGTGGTCGGCCTGAAGCCGACCGTTGGCCTGGTCAGCCGCGACGGCATCATCCCGATCTCCTTCAGCCAGGACACCGCCGGGCCGATGGCACGCAGCGTCGCCGACGCTGCCGCCGTGCTGACCGCGATCGCCGGCCGCGATGATGCCGACCCGGCCACCGCGACCATGCCCGGCCGTGCGGTCTACGACTACACCGCGCGACTGGACCCGCAGGGCCTGCGCGGCAAGCGCATCGGCCTGCTGCAGACACCGCTGCTGAAGTACCGTGGCATGCCGCCACTGATCGAACAGGCGGCGACCGAGCTGCGCCGCGCCGGCGCCGTGGTGGTGCCGGTGGAGCTGCCCAACCAGGGCGCCTGGGCCGAGGCCGAGCGCACGCTGCTGCTGTACGAATTCAAGGCCGGGCTGGAGCGCTACTTCAGCACCCACCGCGCACCACTGCGCACCCTGGCCGAGTTGATCGCCTTCAACCAGGCGCACAGCAAGCAGGAACTGGGCCTGTTCGGTCAGGAGCTGCTGGTGGAGGCCGATGCCACTGTCGGCCTGGCCGACCCTGCCTACATCCGCGCGCGCAGCGATGCGCGCCGCCTGGCCGGCCCGGAAGGCATCGACGCCGCCCTCGCCGCCCATCAGCTTGACGCCCTGGTGGCACCGACCACCGGCGTGGCGTGGCCGATCCGCAGCGAAGGCGACGACTTCCCCGGCGAGAGCTACAGCGCCGCCGCCGTGGCCGGCTATCCCAGCCTGACCGTGCCGATGGGCCAGATCAACGGCCTTCCCGTCGGTCTGCTGTTCATGGGCACCGCCTGGAGCGAACCGAAGCTGATCGAAATGGCCTATGCCTACGAACAGCGCACACGCGCGCGGCGGCCGCCGCGCTTCAACACCGATACGTTGATCGACGCTGGCGAACCTTGATCCGGTAGTGCCGGCCGCTGGCCGGCAGATCCGGAGTCGCCGGCCGGCGGCCGGTGCTACCGTTCGGGTTCCGGATCCACCGGCACCACGATCGCCGCCTCACCATCTTCAGCACCTGGCGAACGCACATCCGCGGTGCGTGCACGTGGACCACGCGGCATATCCAGCTCATCTTCGTGTTGCAGCCGCGCACGCACCTGCGGCAGCGACTGCGGATGCTCACGCGCGAGGAAATCGAGCATGCGCTCGCGCACCAGGCAGCGCAGGTCGAAGGCATCACCGGAGCTGCGCGCGCTGACCAGCAGCCGCACCTGGATCGCACGCTCGCTGGTCTCGGTCACCTGGGTCACGCAGACCCGGCCATCCCACAGCGCTTCGCCGCGGCAAATGCGTTCGAGCTCAGCACGGATCGCCGCAATCGGCGCACGATAGTCCAACCACAGGAACGCGGTGCCGAGCAGGTCGGCGCTGCGCCGCGTCCAGTTCTGGAACGGGTTCTCGATGAACCAGGTCAGCGGCACCACCATCCGCCGCTCATCCCAGATACGCACCACCACGTAGCTGCTGCCGATCTCCTCGATACGCCCCCACTCACCCTCAACGATCACCACGTCATCCAGCCGGATCGGCTGCGTCACCGCGATCTGCAGGCCAGCGATCAGGTTGCCGAACACCGGCTTGGCCGCGATACCGGCCACCAGGCCGATCAGGCCCGCCGAGGCCAGCAAGGCGGTACCGATCTTCTGCACCATCGGAAAGGTCAGCAGCACCAGTGATGCGCCCAGCACGATGATGCCGCCCATCAGCACGCGGCTGAGCACCCGCGTCTGGGTCTGGATGCGGCGCGCTTCCAGGTTGTCGGAAACATCGATGGGATGGCTGCGCAGGATCGCCCGCTCACCTGCTGCCACCGCCCGCACCAGCAGCCAGATGAAGCACGCGGTCAGCGCGATGTGCAGCACGTGCTGCAGATGGCCCAGCAACGGATCCTGCAGCGGCGTCGCCTGCAACGCGGGAATCAGCAGCAGCAGCGGCCATGCGGTGGCCATCGGCAGCCCGAGTACACGACCGATGCGCGCACGCCGGCGATCGCGCCCTTTCAGCCGGTGATAGATCCACAGGATCAACCACGCGCCGATGCCGCCCACCAACGCTGCCAGACCCAACGGCCATGCATATGCCTGTGCGCTTTGCCAGTGCACCGTTGCCACCTCCACACGAACAGCCAAGCGGACAGCCTCGCGCATGGCGCATGAGCGTCACGTCAGTCGTTCGTAAGAAGGGTGTTGGTCGGCAGGGCTTGCAGCCCTGCACCTGCTGCGTGCCGGAGCAACAGCAACAGCAACAGCAACAGCAGAAGCTGGCATTCCGTGGGATGGCGGGGTGGGTCCGGTGGCGGGGGGCGCCGTAAATACGTCCATGTAGGCTCGGTCGCCGCATCCATGCGGCTCACGCCCCCGCAACCGGACCCACCCCGCCTTCGACAGATTCTTGCGATCTGCAGTAGATCCACGCCATGCGTGGATGAATCTCCATCGGAATCGAATATTTCGAATTGGAATCCAAAAGCATCCACGCATGGCGTGGATCTACCGTGTCGACCAAGGTCGACACCTACCAACAGCCGCCGGAATCTGTCGAAGGTGGGGCGGTGTCGGAGTGCGGGGTGTCAGCCGCATGGATGCGGCTGCCAAGCTTACAGGGACGTACTTGCAGCGTCCCCGCACTCCGACACCGCCCCGCCATTCCACGGAATCCATGCTGTTGCCGTTGCTTAGGCCGTTGCCGTTGCGTCCGCAGGTGCAGGGCTGCAAGCCCTGCCGCAACACACTTACCGCACTTGCTCCTGCTTGCGCACGATCGCCATCGCGATCTCCAGCGACTGCTCGTAGTTCAACCGTGGGTCCACCGTCGAACGATACGCGCGCTCCAGGTCACGCTCGGTCAGTTCGCGCGCGCCACCGGTGCACTCGGTCACGTCTTCGCCGGTCAGTTCCAGGTGCACGCCGCCCAGGCGCGTGCCTGCGGCCGCATGCAGATCGAACGACATCTCCACTTCGCCACGGACGTTGTCGAAGCGGCGCGTCTTGAAACCGTTGGCGGTGCTTTCGGTGTTGCCATGCATCGCATCGCACACCCACAGCACGCGGCGGCCATCACGCTTGACCGCATCCAGCAGCGGCGGCAGCTTCTCGGCGATCTGCGCCGCACCCATGCGGTGGATGAAGCTCAGTCGGCCCGGCTCGTCATGCGGATTGAGCACGTCGATCAGGCGCAGCAGCTGGTCCGGCGTCACCGACGGACCCACCTTGATCGCGATCGGATTGCGCACGCCACGCAGGTATTCCACGTGCGCGCCGTCCAGCGCGGCTGTGCGCATGCCGATCCACGGGTAATGCGTGCTCAGGTTCAACCAGCCCTGCTGGCGCGGCACCTGGCGGGTCAGCGCCTGCTCGTACGGCAACAGCAGCGCTTCATGCGAGGTGTAGAAATCGATGCGGTTGAGGTTGTGCACGCGGGCCCCGGCCAGGGTCTCCATGAAGTGCACGGCATCGCCGATCGACGCCACCATCTTCTGGTAGTCGGCCGCCAACGGTGAATGCCGCACCCACTCCAGGTTCCAGTACTCGGGGTGGTGCAGGTCGGCGAAACCACCATCGATCAGCGCCCGCACGAAGTTCATCGTCATCGCCGAATGGGCGTGCGCCTGCAGCATCCGCTTCGGGTCCGGCAGACGCGCTGCTTCCGTGAAGGCGGGTGCGTTGATCACATCGCCGCGGTAGCTCGGCAGGGTCACGCCGTCGCGGGTCTCGGTATCGGCCGAACGCGGCTTGGCGTATTGGCCGGCGAAGCGGCCGACGCGGATCACCGGCTGGCGCAGGCCATGCACCAGCACCAGGCTCATCTGCAGCAGCACCTTCAGCCGGTTGGAGATGGTGCCCGATTCGCAGTCGCTGAAGTTCTCGGCGCAGTCGCCGCCCTGCAGCAGGAAGCGCTTGCCTTCCTGCGCATCGGCCAGCTGCTGCTTCAGCGCCAGGATCTCCCACGAGGTGACCAGCGGCGGCAGCCGCTTCAGCTCGTGCAGGGCGGCGTCCAGCGCCACCGGGTCCGGGTAGGTCGGCATCTGCAGCGCGGTCTTGCCACGCCAGCTCTCCGGCGACCAGGCGGCGCCAGCGGCGGCTGCGGCGGGATCGGGCACGGGCGGAACGGCGGACAGGCTCATTGCAGACTTCCGGGGTGGGGGGCGGTCATGGTCGCAGAGCCGGCCGCTGACGCAAAGGGCCGGTCCGGCCAGCCTGCTCGCCTGAACGGCAGAGAAAGGCCGACGCCAGCGGCCAGATCCTGCATGGTCAGCCGCCCCGGACAGGCGCATGCTTTGTTACGGAGTAACACTTCCACGTCATGGACCGGCCCCTTCCACATCCAGCCGCCACCTCTCCCACCATGAAGCCCTCGCCTCTCGCTACCGGCATCACCTTCGCCCTGACCCTGGCCAGCCTGCCCGCCTTCGCCTCGGCAGCCGACGACCCCTCTTCGTCCGTCAAGGATCTGGATGCGGTCACCGTTCACGCCCAGCTCGACCAGGCCCGCAATACGCTGTCGCCGGACATCGGCAGCAGCCAGTACCAGATCACCGCCGAAGACATCCAGAAGCAGCCGCTGGGCGCCTCCGCGCCGCTCAGCCAGGTGCTGCTGCAGGCCCCGGGCGTGGTCCAGGATTCCTATGGCGGCGTGCACGTGCGCGGCGACCACGCCAACCTGCAGTACCGCATCAATGGCGTGCTGCTGCCCGAGTCGATCTCCGGCTTCGGCCAGACCCTGGACGCGCGCACCATCAAGAGCATCCGGCTGATGGACGGCGCGTTGCCGGCGCAGTTCGGCGAGCGCACCGCGGCGGTGGTCGACATCACCACCCGCAGTGGCGCCGAGCTGGGCAACGGCGGCAGCGCCGGACTGACCACCGGCTCGTTCGGCAAGATCAATCCGAACGCCTCCTGGTGGGGCAACCAGGGGCGCTGGAGCTGGTTCCTGACCGGCAACTACGACCAGAACGAGGTCGGCCTGGAGAACCCCACCAGCACGCGCAAACCGCTGCACGACGACACCCACCAGGGCAAGG
Organism: Stenotrophomonas maltophilia; assembly: GCF_003970865.1. Classification (GTDB taxonomy): domain Bacteria; phylum Pseudomonadota; class Gammaproteobacteria; order Xanthomonadales; family Xanthomonadaceae; genus Stenotrophomonas; species Stenotrophomonas maltophilia_AR. Next base: position 17,217 of record NZ_RXLZ01000063.1, on the reverse strand, counting down.
CCTTCGCCGACCTCACCTACCTGGTCAACGAGAACACCCGCCTGAGCGTGTTCGCCGGCTTCGCCAACAATCGCTTCCAGATCCCGGTCGACCCAGGGCAGACCCCGCAGTTCGGTTACCTGGACACCACCACCTTCGATTCCAGCCAGCTGGATGAGACCCAGCGCGAGACCACCCGCTTCGGCATGCTGGTGCTGCAGGGCACGCTGGGCGGCACCGCGTACCAGCTGTCGGCCGGGCAGCGTTACAGCGACGTGGCATTCAACCCGGACGTGGTGGGCGATCTGGTGTTCAGTGGCGTCGCCTCGCAGGTCCAGCGCAGCAACCGCGCCAACACCCTGCAGGCCGACTTCTCAACGCCGTTGGGCAACGACCACACGCTGCGCTATGGCCTGTACGGCAATTACGAGAACGCGCGGGCGAACAGCAACAGCTGGGTGTTCCCGGTTGATGACGGCGGCCAGCAGTCCAGCACCACACCGCGGTTGATCCCCGACCGCAGCGCCTTCCATGCCAGCACGCTGGCCCTGTACGTGCAGGACGAATGGAAGATCGGCGACGACTGGACCGTCAACTACGGCCTGCGTGGTGACCGCTACAAAGCCTTCGGCCGCACCGAGGGCCAGCTCAGCCCGCGCGTGGGCGTGGTCTGGAATGCCAGCGACAGCACTACCGTGCATGCCGGCTACTCGCGCTACTTCACGCCACCGGCCAGCGAGCTGATCGCCAGCGGCGACATCGCCCTGTACGACGGCACCACCAACCAGCAGCCCAGCGGCGGCAACAACACGCCGCTGGCCGAGCGCAGCGACTACTACGACATCGGCGTCTCGCAGCAAGTGGGCGAACACCTGACCCTGGGCCTGGATGCGTACGACCGTCGCGTCGCGCGGCTGCAGGACGAAGGCCAGTTCGGCGCTGCCTACATCTATTCGACCTTCAACTACCGCCGTGGTCACATCCGTGGCCTGGAGTTCAGCGCCGACTACAGCAACGGTCCGTTCAGTGCCTACTTCAACGCCGCGCTGAACAAGGCCATCGGTACCGACGTCATCACCAGCCAGTACAACCTCGACCCGGAAGCGCTGACCTATGTGGCCAACCACTGGATCCACCTCGACCACGACCAGAAGCTGACCGCGTCAGGTGGCCTCAGCTATGCCTTCGCCGGGCACAACCGGGTCGGCGCCAACTACGTGTTCGGTAGCGGCCTGCGTTCGGACATCGAGGGCGTGCCCAATGGCGGCGAGCTGCCGTCCTACCTGCAGGTGAACCTCAGCGCCGGGCACGATTTCAACGCCGACAGCGGCCATCCGCTGCATGTGCAGCTGGCGGTGATCAACGCACTGGATCGCAGCTACCAGCTGCGCGATGGCGGCGGTGTCGGCGTGTTTGCCCCGCAGTGGGGACCGCGCCGCGGTGCTTTCCTGAGCCTGCAGCAGGACTTCTGAGGTAGTGCCGGCCGCTGGCCGGCATTGCCACGGTGTGCCGGCCAGCGGCCGGCACTCCCCTGCTTCAGCGCTTGACCTTGCGCAGCGACACCACCAGTGCCCACAGTGCCAGCAGCACGAACCACACACCCGACCACATCGGCATGGTCAAGCCCAGGAAGGTCCAGTCGATGTTGCCGCAATTGCCGGTACCGGTCAGCACCGTGCGGAACACTTCCAGCGGCCCCATGGTCTCGCTCAGGAAGGCCAGCGGCGGGCCACAGGTGGAGCCCATTTCCGGCGGCAGCATCTGCACGTAGACGTGGCGCGCGGCGATGCCAACGCCCACTGCAGCGGCAATGAAGGCCAGCACGCCATAGGTCGCGCGTCCCGGGCGGTTGGACGGACCATGCAGCGCACCGATCAGGAACAGCAGGCCGAGCGCGGCGAAGGCCAGGCGCTGGAAGATGCACAGCGGACACGGCTCCAGGCCCATCTTCAGCTGCAGGAAGATCGCGTAGCCAAGCAGGCCCGCGCAGATCAGGAAGCCCAGGAAGAACTGGGCGCGGAAGGGCCAGCGCAGTGGATTCATCGTCAACGCTCGAATGGATCAGGCGCCAAGCGTAACCGAGAGTGCGCGCCATTCGAACCGCCACAGGTGACGCCTGTCGGAACGGTGTGGGTCAGAGCCCGTTCCGCGGGAACGGAATCCGGCCCCCTTGAACGCAAAAACCCGGCAGAGGCCGGGCTTTCGCTGTGTCGCGTTGGAGCGGTCCGATTACTCGGCCACTTCCTCGGCCACGACCGGACGGTCAACCAGCTCGACGTAGGCCATCGGCGCGTTGTCGCCGGCGCGGAAGCCGCACTTCAGCAGACGCAGGTAGCCGCCCGGACGGTTCGCGTAGCGCGGGCCCAGGATGGTGAACAGGTTGCCCACGGCTTCGTTGTCGCGCAGACGGGCGAAGGCCAGACGGCGGTTGGCGACGGAGTCGACCTTGGCCAGGGTGATCAGCGGCTCGGCAACGCGGCGCAGTTCCTTGGCCTTCGGCAGGGTGGTCTTGATCAGCTCGTGCTTGAACAGCGAGGCGGCCATGTTCTTGAACATCGCTTCGCGGTGGGCGCTGGTACGGCTGAACTTACGGCCAGACTTCTGGTGACGCATGGTGATATTCCTTGGTTAATGATGAGACTGTGCGGATCGTTGTCGCCTTCCTGGCGTTGCTGCGCGGACTGCGGTTGGTCCTGGCCGCCCGTCCTGGACGACCTGCCGCGCGAACCTGCGGTTCGTCATGGCATGTTGTGTTGCGTTGAAGGCCCCACCGCGAACGGTGGAGCCTTCAGGCATTACCGATATCAGCCCAGCATGCCGTGGCTGGCGACACCGGCCGGCGGCCAGTTCTCCAGCTTCATGCCGAGGGACAGGCCGCGCTGAGCCAGCACTTCCTTGATCTCGGTGAGCGACTTCTTGCCCAGGTTCGGGGTCTTCAGCAGCTCCACTTCGGTCTTCTGGATCAGATCGCCGATGTAGTAGATGCTTTCAGCCTTCAGGCAGTTGGCCGAACGCACGGTCAGCTCCAGATCGTCGATCGGGCGCAGCAGCACCGGATCCACGCCGTTGTTGGCCGGCTTGGCTGCACCGCGGTCGCGGTGGGTGAAGTCACCGAACACCGACAGCTGGTCGCTGAGGATGTCGGCGGCGGTGCGCACGGCTTCCTCGGCATCGATGGTGCCGTTGGTCTCGATATCGATGACCAGCTTGTCCAGGTCGGTACGCTGTTCGACGCGGGCCGCTTCCACGGCATAGGCGACGCGGCGGACCGGCGAGAACGAGGCATCCAGGACCAGGCGGCCGATGGCACGGGTTTCTTCGTCCGGACGACGACGCGCGGCAGCCGGCTGGTAGCCGAAACCACGTTCGATCTTCAGACGCATGTTGATCGCCGTATCCTTGGTCAGGTGGCAGATCACGTGTTCGCCGTTCAGGATCTCCACATTGTGGTCGACCTTGATATCGGCAGCGGTGACAACGCCCGGGCCCTGCTTGGACAGGGACAGGGTGGCGCTGTCGCCGGAGTGCATACGGATGGCCACGTCCTTCAGGTTCAGCAGGACTTCGAGCACGTCCTCCTGCAGACCTTCGACCGTGGTGTACTCATGCAACACGCCGTCGATTTCGACTTCCGTGATGGCGAAGCCCGGGATGGACGACAGCAGCACGCGACGCAGGGCATTACCCAGCGTATGCCCGTAACCCCGCTCCAAAGGTTCGATAACGACCTTTGCACGGGTGTCGGTAAGGCGTTCGATCTGCGGACCGCGAGGACGCAGAACCTGGTTGGCGGTAACCGTCATGTTGCGGGTTCTCCTAGTGAACCCCCGGCCGTCGCCGGGGGCTCTCCAATGTGAATTACTTCGAATACAGCTCGACGATCAGCGCTTCGTTGATGTCCGCAGGCAGATCCGAACGATCCGGAACAGCCTTGAAGATGCCGGTGAACTTGCCGGAATCCACTTCAACCCACGACGGGCTCAGGTCATGCTGGGCGGCGACGGTCAGGGCTTCCTGGACGCGCAGCTGCTTGGCAGCCTTTTCAGACAGAGCGATGGCGTCGCCAGCCTTGACCTGGTACGAAGCCAGGTTGACCGACTTGCCATTCACGGTGACGCCGCGGTGCGACACCAGCTGACGGGCAGCCGGACGGGTCACGGCGAAGCCCATGCGGTAGACGACGTTGTCCAGGCGGGTTTCCAGCAGCTGCAGCAGGTTCTCGCCGGTGTTGCCCTTCTTGGTCGAGGCCTTCTTGTAGTAGTTGCGGAACTGACGCTCCAGCAGGCCGTAGATACGCTTGACCTTCTGCTTTTCACGCAGCTGGGTGGCGTAGTCGGACAGCTTGCCCTTGCGGGCAGTGGCGCCGTGCTGGCCGGGCTTCTGCTCCAGCTTGCACTTCGAGTCCAGCGCACGCGCCGGGCTCTTCAGGGACAGGTCGGCGCCTTCGCGACGGGCGAGCTTACAGGTAGGACCGATATAACGAGCCATTTCTTATCGCTCCCTTTAGACGCGACGCTTCTTCGGCGGACGGCACCCGTTGTGCGGGATAGGCGTCACGTCGATGATGTTGGTGATCTTGTAGCCGACGTTGTTCAACGAACGCACGGCCGACTCACGGCCCGGACCCGGGCCCTTGATGCGGACTTCCAGCGACTTCACGCCGTAGTCCAGCGCAGCACGACCGGCCTTTTCAGCAGCCACCTGGGCAGCGAACGGGGTCGACTTGCGCGAACCGCGGAAGCCAGCGCCACCGGAGGTCGCCCACGACAGAGCGTTGCCCTGGCGGTCGGTGATGGTGACGATGGTGTTGTTGAACGAAGCGTGGACGTGGGCAACGCCGTCGGTGACGACGCGCTTGATCTTCTTCTTGGTCTTAGCAGCGGGCTTAGCCATTTCTCAGTCCCTTACTTCTTGATCGCCTTGCGCGGACCCTTGCGGGTGCGGGCGTTGGTACGGGTGCGCTGGCCACGCAGCGGGAGGCCACGACGGTGACGCAGGCCGCGGTAGCAGCCCAGGTCCATCAGGCGCTTGATCGCGATGCCGATCTCACGGCGCAGATCGCCTTCCACGATGTACTTGCCGACTTCGGCGCGCAGGCGCTCGATTTCCGGCTCCGACAGATCGCGGATCTTGGTGGTCGAAGCAACGCCTGCGACTTCGCAGACCTTCTTCGAACGGGTACGGCCGATGCCGTAAATGCTTTGCAACCCGACCCAGACGTGCTTCTGGGCTGGCAGGTTGACGCCTGCAATACGCGCCATGACGCGGTTCTCCAGCTGAGTGATGGCCGACAGCGCGCCTCGGGCACGCCAATCCGGCAGGATGGATCAAAAAAGTGAACTAGCGATACTAACAAGGTTCCGGTTTACATGGAAGCCCGTGAAACCATTGGTTTCATGAACCCGGCCTGGGGAGTGTGCCCAGGCTCCGGCGCCGGATGGGGTTGGACCTGGGGTTTCCCCCGGAGCCGCCCGCGCTACTCCAGCGCGGGACCACCTCATCACACCCCCACCCGGAACCGCTGCGGGGGCCGCCCTTCGTTTGTGTGGCCGGAGTCCGCGAAGCGGAGGGACCATCACGTCAGGAAGACGAAAGTATAACAGGCCAATCAGCCGCGGGCAAAACCGCCGCGGTTGCCGCCCTTCAGGTTGGCCTTCTTCAGCAGGCTCTCGTACTGGTGGGACATCAGGTGCGCCTGCACCTGGGCGATGAAGTCCATCACCACCACCACCACGATCAGCAGCGAAGTACCACCGAAGTAGAACGAGGCGTTCAGCTGCGTGCGCATCAGTTCCGGCAGCAGGCAGACGATCACCAGGTAGGCCGAGCCGGCTGCGGTCAGGCGGGTCAGCACGCCGTCGATGTAATCGGCGGTGGCCTTGCCCGGACGGATGCCCGGAATCAGCGCGCCCGACTTCTTCAGGTTGTCGGCGGTTTCCTGCGAGTTGAACACCAGCGCGGTATAGAAGAACGCGAAGCCGGTGATCAGCGCAGCGAATACGATCATGTGCAGCGGCTCGCCCGGGCCCAGCGCGTTGGCGACCTTCTGCAGGACCTGGCCGAAGCTGCTCTGGTTGGCAGCCTGGCCGGACCACATGGCCAGGGTGGCCGGGAAGGCCAGCAGGCTCGAGGCGAAGATCGCCGGGATGACGCCGGCCATGTTGAGCTTCAGCGGCAGGAACGAGGTCTGGTTCATGTACGCGTTGCGACCGCCCTGGCGGCGCGCGTAGTTGACCGTGATCCGGCGCTGGCCACGCTCGACGAACACCACGAAGAAGGTGAAGGCGAGCACGACGATGGCGATCAGCAGCAGCTGGATGAACTGGATGTTGCCGTCGCGGTAGGCGTCGAAGGTGTGGATGATGGCACCCGGCAGGCCAGCGACGATACCGGCGAAGATGATCAGCGACACGCCGTTGCCGATGCCGCGCTCGGTGACCTGCTCACCGACCCACATCAGGAACATGGTGCCGGCGGTCAGCGCGACCACGGCGGTGAGCACGAAGCCCATGCCTGGCGCGTACACGACCGGAGCGCCCGACGGCGAGACCTGGCCCTGCAGGGCCAGTGCGATCGAGCCGCCCTGCACCACTGCCAGCAGCACGGCGCCGATGCGCGAATACTGGGTGATCTTGCGGCGGCCGGACTCACCTTCCTTCTGCATCGCCTTCAGGGCGGGGAAGATGTGCACGGCCAGCTGCATCACGATCGATGCCGAAATGTACGGCATCACGTTCAGCGCGAAGATGCTGAAACGGTGCAGGGCGCCGCCCGAGAACATGTTGAACATGTCCACGATGCCGCCGCCCTGCTGTTGCATCATGGCAAGCATGGCATCGGGATTGACGCCCGGCACCGGCACGTAGCAGCCGATGCGATAGACGATCAAAGCCCCGACGACGAACAGCAAACGTTGGCGAAGTTCAGTGAACTTGCCCATTCCGCCCGCGAGGTTACCGATGCCAGCTTGCGCCATGATTTTCTTACTCCGTTACGCTGCCGCCGGCAGCTTCGATCGCGGCCTTGGCACCAGCCGTGGCAGCGATACCCTTCAGGGTGAACGCCTTGGTCACTTCGCCCTTGACGACGACCTTGGCCTTCTTTGCAGTGCTCGGGACCAGCTTGGCAGCACGCAGGGCGGCGAAGTCGATCTCGCCGGCCGGCAGCTTGTCCAGCGCGTACAGCAGCACTTCAGCGGTGTCCTTGGCGATCGGCGAACGGAAGCCGATCTTCGGCAGACGACGCTGCATGGGGGTCTGGCCGCCTTCGAAGCCAGCCTTGATCTTGCCGCCACCCTTACGGGCGAACGAACCCTTGTGGCCGCGGCCGGCAGTCTTGCCCAGGCCCGAGCCGATACCGCGACCGACGCGGGTGCGCTCGGTGCGGGCGCCCGGTGCCGGGCTCAGTTCATTGAGACGCAGAGTCATGATCGATTACTCCTCAACCTTGACGAGGTAGTGAACGGTGTTGATCAGACCGCGAACCTGCGGGCTGTCCTTCAGTTCACGCACATCGTTGAGCTTGTTCAGACCCAGAGCACGCACCGACAGGCGGTGACGCGACTGAGCACCACGCAGGCCGCGCACCAGGCGCACCTTCACAGTCTTGTTGGACTCATTAGCCATGGTTGAGTTCCTCCACCTTCTTGCCGCGCTTGGCCGCGATGCGAGCCGGCGACTGCGCAGCAGACAGGCCCTTCACGGTGGCACGCACCAGGTTGATCGGGTTGCGCGAACCGGTGGCCTTGGCCAGCACGTTCTTCACGCCAACGGCTTCCAGCACGGCGCGCATGGCACCGCCGGCGATGACGCCAGTACCTTCCGAAGCCGGCTGCATGAACACGCGGGCAGCGCCGTGACCATCCTTGATGGTGTGCCACAGGGTGCCGTTGTTCAGGTCAACGCTGACCAGGTTCTTGCGGGCCTGTTCCATCGACTTCTGGATGGCGACCGGCACTTCGCGCGCCTTGCCATAGCCGAAACCAACCTTGCCTTCGCCGTCGCCGACCACGGTCAGGGCGGTGAAGGTGAACTGGCGGCCACCCTTGACGGTCTTGCTGACGCGGTTGACCGCGACCAGCTTTTCGATCATGCCGTCGTCGACTTTCTCTTCGCGGTTACGGTCGCGATCGCGACCCCGCTGCTGACGCTCTTCTGCCATTTTGATTCCTTGGTAGTTTGGGTATGTACGGCTCGGGGCCGCTTATGGTTGTGGAATGTCGCGTTGTTCCGGTGGGCCACTGCAGAAGAGTGGCGCCGTCCCGCCTCATTCAGGCGGGCGAGCAGGCGGGCAGGAGACCACAGGTCCCCTGCCCTTATCCCTTAGAACTGCAGGCCGGCTTCGCGGGCGGCTTCTGCCAGGGCCTTGATGCGGCCGTGGTAGCGGTAGCCCGAACGATCGAAGGCAACCTTCTCGACGCCGGCGGCCTTGGCGCGCTCAGCGACGATACGGCCGACCTTGGCGGCGGCATCGGCGTTCTTGCCGTTCTTCAGACCTTCCATGACGTCGGTCTGGGTGGTGTTGGCAGCAGCCAGCACCTTGGAACCGTCGGCGGTGAAGACCTGGGCGTACAGGTGCTGGCCGGTGCGCAGCACCGACAGGCGGGCGACGCCGAGCTCACGGATGTGGGCGCGGGTCGACTTGGCGCGACGCAGGCGGGCGATGTTCTTGTTCATTTTGATTATTCCTTGAAAGCTGAAGGAAGAGCTTTTCCCTGAGAAGTCCGCACAGGGATGTGCGGGCTCTTGCGAGGGACTCGCGCTTATGCCTTCTTGGCTTCCTTACGGATGATGACTTCGTCGGAGTACTTCACGCCCTTGCCCTTGTACGGCTCCGGCTTGCGGAACGCACGGATCTTGGCGGCAACTTCACCGACGACCTGCTTGTCAGCGCCCTGGACCAGGATCTCGGTCTGGGTCGGGGTGGTGATGGTGATGCCTTCCGGCGCCACGAACACGACCGGGTGCGAGAAGCCCAGCGACAGGCTCAGGTCCTTGCCCTGCATGGCAGCGCGGTAACCCACGCCGACCAGCTCCAGCTTGCGCTCGAAGCCTTCGGACACGCCCTTGACCATGTTGGCCAGGATCGCACGCACGGTACCGGTCAGTGCGACCAGCTCGGCGTTCTCGGTGCTCAGGGTAGCAACGCCGCTGTCGACGTTGATGGCAATACCGGCCGGCTTCGGCAGCGACAGGGTGCCCTTCGGACCCTTGACGGTGACGCTTTCCGGCTGGACGTTCAGTTCAACCTTGCCCAGGGTGACGGGCTTCTTGGCTACGCGGGACATAGTTCTACTCCTCTCGCCTTAGGCCACGAAGCACAGGACTTCGCCGCCGACGCCCAGCTGGCGCGCCTGCGCATCAGTCATGATGCCCTTGGAGGTGGAAATGATGGAGATACCCAGGCCGTTCATGACCTTCGGCAGCTCGCTCTTGCCGCGGTACTGGCGCAGGCCCGAACGCGAGAAGCGCTTCAGGGTCGCGATGACCGGCTTGCCTTCGAAATACTTCAGCACGATTTCCAGCTCGGACTTGTTGTTTTCCAGCTGGGTCACGCGCAGGTCGGTGATGTAACCCTCGTCCTTCAGGACCTGGGCGATCGCAACCTTGATCTTGGACGACGGGGCTTTCACCGTCTGCTTGCCAACCGCGGCCGCATTCTTGATGCGGACCAGCAGGTCGGCGATGGGATCAGTCATGCTCATATGAGTACCTTTGAGTGCACCGATATCCGCTTTCGCGAAAATCTGTTGTCTCCTGGAAACGGGCCAGGTCCCTTGATGCAGCGGGCCAGGGGCCCACTCCTACAACCCCGTTTGCACAGGGCAAGACGCGGGAGTATACGCCAAAAGAGCCCGGCTTGCGCCGGGCTCTTCGGTTTTTTTGCGTAGGGAAAGCTGAATGCCTCCCCTGCCCGGTTCAGGAACCCCCGAAGGGGCGCCTGATCGCAGGGCCGGCTGGGATTACCAGCTGGCCTTGCGCAGACCCGGGACGTCGCCACGCATGGTGGCTTCACGCAGCTTGTTACGGCCCAGGCCGAACTTGCTGTAGACGCCACGCGGACGACCCGACAGCTCGCAACGGTTGCGCTGGCGGCTCGGCGACGAATCGCGCGGCAGCTTGGCCAGCTTGGTTGCGGCGTCGATCTTCTCTTCGTAGGTCGCGTCCACGGAGGACACGATCTTCTTCAGAGCTGCACGCTTTTCAGCGTACTTCTTTGCCAGCTTTTCCCGCTTGATGTCGCGGTTGACCATGGAGGTCTTTGCCATTTCGGTTTCCTCGACAGATCAGTTACGGAACGGGAACTTGAACGCTGCCAGCAGCGCCTTCGCTTCCGCGTCGGTCTTCGCAGTGGTGGTGATGGCGATATCCATACCGCGGATCGCGTCGACGGCGTCGAAGTCGATTTCCGGGAAGATGATCTGCTCCTTCACACCCATGTTGAAGTTGCCGCGGCCGTCGAAGGAACGACCGGAAACACCACGGAAGTCGCGCACGCGCGGCAGCGAGATGTTGATCAGGCGATCCAGGAACTCGTACATCTTGTGGCGACGCAGCGTGGTCTTGCAGCCGATCGGCCAACCATCGCGGATCTTGAACGACGCAACCGACACACGCGACTTGGTGACAACCGGCTTCTGGCCGGAAATCTTGGTCATGTCGCCGACGGCGTTTTCCAGGATCTTCTTGTTGGTGGCCGCTTCGCCGACACCCATGTTCAGGGTGACCTTGACCAGCTTCGGCACTTCCATCGGATTGGTGTAGCCGAACTGCTTCATCAGCGCCGGCACCACTTCGTCCTTGTAGAACTTTTCGAGACGGGAACTCATCTTCTCATTCCTCAGGCGTCGAGCGCCTCACCGCTGGAGCGGAACACACGCAGTTTGCGTCCATCCTCCAGCACCTTGAAGCCAACGCGTTCGCCCTTGCCCGAAGCCGGGTTCAGAACATTCACGTTGGAGATATGGATCGAAGCTTCGCGCTCGACCACGCCGCCGGCAACACCTGCCTGCGGGTTCGGCTTGGTGTGGCGCTTGACGATGTTCACGTTGGCGACGACCACACGGTCGCCGTCGACGCGGACGACTTCGCCCTGCTTGCCCTTGTCCTTGCCAGCGTTGACGACAACCTGGTCGCCCTTCTTGATACGGTTAGCCATGATTATCTCCTGTCGCTCACAGCACTTCGGGAGCGAGCGAGACGATCTTCATGAACTTCTCCGAACGAAGTTCACGGGTCACCGGCCCGAAGATACGGGTACCGATCGGCTCCTGCTTGTTGTTCAGCAGGACGGCAGCGTTGCCGTCGAAGCGGATCAGCGAGCCATCGGCGCGACGCACACCCTTGCGGGTACGCACCACGACGGCGTCATACACTTCACCCTTCTTGACCTTGCCGCGCGGAATCGCATCCTTCACGGTGACCTTGATGATGTCGCCGATGCCGGCGTAACGGCGCTTGGAACCACCCAGCACCTTGAAGCACATCACCTGCTTGGCACCCGAATTGTCCGCGACGTCAAGGTAGCTCTGCATCTGGATCATGATTCAGCTCCTTATTCAGCCGCGCGCGTGATGACTTCCACCACGCGCCAGTTCTTGGTCTTGGACATCGGAGCAATCTCGGTCACGCGGACGACATCGCCTTCCTTGCAGGCGTTGTCGGCATCGTGGGCGTGCAGCTTCGTCGAGCGCTTGATGTACTTGCCGTACAGCGCGTGCTTGACCTGACGCTCAACCAGGACGGTAACCGTCTTGTCCATCTTGTTGCTGACGACACGGCCTTCGACCGTGCGCAGCGTCTTCTTTTCAGTATTGTCGCTCATAGCGGCCATCCTTACTTCGTGCTGCCGAGCAGGGTCTTGACGCGAGCAATCTCGCGACGGACCCGGCGAATGTCGTGGGTCTTCGGCAGCTGGCCGGTGACCTGCTGCATACGGACAGAGAACTGTTCCTTACGCAGGTCGATCAGGTGGGCCTTGAGTTCGTCAGCCGACTTTTCACGGAGAGTTTTGATATCCATCAGCGCACCGTACGGGTCACGAAAGTGGTGGTGACCGAGAGCTTGGCGGCGGCCAGGCGGAACGCCTCGCGAGCCACTTCCTCGGAAACACCCTCGATTTCATAGATCATGCGGCCGGGCTGGATCTGGGCCACCCAGTATTCCACGTTACCCTTACCAGAACCCATTCGGACTTCGATGGGCTTCTTGGTGATGGGCTTGTCGGGGAACACGCGGATCCACATCTTGCCGCCGCGCTTGACGTAGCGGCTGATCGAGCGGCGAGCCGCTTCGATCTGACGCGCGGTCAGCTGACCGTGTGCGGTTGCCTTCAGGCCGTATTCGCCGAAGCTGACAGCGTTGGCGCTCCAGCTCAGGCCATCGTTACGGCCCTTGTGTACCTTGCGGTACTTGGTTCGCTTGGGTTGCAACATTGTCGTTACCTCGCTTCACGGGCCGGGCGCTGACGGTCACCACGGTCGCCGCGATCGTGACGATCGTTGCGCGACGGGGTGTCGTCCTGCTTTTCCTGGCCAACCTGGGAGAAATCGAAGACCTCGCCCTTGTAGATCCAGACCTTGATGCCGATGATGCCGTAGGTCGTCTTGGCTTCAGCGAAGCCATAGTCGATGTCGGCACGCAGGGTGTGCAGCGGCACGCGGCCTTCGCGGTACCACTCCGAACGGGCGATTTCTGCACCGTTGAGGCGGCCACCAACGTTGACCTTGATGCCCAGGGCACCCAGGCGCATCGCGTTGCCGACCGAGCGCTTCATTGCACGGCGGAACATGATGCGACGCTCCAGCTGCTGGGCGATCGACTCGGCAACGAGCTGCGCGTCCAGTTCCGGCTTGCGCACTTCGGTGACGTTGATGTGCGCCGGGACGCCCATCATCTCGCTCACTTCCTTGCGCAGCTTCTCGATGTCCTCACCGCGCTTGCCGATCACCACGCCCGGACGGGCGGTGTGGATCGTCACGCGAGCGGTCTTGGCCGGACGCTCGATCAGGATCTTGCTGATGCCGGCCTGAGCCAGCTTCTTGCGCAGCATTTCGCGCACTTTCAGGTCGGCTGCCAGGTAACCAGCGAACTCGGCCTTGTTGGCGTACCACTTGGAGTTCCAGTCCTTGGAAATGCCGAGGCGGATACCAATCGGATGAACTTTATGACCCATGGTCTTTTCCTTATCCGCTTACTTGGCGGCGCCCACAACCACAGTGATGTGGCTGGTGCGCTTGAGGATGCGGGTACCGCGGCCTTTCGCCCGCGCCATGAAACGCTTCAGGGTCGGACCTTCATCAACCATGATGGTCTGAACCTTCAGCTCGTCGACGTCGGCGCCCTGGTTGTTCTCGGCGTTGGCAATTGCCGACTCCACCACCTTCTTGATCAGGTGGGCAGCCTTCTTGTCCGAGAACTTCAGCAGGTTGACCGCACGCTCGGCCGGCAGACCGCGCACCTGGTCAGCGACCAGACGAGCCTTCTGCGGGGAGATGCGCGCAGTGCGCAGGATGGCTTTCGCTTCCATTGTCATCTCTCCTTACTTGCCCGACTTCTTGTCACCACCGTGACCCTTGAAGGTCCGGGTGATGGCAAATTCGCCGAGCTTGTGGCCGACCATGTTCTCGTTGACGAGAACCGGGATGTGGTTCTTGCCGTTATGCACGGCAATGGTGACGCCTACCATGTCAGGCAGGATCATCGAACGGCGCGACCAGGTCTTGATCGGCTTCTTGCTGCCCGCAGCGGCCTCCACCTTCTTGACGAGGTGGTGATCGACGAACGGGCCCTTCTTGAGTGAACGTGCCATGGTCGATTAGCCCCTACGATCGCGGACGATGAACTGCTGAGTGCGCTTGTTATGGCGCGTCTTGTAACCCTTGGTCGGGACACCCCACGGGGTGACCGGATGCGGATTACCCTGGCCGGCCTTCGCCTCACCACCACCGTGCGGGTGGTCAACCGGGTTCATGGCAGCACCACGAACGGTCGGGCGGACGCCGCGCCAACGCTTGGCACCGGCCTTGCCCAGCTTTTCCAGGCTGTGCTCGTCGTTGCCGACTTCGCCGATGGTGGCGCAGCACTCGACCGGAACCTTACGCATTTCACCCGAGCGCAGACGCAGGGTGGCGTAGATGCCTTCGCGAGCCACCAGCTGCACGGCCGCACCCGCGGCGCGAGCGATCTGAGCGCCCTTGCCCGGCTTCAGTTCGATGCAGTGGATGGTGGTGCCGACCGGGATGTTGCGCAGCGGCAGGGTGTTGCCGGCCTTGATCGGGGCATCCGAACCAGCGATCACCTGATCACCAGCCTTCAAGCCCTTCGGGGCGATGATGTAGCGACGCTCACCGTCGACGTAGCACAGCAGAGCGATGTGCGCGGTGCGGTTCGGATCGTATTCGATGCGTTCCACGCGCGCCGGGATGCCCAGCTTGTTGCGCTTGAAGTCGATGATGCGGTAGTGCTGCTTGGCACCACCACCGACGTGACGCACGGTGATGCGGCCATGGTGGTTACGACCACCCGAGCGGCTCTGCGACTCGACCAGCGCAGCGTGCGGAGCACCCTTGTGCAGGTCGGGAGTGACCACGCGCACGGCCGAACGGCGGCCGGGGGAAGTGGGCTTGAATTTCATCAATGGCATGGGATGTACCTCAGGCCTTGGCCGTTACATCGATCGACTGGCCATCGGCCAGGCGAACGTACGCCTTGCGCCAATCGCCGCGGCGGCCAGCACGGTTACGGAAGGACTTGTTCTTGCCCTTGACGTTGACCACGTTGACGGCTTCGACCTTGACGTCGAACAGCTGCTCAACCGCGGCCTTTACATCGGCCTTGGTGGCTTCGTTCGAAACTTCGAAGACATACTGGTTGGAGAGTTCCTGCAGGCGCGCGGTCTTTTCGGAGACACGCGGGGCACGCAGCACGCTGAAGATTTTTTCGTTGCTGTTCATGCCAGCCACTCCTCGACCTTCTTGACCGCGTCAGCGGTGATGACGACCGTGTCGGCACCCACCAGCGAGACCGGATCCAGACCCTGGACGTCACGCACCTGCACGTACGGCAGATTGCGGGCGGACAGGTACAGGTGCTCGGACGCTTCTTCGGTGACGATCAGCGGGCGCTTGCCCACTTCCAGGCCGGCCAGCTTGGCGATCAGACCCTTCGTGTTGGTCACTTCGACGTCGAAGGACTCCACGATGGTCAAACGGCCCTGACGGTTCAGCTCGGACAGGATCGCGCACATGGCGGCACGGTACTGCTTACGATTGACCTTCTGCTCGAAGCTGCGCGGCTTGGCCGCGAAGGTGACACCGCCGCCGACGAAGATCGGAGCCGTCAGTGCGCCATGACGCGCGCCGCCGCCCTTCTGCTTCTTCGACTTCTTGGTGGTACCAGCCACTTCGGAGCGAGTCTTCTGTGCCTTGGTGCCGGCGCGACCGGCGTTGCGGTAGGCAACGACGACCTGGTGGACCAGATCTTCGCTGAAATCGCGACCGAACACGGCGTCGGAGACCGAGACCTTGTTGTTGCTACCCGTGATAACGAGTTCCATCGTCATCTCTCCTTATGCCTTGCTCGCCGGACGGACGATCACGTCGCCACCCGCCGCGCCCGGAACGGCGCCGCGAACGGCGATCAGACCGCGCTCGACGTCGACCTTGACCACTTCCAGGTTCTGGGTGCTCTGCTGCACTGCGCCCATGTGGCCCGACATCTTCTTGCCCGGGAAAACGCGACCCGGAGTCTGGCGCTGACCCAGCGAACCCGGCGCGCGATGCGACAGCGAGTTACCGTGGGTTGCATCGCCCATACGGAAGTTGTGGCGCTTGATGGTGCCCTGGAAGCCCTTACCCTTGGTGACACCCTGGACGTCGACGATCTGGCCGACTTCGAAGATGTCCGCCTTGACTTCGCCGCCAACGGCGAAATCGCCGAGCTGCGCGTCTTCAACGCGGAATTCCCACAGGCCACGACCCGCTTCCACCTTCGCCTTGGCGAAGTGGCCGGCTTCCGGCTTGTTGACCAGGGCAGCGCGACGCGCGCCGACGGTCACCTGCACGGCGCTGTAGCCGTCGGTTTCGACGGTCTTGATCTGCGCGATGCGGTTCGGGGTTGCTTCGATCAGGGTCACCGGGATGGAGCGGCCATCTTCAGTGAACACGCGGCTCATGCCAGCCTTGCGGCCCACGAAGCCCAACGAATACTTCTTCGTCATGGTCGTAGTCCTCAGGTCAGCTTGATCTGAACGTCGACGCCGGCAGCCAGTTCGAGCTTCATCAGCGCGTCCACGGTCTTGTCATTCGGGTCAACGATATCGAGCACGCGCTTGTGCGTGCGGGTCTCGTACTGGTCACGCGCGTCCTTGTCGACGTGCGGGGAAACGAGAACGGTGTAACGCTCGATCTTGGTCGGCAGCGGGATCGGGCCACGCACTTGCGCGCCGGTCCGCTTTGCCGTTTCAACGATCTCGCTGGCCGAACGGTCGATCAGACGATGATCGAACGCTTTCAGCCGGATCCGGATCTTTTGGTCCGCCATGGCGGTAGGTTCCTTCGTTAAAAGAGCGACAGACAAAGCCTCTGGGTTGCTTTGCCCCATGAAATTCCTGAATACGGACGACCCACACTCCTGCAGGCCGACAAGGTCACTCCATAGACCTCAAAAACGTAGGCAGACCAGTTACCCGGCCTGCCCAGACGTAGAAGCATAATGGCACGCAAGGCAGCTGTCAACAGTCGCCTGTTGACGCCGCCTGAATGGCATTGACCCTTCCTGGTCCGGGGAACACAAGGCACATCCTGTGCCTGCTTTCCCATTTGATACGCCCCGATGCCCTACCCAGGCAACATCGGGGCGCAGATACTACCAGATTACTCGATGATCTTCGAGACCACGCCGGCGCCGACGGTACGGCCGCCTTCGCGGATGGCGAAGCGCAGGCCTTCGTCCATTGCCACCGGGTTGATCAGGGTGACGACCATCTTGACGTTGTCACCCGGCATCACCATTTCGACGCCTTCCGGCAGAGCAGCTGCGCCGGTGATGTCGGTGGTACGGAAGTAGAACTGCGGACGGTAGCCGTTGAAGAACGGGGTGTGACGGCCGCCTTCGTCCTTCGACAGGACGTAGACTTCGCCTTCGAACTTGGTGTGCGGCTTGATCGAACCCGGCTTGGCCAGGACCTGGCCACGCTCGACGTCGTCACGCTTGGTGCCGCGCAGCAGCAGGCCAGCGT
>NZ_RXLZ01000062.1 GCF_003970865.1 Stenotrophomonas maltophilia | reverse complement strand
CCCTTCCTTGGTTGGGGGGGTGGTTGCCACTTCAAGGGCTGGCGGCAGGGGCCAGGGCGCGGGCGGCCCCCCCCGGCTTCGGGGGGGCCCGGCGGGGCTGGCGCGGGGGGGTAGGGCCGGAGAGGGGGGGAGCAGGGGGAGCAACAGGGTCTTCTTCATTGGCGGGAGGGTTCTCGGGGGGAGTGTCAGGAGTTGTCGTAGTTGCTCAGGGCGAGCTCAAGCAGCGCCTTGGCCTGCTCGCGCAGCATCACCGGCTCGACGATCTCGGCATCCGAGCCGTAGTGCAGCACGTCCATCAGCAGCTCGCGCGAGACGCTGTACGGCACCTTCAGTTCATAGCGGCCGTCGGCCAGGAAGCGGCCCTGCTGCTTGGAATGCCAGTGCTCGTCGGCCACCCAGCGCGCGGCCTTGGCGCTGAACAGGATGGTCGCCCAGCCCTTCGGCGCGCCGGAGAAGATGCCGTAGCTGGCCCCCAGCTGCTCGTCCAGCTCGCTGTCGGCGACGTCACGGGCGGTGCTGTCGATCACCCGCGCCTTGTGGATACGGTCCACGGCAAAGCTGCGCAGCGCCTCGCGGTCATGGTCCCAGGCATCCAGGTACCAGTTGTCGCGGTAGTGGGTCAGGCGCTGCGGCGAAACGGTGCGCCTGGTCGGCTCGTCGGTGGAGCGGGCGCGGTACTCGAACGCCAGCTGGCGGCGCTCCAGCACCGCCGAAGCCACGCTGCGGAAGCTGCCTTCATCGAACTTGCGGCCACGGTGCGGAATCACCCGCACGCGGTCCACCGGCCAGCTGGAAACACCAGCCTGGGCTGCCAGCAGGCTCTCGATGCGCTGCTGCAGCGGTGCCAGCACCGAGGACAGCACGCCGCCGCCGGTCCGCGCCAGCAGGTGCTGCGAGGCCAGCAGGGCATGCAGTTCCTCCGAGCTCAGCCACAGCCCGGGCAGCTCGAAGCGGTCGCTCTCGTCGGCCTGGTAGCGGAAGCCGGCCTCGCCGTCGCCCTCGATCGGTGCCATCAGCGCGTCACGCAGGAAGGCCAGATCGCGGTAGACGGTGGCACGGGAGCAACCGAGCTTGTCCTGCAGGGTCGCCACCGTCACCGGATAGCGTGCGGACTTGAGCAGACGATGCAGGGCGGTGATGCGTTCGTATCGGTCCATACCCCCGATTATGTCCGAGTCGCGGGTCTTGTGTGGGACGTTTGGGCTATCGTGGTCGCCCCCACCCCTCTGGAACACCCGATGCGCCGGTTGCCTGCCCTGTCCCTGCTGGCCTGCCTGCTGCTGGCCGCCTGTGATCGCGCGCCCGCGCCGGCCAGCACCGGAGCGCCCGTGCCGGCAGCGGATCCGGCGCAGGCGGTGCTGGGCGCCAGCCAGCGCTTCTCGGCCCTGCGCAGCTTCCACGCCGAACTGGAGGTGCTGGGTGCGCCGCAGCCGGTGCGCAGCGCCATGGACTTCGTCGCCCCCGACCGCTTCCGGGTGCAGACCCCGGCCGGTCCGCAGACGATCATCGGCGACACCATGTTCCTGCAGGCCGACGACGCGATCCGGCAGGTGCCGACCCCGCCGGGCCTGCTCGAGCAATGGCGCAACCCGCTGCCGGCCGATGCCCTGCCCGCCGATCTGCAGGCCGAAGACCTGGGCAGCCAGTCGCTGGACGGGGTCGAGACGCGTCACTACCGCCTGCGTGGCGCGCAGCCCGGCGAACGCCTGGAGTACTGGGTGGACGCGCAGGGCCTGCCGCGGCAGATCGTCCGCAGCGGCAGCAGCAATGGCCGCAGCTTCCAGCTGCGCCTGCGCTATTCGCGCTTCAACGACCCGGCATTGCGCGTCGATCTGCCCTGAATAGGCGATCGCGGCAACGTCTGCTGAAGAAACCGTTTGGATCGATTCGGACCGCCATCACGCTTCCAGTATCATCACCGGCTGTCAACCGCTTCGGAGAAGCCCCGATGTCCCTGCGCGTGTCCCTGCTGATCCCCCTGCTGCTGTGCGCACCGCTCGCGTATGCGCAGGATGCCTCCGAACTGGCGGCGATGTCCTCGCCGTGGAGCGGCAGTGGCGGCGAGCTCGGCTTCGCCTCGGCACGCGGCAACAGCAGCACCGAAAGCTTCAACGGCCGCCTGCGCCTGCGCTACACCGATGGCGACTGGGTGCACAGCATGGACCTGGCCGGCCTGCGTTCCAGCTCCAAGGTGATCGAGACCCGCGACGACGGCTCCACCAGCCGCCGCAACAACACCACCGCCAACCGCTACACCGGCAGTGCCGGCAGCGCGCTGCAGCTGGGCGAGCACCGCCAGCTGACGGCCACGGTGCGTACCGAGCGCGATGACTTCGCCACCTACGACCGCCAGAGCTCGTTCGGTCTGGGTTACGGCACCCGCCTGTGGAACACCGAGCGTTTCTCGTTCGACGCACAGATCGGCCCCGGTGTGCGCCGCACCCACAGCACCGAGGACGACCGCACCCGCACCGGCATGATCGGCCGCGGCCTGTTCGACATGAAGTACTCGTTGACCGACAACACCGACCTGGTCAACACCCTGCTGGTCGAATCGGGTTCGTACAACACCTTCGGCCAGAACGACTTCGGTGTTTCGGTGAGCATGAACGAACATCTGGCGCTGAAGGCCGGCTGGCAGGCGCGTTACAACAGTGACGTGGCCGAGGACAAGCGCAAGACCGATACGCTGACCACGATGAACGTGGTCTACAAGTTCAAGTAAGCAGAACGGGCGCCAGGGCGCCCGTTCTTCTTCCGGTAGTGCCGGCCGCTGGCCGGCAACTGCATTCAACTGGGCCACGAGGTTGCCGGCCAGCGGCCGGCACTACCTGCGATGGCTCAGACGTTCAGCAGCCCGCCGGCGCCATCATCCAGCAGCATCTTCGCCACGCGCTGGCCCAGCGCTTCCGGGTCACCGGCAGGGCCCACCGCCTCGGCACGCACGGCACGGCCGTCGCTGGCGCTGCCAACCAGCCCCTGCAGGTGCAGGTCGTCGCCCTGCCACTGCGCGATGGCCGCCACCGGCACGTGGCAGCTGCCATGCAACGCACGGTTCATCGCCCGCTCGGCCTCCACGCAGGCGCGCGTGGCCGCGTCATCAAGCGGGGCGAACAGCGCCATCAGGCGCGCATTGCCACCATCGCACTCCACCGCTACCGCGCCCTGCGCCGGGGCCGGCAGCCACTGCGGCGGTTGCAGGCGCGCGACGATGCGCTCGCCCAGGCCCAGGCGCTCCAGGCCGGCCACGGCCAGCACGATGGCGTCGTAGCCACCGTTGTCGAGCTTGGCCAGGCGGGTGTTGACGTTGCCGCGCAGGTCCAGCAGTTCCAGGTCCGGGCGCAGCGCGCGCAGCTGGGCCTGTCGACGCAGCGACGAGGTACCGACCCGTGCCCCGATCGGCAGCGCGTCCAGCGAGGCATACAGGTTGGAGACGAAGCCATCGGCGGGATCGTGGCGGGTCAGCATTGCCGGCAACGCGAACGGCGCATCCAGTTCCATCGGCACATCCTTCAGCGAATGCACGGCGCAGTCGGCCTCGCCACGCAGCATGGCCAGCTCCAGTTCCTTCAGGAACAGGCCCTTGCCACCGATGGCGGCCAGCGAGCGGTCCAGCACCTCGTCGCCGCGGGTGCTCATCGGCACCAGTTCCACATGCAGGCCGGGATGGGCCTGGCGCAGGCGGTCGGCGACGTGTTCGCTCTGCCAGAGGGCGAGCGGGCTCTTGCGGGTGGCGATGCGGACGGTTTCCATCCGGTCATTATCGCGCCTTCGGCGGGGATACGGCCAACGGCGGAGCCCCTCGTGGCTGGCTGGGGGTATGGTTGAAGCAACAGCCGTGCTGGGCCGGGCGGGATGGACTGCGCAGGGGCCGCTGCAAGTACGTCCATGTAAGCTCGGTCGCCGCATCCATGCGGCTCACGCCCCTGCGCAGCCCACCCCGCCCGGCCTCTGACAGTTTCCGTGTGCGCCGGCCACGGAAGATCAAAAGAAAAGAAAAAAGAGCAGAAGCAAAAGCAACTGCCGACGGCTTCCGGGCTCAGATCCCTTTTCCGCAGGAAAAGGGATCTGACCCCTCTTCCCCCGCCCGATAACAACAATGCCTTTGCCGTCCGACGCGGGAAAAACGAGAGGGTTGGGCCGGGGTGGGATGGCGGGACCGTTGGCGCCATGGATGGCGCCATCGAGCTACAGGGATGTACTTGCAGCGTGTCCCGCCACCCCACCCCGGCCCGACCCAGTACGTAGCACCAACGAGCCGACCAACCGCCGTTGCAGTTGCTCCAGACGTTGCTCGTAAGCAGTCGCGGCCGCAGGCCGCGCGGAACACTCACAGATGCCGCAATTCCTGCTTCAGCGTCGCCACGCAGCGGCGGCTGACTTCCAGCGGTTGCTTGCCATGGCGCAACATCGCCTGCACCTGGCCGCCCGTGCCGCGACGCAGCTCCACCAGCTCATGGCGTGCCACCAGGCAGTTGCGATGGATGCGGATGAAGCGGCTGGCGAACTCTTCTTCCAGCGACTTCAGCGACTCCTCGATCAGGTCTTCTCCGCGTGCGTGGTGCACCACCACGTACTTCTCTTCGGCCTGCAGGTAGTGGATGTCGTCCAGCGGAATCAGGCGCAGGCTGCCGCGCAGGCGCGCGCACAGCATGCTGCGGGCCTGCTGCCCGCGGTGGCCTTGCGGCTGGCCGTCGCGGCCGGCCAGGAACGTGCGTGCACGTGCGATCGCCGCTGCCAGGCGTTCGGCACGCACCGGCTTCATCAGGTAATCGATGGCTGCCGCTTCGAAGGCCGACAATGCATG
Source organism: Stenotrophomonas maltophilia (assembly GCF_003970865.1). Lineage (GTDB taxonomy): Bacteria > Pseudomonadota > Gammaproteobacteria > Xanthomonadales > Xanthomonadaceae > Stenotrophomonas > Stenotrophomonas maltophilia_AR. Next base: position 24,396 of record NZ_RXLZ01000062.1, on the reverse strand, counting down.
CGCGTCGTAGGCAGTGCAGAACACCACCGCCGGGCGCGGCTCGAAGCTGGCCAGATGGCGGGCGGCTTCCAGGCCATCCAGCCCGGGCATGGCGATATCCAGCAGGACCAGGTCCGGCTGCAGCTCCGCGCACGCATGCAGGGCCTGCTCGCCGTTGCCGGCCTCGGCCACCACATCCACGCCGTCCTGCGCGGCCAACAGGCTGCGCAGGCGCTCACGCGCCAGCGGTTCGTCATCGGCGATGACTACCCTCACGATCGCTCCCTCACTGGATCGGCACTGTCACCTGGCAGGCATAGTAGCCCTCGCTCCAGCCAGCCGTCATCCGCGCGGCGTTGCCGAAGCGCCAGGCCAGCCGATGGCCGATGCTGTGCTGGGCATGGCCGGCACCGCGCGCCAGGGCCAGCCCGGGGGCCTGCGGGTCGGGCGCCGGATTGCGCACGCGGATCTGCAGTTCATTACCCTCGCGCACCAGCTGCAGCTCGATGGTGCCGCCCTCGGGCAGCCGCGAGATGCCATGCAGCACGGCGTTCTCCACCAGCGGCTGCAATACCAGGCGAGGCAGGGGAAGATCCCAGGGCAGCGGTTCGTCGCGCTGCCAGCGCACCTGCAGGCGCTCGCCCAGGCGCAGTGATTCGATCGACAGGTAGCGCTCGGCCAGCTCGCATTCGTCACGCAGGGTGGAATCGCCCTCGCCCGCCCCCAGCGCGGCACGGAACAGATCGGACAGGTCCAGCACCGCACGCTCGGCCACGACCGGGTCGCGATGCAGCAGGCTGGCGATCAGGTTCATGCTGTTGAACAGGAAATGCGGCCGGATCCGCGCCTGCAGCGCATCGGCCTGTGCGCGTGCATTGGCCTGTACCTGCGCGGCCCAGCGGTCACTCACATAGAAGTAGCGCAGGGCCAACGCAGTGATCAGCGCCGTCGTCGCGGCGCTGCCCAGCGTGAAGCGCCAGAAGCTGATGCCGCGGGCGAAGTTGTCGCCAAGCACCGCGTACAGGGCATGCACGATGCCCGCGCAGACCACCGCGATCAGCGTCGCCAGTGCGATGGCCGAGACCGCCCCCAGGGCCTGTGGCAACCTCGACAACGCGTTCCGCAGCAGGCACAGGCTGGCCGTTACGGCCAGCGCCAGCCACAACGCGAAACCACTGGCCGACAGCAGTTCGCCAACGGTCCAGTGGCGGCTGCCATCCGGCGCCAGGGCCAGCACCACCACCACCAGTTCGGCCAGGCCGAGCATCGCCGCCAGCCGCGGCAGGCGGCACAGCTCCGGCATCCAGGGCGGGGCGCTGGCCGGTGACATGGCTCAGGCAGCGCCCAGACGTTCCTGCAACCAGTCACCCAGCGCCTGGATCTCCTCGGCGCAGACCTGGTGGGCCATCGGATAGCTGTGCCATTCCACCTCCAGGCCCAGCGCCTGCAGTGCCTGCGCACTGTGTGTGGCCACCGCCTGCGGAATCACCGGATCGCTGCTGCCATGGGCCATGAACACCGGCACCTGCACCGCGTCTTCAGCACGCTTGGCGCCGTCGGCTTCGGGCAGGTAGGTGGACAGTGCGATCAGGCCGGCCAGCGGCGCGGTACGCGACAGCGCAGCAGTCAGGATGATCGCGCCCCCCTGCGAGAAGCCCGCCAGGAAGATCTTCTCCGGCGCGATGCCGCGCTCGATCTCGCGCGCGATCAGTGCATCCAGCTGCACCACCGACTCCTGCACGCCAGCCATGTCGGCGCGCGAGCGGAAGTCCATGCCGACGATGTCGTACCAGCCACGCATCGGCACGCCGTTGTTGATCGTGATCGGCCGCACCGGCGCGTGCGGGAACACGAAGCGCAGCGCCGGCCAATGCGGCCGCACCAGCTCCGGCACGATCGGCGCGAAGTCGTGGCCGTCGGCGCCGAGGCCGTGCAGCCAGATCACCGACCACTGCGGCGAGGCGCCGGTTTCCTGTTCCACCGTTTGCAGCATGATGCGGCTCCTTCAAGTTCGAGCCGCATTATGCCGCTGGCGCAGGGGGATCAGTACAGCGGCGGTTGCTCGGCGGCTTCCCGGCGCAGTTGTGCCGCACGCACCAGCACCGGCGGCGGAATGTTCTCCTCGGGGATATCGAGCAGCCCAAGACGGTGCAGGAAGGCACCCGGGCCGCGCGAAGACGTCAGCGCCACCACCGGTACCGCCAGCACCATGCCGATCACCACCGGCGCCATCCACGCGGCCAGCGATGGCGACACCGCCCAGGCCAGCATGCCCATGAAGGCGCCGAACACGCCCAGGCCACCATAGCCACGGATCAACGCCAGCCACGAGATGCCACCGTCGTCACGCTGCTGCGCGTCCCAGCCGGAATCGCGGCCGGACAGCACTTCGGCCACGCCGCGCGACTGCACGTACATCACCACCGGTGCCATCAGCGCGGCCAATACGGTTTCCACCAGCATCGAGACGAACGCGCGCAGCGCGCCGCCACACCCGCGGCGGTCGACCGGGTCCAGCAGCATCGCCAGGTAACCCAGCACCTTGGGCAGCAGCAGCACCGCCATGGTCGCCGCGAACAGGCGCACCACCTGCTGCTCGTCCTGGGCGCGCCAGTACACGCTGGGCGACAGGTGCAGCAGGGCGTTGAAGTCGATGCCTTCCTGGAACAGCGGGATGGCGATGCCGATCAGCATCAGCATCGCCCACATCGGCGCAGTGAAATAGTGGCCGATGCCGATCAGCATGTGCATGCGGCTGATCCAGTGCAGGCCACGGCTGCCGACCACCTTGCCGTGCTGCAGGTTGCCCTGGCACCAGCGGCGGTCGCGCACCAGCAGATCGGTCAGGGTCGGCGGACCTTCTTCATAGCTGCCGCCCAGGTACGGCACCATGTGCGCGGCCCAACCGCCACGACGCATCAGCGCCGCTTCGACGAAGTCATGGCTGAGCACGTGGCCACCGAACGGCTTGCGCCCCGGCAGCGCCGGCAGCCCGGCCTGATCGGCAAAGGCGCGGGTGCGGATGATGGCGTTGTGGCCCCAGTAATTGCTCTCGGCACCGTGCCACCAGGCCACGCCACGGGCGATCACCGGACCATACACGCGGCCGCCGAACTGCTGCATGCGCGCGAACAGCGTGCGCCCGCCAATCACCGACGGCAGGGTCTGGATCAGGCCGACGTCGGCGTTGTGTTCCATGCCCGCGACCAGGCGCACGATGCTGTCGCCGGTCATCAGGCTGTCGGCGTCGAGGATCAGCATCTGCGGGTAGGCGCCGCCGAAGCGGCGGACCCAGTCGGCGATGTTGCCGGCCTTGCGCCCGCTGTTGTCGCCACGGCGGCGGTAGAACAGCCGCGCCTGGCCATCGGGCACGCGCTCGCGCAGTTCGGCGAACACCTGCTCCTCGGCCCGTGCGATGTCTTCGCGGCGGGTATCACTGAGCACGAAGAAGTCGAACCGGTCGAGCTGGCCGGTGGCGGCCACCGACTCGTAGATCGCCTGCAGGCCGGCCAGCAGCCGGCGCGGGTCTTCGTTGTAGGTCGGCATCAGCAGCGCGGTGCGGCTGTGTACCGTCGGCAGCGGCTTGTCCGGGTCGATGCCAAGGCGGTAACCCCGGTCGAACACGGCGGTCAGGAAGCCGGCCACGGCACTGGCGAAAGACAGCGCGATCCAGGCGAACAGGCCGACAAACAGCACCAGCAGGCAGGCTTCGAGCACGCTGATGCCATTGGCCGACAGCACCCGCCACATCATACGGGTGGCGATGGCGGTCATCGCCAGCGTGCCGCCGAAGATGTAGAACCGGCGCAGGCCGATCAGCCGCGGCGAGGTGCGGTGGCGGCGAACCTTCAGTTGACCTTCGCGCAGGGTCTGCTCGGGCATCTGCAACGGCGATTCGGCCGGCAGCAGCGTCCAGCCGGCATCAAGCCGGGACGTATCTGCTTCCGCATGGATGGTCTGCACCCCCATTGCCGCCTACTCCGCGCAGTCGGCACGGCCGGCCATCCCGGCCGGGCTGCATGCACCAAGGTTCCCGGCGCGCTTTCCCGGCGCCCGCACTTGTCCTGGCTGCGTCGGCGTCACGCCACGCAGTCGCTGTCTGTCACTACCGGAACCCACACGATCTCCAACGGGGCGGAATCGAAAATGCGGCTCAGTCTAGGGCGCCGGATGTAAGCCGAGTGCGAAGGTCTACGCCGGGATTTATCCCCATTCAGCAAACAGCAGGCGAGTGCCGGGACAGAAGAACGGATGTCACTTCGTCGCCCCAGGTACTGGATCGTAACAAACGCGAACGGTTATCATTTCATTAACCAGGCAGGTCACCGTCTTCCGCACGGCCGAGACCCACCCAGCTGCGCCGGTTCCAACCCTGCGCCCACGACCCATGGAAGGGGGCTGCCTGCTGTCTGCGCGCGCCTGCTGCTTCCACCGGGTCCCCCTCCTCCGATGGAAGCCGTCATGTCCCTGTCGTTCCGTACCCCTTCCGCGCGCTTGCCGCGCACCCGCCTGGCCTGCGCCCTGGCCACCGCCTGCCTGCTTGCCCTGCCCGGCCTGGCCGCCGCAGAGGCCAGTGCCGATGCCTCCACCAAGGATCTGGATACCGTGGTGGTCACCGCCTCGGGCAACCAGCAATGGATCAAGGACGCGCCGGCCAGCATCAGCGTGATCAGCCGCGAGGACATCGAGCGCCAGCCGGTGCACGACCTGGCCACCCTGCTCAGCCGCGTGCCGGGCGTGACCGGCGGCCTCAGTGCGGTCGGCGAGCAGTCCAAGATCAAGCTGCGCGGCATGCCGTCCAATTACACGCTGGTGCTGGTGGACGGCAAGCGCATGGGCAGCTCGGCCTCGACCAACTACCGCCCCGACCTCGGCCGCCAGGATCTGAACTGGATCTCGCCCGACCAGATCGAACGCATCGAGGTGGTGCGCGGACCGATGTCGTCGCTGTACGGCTCCGACGCCATGGGCGGCGTGATCAACATCATCACCAAGCGTATCGGTGATGACTGGAACGGCAGCGCCACCCACAGCTATACCCGCCCGGGCGATGGCAAGCGCGGTGATACCCAGCAGATCGGTGCGACGTTCTCCGGCCCGCTCGGCGAGCGCTTCGGCCTGCGCATCGGTGCCAACAGCATGCGCCGCGACTCGGACCGCTCCAACGGTGGTGTCTACGGCAACGCCTACGCCGGCGAAAAGGACCGCAATGTCGACGCGCTGCTGCAGTGGAAGCTCAGCGACGCGCAGGAACTGTCGCTGGAAGCCGGCCACGGCGTGCAGCAGTCCTTCATCGACGCGTCGCTGGAGAAGCAGGACGAAGGCGCCTGGGGTGCCAGCGAACTCAAGCGCAGCTCGCTGGCGCTCAACCACGACGGCAAGTGGAGCTTCGGCAACTCGAAGATCAGTGCGTACTGGACCGAGTACAAGAACGACATCGGCGCCACCGGCCGCTCCGAAGCCACCGATACCATCATCGAAGGCAGCCTGACCACGCCCTTCACCCTGGGTGTTGAGCACCAGTTCGCCGTCGGTGGCCAGTGGAAGCGCCAGGAACTGACCAACACCGATACCATCGGCCGCGCGCCGATCGACTATGCCGGCAACGCGGTCAACGGTTCCGACCTGGAAGTGGATACCTGGGCACTGTTCGTCGAGGACGAACTGAAGCTGCATCGCACTCTGGCGCTGACCCTGGGCGCACGCCTGGATCACCATGAGAAGTTCGGCAGCCACGTCAGCCCCCGCGCCTACCTGGTCTGGCACCCGGCCGAACAGTGGACGATACGCGGTGGTGTTTCCAAGGGCTTCCGCGCCCCCAGCCTGACCGAAAACTCGCCCAGCGCGGCCACCCAGTCCGGCGGCCGCGGCTGCACCTCGCTGATTCCGCTGGGCTATACCCGCGGTGGCTGCTACATGGCCGGCAACCCGGACCTGGACCCGGAAACCAGCACCAACCGCGAGATCGGCATCAGCTTCGACAATGACCTGTTCGATGCGGGCCTGACCTACTTCCATACCGACTTCAAGAACAAGATCGAGTACGCGCCGCTGGGCAAGTTCAACGGCATCTGGTGGACGCGCATGAGCAACGTGCAGCGCGCGCGCACCAGCGGCATGGAAGGCAATCTGAACTTCCGCTTCGGTGAACACTGGCGCTGGCGCACCTCGGCCACCTGGATGAAGGAAGCCAAGAACCTGACCACCGGCAGGAACCTGATCGATACGCCGGAGTTCTCCGGCTATTCGTCGCTGGACTGGACGCCCAACACGATGTTCTCCAGCAGCCTGTCGGCGCAGTACACCGGCAAGCAGACCGGCACGGCGACAACCTTCCTCAAGGCCTACACGCTGTATGACCTGACCGCGGCCTGGAACGTCAACGAGGTACTGACCCTGCGCGGCGGCGTCAGCAACCTGGCCGACAAGAAGCTGTATGCCGAGGGCTCCACCGACTACTTCGTGGCCGGGCGCAGCTACTTCATGAGCATGACCGCGCGGTTCTGACCGGCGGCGCGCGCCGCGATCGCGCTGGCGGCAGGCCAGCGCGATCGACGGTGTTGCGGATTACTCGCTTTCCAGCGCGGCCGCGGCCGCGCTCTGCGTAGCGGCCGTGCGTGCACGGTCCATCGCCACCGCCAGTTGCTGGCGTGCGAGCAGTTGTTGTGCCTGCACCACTTCAGGTGTCGGCAGGAGCACCGGTCCCGGTGCGTTTTCCGGTGTAGCAGGTGTGGTCATGCAACCTCCATGGACATCCCGCCGCCGCCCGGGATCAGCTGGGGCGGCAGCGGAACTGCGCACCCTATCCTAAAAACAAGGCGGATGGGTGACGGTGCGGCGCCCCGCCGCAGGCCTGCACATGCCGGGCGCGTCACATTTTTGACGGTTGAGGGTAGTTTCCTGAACCATCCACCTCATATCATGTAACCGTTTTCCTACAAGGACGTAATCGTCAATGAACGCAGTCGATCTCTCCCGCTTCAGCCCGAAGTGGCAGTTCCGCTTCAACTTCTTCCAGCAGCATGGCGCTCCGAAGGAGCCCCGCTTCAAGGAAGCCTGGAAGGCGCTGTCCTTCGGCGACCGCCTCAAGGTCAACATCAATTTCTTCGCCTTCTTCTTCGGCTTCATCTACCTGTTCATTCTGGGCATGTGGCGCAAGGCGCTGGTGGTGATCGGTATCAATATCGTGCTGGCCGCCGTCACCCTGTTCCTGCCGGAGATCGTCGCCCGCGCACTTTTCATCGCCTTGAACTTCCTGGTCGCCTCCAGCACCAACTACAGCTACTACCTGGAGCAGGTGAAGGGCAAAGCCAGCTGGAACCCCTTCGAAGGCATGTTCTGACGCTGCGCTGCCGCCGCATTCCGGCCAGGCACAGCATCGAGCAGAAATGAAGACGCCCGGCCTTTGCCGGGCGTCTTCATTTGCATCCAGCGTGGCTCAGGCAGCGCGACGGACCGTGGCCACCGGCTCGGCCTGCAAACGGAAGCGCGAGACCGCCACCGCCAGCTGCTCGGCCTGTTCTTCCATCGCCCGCGCGGCGGCGCTGGCTTCTTCCACCAGCGCGGCGTTCTGCTGGGTGGTCTCATCCATCTGCACCACGGTCTGGTTGACCTGCTCGATGCCCGCCGACTGCTCGCGCGAGGCTGCCGAGATCTCGGCCATGATCTCGTTCACTCGACCGACCTGGCCGACGATTTCCTGCATGGTGCGGCCCGCGCCGTGCACCAGCTGCGCACCGGCGCCAACCTGCGCCACCGAGGCGTCGATCAGCTCCTTGATCTCCTTGGCCGCACCTGCCGAGCGCTGGGCCAGCGCGCGCACTTCGCTGGCAACCACGGCGAATCCACGGCCCTGTTCGCCGGCACGCGCCGCTTCCACCGCCGCGTTCAACGCCAGGATGTTGGTCTGGAACGCGATGCCGTCGATCACCGAAATGATCTCGGCAATACGCTGCGACGAGGCCTCGATCTGCTCCATGGTCTGCACCACCTGGCTGACCACCTGCCCGCCTTCACTGGCCACACCCGCTGCGGAGCCGGCCAGGGTGTTGGCCTGCAGCGCGTGGTCGGCATTCTGGCGTACCGTGGAGGTCAACTCCTCCATCGAGGCCGCGGTCTCTTCCAGGTTCGCCGCCTGCTGCTCGGTGCGGCGCGACAGGTCACTGTTGCCCGCGGCAATCTCACCCGCTGCCAGGCGGATGCTGGCCGCCGACTGCTGGATCTGGCCGACGATCTGGGTCAGCTGCTGCACGGTGCTGTTGGCATCGTCGCGCATCACCGCGAACACGCCATGGAAGTCACCCTGCATGCGCGCGCTGAGGTCGCCTGCGGCGATCGCGCGCAGCAGCGTCGACAGCTCGGCCAGGTTGTGGTCGCTGACCTGCATCATGGTGTTGAGGGTTTCCACCATGCGGCGGAAGTCGTGGTCGAAGCGCAGCGTGTCGCCACGCACCGCGAAATCGCCGGCGGCGGCGGCAGCGGCCAGCTGCTGGATCTGATCGTTGATCGCCGCCAGGTTGCTCTTGGTGGTGGCCATTGCAGCGGTGAACACCGCCTTCTCGCCCGGCAGCACTTCCATGTCCACGCTCAGGTCACCCACCGCGTAGCGCTGCATCACGTCGACCAGGCGCTGGGTGACGGCGTTGCTGGAGGCCACCAGCTGGTTGCTGTCGGCCACCATCCGGCCGTACTCGCCCGGGAACGCCGCAGCGTCCATGCGGTAGCTGATCTCGCCGGCGTCATGGCGACGCGCCATCTCCGCCTGCGCCGCCATCACCGACTGCAGCTGACCCCGCATGCCCTGCATCGCGTCCAGCAGGCGGCCCACTTCGTCGTTGCTGCGTGCCGGCAGGGTGCTGTCCAACTTGCCCGCGGCGACGTCGCCGGCCACGCGCACGGCTTCGGCCAGTGGGCGGATCGCCAACCGGCGCAGCAGCACATAGACACCGGCACTCAACGTCAGCGCAGCCACCACGCCAACCAGCAGGGTCAGCCACAACAGCTGGCGCGCCTCGGCCACGATCACCGCGTGCGGCATCACCACGCCCAGCGCGAAGCGCTGCGGTGCATCGCCCACGCGCAGCGGCACGTATACGCGCACGTTGCCGGCGGCATCCGGAGTGAAGGCTTCGAACCGGCGGTCGGCGGCGACGTCGGCCAGCATGCTGCGGGTCAATGCGTCGTTGCGCGGCTTGCCGATCTCGGCGGCGTTCGCCGAGGCCAGCACCACGCCATTCGGCGAGAGCAGTTCGACCCGCCCGGCGCCCATCGGCTTCAGCGTGGCCAGGTGCTTCTGCAGCGCCGCCAGCGAGAAGTCGACGGTGAATACACCGAGGAACCTGCCGTTTTCGATGATCGGCGTGCTCAGCGTGCTCATCAGCACCTGCTGACCACCGATGTTGTAGGCGTAGGGCTCGCTTACCTTCGCCAGCTTGTCGCGGCTGGGCACCATGTACCAGTCACCGGAGCCACTGGCCGTCTCGGTGTAGTCGGTCATCGTCGATTGCTGCGGCGTGCCGTCGTGCCAGGCCCAGTAGCTCATGTAACGACCGGTGGCATCGTGCGCTTCAGTGTTGACGAACTCGGCATCCTTGCCGTCGAAGGCGTCGGCTTCCCACATGGTGCTCTTGCCCAGCCATTCGGGGTGAGTGCGCAGCTGCTCGCCCAGCACGGCCGCCAGGCTGGCGCGATCCGGAACATCACCGCGCGCACGCTGGGCGAGCACGGTCTCGACCATGGCGTCGTTGCTGGCAAAGGCGGTGCCCAGATCGGCCGCGACCTGGCGGGCTTCGGCGGTGGCCTCGCTGGCCATGGTCTGGCGCGAGGCATCGATCAGGCTGGCGCTGGCCTGGCGGTAGATCAGGAACGCAGTCAGGCCGAAGCACAGCAGCGCGATCACAGCGGTGCCCAGCATCAGCTTGTGGGCGATGCTGCCCGGGCGGCGGGCAGCGGCGGAACGGGGAGAAGGCATGGAAGGGTCCGCAAGGCAGTTCAGGACGACCGGCACCGCGAGGGCACCGCGCAGGTGCGCGATCCGTCGCGCAGGCCACCGGCCGCCGGGACACCCCCGGCGCTGGAAGCGCACCGGGTTAGCGGCCGCCTGCGAACGAGGTTGAGTCGGTCCGCCTGCACATTCCTGAACCTGCTCAGGGTCGGGTCAGGAACCCGCCCCGTTCCGTCCTACTCGGCAACCCGATCCTTGATCCACTGTGCCCGAGGCAACACCTCGATGCTGCCAGCCGCGTACTGCTGCAGCACGTCGTCCGGGCCGAAGCGCGGCTGCCAGCCCAATGTGCCGCGCATAAGTGCACTGTCGTAGACGCGGTCGATGCTCAACGGCAGCGGCCAGCCACGGCGCTCGAACTCGGCCAGCAGCTGCGGGGCGCGGCGGGCCAGCACCCCGCGCGGCTGGGTCGCCAGTTCCAGGCAATCCTCGCGCAGGAACGGCGTCGGTGCGCAGGCGATGTAGCGTGCGAAGGCAGCGCCCTCATCGTGCAGCAGCGCGGCATGTGCGCTGGCCACGTCACGCGCGTCGATGCCGCGGTGCAGGCGGAACATCGCCATCCGCTCCGGTGGCTCGGGGAAGCAGCGGGCCATGCGCAGCACGCGCGCGCTGAAGCCCGGCGCCGCAGCGGCTTCGGCCAACGCCTCTGCCTGCAGCTTGCTGCGATGGTAGATCGTGCGTGGCAACGGCTCGGTATCTTCATCGATCCAGCGGCAACCGCCCGCCACCACCGCATGGCCATACAGCGCCGTGGTGCTGGTCAGCACGAAGCGGCGTGCCCCGGCCTCGCGGGCAGCCTGCAACAGGTGTGCGGTCGCCTCCACATTGATCTGCTGGAATACCGCATCCGGCACCAGGCCGACATGGGGTGCGTGCAGGGCAGCGGTATGGATCACCGCGTCAACGCCCTGCACCGCCCGCATCACGGCCTGACGGTCAGTGACATCGGCAATGATGCGGGTGGTGGCAAATGGGCTGCGATCCAGCCCCACCACTTCGTGGGCCGCCGCCAGCGCGCCGAAGATCGCACGCCCGATCCGCCCGGAACTGCCGGTCAACAGAATCTTCATTGAGTCCATTCACTCGAAGCGCCCGGGAACTACCGGGATGCATCGATTCTAGGCACGCTGCATGTCGTCTGCGATAGGGCGCGGTTGCAATTGTGCGTTCATTCTGGCGATGCCGAGCGGGTCAGCAGCTGCCGGGCGACGAACAGCGGATCGTCACCGCCTGCTGCATCAGGCGTGACGCCGGTACGTTCCCAGTTGGTCCCGGTACGGAGGTTGATCGGCTGCCGGTCGGGAATGCTGATCTGATAGCCATCCGGCAGCAGCACAGGATCATCGAACATATGTGCCGCGCCGCCACTTCGACTACCAACAACACGTGCCCGCCCCTGCGCCTGCAGCGAGTACGCGACGAATTCGGCGGCCGACCCCGTGCGGCGGTCGATCAGCACCACCAGCGGCTTCAGGTACAGCCCCAGGCTCGCCGGTGGCAGCGGTACCGGACTGCGCTGGCCACGGCGCTGCAGTGACTGTACCTGGGTGATCTCGGCCGCCAGCAGGGTCCGCACCAGCAGGTCCGCACTGCTGTCATCGCCCCCACCGTTCTGGCGTAGGTCGAGCACCAGGCCATCGGTGTCGGCCAGCAGGGTGAAGGCCGCAGCCAGCTTCGGACGGGCCAGATCGAGCGGATAGAAGGTGCTCAGGCGCAGGTAACCGATGTTGCCTTCCAGCACCCGCACCTCGCGCACGCCCGCACCATTGCTGCGCGCATCCGCGCGCCAGGCCATCAGCCAGTCGTTCTGACCGCCGCTGGCATCCACCCGCTCGACATGGAAGTGGCCATCGAACACGTCCAGATCCTGGTTCAGGCGTGCGCTGAAAGCCTTCGGGTCCGCGCAGCTGTCCACATAGCGCTGCTGGCTGGACCAGCCGCGCACCGCCTCGGCAATGCGCGCGCCTTCGGCCACGTCCAGGTACTGCGCCTGTATCGCCGTGGCCGCCGCCTGCAGCACCGCGTCCTGGGCCGGGCAGGACGCCGCCAGCAGCGCGCCCAGCATCCACGAAACCGCCATGACCGCACCCCACGTTGATGATATGTAAGTGCTTATATATCATCGCCAGCATGGATCTCCAACACGCCACCCTGGGAACGCTGCTGCGGGCCCTGCTCGACCAGCTCGACCCGGCGGTCGAACAGGCCTACCGCGACCAGAAACTGGACTACCGGCCGCGCTACACCCCGGTACTGCGCACGCTGATGGCGCAAGGCCCCTGCCGCATCAAGGACCTCGCACTGGCCTGCGGGCTCAGCCATTCGGCGCTCAGCCAGACGGTTTCAGCAATGGTGCGCGACGGCTGGCTGCACGCTGCGATCGGTGAAGACAGCCGTGAGCGCATCCTGCAGTTGAGCCCGCGCGCACTGCAGGCGTTGCCGGCGCTGCAGGCGCAGTGGCAGGCCACGGCTCGCGCGGCGCGCAGCCTCGATGCCGATCTTGGACAGTCGTTGGAGCAGGTGCTGCGCGACGCACTGCAGGCGCTTGAGCAGCGGCCGTTCGCGCAGCGACTGCGCGACACACCCCAGCGCTGAGGCGCCTACTGCTCGGCTGCCATCTCGATTTCACTGAGGAAGGTCCAGCTGCCATTGACCAACCGCAGCTCCAGCGTGCGGCAGTGCGCGGCAAGCGGCGCGGCATTGCCCAGCACGTACTCCTCTTCGGTCGAACCGCTCAGCCCGGCCTGGGTGAATGGCGCCGACAGCACGCCGATGCGGGTTGCGGCAGTTCCCGGCTCAGCGCACATCACCTCCACCGACGTCGGCGTGACGATGCCCCACGCCGGGCGGGTCATCGTATGCAGGCCGATCCAGTCCACCCGCCGGCGCTGGCCCAGGTCGATGGTGATGCTGACATTGCCGTGCACGCCCACCCAGCCGGCATCCATCGGATTGCGCGGATCTCCCACCCGGCGATCGAACAGCTCGTGACCGCTGCTGTCCGGATAGTTCGCATCCGGCGCCACGCTGTAGCTGTAGGTGGTCTGCACCGGATCGACACTGTAGGACGCACCGATGCCATACAACCCGCGATAGGTGTTCATCAGCCGCGGCGATTCGCCATAGCCCTGGCCGGGGCCGACCACCTCGGACATGTGGTACTGGTTGAGCCAGGCAACGCGCTTGCCGGCCGAACGCGCACTCCACAACTGCTGGTTGATGCGCTGCACCGACGCGGACCGATAGGCACCGGACAGCCCGTTGCCGGTCTCCAGGAACAACGGACTGCCATGGTTGAACAGTTCGATGTCGGCCCACAGGCCGCTGGCACCCAGTGCCGCCGACAGCGCCTCGTAATACGCCTCGGTGGAATAACCCGGGCGATCCCACTGGAACAAGCGTGCATGCGAGGCGGCACCGATGCCATCCTGCCAGATCTGCACGTCCACGCCGGTGGCCGTACGGAACTGCGCAGCAGCCCGGCCCACGCTGGCCGGAACAACGCTGGATGACGCCAGGTAGGGCGCCACCATCACCGGCCGCGAGGGTGTACTGCCTTTGAGCGCGGTCACGATCGCGCGATAGAACGGCGCGCGGTCAGCCGGCACCTGTGCCGGCTCGTCGGTGATGTACCAGCCAGCGAACGCCGGATGCGATCCGTACTGCTGGCCAAGCTGCGCCACCGACTGCGCGGCATCCTGTGCCACGGCCGTTGCGTTCTGCCCCTGCCAGAAGGTGGCGCACTGCCCCGAGCTGTAGGTGGTGCCGACCACGACCTTCATGCCGCGCGCGGCCGCCGCGTCGAGCACGGTGCCGAGCTTGCCGGGAAAGCCGGCAATCCATTCGAAATCCTGCACGCCGCTGGCGCATCCCACGCCGGCACGGGTGGCACGCACCTGGCCGAGGATGATCGTGTCGTTGCCCAAATCCTGCAGTTCATCCAGGAACAGCGGCAACTGCGCGGCCGGCAGTTGTTCGTCGGTGGCCAAATAGCCGACGTGGACAAAGCTGCCGGACAACAGGGGGCTGGCTGCATGGGCGGGGGCGGTACAGGCCAGCAATGCGATCAATCCAATCCGGTTCATGTTCTACGTCCCTGTCGTGGCCAGGCGAGTGGCGTCGTTGCGCATCCTATCAACAGCGGCGGTGGTCCCATCACGATGATCGGCAACGCTGCTCAATCGCCGACTTCAACTGCCCCCGCAGCAGCGCACATGCAATGCCGATTCAAGCGGTTGATTCATTCATCTGCGTGATCGAGCCTGCGCGCTCCTTCCCCTGGAGTACTCCTCATGCGCACGCCGCCCGCACCGCTCAGCCTGATGGAACGCGACCGCCGCTGGGCCCTGGCCCGCGACATCATGGCCAGTGAACGCCTCGATGCCCTGGTTGTGCATGGCGACCGGGAAGCCGCTGCACCGGCCGGCTTCTCGCCGGACTGCTACTTCACCAATGACCGGCCCGGCTCGATCGTGGTGTTCGTCGGCGACCAGCCACCCCGGGTGTTCACCTTTGCCTCGCTGATGATTGCCGACCACCTGCAGGCCGGCCTGCGCGGCGACCTGCAGTGGATCGCACCCGAACAGCTGTGGGTGGGCAAATCCGGGCAGGAGGTAGGCCGCTGGCTGCAGCAGTGTGGCCTGCACTCGGCACGTATCGGCGTGCTGGGGCTGGAGCCCTATCCGCCGTTCTACTTCGACGGCGCGATGCCTGCTCGCACCTTGCTGGGCATGCAGGCGGCAGTGCCGGGCGCGGAATTCGTACCGGTGTATCGTGCGTTCTTCCAGCGCGCCTCGGTAAAGAGCCAGGAAGAACTGGCGCTGATCGCGCATGCCGCCTGGATCGGTGAATCCATGAGCGAGGCGCTGCGTGCCACTGCTCGCCCCGGTGTTTCCGAAGCCGAACTGGTTGCCGCAGTGACCGCCACCTGCTTCTCGCTGGGGGGCTATACCGCCGAGGTGCTGCTCGGCTCGGGTCCCGAGTATGTAGGCTGGGGACCACCCGCCTGGCAGTACCGTGCACAGCCGCCGCGCATCCTGCGCGATGGTGACCTGGTGTTGTCGGAGATCTTCGCACTGTACGGACTGATGGAAACCCAGCATCAGGCCGCGGTGGCCATCGGCGAGGTGCACGAGGACATCCATCGCGCCGCCGCCGTCGCCCGCAGCAGCTACGAAGCAGGCCTGTCCGCACTGCGCGTGGGCAATACCTTCGGCGATGTCGTCGACGCGATGGAAGCGCCCCTGCTGGAGGCGGGCGGCTGGCACGTGCATCCGTTGGTCCACAGCCTCAACCCCTATGGACCGATTGGCTTCGGCCGTGCACCAGGCATCGAAGCGCTGCCGGAGGCCGCGCGCTATGCGCACATCGCGCCGCTGCCGACCGTCGGGCGCGAACTGCCCTTGCAGGCTGGCATGTGCTTCGCCTTCGAACCGAACTGTGCATTCGGGCGGCACATGGCCAACATCGGCGGTACGGTCATCGTCGGCGCGGACGCGGGTACCGCGCTCAATGAAAACTCGACACGGCTGATGCAGGCCGATGCCTGAGTTCATCGCCCATCTGCAGACACCGGCACGACGGCGCGCGGCCGAGACGCGCAGCGGGCAGACCCGAGGCCGACTGCTGCACGCGGGGCTGCAGCTGTTCAGCGCATTCGGTGTGGAGGGTGTACGTACCCGCCAACTGGTGGACATGGCCGGCTGCAGCCAGTCAGCCATTCCGTATCATTTCGGCGGCAAGCAGGAACTGTATGCCGCCGTGCTGCAGCGCTGTGCCCAAGCCATTGCCGAACGACTGCCGCTGCCGGCAGCACCGCCGACCGGCGCGCGGCAGGCCGCGCAGCAACTGCAGCAGTTGATGCGGGCATTTGTCCATGCCTTGCTGTCGGCGCCGGATGCGGGTCCACGCACGCTGCTGTTGGCGCGCGAACAGATCCAACCAACGGCCGCGTTCGCCAGCGCCCACCGTACGCTGTTCGAACCCCTGCACACCTCGCTGGCCGCGTGCGTGGCGTGCCTGCGCGGCAGCGAACCATCCGGCGTCGAGACGGTGCTGCGCACCCACGCCCTGCTCGGCCAGGCGATCGTCTTCGCCGTCTCCCATGGGGCGCTGCAGGCACGATTGAACCAGGGAGCACCCTTGGCAGACGTGGAGACGATCGCGGCGGTGGTCAGTGGCATGGCGCTGGCTGCAGCGAAGGCAGCACCCGCCTGAATGGCTGCGCGATCAGCCGCGTGCGCAGGGCGCGTGAAAATCGTAGCGAAGATGGCGACCTGGACTTAGCGTGCGATGGCCAAGCATGGATGCCGTCGTCTACGAAGGCGGCGTCCACACTGCAGGAGATTTCACATGACTGAGCAGAACCCGCGCAGCTCCAACCGGGGCTTCGCATCAATGGACCAGGACAAGCAGCGCGCGATTGCTGCCAAGGGTGGCCGCGCCGCGCACGCCTCCGGCAACGCGCACGAATTCAGTCCAGCCGAAGCACGAGTCGCAGGCCGCAAGGGCGGCGAGGCGATCAGCCGCAACCGCCAGCACATGGCCGCGATCGG
Organism: Stenotrophomonas maltophilia; assembly: GCF_003970865.1. GTDB lineage: Bacteria > Pseudomonadota > Gammaproteobacteria > Xanthomonadales > Xanthomonadaceae > Stenotrophomonas > Stenotrophomonas maltophilia_AR. The sequence goes on along the minus strand of NZ_RXLZ01000062.1, from coordinate 7,860 downwards.
TCGTGAAGGTGGACACGCTCGCCACGCCAATGCGCGCCAGCAGCAACAGCAGCCACAGGAGACCGAACGCACGACAGAGGGCCCGCAACGCCAGCAGGGCTGAATGCTGCGCGTCAGGCCGGTGCGCGCTGCCGATACAGACCCAGCGCCGCAAGCAGGGCCAGCGCACCGGCCACAGCCATCGCCCAGCCGAAACCACTGGCCATCGCACTGCGATACCAGGCCAGCATCTGCGGCGTGGCGTGCATCGAGCCCGGTTGCAGGATCAGTTCGCGCGCCTGTGCCACCAGCCCCCGCTCCCCGGCCGCCTGCGCGGAAGCGGCGAACTGTTGCACGGCGCGCTGGCCCATCAGGCTACCCAGCAGCGCGATGCCCAGGCTCATGCCTGCCTGGCGTAATGCGTTCATCGTGGCTGAGGCGATACCCGCGCGTTCGACCGGCGCGCTGGCCATGACCACCATGCCGGTCGCCGGCACTGCCAGTCCCATTCCAATGCCAAGCAGCACCAGCACAGCACTGGCAAAAGCGCGCGAAGTTGCCGGATCGAACGTGGCCATCACGCACAGCGCCACCCCGGCCAGGGCGTAGCCCAGCACCAGCGCGGCATGCAGCCCGAGGTGGGCGACCAGACGACCGAACAACAGCGAGACGACACCCATCAACAGGAACTGCGGAGCCAGCTGGGAGCCGGCCTGCGCGGCGCTGTGCCCCTGCGCCTGCTGGAAGAACAGCGACAGGAAGAACAGGCTGGCATAGGCAGTGAAGCCGAGCACGAACGAGGCCAGGTTGAACATGCCGAAACGGCGGTCGGCAAACAGGTCCAGCGGCAGCAAAGGGCGTGCCACCCCGCGTTCGACGATGCCGAACAGGACCAGTCCGACGGCTGCGACGCCCAGCGCCAGCAGGGTGACCGGGGCCAGCAGGCCATGCTCGCCGATCGCGATCAGGCCATAACTCAGCGCACCCAGCGCGACGACGCTGAGCAGCTGCCCGGCAGGGTCCAGTGCAGCGTGCTGCGGATGCCGCCGTTCCGGAATTCCCCAGGCGCCCAGCGCCAGCGCGAGCAGGCCCAGCGGCAGGTTGATCAGGAAGATGCTGGGCCATCCGGCGCGCTGCACCAGCACGCCGCCCAGCAGCGGGCCCAGCACCAGGGCCAACGCACTGAACGCCGACCAGCCGCCGATCGCGCGTGCGCGTAGTCGCGCATCGGGGAAGGCGTGGCTGAGGATCGGCATGGCGCTGGGAATCAACAATGCGCCCGCGATGCCCTGTACTGCGCGTCCAGCCACCAGGATCGCAAGAGTGTTGGCACAGGCGCAGAGCAACGAACCAAGAGTGAAGGTGGCGACGCTGATCAACCACATCCGCCGATGACCGTAACGATCCCCCAGCGGCCCCGCCGACAGCATCAGCGCCGACAACGCGATCGCATAGGCATTGATCACCCATTGCAGCCCGGCCATGTCAGTGCTCAACGCCTGCTGCAGGGTGGGTAGCGCGACGTTGACGATGCTGATGTCCAGCGAGGCGAGAAACGTGCCGAGGTAGGCGGCCAACACCAGGGCCGGACGTTGGAAACGTTGCATGTGTGGATCCCGGGGGAGGACGTGCGCGCATCGTAGCCACTGACTGACCGTCGGTCAATGACTGGCGGTCAGTCAATGCCGAAGGGCAGCTAGAATGGCCACCGTCGCACCCGAACCTTGCCCACCATGCAGACCCCAGCTGTTGCCAGGCCTCGCACCAAGCCCGCGGAAACCCGTCAGGAAGAACTGATGGACGCCGCACAGGCACTGTTCCTGTCAAAGGGGGTAGACGCCACCACCATCAGCGACATCGTCGCTGCGGCCGATGTGGCCAAGGGCACCTTCTATACCTACTTCGCCTCGCGCACCGAGATCCTGCAGGCGCTGGCACAACGCTACACGCGGCAGTTCATGGAAGCGGTCGACCAGGCCGTGCAGCAGCAGCCCGACGGCGATGGCGTAGCACGCCTGCGTGCCTGGATCCGCGCCAACATCGAGCTCTACGTGCGCACCCATGCACTGCACGATGTGGTGTATGCCAACCATCACCACCACCAGCGCGGCAACGCCGAACGCAACGCAATCCAGCAGCACCTGCTGGGCATCCTCGAAGCGGGCAACGCCGCCGGTCTATGGCAGCTGCCAGCGCCGCAGGTTACCGCCTCGTTGATCTATGCCGGCGTGCACGGCGCTACCGACGACCTGATCGCCACACCGGCACAGGATGCCGATGCCTTCATCGCCGCCGTGGTGGATGATTGCCTGCGCATGGTCGGCGTGTCTCCAGCCCCGAAGTGAGACGGCACGCGCCGCTGAAGTCCTCGCCGTCGCTCAGGAATGGGCGAGGATGTTCAACAACCGCCCGAACGGGTCACGGACAAAGAAGCGGCGCACGCCCCAGGGCTCATCGGCCGGGCCATACTCCAGCGGGATGCCGGCCACGCGCATGCGCTCCAGCACCTGTTGCAGATTGTCCACTTCGATCGACAGGTCCGGCACTGCGGTGCCGGAACCCCCTTCACTGGCAAAGCTGACCTGCGCCAGCGCGCTGCCCTCGCCGCCATGGGTGACGATCCAGCCGTGGTCCATCACCACCGGCATGCCCAGCAGCTCGCCATAGAACGCTGCGGCACGCGCAGGGTCAGGCGTGGCGATGTTGGCGACGACACGTTTGACGGCCATGTGCAGCGGCTCCGATGCGATTCCCCATCCTCGCCGCTGCGTGCATGGGCTGCAAGCGTGCTCAGCCCAGATGGCTCATCGCAAGCTGGGTGATCGCGCTCTTCGGCAACGCGCCAACGGTGCGGGCCACCGGCTTGCCATCGCGCACCACCACCATGGTCGGAATGCTCATCACGCCGAACTCGTTGGCCAGCGCCGGCGATTCGTCGATGTTCACCTCGGCGAAATGAACCAGCCTGTTCAACTCATCCGCCGCCTGCTCGAACATCGGCTGCATCACCCGGCACGGGTGGCACCACTCGGCCCAGAAACGGATCACGTGCACGCCCGGCGCGTTGCGTACGGCCATGTCGAAGTTGCCGCTGGTCAACTGGCTGATCATGTTCAAACTCCCTGCATTAGTTATGGAATGTACGTTCCATAAGTTGAGCGCCGCCGGCTGACTTGTCAATGAATTCTGGAATGACTAGTCTTTAAGTCATTCCCCCTACCCTGGCTTACTCATGGCGCGCACTGGCCGCCCCCGCGAATTCGACCGCGACGACGCTGTGGAACAGGCGATGCTGTTGTTCTGGGAACGCGGCTACGAGGCCACCACGCTCAACGACCTGCGCAGCGCGCTGGGAGGGCTTTCGCCTGCAAGCTTCTATGCGGCGTTCGGCTCCAAGGAGGCGTTGTTCGGCGAATGCCTGTCGCTCTACATGCAGTCCTGCGGCCAGTTGGCTACTTTGCTGACGGACACCACCGACGGCCCACGCGAGGCGATGCGACGCACCCTGCATGCCGCTGTGACCGCACAGACCTCGCGCACCCGCCCGCGCGGCTGCATGGCGGTACTGTCCGGCCTGAACTGTTTCGAAGGCCATGAGGACATCGCCGCACAGGTCGAGCAGGCGCGCCGGCAGACCAGCCAGGCCATCACCGCCTGCGTGCAGGCCGGCCGTGATGTGGGCGAACTGTGCCCGGACGTGGACTGCACCGCGCTGGCCACCGCCTTCGACGTGTTCCTCAAGGGCATCGCCATCCAGGCCCGGGATGGGCGCCGTGCCACGGAGCTGCACGCAGCCGTGGATGCGCTGATGGCGATCTGGGATTGCAACGCACTGCGCGCCGCGCGCCAGCACTGACCGCAGGCGTCCGTTGCACTGAAACAGAAGAGCCCCGTCAGTGACGGGGCTCGCCATCAGTCCTGCGTTGCCACTGCTTACACGGCGCCGCAGCGATCCATGACGCAACGATCGTATTCGTACTGGCATTCCATCGCGTCACCGCCACCGGACAGACAGGCCTGGTAAGCCTTCCAACAGGGAAGATCGCATGGCGGAATCGGCCCAGCCACAGCAACCGAACCGCTGCAGGCCAAGGCGAACACCGCACCCACGATCAATTTCCTGAAAGTACGCATCGACATCACTCCTTGATAAGCCTGGTGAGCCCAGGCCGGGCCACGGTAGCGAGGCCCCCGGGAGATGGAGTGAACGCCCGTGTCACGGAACATTAACCTGTTCATTAAATTTCCTTCACACCACTGGGGGTGATCGGCGCGCTGCGGGGTTAACGGCCTTGTTGTCCGTCAATCAAGGAAGTTGTCCGATGAATTACCCGCTGCACGGCCGTTCGTCCCACTCCCGTTCTCCGATGCACAGCCGCCTCGCACTGGCGGTCACCAGCACACTGCTGCTTGCCAGCACGCTGCCCGCCATGGCCAACGACTCATTCGAGGCCTGGCAACAACAGCGCCAACTGCACGTGGCGTGGGCACAACCGGCCACTGCTGCGATCCCGTCCGCAACCACCCCGTTGCCGATTGCAGCCCCCGCAGCGGCAGCCAGCAGCACGACGATCCTCGGCAATCCGGGCGATCCAGCCAGCTGGCGCACGGATGAATTCAACGCCGACTGGGGCCTGGCCGCGACCAACGCAGACCACGCCTATGCACGGGGCCTGACCGGTACCGGCATCCGCCTGGGTGTGTTCGACAGCGGCACCGGCCTGGACCATCCAGAGTTCGCCGGGAAGAACCATCGCAGCCTGCGTCTGGCCGATGTGCTTGCCGATGGCAGCCTGTGCGGCCGCGAGGTACTCGACGGCCCGGATGCCTGCTTCACCAGCGACGGCAATCAGGTCGCCATCGATTACACCCTCATTGATCCGGCCTACAAGGATCTGCTCAATCGCAACGGCTACTTCGAGGGCCCGGGCTACAACGTGCACGGCACCCACGTATCCGGAACCATCGCCGCCAACCGCGACGGCAACGGAATGCACGGCGTCGCGTTCGGGGCGGACCTCACCGTGGCCCGCCTGTTTGCCAACAGCGTGAACTACCTGACCGTCGTCCAGCGGGATGGCGGACTGTACCTGGACAGTAAATCGGTTGCCGGGTTGGGGGCCTCCGATTCGATCTTCCCGCAGCTATACGCACAGCTCAACGAACAGCACGTCCGCGCAGTCAACCACAGTTGGGGCCTGACCAACGAACCGGACACCGCCGAGAAGCTCGACTTCTATCTGTCCCATCCGGATCTTGCGGACGGCCTCGGCGCGATAGCAGAAGGCTCCCGGGCCCGCGGCCTGATCCAGGTGTGGGCCGCGGGAAACACCGATTCGGTCAATCCTTCGCCAGAGCAGGCACCGATCGCGGGCATGTACGCATCAATGCCGCGCGCCTTCACTGACATCGAGCCGTACTGGTTGGCCGTAGTCAACGTCAACCAGGCCCTGGAGCTGAGCAATCGCTCGATGCGCTGCGGCCTGGCCGCAAACTGGTGCCTGGCCGCGCCTGGTTCGAACATCAATTCGACCGTCTATGGCGAAGATTCAGTCATCGATGCCAGCCCCCGCGAAGACAATGGCAATGTGACCCTCGAGGTCTCCGGCCAGGCCCCCACGTATGCCTATGGGAACCTGAGCGGCACCTCGATGGCCGCACCGCACGTCACCGGTGCGCTGGGCCTGTTGTTCGAACGCTTCCCCTATCTGGACAGCGCGCAGGTCCGCGACGTGCTGCTGACCACCGCGCGCGATCTTGGCGCACCGGGCATCGATGATGTCTACGGCTGGGGCCTGATGGACCTGCGCAAGGCCATCGAAGGCTACGGCTCGCTGCGCGTGGACAGCAACGTGGTGATGAACCAGAAGGCCGGCGGCCTGAAGGTGTGGGAGGGCGATGCCTGGGACGACTGGACCAACGACATCGGCGGCCCCGGCAAGCTGACCAAGTCCGGCATCGGCTGGCTGCGCCTGAGCGGTGACAACACTTTCAACGGCGCGGTACTGCAGGACGGTACGCTGGAATTGAATGGTGCCAACACGCTCACGTCTGCGGTCGAGGTCCAGGGTGGTCAGTTCCTGCTCAACGGCAGTCTCGTCTCCACCGCGCTGAACACCACCGGGGGCGTGAGCACGGTCAGCAGCAGCGGCCTGCTGAAGGACAGCAACCTGACCGTCAACGGTGGCGTGGTGTCCTTCAACGGCACGCAGACCGGCGGCATCACCACGGTCGGTGCCAACGGCCTGCTGAAGGGTGTCGGTACGCTCGGCACCACCCACGTCGACGGCATCATCGCGCCGGGCAATTCGATCGGCACGCTGACCATCAACGGCAACTACGTGCAGGGAGCAACCGGTGTCTATGCCGCCGAACTTGCTCCGGGCGGGCGCAGTGACCAGTTGCACGTGACCGGCACCGCCACCCTCGGCGGCACCCTGGTCGCACTGCCGGAGCCGGGTACCTACTACCTCGGCGAGCAGTTCAATTTCATCCGCGCCGACGGCGGTGTCAGCGGCCAGTTCGCGAAAACCGACTTCAGTGCGTTCTCGCCGTTCCTGCAGTTCAGCCTGGCTTACGGTGCCAATGGCACCCGCATCGACGTGGCCCGTGGTGCGTCGCTCGCCAGTGCCGCCACCACGTCGAACCAGCGTGCGGCCGCGGCGGCTGCCGATGGTCTGGCAATCAACCAGGGCCTGCCCAAGCCACTGACCCAACTGTTCCCGCAGCAGGTTGGTGGCGTACTCGATGGCCTCAGCGGCGAGCTGCATCCGGCCACCGCGCTGGCCCTGGTCGAGGGCAGCCGCTATGTGCGCGATGCCGCACTGTCACGCCGTGCCGGTGCCACCGCACCCGGTGCCGATGCGGGTGATGCCACCGGTGCCTGGGTGCAGGCACTGGGCGGCAACAGCAAGCTGGATGGCAACAGCAACACCGCGCGCACCGACGCCAACAGCAACGGCCTGCTGGTCGGCATCGACCGCGAGTTCGGTGGCTGGCAGATCGGCGTGCTGGCCGGTACCGGCCGCACCGACGTGAAGCAGCAGGAGCGTCGTGCCAAATCGAAGATCGACAACACGCACTTCGGCGCCTACGCCAGCCACAACTGGGGCGGCTTCGGCCTGCGCGGTGGCGTGGCATGGAGCCGCAACGAAGTGAAGAGCACGCGTGATGTTGCCTTCGCCGGCTTCAGCGACAGCCTCAGCGCGCGCTACAACGCACATACACGCCAGGCCTTCATCGAAGCGGGCTACCGCTTCGGCAATGCGGAAGGTGGGCTGGAGCCATACCTGCAGGTCGCCCGCGTGGAAGTGGACCTGAAGCAGATCAACGAGCGTGGCGGTGCGGCGGCACTGCACGGCAAGGTGGACGACACCGGCACCACCATCGCCACCGCTGGCCTGCGCTTCGACAAGGGCCTGAAGGCCTCGTTCCAGCAGGACAGCTGGCTGCACCTGCGCGGTGGCGTGGGCTATCGCCGCGCCTTCGGTGACCGCAGCCAGGTAGCCAACCTGGCCTTTGCCAACAGCACTACCACCTTTGCAGTCGACGGCGCACCGATTGCCGACAACGCCGTCGTGGCCGAGCTGGGCCTGGCGGCGTGGCTGACCCCGCGGCAGCAGCTGGAGCTGGGCTACAGCGGCCAGTTCGGTAGTGAAAGCCGCGACCATGGCGCCACTGCACGCTGGTCCGTCCGCTTCTAAACACGTGTTCTCTTGATGGGTTGGGGCGGCCTCGCGGCCGCCCCTTTTTTTGGTTCTTCTCCCATCTGAGGGGAGAGGCTCACGGCCGACCCGCTAGATTGTGGTTGTCGAGACTACAAACTGGGGCCGGCCGTGGCCAAGCTGGATTGTATGCCGTTGCTGGGATGCTGGGCGGGAT
>NZ_RXLZ01000061.1 GCF_003970865.1 Stenotrophomonas maltophilia | reverse complement strand
TTTTTTTTTTTTTTTTTTTGTGGCCGGGGGGGCCGCCGGGGTTTGGAGGGGGGGGGTGGGGGGAGGTTGAGAGGTGATAAAGGGCCGGGCGTCGGAGTCGGGGGTGTGGGGGCGCGGCGCGTGGTTGTTTGGGGGAGGACGTGTGCGGCGTGGGGGTTCAGGCGGGTGGTGCGGGTGGACTCGGAAGCGCGACTGTTCCGGGGCCTGAAAGGGCGCCAGTATACCGGGGTTGGCGGCCGCGCTCTGAATGGCCAGCCGCCCGATCCCGCACAGCCGCTGACACCGCGCTAACCCACGCAGCACCGACAATGCCGTTCTGTTCCCCGCAACGAGATGGAAACGATGGCCGAGTGGATCACCCTGGATACGCATCACGGCCCGGTACGGGCCTGGCAGGCCCTGCCGGAGGGCACCCCGCGTGGCGGGCTGGTGGTGGTGCAGGAAATTTTCGGCGCCAACCCGCACATCCGCGGCGTGGCCGAGCGCTTCGCGGCCGAAGGCTACGCGGTGCTTGCGCCGTCGTTCTTCGACCTGGTTGACGGTGCAGAAGCCGATCCGGATGCCCTGCCCTATGACGCCGACGGCGTGAAGCAGGGCCTGGAACGGGTGACCGCACTGGGCATGGAGAAGGCGCTGGAGGTCGTGCGTGCGGCCGCCACCCGGCTGGCACCCCATGGCAAGGTCGGCACGGTGGGCTACTGCTGGGGCGGCACGGTGGCGATGCTGTCGGCCCTGCGCCTGGGCCTGCCCTCGGTCAGCTACTACGGTGCGCGCAATGTCCAGTTCCTGGATGAGACGCCCAAGGCCCCGGTGATCTTCCACTTCGGCGCCCAGGACAAGAGCATCCCGCCGGAGGCGGTCCAGGCCCATCGCGAGAAGCTGCCGCAGATGGCCACCTTCGTCTATCCGGCTGACCACGCCTTCAACCGGGAGGTCGGACATGCGTATGATCCAGACAGCGCCACCCTGGCGCTGCAACGCACCCTGGACTTCTTCTCGGAGCATCTTGGATGAGCGATTTCGAACTCGATTCACGCCTGGCCACCGATAGCGTGCTGGTGGCGGAAGGACCGTTGTCGCAAGTGCGGCTGATGAACGACGAACGATTCCCCTGGCTGGTGCTGGTACCGCGCCTGGCCGGGGTGACCGAGTGGATCGAGCTGGACGGCGAGCAGCAGGACAAGCTGCGCACCGAGCTCAACCGCGCCTGCAAGGCCCTGAAGGGCGCCGACGGGGTGGAGAAGATCAATATCGGTGCGCTGGGCAACATCGTGCGCCAGCTGCATTTCCATGTGATCGGCCGCCATGACGGCGACCCCGCGTGGCCGGGCCCGGTCTGGGGCAGCGGCCCCGCGCACCGCTACGAGCCGGGTGCGCTGGACCAGCATGTCGCCTACTGGAAGGAACGGCTAGGATATCCAGCCCAGTCCTGAGCGTTTGCCGACCCGATGCGATTCAACCTCGTTGCCGCCGTCCTGCTGATCCTGATCGGCCTGTTCATGCTCGCCAGCAACCTCGGCTGGACGCACCTGAACCTGTCCAAGCTGCTGTTGACCTGGTGGCCGGTGGCACTGGTGGGCGTGGGCATCGCGATGCTGTTCGGTCGCGGGAAGTAAGCTGGTGCCGGGCCACGCCCGGCGAGCGCAGCGTGTGGCCGCACCCATGAAAACGCCGGGCATGCCCGGCGTTTTCGTCATGCGATGGCGCGCCGGTCAGGTCCGCGGCAGGGTCACGCCGGTCTGGCCCTGGTACTTGCCGCCACGATCGCGGTACGACGTCTCGCAGATGTCATCGGCGGCCGCCTGGAAGAACAGCATCTGCGCCACGCCTTCATTGGCGTAGATGCGTGCCGGCAGCGGCGTGGTGTTGCTGAATTCCAGGGTGACGTGGCCTTCCCACTCCGGTTCCAGCGGGGTCACGTTGACGATGATGCCGCAGCGCGCGTAGGTGCTCTTGCCCAGGCACACCACCAGGGTGTCGCGCGGGATGCGGAAGTACTCCACGGTGCGCGCCAGCGCGAAGCTGTTCGGCGGGATGATGCATTCATCGCCGACGATATCCACGAAGCTGCCCGGATCGAAGTGCTTGGGATCGACGATGGTCGAGTTGATATTGGTGAACACCTTGAACTCGCGCGAGCAGCGCACGTCGTAGCCGTAGCTGGAGGTGCCGTAGCTGACGATGCGCTCGCCGTTGGCCTGCTTGACCTGCCCGGCCTCGAACGGCTCGATCATGCCGTGCTGCTCGGACATGCGGCGGATCCAACGGTCACTCTTGATGCTCATGCTTTGTCCTGGGGTACGAGGGGGCGCGAGGATTCTAGCAGGGGGCCGGCCGTCGCCGGCGGCCCCTGCCCTGGCACTTACAGCAGCGACGACAGGATCGGGATCGAGGCACGCGGACGCTTGCCAACCTCCTCGATCAGGCGCTGCGCGGCATGGCGGTAGGCCTGGGCCGGGACCGAATCCGGCTGGGCCACGGTGATCGGGGTACCGGAATCGCCCTGCTCGCGGATGCCGATCTGCAGCGGCAGCGAACCCAGCAACGGCACGCCGTACTGCGCGGCCATGCGCTCGCCGCCGCCCTCGCCGAACAGGTGCTCGACATGCCCGCAGCTGCTGCAGGTATGCACCGCCATGTTCTCGACGATGCCCAGCACCGGCACCTCGACCTTCTCGAACATCTTCAGCGCCTTCTTCGCGTCCAGCGTGGCGATGTCCTGCGGCGTGGTGACAATCACTGCACCGGCCAGCGGGATCTTCTGGGTCAGGGTCAGCTGGATGTCACCGGTGCCCGGCGGCAGGTCGATCAGCAGGTAGTCCAGATCATCCCACAGGGTGTCGTTGAACAGCTGGGTCATCGCCGAAGTGGCCATCGGCCCACGCCAGATCATCGGCGTGTCCTCTTCGATCAGGTAGCCGATCGACATGGTGTCCACGCCGAACGCGCGCAGCGGCTCGATGCTCTTGTTGTCGGGGCTTTCCGGGCGGCCGGACAGGCCCAGCATGGCCGGCACGCTCGGCCCGTAGATGTCCGCATCGAGCACGCCCACGCGTGCGCCGAGCTGCTGCAGCGCCACGGCCAGATTGACCGCGGTGGTCGACTTGCCGACGCCCCCCTTGCCCGAACCAACCGCGATCACGTTGCGGATGCGGGCATGCGGCGTGAGTCCCTTCTGGACCTGGCTTGCATGGGGACGGCGGGGAGAACTGTTCACAACGAGCACCGGCGGGGTCAGGGGGAATAACCGAGCATCATACAAGCTGGACGTAACCTGACTGAAATTCAGGATTGCTACAGATTCGTGCACAGATTGTTAAGTTCATGTTACGTTCGATCCGCACTGTTTTGGGCTGCGGAGCTGGCATTTCCAGCCCGCGCGATGGCGCATGCGCAGTGCCGTTTTTGTTTTTGCTCTCCAATGGAACTACATGAACTACGTAAGCAACACCGCACGTCGCAACACGCTCGCCGTCGCCCTGATTTCCGCTCTGATGGCCGCCGCCCCGGCAATGGCCCAGGACAAGGCGACCAACCTGGACAAGATCACCGTCACCGGTTCGCTGATCCCGCAGACCCAGGTTGAAACCCAGACCCCGGTGATGTCCATCACCGCCCAAGACATCCAGACCCGCGGCTTCAGCAGTGTTGCTGAAGTGCTGCAGCAGTCGTCGCTGACCACCGGCGGCCTGCAGGGCGGCCAGACCTCGGGTTCGTTCACCCAGGGCGCCGAAGCTGCCGGCATGTTCGGCCTGAACCCGGGCTACACCAAGTACCTGATCAACGGCCGCCCGATGCTCTCGTATCCGGCGCTGTACAACGGCAGCGAAACCTTCAACAACATCAGCGGCATTCCGATCGACATCGTCGAGCGCATCGAAGTGCTGCCGGGCGGCCAGTCCTCGCTGTACGGCTCGGACGCGATCGCCGGTGTGGTCAACATCATCCTGAAGGAGCGCATGGACGGCGGCACCATGACCCTCCGTGGCGGCACCTACACCGAAGGCGGTGGCAGCAACATCCGCTTCAGCGCCGCCAAGGGCATCAACGCCTTCGACGACCGCTTCCATGCACTGTTCAACGTGCAGATCGAAAACGGCAGCCCGATCTGGGGCTACCAGCGCGACATCACCCGCCAGAACAACCCGGTCGGCTACACCGCCCAGGTGCCGTCGAACGACTTCGCGGTCATCACCAACGCTGACAACAAGCTGCTGATGATGGACCCGAGCCGTTGCGCCAACGTCGCTGGGCTGTATGACGGCACCACCGTGGTCGGCCAGCGCCCGTCGGGCGAGTCCTGCGGTTCGGTGTACAGCGCCGGCTACAAGACCCTGAAGAACGGCAAGAACAGCGGCCAGTTCTACTCGTCGATGACCTTCGACGTGAACGACAACTTCCAGCTGTTCGCCGACGTGCTGTACAGCAAGGAAAAGACCGAGTTCACCTCGGGCTCGAGCGCCCTGTGGTGGGGCACCAAGTCGAGCCTGGGCAGCTTCTACGACCAGGGCCTGGGCAAGGTCGTGAATCTGCAGCGCGCCTTCGCGCCGGAAGAAATCGGCCCGGGCCACTACAACAACATCATGAACTCCGACGAAAGCCGTGCCTACCAGGTCACCCTGGGCGGCAAGGGCATGGTCGGCGACTGGGACTACAGCGCCAGCTTCACCCGTGGTGAGTACCGCCTGGACCAGAATCGCTTCGTGCGCTGGAAAAACAAGATCGATGGCTTCTTCGTCGACAACGTGCTGGGCACCTCGCTGGGCACCACCGCTGATGGCTTCGACATCTACAACCCGAACTACGCGGCCTTCTACTCGCCGATCACCCCGGACCAGTTCGCCAGCTTCACCGGCTACGGTACCCACCGCAGCAAGACCTGGCAGAACCTGGGTCGCGTGCAGGTGACCAACGGCTCGCTGTTCAGCCTGCCGGGCGGCGACGCCGGCCTGGCCGTCGTGCTGGAAGGTGGCAGCGAAGGTTGGGACTACTCGCCGGACCAGGCGTTCGTCGATGGCAATGTGTGGGGCACCACCGCAGTCGCCGGCGCCGGCCACCGCAGCAACTATGCGGTCACCAGCGAACTGCGCATGCCGCTGCACGACATGCTGACCGTCAGCGCATCGGGTCGCTATGACGCCTTCAAGATCGCCGACAAGACCGTCGACAAGGCCACCTACAGCATCGGCCTGGAATTCCGTCCGATCGAAAGCCTGCTGCTGCGCGGCAAGTACGGTACCGCCTTCCGCGCGCCGACCCTGTCCGATGCCTTCCAGGGCATGAGCGGTTCGTACGCGTCCGGCCAGAACGACTACTACCGCTGCAGCCAGTTGGGTTATGGCCTGCGTGATGAGAAGTGCTCGTTCTACAAGAACACCTCGGTGTACAGCGAAAAGTCCGGCAACCCGGACCTGAAGCCGATCACTGCCGATGTCTGGAGCGCAGGCGTGGTGTGGGCCCCGGTCAGCAACTTCTCGCTGTCGGCCGACTACTACAACTGGAAGATCAAGAACGAGGTCAAGACCCTGAGCTCCGACCAGCTGCTGCTGGCCGAGTACCAGTGCCACAACGGCCTGCCGAACAACACCTCGGCCAGCTGCGGCGATGTGACCAACTGGGTGTCCCGCGATGAAAAGAGCGGCAATCTGGAACGCGTGTACACGCCGAAGCTCAACGTTGCCAGCCAGAACCTGGAAGCGGTGACCGTGGCGGCCAAGTACCAGCAGGATATCGGCCGCTTCGGCTCGCTGATGTTCTCCGGCAACTACACCAACATGCTGAAGCGTGAAGTGCAGCCGATGCCGGGCGCTGACAAGCTCGACCTGCTGAGCGATCCGTACAACATGTGGTACTACGACAACTTCGCCAAGGTCCGTGGCGATCTGTCGGTGGCCTGGAACATCGCCAAGTTCACCACCACCGTGTACGCCAACTACGTCGGCAGCACCCCGAACTACCTGGCCTACACCGGCCGCAGCTACGGCTACGTCCACTCCTCCGGCGCCAAGGCCGGCAAGTGGGGTTCGTACACCACGTACAACCTGAGCATGAACTACCAGGCACAGGAAGATCTGGTCCTGTCGCTGATGGTCAACAACGTGTTCAACAAGCTGCCGGAAGGCCAGCGCTACAACTACCCGGGCAACGAGTCGACCCCGTTCAATGACGGCTTCTACAGCGTCTACGGCCGCCAGATCTCGGCCCAGGTCAAGTACAACTTCTGATCCCGTCGTTTTCCGGACTTCGTGTCTGGACCAGGCCCCGCTTCGGCGGGGCCTTTTTTTTGGGGGAGTCCCACCCGGCAACGCGGGCAGGCAAACCCAGAGGCAACTGCGATTGAATGATTTTTCAATAAAAATCAATGCTTTGACTGAGTGAAACCGTTGATGGAAAAACGCGAAATCCACACATTCATGACGAGAACATGAACACTTGACTTGATCGGTTAAGCCCGTGTTAATCTCAAGTTGCAGGCGTGTGAAGCCGGCAGTAAGGAACGGGATCGACATACTCAAGGGGCACAGGGATGTCAGGTGCGGGCACAGTCCCCGGCCGGCGCCAGGTGCGAATGGAATGAATTCAAGGGGATTTCAGTCATGACGCATCGGAAGCTGCTCAGCCGCAACCCGCTGAGCTTCGCACTGGCTTCGGCATTGGTTGTTTCGGTGGCTACTCCGGCCTTCGCACAGGACGCCAGCGAGCAGAGCCAAGGCTCCACCCGCCAGAACACCACCCAGCTCGACAAGGTGACGGTCACCGGTTCGCGCATCAAGCGCGCCGAAGTCGAAGGCCCGGCACCGGTCGTCGTGGTCACCTCCCAGGACATCGAGAAACAAGGGTTCAACACGGTCTATGACGCGCTGAACACCCTGAGCCAGTTCACCGGCTCGGTGCAGAACGAAATGGTCGCCGGTGGCTTCACTCAGAACGCCAATTTCCTGAACCTGCGCGGTCTCGGACCTGGCTATCAGCTGGTGCTGATCAACGGCCGACGCGCCGCTGACTATCCACTGCCGTACAACAGCCAGTCCAACGCCGTGAACCTGGCCAACATTCCAGCCGCAGCAATCGACCGCATCGAAATCCTGTCTGGTGGCGCCTCGGCGATCTACGGTTCGGACGCGGTCGCCGGCGTGGTCAACGTGATCATGAAGACCAACTTCGACGGTGACACCGTCACCGTGCGTGGCGGTACCACCACCCGCGGCGGTGGCGACTCCGGCCGCCTGCAATGGGTTGGCGGCAAGACAGGCAGCAACTGGAGCGTGACCTACGCCTTCGAGGCCATGGAACGCGAGGCGATCTATGCCAGCCAGCGTGACTTCATGGACTCCTACCGCGACGATCCTTCCGTGGATCCAGCCGATGCAACTGCGATCGAAGGCGTGCGCTTCACGGTCAACCGTGGCACCGGCGCGATCCGCGAATGGCCGGCACCCGGTCTGGAGGAAATCTGCGGGCGATTCCCTGAGTTCGAAACCTTCAAGTCCGCACCGAGCGCCCCCGCCGTCAACCGCTGCGGCTACTTCGGCTACCCGGCAACGCAGACCGTGCGCAACTCGGACAGCTCGCAGTCCGGCTACCTGTATGGCACCTTCGACTTCAGCAACGGCATCCAGGCTTGGGCCCAGTTGAGTGCGACGCAGTCGAAGGCAAAAATCGCCAGTGCGACCCGCTTCATCCAGAGCGGTGGCACGCTGGGCATCACCAGCCACTACGATCCGCAGTTCGGCGGTACGGTAGGCAACATCAACCGCTTCTTCACCCCCAGTGAAGTGGGCAGCGAGGGCGCCCGCAACAACTACACCGAGAAGTCCTATGACGTCGCCTTCGGCCTGCGCGGCAATATCGCACAGCGTTTCGACTGGGATGCCACCGTGTCGCACTCAAACTACACTGCGGACCAGAAGTTCAACTGGCCGGTCGCCAGCCGCGTGCGTGATTTCTTCTTCGGGCCGCGACTGGGTACGCGTCCCAACGGATTGCCCATCTATCGCCTGAACGTCGACCGCCTGCTCAATCCGCTGACTCCCGAGCAGATCGCGGCTTTCAGCGAGACCTATTCCAGCACCGCCGAGTCGCAGTCGTCGCAGGCGACCTTCACCCTCAGCGGCGATCTGTTCGAGCTGCCAGCTGGTCCGCTGGCCATGGCTGCCGTTCTGGAAGGCGCGCATCAGAAGTACGACATCTCACCCGATTTCCGCATGCGCCAGGACTACACCGGCACCGATGCACCAATGGGCCGCACCGCCACCGGCGGCGGCGGCAAGCGCAGCCGCTACGCGGCCGGCCTTGAGTTCAGCGTCCCGATCTTCAGCACGTTCAAGGCCAATCTGGCCGGCCGTTATGACAAGTACGACGATGCCAGCTCGGTCGATGCAGCGTCCACTTGGATGGCGGGCCTTGAATGGCGCCCGTTCGAGAGCCTGTTGCTGCGTGGTTCGCACTCCACCAGTTTCCGCGCACCAGACATGCACTACATCTTCGCCCAGCCGTCCGGCTTCTTCCTCAACAACGTGACCGATGAGTACCTGTGCCGCCGTGATGGCCTGAACCCGCTGGACACCAGCCAGTGCGGCCTGGGCACCAACTACAACTATTCCATCCAGGGCGACCGACAGGGTAACCGCAACCTTAAGGAAGAGACCGGCAAGTCGACCACCGTCGGCTTCGTCTGGGACGTGATGGACCAGATGTCGTTGAGTGTGGACTACTACAACATCAAGCTGGAAGGTGCGGTCAAGGATATTTCCTTCGGCTACCTGATGCGCAACGAAGCCGACTGCCGCCTGGGACGGACCCGTGACGGTGCAGCAGTCGACGGCACCTCGGCGGGCTGCGACTACTTCCGCAGCCTGGTTGGCCGTGAGGGCATCAATCCGGCTCTGAGCGAAGATGAGCGGATCGTCGACTACCACTCGGTGCCGTTCAATCAGGCAACCCAGCGCACCTCGGGCCTGGACGTGGCATGGAAGTACAGGATCGATACCGACCGCTGGGGTGACTTCGACCTGGGCCTGAACTGGACCCATGTGCTGAAGCTGGAGGACAAGGAGTTCCCGGGCAGCCCGACCCGAAACGTGCGTGACCACAAGCAGTTCTTCAACTTCCGCAGCCGCATCAACTGGAGCGCGGCGTGGGAGCGTGACGACTGGGCAGCCAGCGTGTATGGCTACCGCTGGGGCTCGCTGCCGAACTGGGGCGAGACCGCTCGCATCGGTTCGTATGTGGTCTGGAATGCCAATGTGCAGAAGAAGATCACCAACAAGGCGACCGTCGGCTTCTATGTGAACAACGTGTTCGACACATTGCGGCCCAAGGACAGGACCTTCAACGAGTACCCGTACTTCTGGTATGCCTACAGCGCAGTCGGCCGCGAGATCTTCGTACAGTTCGAGTACAAGTTGAACTGATCGCACTCTGTCGCATCGAAGAGCCCGGCCCTGCCGGGCTCTTCGCTTTGAAATGCATTCCGTTGCCTCATTTTCAGGGAGATTGCGCATGAAGCATCTGTTGCCCTTGCTCACGGCAGCTATTACGGCGATGGCCCCGGCCACGCATGGCGCGGTACCACAACAGGCCATCAAGGATTTCGTCGGTCATGCGTCCTACGGCACGGTCAAGATCTCGCCCACCGGTGAGTACCTGGCGATCACCGTCGACCAGGGGGACCAGGACGTGCTGACCGTCATCCGTACCAGCGACCTCAGACCCGTCAAGGTGAACGCCCTGCCGGACAAGAAGAGCATCGGTTCGTTCTACTGGACCAGCCCCGACCGTCTGCTGTTCAACGCAGTGAAGAAGCTCGGCGGATATGCGTCACCGATGCCGACCGGTGAGTGGTATGCAGTCAATGCAGACGGCAGCCAGCCGCGGCCACTGATCTATTACGGCACCCGTGACGCCACCCAGCGCGGCAAAGAAGTGAGCGGTGAGCGTTTCGCGTTGCTGGACAGCCTGAAGAACGATGACCAGAACGTGATCATGCAGGTCACCTCGGCACGTTCGGCCGAAGGCGGGAACACCGAAGTAGTTCGCATGGACACCACCAGTGGACGCCGTACGTCCCTGGGCCGCGCCCCGAAAGAAAACTGCAGCATCGCGCTGGATGCAGCCAAGGAACCGCGCTTCGCCATCTGCAGTTCCAGCCGTAACGAAGAGGGCGAGTATGAGGAGCGCAGCGAGCTGTACCGTCGCGACGGCGTCAATTGGACATTGCTCAACGCCTCCAAGAGTGAAGGCAAGCACCTGGACGTGATCACCACCACCAACAATGGCACCGTCTACGCAACCGAGAACGACGGCAAGGTGCCCGCAGCAGTGGGCATCCTCGATACCGCCACCGGCGCGTTCAAGCCTCTGTTCCAGGATCCTGTCGCCGAAGTCTCCAACTACATCTGGTCCACCGACGAAAGTACGCTGATCGGTGTAGTCACGGAAGCTGCCGCACCGGCGGTCAAGCTGATCGACGAATCCCATCCAGACGCAGATCTCTATGCGTCGCTGGCAGCAGCCTTCGAAGGCCAGATGGTGGATTTCTCCAGCTACACCAAGGATGGCCGCAAGATCATCGTCAGCGTCTACAGCGATAGTAATCCCGGCGAGCTGTACCTCTATGACCGCGACAACGGCAAGGCCCGCTTCCTGATGTCACGGCGGCCACAGCTCGACAAGAAGAACATGGCCTCGATCAAGCCGTTCAGCATCACCACGCGCGATGGTCGCAAGGTGTTCGGCTATCTGACACTACCCAACGGTTCCAACGGCAAGGGACTGCCCCTGATCGTCAATCCGCACGGCGGCCCGATCGGTCCACGGGACAACTGGGGGTTCAACCCCGAAGCACAGCTGTTCGCCAATCGCGGCTACGCTACACTGCAGGTCAACTTCCGTGGTTCTTCCGGATACGGCAAGGCCTTCGAGGATGCGGGCCACCGGCAGTGGGACCAGGGTATCCAGAACGACATTCTTGAAGCCACACATTGGGCGATCGACAACGGCTATGCCAACCGTGACCGAATCTGCATCTATGGCGGCAGCTTTGGGGGCTATTCGTCGCTGATGGCCCCGATCCGCGAGCCTGGCCTGTTCAAGTGCGCCTTTGGCTACGTGGGCGTGTACGACGTGGACATGCTGTTCAAGAAAGGCGACATCCCGCAGCGCGACTCCGGCCTGCGCTACCTGCGTCGCACTCATGGCACTGAACGCGCCGATTGGAACCGCGCCTCGCCTGCCCTGCGCGCATCGGAAGTGAAGATCCCGGTATATCTGGCCGCAGGCGCGCGCGATGTGCGAGCGGTGCCGGAGCAGACGGAAATCATGGCCAAGGCACTGACGGCCGCCGGCAACCCACCTGAAGGCGTGATCATCCAGAGCGGTGAGATGCACGGCTTCTACGGTGAAGAGGCACGGGTGAACCTGTACACGGAAATGCTCAAGTTCTTTGACCGCCACATCGGCACCACAAGCAACCGCTGACGGCATGCCACTGGGCGGGTACTGCCCGCCCAGCCTTTTCACGCAGACGGACAATGCACATGAAATACCCGCAATGGATGGCGCACGGAGCACTGCTCGCTGGACTGCTGCTGTCCAGCATTGCCTCAGGTGCCAGGCCGGTACCACCGGATCCAACCCAGGACAGGCTGATGATCACGGCGGGCTTCCTCAACGGCCATCCGGACCTCCGTTTCCGCCTGTTGGCACTGGAGAAGTACAAGGCCGGAAACCGCGTCGACGCGATGCGCTTCTTCCAGTACGCCTCGCAGTACGCCGACAAGCCATCACAGGCGATGGTGGCGGAAATGTTGTGGAATGGTGACGGAACCCCCAAGGACCGTGCGCTCGCCTACGCCTGGATGGACTTGGCAGCGGAGCGCGGCTACGCCGGTTTCCTGGAACTGCGCGAGCGATACTGGCAGCAGTTGAACGGCGATGAACGGGAGCGCGCCCTGCAGAAGGGTGAAGCGATCTACGCTCGCTATGGCGACGCCGCCGCCAAACCACGCATCGCCAGTGTACTGCGGCGTGAACGGCGAGCGGCCACCGGCAGCCGAACCGGGTTCACCGGAAACCTTCGCATCCTCGTGCCCGGTGCGGCCGGTCCCCAGGAAATCGATGGCTCCAAGTTCTACGATGACCGATACTGGGATCCAACGCTCTACCAGGCGTGGCATGACTCAGTATGGAAGAAGCCACGCATCGCGTCGGTCAACGTCGGTGGTATCGAGCAGATCGACAAGGACGCCGTAACATCACGCATTCCCGAGGTAGCGCCGGAGCCGGATGTTGCGGAACCAGACGTCGACGACGAAATGCCCACGCTTCAGGACGAGCCTACCAGGCCCTGACGTATTGAAGCCCGACAGACCCGGCTTTTGCCGGGTCTGTCTTTTCCGGGCCACCAAGCGCCCCCCTTGCGCCCGCCCATGACCTTCGACACCCTTGCAGGGCAGGCTGGCGGCGTATTGTTCGGCCCACGGCCGTCCCCGCGGCCCTTCCCTGACTCACTCGGCCTGGAGGCCATCAAAGTGACCCGTACTCCCAAGATCGTGCTGCTGACCCTGGCCGTTTCGGCCGCGCTGGTCGGCTGCGGCAAGAACGAAACCCCGGCCAAGGACGCCACCGCCTCCACGCCGGCTGCGGCCGAAGCCACCAATTACACCCTGGACGAGAGCAAGCTGCCGGCCTACAACGCCTTCCAGCCCAGCGATCTGGATGCCAGCAAGGACGCCTGCGGCGCCTTCGGCGACTACGTGAACAGCAAGTGGCTGGCCGCCAATGAAATTCCGGGCGACCGCACCAGCTGGGGCGCGTTCACCATCCTCGACGAGCGTTCGGTGGCCGTGCAGCACCAGCTGGCTGAACAGGTCGCGCAGGTCAAGAACCCGAACCATATCGAGAAGATCGTCGGCGACCTGTGGGCCACCGGCATGGACGAAGCCAAGATCAATGCCCAGGGCATCGAGCCGCTGAAGGCCGACCTGACGGCGATCGACAGCCTGCAGGACAAGGCCGCCATCGCCGACTACCTGCGCAGCAGCGCGGCCAAGGGTGACAACGTCCTGTTCGGCTTCGGCGCCGAAGCCGACTTCAAGAACTCGGCGGTCAACCTGGCCTACGCCAGCCAGGGCGGCCTCGGCCTGCCGGACAGCACCTACTACACCGATGCCAAGAACGCCGACAAGCTGAAGGCCTACCAGGCGCACGTCGCCAAGGTGCTGGAGCTGTCCGGCGTCGCCGCTGCCGACGCTGCCAAGCAGGCCGAGGACGTGGTCAAGTTCGAGACCCGCCTGGCCAAGGCCTCCAAGTCGCGCGTCGAGCTGTCGCGCAACGTCGAGCTGTACTACAACCCGGTCACCCTGGCCGACGCCGACAAGCTGACCCCGAACTTCAGCTGGACCGAGTTCTTCAAGTCGCAGGGCGTGGCCGCACCGGAGAAGTTCTCGCTGGCCATGCCGGCCTTCCATGAGGAAGTGAGCAAGGCACTGGGCGACACCGATCCGTCGGTGTGGCGTGCCTACCTGCGCTTCCACACCGTGGACAGCGCCTCGCCGTACCTGGCCGACGCCTTCGTGCAGGAGAACTACGAGTTCTACGGCAAGGCCCTCAACGGCCAGAAGGAACAGAAGCCGCGCTGGAAGCGCGTGCTGGGCACCATCGAGAACGATGCCGGTGAAGCCTTCGGCCAGCTGTACGTGAAGGTTGCCTTCTCGCCGGAAGCCAAGGCGAAGATGGAAGAGCTGGTGAAGAACCTGGCCGCCTCGCTGAAGGAACGCATCCAGGGCCTGAGCTGGATGAGCGATGAAACCAAGGCCAAGGCCATCGCCAAGTGGGAAACCTTCACCCCGAAGATCGGTTACCCGGACAAGTGGCGTGACTGGGCGGGCCTGCAGACCCAGCGCGACAGCTACCTGGGCAATGTGCGCGCGGCCAGTGAGTTCAACTACAAGTTCAACCTGTCCAAGATCGGCAAGCCGGTGGACAAGACCGAGTGGGGCATGACCCCGCAGACGGTCAACGCCTACTACAACCCGCTGCAGAACGAGATCGTGTTCCCGGCCGCCATCCTGCAGCCGCCGTTCTTCGATCCGAAGGCCGACGACGCACTGAACTATGGTGGCATCGGTGCGGTGATCGGCCACGAAATGACCCACGGTTACGACGACCAGGGCGCACGTTTCGGGCCGACCGGCAACATGGAAGACTGGTGGACCGCCGCTGACAAGAAGAACTTCGAAGGCCTCACCGGCAAGCTGGTCAAGCAGTTCGACCAGTACAAGGTCGACGGCCAGGCCGTGAACGGCCACCTGACCCTGGGCGAGAACATCGCCGACCTGGGCGGCCTGGCTACCGCCTACGACGCGCTGCAGAAGGCCTCCGCCGGCAAGGAAGATGCAAAGGTCGATGGCTTCACCCGCGACCAGCGCTTCTTCTTCAACTGGGCCACCGTGTGGCGCACCAAGTACACCCCGGAAAACGCCAAGGTCCGCCTGGCAACCGACCCGCACGCTCCGGCGCAGTTCCGCGCCATGGGTGCGCCGTCGAACCTGCCGACCTTCGCCGCCGCGTTCCAGTGCAAGGCCGGTTCACCGATGGTCCGCGCCGGCGACCAGCAGGTCGTGATCTGGTAAGCCCTGGCTGACGCCAAGGCAGACCTGCGAAGGCCCGGGATTTCCCGGGCCTTTGTTTTTTGGGCAGCGGCCGTCATTCACGCACGCATGGCGTGGATCTACTGCGCGTGTGCTGGTCCACGCCGTTGGTAGATGCCGACCTTGGTCGGCGCACGGCACGGCGGAGCCACCGTGATGCGTGCACGCCACACACCCGGTAGCGCCGGGCCATGCCCGGCGGATGCGCCGTGATGCGTGCATGCCGCGTCGATGCCCGGCTTGCTATAGTGCGCGCGCCCTCAATCCATCACGGATTCGTTCCACATGCCCAACTTCCGTCCGCTTGCCATCGCCCTGGGCATCAGCCTGGCGACCCTGGTCCCGACCCACGATGCGTTCGCTGCCAAGAAAAAGGCCGCGCGTGCCCCGGCTGTCAGTGCCCAGTGCAGCGACTTCTATGACGCCACCAATGCAGGTTGGCTGAAGGCCAACCCGGTGCCGCAGACCGGCGCCACCACCGCGCTGGGCCAGCTGGTCGACCGCAGCCGCCAGCAGCAGCGTGAACTGCTCGACGCAGCGATGAAGGCGCCGCAGGGCAACGTGCAGAAACTGCTGGGTGACTTCTGGGCCAGCGGCCTGGACGAAGCTGCCGTGGAAGCAGACGGCTCCAACCCGATCGCCCCGCTGCTGACCCGCATCAATGCCATCAAGAAGGCCAAGGATGTGCCGGCCTCGATCGCCGCGCTGCACCAGGTCGGCATCCCGGTAGCATTCAACTTCGGCCCCGACGTCGATCTGAAGGCGCTGGACCGTCACATCGGCTACTTCATGCAGGGCGGCATGGGCCTGCCGGACCCGGCGTTCTATACCCGCACCGACGCCGACACCCTGGCGCTGATGGGCCGCTACCGCAACTACGTCAAGCAGATCCTGGCGCTGACCGGCACCCCGGCTGCCAAGCTGGATGCCGAGTCGCAGGCGGTGATCGCGCTGGAAACCGAGCTGGCGCGCAATGCGCAGTCGCTGGCCGGCATCAACAACCCGTTCAACAACTACGCGCCGATCTCCACCAAGGAGCTCAACAGCCGCTACCGCAACCTGCAGCTGGATGCCTTCCTGAAGGCACAGGGCGTGGATGACGACCTGGTCTCGCTGGCCGACCCCGGCCTGTTCAAGCAGCTCGACGGCATGGTCACCAAGCTCAAGCCGGACCAGTGGAAGGCCTACCTGCGCTGGCGCGTGGGCGACTCGATGGCGCCGTACCTGTCCAAGGCCTACCGCGACGCCGAGTTCGAATTCCGCGGCCGCGTGCTGCGTGGCGAAACCCTGCCGCCGCAGCGCTGGGAAGACGTGCTGGAGGCGATCAACGTGGCCGCCGGCCCGATGGTCGGTCGCGAATACGCCGCCCGTTACCTGTCCGCCGAAGATCGTCGCCAGGCGGCGTGGATCGTCGACAAGGTGCGCGAAGTGCAGATCGAAGCGGTCAAGAACAGCAGCTGGATGAGTGCCGAAGCCAAGACCGAAGCGCAGGCCAAGCTGGCCGCGCTGAAGATCGAGATCGGCACCCCGCTGCGCGACCTCGACTACAGCGTGCAGCCGATGGGCCGCGGCTCGTTCGGCGGCAACATGCTGATCGCTTCGACCTGGCGCCATCGCGAGGAAATGAAGCGCATCGGCAAGGGCAACGCCGACCGTCGCTGGGACGTGCTGCCGCAGCAGCCTTCGCTGGCCTACGATCTGGCGCAGAACCGCCTGATCGTCACCGCCGCGATCCTGCAGGGCCCGGTGTTCAACGCCAAGGCCGATGCTGCCGACAAGTTCGGCAGCTTCGGTGGCCTGGTCGGCCACGAACTGACCCGTGCCATCGATGCCAAGGGTGCACTGGTCGATGCCAAGGGCGAGCTGCGCAGCTGGTGGACCCCGGCCGACAAGACCGCCTGGACCCTGCTCGGTAACCGCGTGGCCGCGCAGTACAGCGCCTACGACTTCCCGGGCGTGAAGGGTGCCAAGGTCAACGGCACGCTCACCCAGGAAGAGAACCTGGCCGACATCGCCGGCCTGGAACTGGCCTGGGCGGCGTATGTCGCGCAGGAGCCGAAGGCCAAGCAGGCGCAGCAGCAGGGCTTCTTCCGCGCCTGGTCTGCACTGTGGGCGCAGCAGCTGGCGCCGAACGAGGCCGTGCGCCGCCTGACCGCCGACATCCGCGCACCGGGTCTGTGGCGCAGCAATGGCACGCTGGCCAACCTGCCGGCGTTCGGTGCTACTTTCAGCTGCAAGGCCGGCCAGCCGATGCAGCGCAGCGAAGCCGAGCAGATCAAGGTCTGGCGCTGATCATGCGGCTGTAGCGGCAACAGGAAAAGGGCGCCTTCAGGGCGCCCTTTTCCCTGTGCCAGTCACTCCAAAAAAAGGACCCCGGCAATGCCGGGGTCCAATTCATCTCATGGAGAGGTCGACACGCGACTACGATCAGAAATCGTAGGACGCACTGACACGGACCGAACGCGGTGCGCTGAAGAACGTGCCCATACCGTAGGTGTTCGACACAGTGTAGGGGGCATCCCCATATACCGCATCGGTCTGCACGGCACGACGCTGATTGAGCACATTGAAGACATCCAGACCGAATGCCAACTTGTGATCGGCAAACGCAGGACGATACATCACCCCCAGATCCACGCGCGTGGTCCATGGCGTACGGCCGGCGTCACCCGGACGCGAAGGCGTGCCACCACAGTAGTGATACGCTGCGTCGTAACCCAGAGGATCGCTTTCATCGGTGCCGTAGTAGCCCAGGCAGCTCTTCGGCATTCCAGACATGATGCGCAGGGTCGCCGACGCTGACCACTCGTCGTTGAACATGTATGCACCATAGCCCTTCAGCTGGTGGCGTCGGTCGTTGGCGAGGTACCCGCCCGCGTACTCCATCAACGCCCCGGCGTCCCAGTCCTGCGTCTTGGATACATCATCCTGTCCGATGTCCGACTTCACCTGGCCCTCGGTATTGCCGAAGTTGCGCGACCAGGTGTAGTCCAAGCGGCCATACCACTTGTCACTCAGCGGGTGCTCGATGAACAGGTCCACAGCAATGTAATCGCGCTTGGCCTTCTTGTTCCCGAACCCCCAGTCTGCCGAACTCATCCGTACCGGCGTATAGCCTGAGCCATCGGCATGCTTGAGCATGATGGTGTTCGTCTTGCCGGGATTGAAGATCACGCAACCCGGGATCACCAGATCGCTCGAATCAACGCCCATCGCGTCCAGCTTGTCGATGATGCGGTCCGAGTCACAGGTGTCGTCGATGGCCGACTGCAGGCGGCGATAGGTGAATTTGGCACCGGAGTTCCAGCGCTCACCCAGCGTCTTCTCGAAACCAAGAATGAGTTCGTCCTGATACTGCGACTTCAGGTCTGTTGGAGCTACCGACAGCGGATCCGGGGTCTGGCCATACTCGTTGTTGGACGACACCGGACCCGGGCCAAGCGCGGTGAGGCCCGTCGGAACACCGTTCTCATCAATGCCGTTGTAGGCAAAGTACTCGCGGGTGAAGGTCGATGCCGAAGCACCGCGAATGGCCACACTGTTCGGAAGTGCCAGATAGTAGCGGCCGAGATTGGCAAACAACTTCAGCGACGAATCGCCGAACACGTCCCAGCTTGCACCAAGGCGCGGCGCCCACTGATCGCCACTCTCCACATAAGGCCTGGCATCACTGTTGTAGTTGGTGAACTTGTCGTTGCGGACGCCGATGGTCAGCAGCCAGTTCGGCGTGACTTGCCAGCGATCCTCCAGATAGTAGGCCTTCTGCTTGACCGACATGCTGGTGGTGGTGGAGAGGATGTACTTCTGTACGAAGTAGCCATCACCCGGCGGTGGCGCGATGTCGAAGCGCGGGCTCGGCGATTCGCCGGGCTCGACGCGTCCATAGATCCACGCGTAGCCGGGGCCCGTGACCTTCTGGCCTTCGTTGTGCCCCTGATAGTACATGTTATCGATACCACCGGTCAGCTCGTGGTCACCGATTCGATACTGCAGATCCAGTCGCAAGCCACGCGTCTTGCTGCCCGCATCTGCAGCCTTTTCATAGAGCTCAGGCTGGCTGTTGCGGATCGGACGCCCGCCCGTGATGGCGGGGTCCTGGTTACCCGGGGCACTGAGATAGGGGATACCGGACGAGGCCGGGTTGGATTCCAGGTTGCTCTGCTTGCTGCGTCCCCAGACCGCACTGAGGGTCAGGTCATCAGTCAGGTAGCCGGTGTACTTGAAAATATCGAAATCGTCCTTGACCTTCGTGGTATTCGGGAAGGTCCCGGTGCGATCGCCTTCGGTCAGGTCGTCGTACTCGAACGACCGGTAGTAGCCACCGGTGCGATCGGTGTTCTGCACACGGGTATACTCAAGGGTATTGCTGTCGTTTATGTTCCAGTCGATCTTGCCGTAGAACTTCGGCGTGTCGATCGTGTAGTGGTTGCGAACCTGTTGCGAGGCCGCCGCACTGTTCGTCGACACGCCTTCCGTACGGTCCTTCTCGGCGGCCAGGTGGATGAACAGGCGATCCTCGATCAACGGGCCACTGGCATAACCGCTGTACGTGGTGCGAGTCGCGGCATCGTCCTTGCGGTAGCGATAGAGGCTGCCACGCAGCGAGTCCTTGGTATAGGCGTAGCCTGCGGGCAACTCGCGGTCCGGATACATCACCGTCGCCGCGGAGGCAGCCAACGAGTCGGGTGCCCACGTTGCCTGCACACCAAAATGCCATTCGTTGGTACCGCGCTTGCCCAGCTGATTGATCACGCCACCGGTAGATCGACCATAGCCGGCACCGTAGCCGCCCATGTAGGTTTCCTGCTGGTCGATCGAGCCATAGGGCAGGCTGACACCACCGAGGTTGCTCAGCGGGTTGGACGCGTTGAACCCATTGAGGTAGTAGGCGTTCTCGGTAACGCTGGAACCACCGAACGACAACACCGACCGCGAACCATTGGTGAATGATCCACTGCCAGACACCACGCCCGGCGCCAGCAGCGCAATGGCTTCAGCGCTACGGCCCAGGGGCAGCACGTCGAGTTGCTCGGAGGTGATCACCGACTTGGAAACCGTGTTGCTGACGTCGATCTTCGGCACGTTGGCCGCAACCACGTTCACAGTGCCAAGCGTAGTCGCGCTGGCCGCACCGCCGCCAAACGACACCTCGGTACCGCCGCCGACCTTCAGCAGCACGTTCTCGCGACGCTCGACGATCTGGCCATCGCGCTGCTGGGTAATGGTGTACTTGCCTACCGGCAACGAGCCGAGGTTGTAGCGTCCACTGCTGTCGACCGTCGCCGATCGGGTCAGGCCGGTGTCGCTCTGCACGACAATGGTGGTGCCGGCGGGGGCGCTGCCGAACAGCGAGCCGGTGGTGCTCTGCGCGGCGGCGGCGCCAATGAATGAGGTCAGGACGACTGCGAGGGCGGTGCGCTTCAACCGTGCAACGTTGGTGCGGCTGGTCATGAAGTTTCCTTGATTCAGTGAGATCAGGCGTCTGTGGCAATTGCGCTGCAGCAAAGCGAAGGCTTTACGACAACTGAACCCGATCTTAATTTCATCAATCAAGAATCCGCAACGGCAAATGAACAGATGTAACCATTTGATCTTGAAAGACAAATTTCGACACAATAGTGAAAATAGCCCGCTATTGATTTATCTTTCAGTCACTTGCAGCCGTCCCCTTCCCCTGGCGCACCTCCACGCGCCTGGTGTCAGCAGATACCGGATTAACGGTCGAGGTGCTATCGCTGGTATCTCACCCGCTGCGGAGCCCCGACATGGCACACAAGAACACGATCTGTGTCTGGTATGACAACGGCGCGCTCGAGGCTGCCACCTTCTATGCCAGCTTCCTGCCCAACAGCACAGTGACCGCCGTGCATCACGCCCCGGGTGACTACCCGGACGGCAAGGAAGGCAATGTGCTGACCGTCGAATTCACCGTCTGCGGCATCCCCTGCGTCGGCCTCAACGGCGGCACCGCGTTCAGGCACAGCGAAGCCTTCTCCTTCCAGATCCAGACCGAAGACCAGGCCGAGACCGACCGCCTGTGGAACGCGATCGTGAACAATGGCGGCCAGGAGAGCCAGTGCGGCTGGTGCAAGGACCGCTGGGGCATTTCCTGGCAGATCAGTCCACGCATGCTGATCGAAGCGGTGACCAGCGAAGACAAAGCGCTGGCCAAGCGTGCCTTCAACGCGATGATGCCGATGAAGAAGATCGACATCGCCACCATCGAAGCGGCGATCAAAAAAGGGGACGGAGGGGATTAAGTCGTTTCTCCCCATTACCGCTGGCCCCATGCCAATTGCGACTTAATCCCCTCCGTCCCCTTTTCCCGAGGTGCTGATGTCCTGGGATGCGATCATCATCGGTGGTGGCCACAACGGCCTGGTCTGCGCGGCTTATCTGGCGCGCGCTGGCAAGCAGGTACTGGTACTGGAACGTCGTGGCGTCCTTGGCGGCGCTGCAGTCACCGAGGAATTCCATCCCGGCTTCCGCAACTCGGTGGCGTCCTACACGGTGTCATTGCTGCAGCCGAAGGTGATCGACGACCTGCAGCTGCATGCACATGGGCTGCGCATCATCGCGCGTCCGGCCAACAACTTCCTGCCATTGCCCGACGACCGCTACCTGTTGTCGGCACCTGGCCGCACTCAAGCCGAGGTCGCTAGATTCTCCGAGCGGGATGCACAGCGCCTGCCCGCGTACGAAGCACGCCTGGAGATCTTCGCCGATGTGCTGCGTGCGTGGGCCCTGCGTGCGCCACCGGACCTGGGCGTAGCAGGTGGTTGGCGTGCGCTGCCCGCACTGTGGCAGATGGGGAAGCTCGGCCGCGAACTGGCGGCACTGGATGCACCGCTGCGGCAGGAGCTGCTGGACCTGTTCACGCTGTCGGCGGCGGAGTACCTGGACCGCTGGTTCGAGAGCGCGCCGATCAAGGCGCTGTTCGGCTTCGATGGCATCGTCGGCAACTATGCCAGTCCATACACACCGGGCAGTGCCTACGTGTTGCTGCACCACGTGTTCGGCCAGTGCAATGGCGTGAAAGGTGCCTGGGGTCACGCGATCGGCGGCATGGGTGCAATCAGCCAGGCCATCGCCGCCTCGGCACGAGAGGCTGGAGCGCAGCTTCGCGTGGATGCAGGTGTGCAGCGCGTGTTGGTCGAGCAGGGCCGCGCAGTGGGGGTGGAATTGAGCAACAGTGAAGTCCTGCGTGCACGCGCAGTGGTCGCCAACGTCAATCCGAAGCTGCTGTACGAACAGCTGCTGGAGCCGGCGCAGGTACCGGCTGCCACACGCGAACGCATGACGAACTGGCGCTGCGGTTCCGGCACCTTCCGGATGAACGTAGCGCTGTCGCGGCTGCCGGACTTCCGTGCCCTGCCCGGCCCCGGCGATCACCTCAGCGCCGGCATCATCATGGCACCCAGCCTGGACTACATGGACCGCGCCTGGCTGGATGCGCGCCGCGACGGTTGGTCGCGCGAACCGATCGTGGAAATGCTGATACCCAGTACGCTGGACGATTCACTGGCACCGCCCGGGCAGCATGTGGCCAGCCTGTTCTGCCAGCATGTGGCGCCGGAACTGCCCGACGGGCGTCACTGGGATGATCACCGCGAGACGGTAGCCGAACTGATGATTGCCACTGTCGAACGGTATGCGCCCGGCTTCACCGCCAGCGTGCTCGGTCGGCAGGTGTTGTCACCGCTGGATCTGGAACGGATCTTCGGCCTGGTCGGTGGCGACATCTTCCACGGCGCACTGAGTGCCAACCAGTTGTTCTCGGCGCGGCCGATGGTCGGCCAGGCCGGCTATCGCGGCGCCCTGCCCGGCCTGTACCTGTGTGGTTCGGGAACACATCCGGGTGGCGGCGTCACCGGCGCACCGGGGCACAACGCCGCGCAGGTGGTGTTGCAGGATCTGTAGAGCCACGCCATGCGTGGAGGCGCGTGTACCCCATCGCCTGCATTACCTGCTTTTGGTAGGTGCCAACCTTGGTTGGCACGAGGCAGCAGAAGCGATTGCCAACCGGGGTTGGCATCTACCGACATGATCCTGCGCAAAGCGTGCCAACCAAGGTTGGCACCTACCCGCGTGAAGCGTGGCGCATAGCGCCTCACTTCACGCTGCGCAGATGGTTCGGGCGCTTCGGTGGGCCGGGCGGGCGGCGCTTGTTGAACGGCGATTGCCCGCGCCAGTAACGGATCAGCAGCCAGCCGAACAGCATGCCGCCCAGGTGCGCGAAGTGGGCCACGCCCGGCTGCCAGCCGGTCATGCCCAGCACCAGTTCGCCCACGCCGAACAGGATCACGAAGGTACGCGCCTTCATCGGGATCGGCGGGAACAGCAGCATCACCCGTTGGTTGGGGAACAGCATGCCGTAGGCCAGCAGCAGGCCGAACACGCCGCCGGAGGCACCCAGCACCGTCGCCGGATTCTCCAGCAGCGTACCCACCAGCAGCTGGCAGACACCGGCACCGGCCACGCACACCAGGTAATACAGCAGGAAGCGCTTCTCGCCCCAGGTCTGCTCCAGTGGTGCGCCGAACATGAAGACCGCCAGCATGTTGAAGAACAGGTGGCCGAAGCTGCCATGCAGGAAGCCATAGGTCAGCAGCTGCCACGGCTGGAAGTTGCCACCCGGCGAGAACGCATCGAAGCCCTGCTGCAGCGGTTGCAGCATGAACGGCTCGAAGGTCTGCATGCCGAGCAGGAACGGCTGCTGCAGCAGGAACAGGATCGCGTTGGCGATCAGCAGGGCCTTGGTGACGGTTGGCAGTCGCGGGAACATGGGAGCACCGGCATGGAACGGCCTCCATCATAGCCGCAGCACCGTGTCTTGTTGGCGACCGGCAGGCGCGGCCTGTTCAGTCGCCAGCGGTGCTCAGCCCGGTCCCCATACGGCGGCATCCAGCGCCGCGGCCGGATCGGTGGCCGGCATCCGCACCCGGCCGTTCTCCACCACCACGCCCTCCGCGCGCAACCGCTGTGACTGCTCGCGCCAGCCGGCCGACCCTTCTTCCATGGCGATGCGCCCATCCGAGCGCAGCACGCGGTGCCAGGGCAGGTCCGGGTCGTCGTTCTGGCCAAGGATGCGCGCGGCCAGCCGCGCACGCCCGGGCAGGCCCGCGCGCATCGCTACCTGCCCATAGCCCATCACCTGCCCCACGGGGATCGCGCGGATCACCGCCAGGATGCGCGCACGCGCCTGCTCCGGTGTCAGCGCCGCAGGCGGGTCACCAGCAGTACGCCGATCAGCACCAGCACGGTGCCGGCGATCTGCGCCGGCCCCATCGGTTCGTCGAGCAGCCATAGGCTCATCACGATGGTGGAAACAGGGCCCAGCATACCGACCTGCGCGGCCAGCGACGAACCCACGCGCTGCACCGCCAGCATGATCGCCAGCACCGGCAGCACCGTGCACACAGTGGCATTGACCAGCGACAGCCACTGCACCGGCGCCGGTGCCTGCCACAGCAGCGGCAGTGGATGGGTTACTGCGAAATGCAGCAGCACCAGCACGCTGGCCACGCAGCTGGCATAGGCGGTCAGCCGCACCGCACCGATGCGTGCGACCACCTGCCCACTGCCGAACAGGTACAGCGCGTAGCTGAGTGCACTGCCCAGCACCAGCAGGCTGCCGACGATGATCTGCCCACCCTCGCGCTGCAGGTCGTGGCCGAAGGCCAGCAGCACGCCCAGATAGCTCAGCACCAGCGCGCCGATCTGCCAGCGGCCGGGGCGCTGGCGCGCCAGCAACACATTGATCAGCAGCACCAGGGTCGGGTTCAAGTACAGGATCAACCGCTCCAGCGTCACGCTGATGTACTGCAGGCCCTGGAAGTCGAGCAGACTGGACAGGTAGTAGCCGGTGAAGCCCAGCCACAACACACGGGCGCGGTCGGCCCAGGACAGCGGCTCGGCCCGGCGCGCGGCCCACAGTGCCATCAGTACGAACAGCGGCAGCGCCATCAGCATGCGCAAGGCGAGCAGCGTGGTGGCATCCACGCCGTGACGCAGGCCGAGCTTGACGATGATGGCCTTGCCGGAGGCGGCGATGGCGCCGATCGCGGCCAGGCCGATGCCACCCAGCGCGATGCGTGGGGAAGCGGTAGCGATACGGGAGGCGGGGCTGGACATCAGGACGACGGCGGGCCGCATAGGGCGGCCCGGAAACGCATGGGGGCGCCCATTATCGCATGGGGGCGCCAGGTGACCTGTAGAGCCGAGCCTGCGCTCAGCTGCACCATGTCTGCACGGAACGCAGCCGAGCATAGGCTCGGCTCTACAACCGCCCGGCTCAGCGCATCAGCACCACTTCCTCGGCCGAGGTCGGGTGGATCGCCACGGTGTCGTCGAACTGGGCCTTGGTCGCGCCCATCTTCACCGCCACCGCAAAGCCCTGCAGGATCTCGTCGGCCGCTTCGCCCAGCAGGTGGATGCCCACCACCCGTTCTTCCGGACCGGCACAGACCATCTTGAACAGGCTGCGCTGGGTGCCGTTGGCCAGCGCCTGCAGCATCGGACGGAAACGGCTGTGGTAGACGCTTACCTGGTCGAAACGTGCCCGCGCCTCTTCCTCGCTCATGCCCACCGCGCCCAGCGGCGGATGCGAGAACACCACGCTGGCCACGTTCTCGTAATCCATCTTCGACTGCGGGCGGCCACCAAACAGGCGGTCCATCAGCCGCCGCGAAGCGGCCACCGCCACCGGGGTCAGGCCGACCTTGCCAGCGATGTCACCCACCGCGTGCACGCTCGGCACACACGTGGTCTGCCATTCGTCCACCTGCACCTGCTGGTGTTCGCCAATGCCGATGCCGAGCGCTTCCAGGCCCAGGTCACGGCTGTTGCCGCGGCGGCCGGTGGCAAAGAACACCGCGTCGAACACGCTGTCGAGCGGGCCATCATGGCCGAATGCACGTACGCGTTCGCCATCGCGCTGCAGTTCGCGCAGGCGATAGCCGAAATGGATGCGCACGCCCTGCTGCTTCAGGTTCTCGGCCAGCTGATCGGTCAGCTCGTAATCGAAGCGATCCAGCAGCCGCTGGCCACGCACCAGCAGGCTCACCTTGCTGCCCAGTGCCTGCAGCAGGCCGGCCAGCTCCACCGCGATGTAACCGCCACCGATGATCGCCACCTCGGCCGGTGCCGCGCGCAGATCGAAGAAATCATCGGAGACCAGGCCCAGTTCCGCGCCGGGAATATCGGGCCGCAGCGGGTGCGCGCCGGTGGCGATCAGGATGTGCTCGGCGCTGTAGCGCACACCATCACTGCAGGCAACTGTATGTGCATCGAGCAGATGACCGCGCGCCGGAATGCGCACCACGCCGGTTTCATCCAGGCGCTTGTGGTAGCTGGTGTGGATGTTGCTGATATAGGCCTGGCGATGGATCACCAGCTCCTTCCACGACAGCGCCGGGCGCGCTTCGACATCAAAGCCCATCGCACTGGCCAGGCCGATGCGCTCGTGCAGGTCGGCCGCCAGCCACATGGCCTTCTTCGGCACACAGCCGACATTGACGCATGTCCCGCCCAGTTCACCAGGCTCCAGCATCGCCACGCGCTTGCCGTGCTGCGCGGCGCGGATCGCGCCAGCCAGGCCGGCGGAGCCGCCGCCAAGGACGATCAGGTCGTAATCATAGGGTGCAGTGCTCATCGGAATCGCTCGGGTCGGTAAGGGGCAGGATCGATCGCCGGCGTGCGGCCGCAGACGAGATCGGCGATCAGCTGGCCGGTGCCGGCGCTCATACTGATGCCGAGCATGCCATGCCCTGCTGCAAGCCAGACGTGAGGATGCGCGGGCGCGCGGCCGATCAACGGCACGTCGTCCACGCTCATGGGGCGCCAACCGCACCACTGCTCCTGCAGCTGCGCACCACGCGGCGCGCGCAGGTAGTGGTCGGCGGCGTGCTGCAGGGCCTGCAGGCGGGTCGTGCGCAGTTGCGGGTCGGCACCGGCGAATTCCATGGTGCCGCCCAGCCGCAGTGCTTCACGCCAGGCAATCACGAACACGGAATGGTCCTTCAGCACGACTGGACGCTGCGGCACCTGCGCCGGTCGTGACCAGGTCAGCGAGTAGCCCTTGCCGGGTTGGATCGGCACGCGCAGATCGAGTTGCCGTGCCCAGCGCGGTGACCACGGCCCGGTCGCCAGCACCAGCTCGCGCGCCTGCAGCATGCGTTCACCGACACGCACGCGCACACCCTGCGCGTCGGCGCTGAAATCCTGCACGTCCGACTGCTCTTCGATCACCACGCCCTGTGCGCGCAGCACGCGCGCAAGTTCGGCGGTGTAGCGGTCCGGACGCAGCTGCGCATCGCCGGAGAAGTGGATCGCACCGGCAAGGCGATCATGGAACGCCGGATTGTCGCGCGCGTAGTCGGCGCCATCGATGCGCGCCGTGGCAATGCCCAGTGCGTTCAGCGCTTCGCACTCGGCAGCGTGGTGATCGAAATTGCGGACGTCACCGAACACATAGTCCAGACCGCGCGCCTCGAACTCGCAGTCCAGCGCATGCGTCTGCACCCATTGCGCCAGGCGCAGCCGTGAATCATTCAACAGTGCACCGCGTGCCCGCGTGGCGTGCAGCCAGTCGCGTGCGTTGCAGCGCGCACCGAACTGCAGCAGCCAGCGCCACAATGCTGGGTCCAGGCGTGTACGCACGTACAGCGGCGCACGCGGATCGAGCATCCAGCGCAGCGCACGCAACGGCACGCCAGGCGCTGCCAACGGCGGCGCGTGGCTGGGGGTAATGGTGCCGCAGTTGCCATGCGAGGTCGCACCGCCGACACGCCCACGGTCGATCACACGTACCTGCCGCCCCTGCGCACGCAGCGCGAGTGCGGCGGCCAGTCCAATGGCACCAGCGCCGACCACGATCACATCCTCGCGCGCGCCCTGCATCGATCAGCCCTGCCCGGCCTCGCGCCGCATCGGCGGCCACTGCCGGTAGGTCATCGCACGCCACAGCCATTCCATCGGGCCAAAGCGGAAGCGGCGCAACCAGGCGTGCGAAACGGTCACCTGCACGGCAAACAACAGCAGCGCGAACAGCAGCTGCACGCTGCGCGGCATCAGCTCGAAGCCGCCCAGACCATAGTGATAGAACAGCCAGGTGCACAGCAGCGACTGGCCCAGGTAGTGGGTCAACGCCATGCGCCCGACCGGTGCCAGCCAGGCCAACCGCGCACGGCAATGCACGATCCACGCCAGGTAGCCCAGGCACATCGGCAGGCCGCCAATCGTCACCAGTGCCATTGCGGCTGTCACCGCCAGGTCGTAGGCACCCGGTGCCAGGTAGGGTTTCCAGGCAACCCCCAGCAGCGTGACCACCAGGCCCAGCGGCAGTGCCACCCAACGCAGCACCGCGTACAACCGCGGGAAGCGCTCAGGCGCCGACAGCGCACCGCTGCCGGCAAACCAGCTGCCGATCAGGAACATGCCCAGCACTTCCGGGCCGGTGATCAGCATCGCCCCCATCGACGTGCCGAACTCGCTCAGCCGCTGCGCATTGGCCTGCATCCAGCTGCCGTGCCCGTACACCTGGCGCTGCAGATCGATGCTCTGCTGCGCGTCGGTGAGCATCTTCTGCACGTCCTCCGCCGGAGCCATCGACACCATCGCGCCCACCAGCAGCATCATCGCCACACCGCCGAGATAGACCGTCACGCCCATCCACGGCAGCCAGCTGCGCGGCGCCTCGCGGCAGGCCAGCAGCGGCAACGAGACCAGCGCGTACATCACCAGGATGTCGCCGGACCAGACCAGCAGCGCGTGGCACAGGCCGATCAGCAGCAAGCCAGCGCTGCGGCGCAGGTAGAACGGGGTGAAGTCGCGCCCGGCTACCTCGGCGCGCTGCGCCATCACCGCGAAGCCGGCGCCGAAGAGCAACGAGAACAGGGTGAAGAACTTGCCCTGCACGAACACGTAGACAAAGGCATCGGCCCAGTAGTCGATACCCTGCCAATGCACGTCGATGCCGGTGAAGGCCAGGTCCAGCGGTCCGCTGAAGGCCTCGATGTTCATCAGCAGGATGCCCAGCAGCGCAGCACCGCGCAGCACGTCCAG
Source organism: Stenotrophomonas maltophilia (assembly GCF_003970865.1). Lineage (GTDB taxonomy): Bacteria > Pseudomonadota > Gammaproteobacteria > Xanthomonadales > Xanthomonadaceae > Stenotrophomonas > Stenotrophomonas maltophilia_AR. Next base: position 1,000 of record NZ_RXLZ01000061.1, on the reverse strand, counting down.
TACAGCGATGCGTTCGCCGGAAGCCACCGGCTGCAGGGAAGGAGAAGCGGCGTTCACGGGGCGTCCGTCAGGCAGGTCCGCCATTATGCCGCCGGCCCGCGCGCCATGGAGGGCCGCGCCGTGTTCCAGAAACGCAACGGCCCGCCAAAGCGGGCCGTTGCTGCCATCATGATCGCGCTGCGATCAGTGCTGGTGACCACCGTCGCCGTGGACGTGGCCGTGGTCGATCTCTTCCTTGCCGGCTTCGCGCACATCGACGATTTCCACGTCGAAGTGCAGGTCCTTGCCGGCCATCGGATGGTTCAGGTCGACGTCGACGACGCTCATACCAACCTTCTGCACGGTCACCGCACGCGGGCCGAAGTTGGTCTGCAGCACGACCTGCTGGCCCGGAGCCAGCTTGGTGTTGCCGAAGTGCTTCTTCGGCACGCGCTGGGACAGGCCCTCGCGGCGCTCGCCGTAGGCATCGGCAGCGGTGACGTCGACGCTGAAGGTCGCGCCGGCTTCCTTGTCCATCATGGCGTTTTCCAGGCCCGGGATGATGTTGCCGTGGCCGATCAGGATCGCCAGCGGCTCGCCGCGGTCCTTGGACGATTCGATCGGCTCCTGGCCGACTTCGGAAACGGTGTAGTGGAAGCGGACAACGCGGTCTTTTTCGATCTTCATGCGCAACTCTGTCTGGATCTGCCGGAGGCAGGCGGGTTGGGGCGGGTTGTCGCCCGGCGGGGACGCCGCCATCATGACGGCCAATCCTAAGGTGGCGCATTATCCGGAGATCATGCACATCACGCCAGTTTCGTCCGGCCTGCGCCGGCTCCTTGCCCCGGCCCTGCTGCTGGCCCTGCCCGTGCTGATGACTGCCTGTGGCGGCGGCAAGGCCCGGTCCCTTATACACATCCCCGAGCCCACGAAACGGACCCCTCCCCCCCTCGCCCCCCCCCCCCGCCCCAAAAACACAAAACTACTAAGATTTTTATAAAAAAAGATTAAAAAAGAGTTT
>NZ_RXLZ01000060.1 GCF_003970865.1 Stenotrophomonas maltophilia | reverse complement strand
TAGCATCCGTAGAATGTAATAGTGGTGGGTGAACTCACGTGGTGGTCTTGCCGGGTATGTTCACCTCTCGTTTGAGTACTGTGCTGGATGTCATGCATATGTTTTTTTTTCAATGACGCGAGCCCCCACGGATCCTACACGCGGACGTTCGTCGGCAGCGTCAGATGTGTAAAAGAGCCAGGCGCCAGCACCGTTCCACTGCTGCCAACCAGCGCCCACGCGCAGGCCGCCACTCGAAGCTACGATCTGCCCGCCCAGCCACTGGCGGCCGCGCTGGACGCCTACAGCCGGCTGACCGGTGTTGATCTGGTGATCGGCACGGCGCTGCCCCCAGGTCATTCGGCGCCTGCGCTGCGCGGTGACTTCGACGATGCGCAGGCCCTGACGCGCCTGCTGGCGGGCAGCGGCCTGCGCCCGCGCTTCGTGGATGCGCGTCGTGCCGCCCTGGAACCGGCGCCGGCTGAACGTACCGATGGCAGCCGCCGCACCGGCCCGCTGCGGGTGCAGGGCACAACCACGCACGGCCAGGCGCCGGGTGCAGGTGCCAGCCAATATGTACCGGCCACCCGCGATGGCTTTGCGCCCACGGTCGGCAGCGAGCGCGTGGCGATGGCCGAACGCCAGGAAGGCAACAGCCTGCTGCGCTCGATGCCCGGCACCCACAGCTTCCATTCGCGCAGCCAGCCGGGCCTGCAGGTCAACATCCGCGGCATGACCGGTGCCGGCCGGGTCAACACCATGATCGACGGTGTCACCCAGACCTTCCGCAACAATGCCGGGCATGGCTCGGGCGGTCCGTTCGCCTATGTCGATCCTTTCCTGCTGGCCGGCGTGGACGTGCAGCGCGGTGCGGTCGCCGGTGGTGATGGCGCGGGCACGCTGGCCGGCAGTGCCAACTTCCGCACGCTGGATATCGACGATCTGCTCGGTGAAGGCCGTGACTGGGGCCTGCGTGCAGGCTATCGCCACGGCAACAACGGCTACGGCAGCGGCCGTACCTTCGCCGGTGCCTGGCGCCACAGCGAAGAGGGTGGCGACCGCCAGTTCGGCCTGCTGGCCGCTGCCAGCAGCAGCCGCAGCAGCGAGTACGCGACCGCGCGTGGGCAGAAGAACAACGCCGACCCGGGCAGCCAGCAGCCCAGCAGCTGGCTGTTGAAAGCACGCCTGCAGCCCAGCGACCAGCATCGGCTGGACCTGAGCCACATGCATTACGAAAACGACTTCTACCACAACTATCCGTGGCAGATTTCCGCGCGCAACCAGCGCGCCAGTTACCACTACACGCCCTATTCGCCGTGGATCGACCTGCGCGCGACCTTCGCCAGCAACAAGACCCGGCTGTTCTATCCGCCGGTGGAGGCGTCCAGCTACATCGGCCGCCGCACCCACAGCAGCCTGAGCAGCTGGACCGTGGACAACACCAGCCGCTTCGACATCGGGGCACTGCAGGCGCGCTGGAACACCGGCATCAAGCACCAGTCGGACATCTATGTGGCCGATACCCCCATCCTGCGCGGTGCCAACCCGCAGGGTCGCAGCCAGCTGGACAGCGTGTTCAGCACGCTGGAGCTGCAGTACGACATCTACGCGCTGACCGCCGGCCTGCGCCAGGACCGCTTCGGCATCCGTGGCCACATCCCGGTGTGCTCGGATGTGCCCGGTCAGTGCACGGAGATCAATGGCGGCGACATCGACGTGCGTCGCACCGAGCGCGCACTCAGTCCGAGCCTGGCGGTTTCACTGCAGGCCACCGACTGGCTGCAGCTGTTCGCCGAGGTCTCGCGCACGTCGCGGCCGCCGCGCGTGCAGGAAATGTTCTTCGAGAAGATCCCGCTGGAGGACGCCAGCGTTGCCGACGGCATCGGCGCCAATCCGTTCCTGCACCGCGAGCGCTCGCGCAACCTGCAGTTCGGCGCCAACCTCAGCACCGACTCGCTGCTGGTCGACGGTGACCTGGCACAGCTGCGGGTCACCCACTTCGACAACCGCATCCGCGACTACATCAAGCCGCAGTACCTGCTGATCGTGCATCCGCCGGAAGTGGAACCGTTCGTGGTGCCGATCGACAGCGATCCGCAACTCAATGCCTGGACCGATGTGCTGGACGCCGACGACTTCAGCGCCACCACGCGCTGGATGAACCACCCCGGTGTGGTGCGCATGCGCGGTATCGAACTGGAAGCGCATTACGCCAGCGAGCACTACCACGCCACGCTGAGCTGGACCCGCTCGCGCACCAGTGCGCCGGCCATCGAGTTCGTCAACCTGGAAGACATCACCGCCCTGCCCGACCGCTACTGGACGCTGGACGTGGGCGGCCGCTGGTGGCAGCAGCGCGTGCAGGCCGGCCTGCGCGCCGAGTACTCCGGCCCGACCGAGGAAGGCTACGACTTCTTCCAGACCCGCAAAACCGGCGGCACCGGCGTGCTGCTGGACTTCTACGCGAGCTTCAAGCCCCAGGCCAACACCACGCTGTGGCTGAACATCGAAAACCTGCAGAACAAGGCCTATGACAACAATGCCTCGATCGACAGCATCTTCAGCCCGATCCTGGACCGCGGCAACGGCCGTGGCCGTACCGTCTCGATGGGCGTCAATGTGGCGTTCTAGCCGTCGCTGGCTGCCCGTGTGCCTGCTCGCGCTGGCGACAGTGGCCAGCGCGCAGCCGATGCCTGGCACGGTGATCGACCTGGCCAACGGCAAGCACCTGGACGAAGCCGCATTCGTGACGCGTGCGGCGGACGCCCAGCGGCTGCTGCTGGGTGAACGCCATGATCTCGCCGGAGACCACGCCGCCCAGCGCTGGCTGCTGCAGGCCCTGCAGCGGCAGCGCCCCCAGGGTTCGCTGGTGCTGGAAATGATCGCCAGCGAGCGCCAGCCACGCCTGCAGCGGGTGCAGCGCTGGCTGGCCAAGGGCAACCAGGCCGAAGGTGCACGCCTGCAGGAACTGCTGGACTGGGATACGCGCTGGCCGTGGGCCGCGTATGGCGGGCTGGTACGGGATGCTGCCGATACAGGCACGCCGCTGTTCGGCGGCAACCTGTCGCGTGCCGAGGTCAACGCGCTGCTCGCGTCCACCGAGGACGTGCGGTTCCCGGTGGCCGCTGCCCGCCAGCGCCTGTCGGCGGTGGTGCTGGCCCAGCACGCAGACGCAGCACCGATGCTGGAAGGGATGCTGGCCGTGCAACAGGCCCGCGATACGCGCATGGCACAGGTGCTGCTCGATGCGCCCGCGCCGGCGCTGCTGCTAGCGGGGCGCTGGCATGTACTGCGCGGTACCGGGGTACCGGGCTACCTGTCACCGGCTACGCCTGCGCTGGTGATCGCATTGGCTTCGCCGGGTGAAACCGTCGATGCGACGGATGCCGATCTGCTGTGGGTGCTGGACGATGAGTGAGCGTGGCCAACACTGGCAGGCGATCGCGATCACCGTCGTCCTGCACCTGCTGCCCCTGCTGTTGTTGGTGCACTGGGTCGCAGTGCCGCCGATGCTGCCGCCGCCGGAGCAGGACGTGCGCATCAGCCTGCGCCTGCTGGCACCGGCCACGCCGCCACAGCCCGTAGAGGAGCGCCAGGCCGACACCCCCAGCCAGGCGCAGCAGGCGCGTGCATCGCAACCGACAAAGTCGCCCCCGCCACCGAAGCCCACCGCTGCGCGCGAGGGCGAGTTGGCCGCCAGCGAAACGGGCGGGACGGGTCGAAAGCCGCTGCCGGTCGCCCCGCCGGCGGCCGCGACCGATGCCAGTCCCGCACCGGCATCGATCACGGCCGCTCCGCCCGCTCCAGACGCGCCACCGGCGGACTTCCAGGCCGGCGCCGCCAGCGACCAGTGGGAAGCCCGCCTGATGGCGCGGCTGGAGCGTTACCGCTATTACCCTGCCGCCGCGCGCTCGCGCCGGCAGCAGGGCACTGCCTGGGTCAGGGCCAGCATCGACCGCGAAGGCCGCCTGCTGGCACTGCGGCTGGAACAGTCCAGTGGCCAGCCGATGCTCGATGACGCTGCGCTGCAGACCTTCCGTCGCGCGCAGCCGCTGCCGCCCATTCCCGGTGAACTGAAGGCACCACAGGAACTGGTGGTGCCGGTGGAGTACTACCTGCGCTAGGCGGCGTAGGCCTCCGCCTCGATCTCGAACAGCATGCCGTCCAGCGCCAGTCGCGGCACCGGGATCAGCGTGCAGGTGGGCGCCGCACGGTTCGGCCAGCGCCGCCGCACCTGGTGGGCAATGATGCCCAGCCGATCCTCATCGTGGCCGACCACCAGGATGCGCAACCGCGCCACATCAGCCAGGCTTGCGTGTGCCGAGCGCAGCGCGGTCTGCAGGTTGTCCAGCGCCTGCCCGACCTGTTCTTCGAAGCTGGGTGAGAGACGGCCCTGGGCATCTTCACCGCCCTGCCCGGCCACGTGGATCACCCGTGCCGGCAGGCGCACCACCGCCACGTGTGAGTAGCCGTTGGCCGAAGGATCGTAGAGGCCCGGTGGATTGAACAGCTCCAGCAGGCCATGGCTGAGGTCCGGTGTGGTCAGCAGGTTCATGCCGCGCGCCTCGTGGGGGTTGCCGGCAGTCTGTGACCTCAACCCGGGTTGAGGTCAAACGGATCCGGTGCAACAGACCGGTCTGCCACGCGCAACGATCACGCGTTCCCGTGGACTCGAGCCTGCTCGACTTCCGCTGACGAAAAGCAGTCGAGCAAGCTCGACTCTACAGAAGCGTGGTCACGTCCACGCCGGGTCCGCCGTGAAATCGATGGTCAGCCAGAACGTGCTGCCGCGCGCATCCAGCCGCACCGCGATCTCGTCGCGCATCGCATCGACCTCACCCACCGAGCCCAGCGGCATGGCCGGGTCGGCCAGTACATGGATCTCGATGAAGCGCATCCGCCCCATCTTCGCCACGTGACTGGTGAAACCGGCATAGCCACGCTCGGCCACGAAGGCCTGCATCACCTGCTGCACGCGCCGGTCCAGATCGTCTGGCGCCACCTGCAGTACTTCGCGCATGGCCTTCCACGCACTGCGCGCGGGCACAGGCAACACCGCCAGGCTGATCAACGCCAGCACGATCGAATCCAGGTACGGCACCCAGTGGTGCCACTCACCACCGTGCAGGACCAGCGCCAACACGAAGGCCAGTACCACCGCCAGGCTCATCAACCCACCCAGCAGCCAGCCACGCACGTCCAGCCACAGCAGCGCCGAGCGCAGATGCCGCGCCCGCTGGGCGACAAACGCCGCCATCGCCAGGTTGCTGGCACTCAGCAATGCCGCCCACCACAGCGCGGGCCCGAATTTCACTTCGTGCCCGCCCGTGGTCAAACCAATCACCGCGTTGGCCAGCGCATACACGCAGGCCAGCGACAGGATCACCCCGCCGAGTGCCTCGACCATCGGCTCCAGGTGCCAGTAGCCGTACTGGAAGCGCGGACTCTGTTCCCGCGCCACCAGCCGCAGCACCGACAACGACACCAGGGTCAGGGCGACGTCGACCAGGCTGTACACACCGTCGAACAGGATGGCCTGCGATCCCACCAGCAGGCCACCGCCGAAGCCGACCGCGCTCACCGCAAGGGTGACCCCGATCGAGAACTTCAGGATGCGTTGCTCGCGCGCGGTATCCATCGTCCGCTGAGGAACCAACCGTTGCCGGTCAGGCCTTCAGCACCTCCACCCTGTACGAGACCGCATCACCCTCCTGCTCGATGATGAGCCCGTGAACGTCCGACTCGAAGCCCGGGAAACGGGCGTTCTGCTCGCGGGCGATGCGCAGCGACTGGATGATCGGCTCATCGCTGTCGCCGAAGCGTTCGCCCGGCATGATGGTCGGAATGCCCGGCGGGTACGGCACCAGCATGGTCGCAGCGATGCGGCCACTGATCTGCTCGATGTCGACCCGCTCGATCTCGCCCTTCACCAGATGGTTGTAGGCATCGGCCGGAGTCATCACCGGGGTCGGCAGATCCACGTACATCTCGCGCATCACCTTGGCCACCGCGAATTCCTGGTTGAACGCATGCAGCGCGTCACACAGGTCACGCAGGCCCCAGCCGGCATAGGCGTTCGGATAATCGGCGGCCAGCGTCGGCAGTGCCTGGCTCAGCGGCGCGTTGCGGTCGTAGAGCTCCTTGAATGCCATCAGCTCGGTGACCAGGGTGCTCCACTTGCCCTTGGTGATGCCCATCGAGAACAGGAACAGCACCGAGTACAGGTTGGTCTTTTCCACAGTGATGCCGCGGCCCCACAGGAACTTGCTCAGCACCGCCGCCGGGATGCCCAGCTTGCCCATGCTGCCGTCCATCGCCAGGCCCGGGGTCAGCAGGGTCACCTTGATCGGGTCGATCAGTACATAGTCGTCAACCAGATTCTCGAAGCCGTGCCAGTGCGCATCCGGCTGCAGGTACCACTCCTCGCGCTTGGCCACCAGCGGTGCCGGGGTATCGCCCTTGTCCAGGCTGCGCTCGACCTGGGTCGGCTGCCATACGCTGAACCACCAGTCGTCGCGCCCCAGGTCATCGCGGACATGCAGCATCGCGCGGCGGAAGGCGATGGCTTCGTCATGCATTTCCTGCACCAGCGAGCGGCCGGCATCGCCTTCCATCATCTTCGACGCCACGTCGCAGGCCGCAATCACCCCGTAGTGCGGGCTGGTCGAGGTATGCATCATGAACGACTCGTTGAAGCGCTCCGCGTCCAGGTTGCGCTGTGCCGAATTGCGTACGTGGATCATCGACGCCTGCGAGAACGCCGCCAGCAGCTTGTGGGTCGAATGCGTGGTGAAGATGATCGCATCCTGCTCACGCGGCTTGCCCTTGGCCATGCCGTAGTGGTTCTCGTAGAACGGGTGGAACGCCGCGTAGGCGTACCAGGCTTCGTCGAAGTGCAGGAAATCGACCGCGCTGCCGATCTCGTCGGCGATCTTCTCGGCGTTGTAGCACAGGCCGTCATAGGTCGAGTTGGTGACCACCGCGATGCGTGGCTTGGAACCGGCCTTGTAGGCCTGGCTGGCCAGCGGGTTGGCGGCGATGCGCTGCTGCAGCGACTCGGGCGTGAACTGGTCCAGGCTGATCGGGCCGATGATGCCGTGCGCGTTGCGGCTGGGCGTGAAGTACACCGGCACCGCGCCAGTCATGATCAGCGCGTGCAGCAGCGACTTGTGGCAGTTGCGGTCGACGAACACCACGTCACCGCGCGCCACCGTGCCATGCCAGACGATCTTGTTGGCGGTGGAGGTGCCATTGGTGACGAAGAAGGTATGGTCGGCACCGAAGTTGCGTGCTGCCTCGTTCTCGGCATCCTTGATCGGGCCGGTGTGATCGAGCAGCGAACCCAGCTCCGGCACCGAGATCGACAGATCGCTGCGCAGGGTGTTCTCGCCGTAGAACTGATGGAATGCACGGCCGACCGGCGATTTGGTGAACGCCACGCCGCCGGCATGGCCCGGCGTATGCCAGGAATAGTTCGACTCGGCCGCATGATGGATCAGCGCCTTGAAGAACGGCGGCAGCAGGTTCTTCATGTAGTCTTCGGCCGCGCGCATCACCTGCCGCGAGATGAAGCTCTTGGTGTCTTCGAACAGGAAGATGAAGCCGTGGATGTATTTGAGCAGCTTGCTCGGCACCTTCTCGATGGTGCGGCGCTCGCCGTACAGGAACACCGGCAGGTTGGCGCGGCGCGCGCTCTGCTCGCGCAGGAAGGCGGTCAGGCGCTGGAACTCGCCATCCACTTCCTCGCTGCCGTCGATCGAGATCAGCACCGCCGAGGCCGCCACGTAGGTACGGGCACCGGCGCGGGCATCATCCAGGTTCAGGCCGCACAGCACGCGCTGGTCGTTGCTGCGCAGCTCTTCCACCAGGGCGCGGATCAGGATGCCACCAATGCGCGGCGACTCGTAGTCGTTGTCGATGACAATGACCGGATAGTCCAGGGACTTGAAGTACACGTTGATTCTCCTTGTCTAACTCAGGAACGCTGGGCGCCGGCGCTGATGACCGAGGCCTCGCGGGCGCGCTGCCGCTGCTGGCGGCGCTCCTCGCTGAAGAAGGGATAGAACACGGTGATGAACAGCACGAACAGGAAGGCGTACTGCACGATGGTTCCCGACGAGCCGTAGATCGCCCACAGGCAGTACACGACGGTCAGGCTGGTCAGGGTCCAGAACGCACCGGTGTGGACCAGGGTGTGCGAACGTTCGACCACGAAGTAGCAGGCCACGCACGAGTAGATGTAGGGCAGCAGGGTCAGCACCACCGCCGCCGAGGTGATCACGTCGAACTGGGCCGAGGCGGTCTTCGAGGTGGAGGTGACCAGCACCGCCAGGGTCATCAGCACGGCCACGATCAGCACGCCCTTGACCGGTACGTCGTCCTTGTTGGTCTTGCTGAAGATGCTCGGGAACAGGCCGTCATCGGAGGCCGCCTTGGCACTCTGCGCGGTCAGCAGGATCCAGCCACCCAGCGAACCGGCGGCGCCGATGAAGGCACACAGGCTGACCAGCGCACCGCCCCAGCCACCCACTGCCTTGGCGGCAGCCAGTGCGAACGGCGCATCGGAGGTCTGCAGCTCGCCATTGGGCACCATGCCCATGATCACCGAGGAGCTGGCGATGTAGGCGATGGCGGCCAGAAACACACCGGCCAGGGTGGCACGGGCCACGTTCTTTTCCGGGTTCTCCACCACGCCAGCGGTCACCGAAGCGGATTCGACGCCGATGAAGGCCCACAGGGTCAGTGCCGCAGCGCTGGAGATCGCGCCAAAGTTGGATTCACCGGACACGTTGTAGGCGCCCTTGAAGATGTCGGCATCGAAGAAGAACCAGCCGAAGATGGCGATGCCCAGGATCGGCACCAGCGCGAAGCTGGTGGTGACCGTCTGCACGCGGCTGACGAACGCCGGGCCGATCATGTTGGCGAAGCTCAGCGCCCACACCAGGATCAGCACCGCGATGCAGCGCACCAGCGGCTCGGACAGGATCGGGAAGAAGTAGCTGAAGTAGCCGACCGCTGCGATCGGGATGGCGACGTTGCCGATCCAGTTGGCGAACCAGTAGATGGTGTTGGTCTGGAAGCCCATGTAGGGCCCGAACCAGTCACGCGCATAGGCGTAGGGGCCGCCCGCCTTGGGTGCCAGCTTGCCCAGCTTGGCAAACACGAAGGCCAGCAGCAGCGCGCCCGCGGTGGTGATCAGCCAGCCCCAGATCGAGGCGGTACCGATCTTGGCCAGGCTGGATGGCAGCAGGAACACGCCTGAGCCCATCATGTTGCCGGCGACGAGGAAGGTGGCTCCGACCACCCCGATTTTCTTTGCTTCTGCCATGACAATCTCCTGTACTGGCATGAGCCCGGTGCAACCGGGCGTGGGGACGGTTACGCTGGCGTACGACCGCTGGCGCCTATCTGATGAAGTTGTATTGCAGGCTGCCCTGCACCCGGACGGTGTCGCCACGCGCGCCACCCTGCTGTTCGAGGCGGCCGTACAGCAGCTCCATGCCCATCGTCCACGACGGTGCCGGGCTCCAGATCAGGTTGAACACGCCGTAGCGGCTCTGACGGAATGCGTCGGCCGCCAGTGCAGCATTCCGCTCCAGGGTCAGCTGGCCGAAGATCAGGTTCGAACGCCACAGCTCGGACCAGTAATGCGTGTAGCCAACGAAACCACCGTGCAGGTCCAGCGCATCAAGGCGGCCATCGGCACCGACCACCGCGTCCAGCCCGGAGCCGGTCAGGTCGGCGGTGTAACGGCTGAGACCGCGCCCGCCGAGGGCACCGAACAGCAGCAGGTCGCGCTCGCCCACCGACGCCGATCCGCTCAGCTGCAGGCCACCGGCCATGCGCCGGTCGCGCTCATCGTCACCGTCATAGGCCAGGCTGCGTGCCACCGCGCCCAGTTGCAGGTGGCCCCAATCGCGCTCCATCCGCGCAGTCACCGTTACATCCGGCAGCCGGTTCACTGCGGCGCGCTCATCGCTGGCACCGGCAAGTTCGGTCTTCGGATCTTCGGCGGCGACGGTCAGGGTGTTGCCCTTGCCCATCGCAAAGCTGTGGTGGATGCCGGCCACCAGCAGGTAACCGGCGCCGCCGGGGCCAGCGAAATCCAGCGTGTCGGGCAGGCTGTCCGGATCCATGAAACTGGAGTAGCCGTAGCCCGCGTAGGTATTGCCGAGCTGGCCATAGGCGTGGCGCAGGCGGAATTCGTAACCATCACTGCTGCCGAAGAAGTCGTTCTCCAGGTAGAAGCGCAGGTTGCCGTGCGTGGTCGGGCGCCGCGCCTCGAAACTGAAGCGGGTCTGCTTGGCATGGATGTTGAAATTGGACACGTCACGATGGCGGCCGCCCACCGGCATCGACGAAGGAATGAACTGATCCTCATCGCCCGCCGCGCGCGAATCGGCGATGGCATCGAGCTTGGCGTAGCCACCGATGCGGATCACCGTATCGGTGCCGGGAATGGCGAAGAAACCCTTCAGATCCGGGTCGGTTGGGCCGGCCGCACTGTCCGGTCGCGATGCCGCGGTGGATGGATCGGCCACCGATTCACGCTGCGGCAGCACCGGTTGTGCCACGCCCGGCACCTGGGTGGGATGCAGCAGAGGGGTATTGCCCACAGGTGCGATCGCGGGCGCAGGTGCCTGGGCGATGGCAGGCGCAACCGCGCCATCGCGCTGCTCAAGCCGATCCAGGCGCTGCTGCATGCCTTCCAGTGCCTGACGCATGGCCGCGATCTCTCGGCGCAGCGCCTGCGCGTCCTCCTTGTCATCAGCCTGTGCATATGCCGGCGTGATCGCCAATGCGGTCAAACAGGCCAGACTCAGTACCGCCACGCGCATTGCATCCTCCCTGGACGTCCATGTTCATCGCGCAGCCCGAACGCGCGCATGCGCGGCTCCGGCCCCACGTTGCCGTTGCTGGAAATGCGGATACTGCGTCGACGGCAGCGGCCAGCCTGCGCATTGCAGGCAACAGGACGATGACACTGCCCTGCCCGCACCGATGTCGACTCCATCAAGGCCGCGCTGCCAGAGAGGTGGCGACCGCAGCGGTCTGGGTAACAAGCACGGAGTGAGAGTGTCGTGAATGGCTGTGCCGGCCGACCCTGATCAGGGCGTGGCGAGCGCGGCATCCATCGCGCATTGACGCTGTATTCCATGCGTCACAGGCTAATCCGCCTGTCGTTTTTGGCCTTGATTGGAATCAAGGCGCGATGCTTGATGTCAGTCACGATTCAGACGTGACGATGAACCAACATTGCGCAGGCCTGCAATCGGAAGGCTCACCGCAGAATGCGACAGGCCCGCATGCTGCCATGCGGGCCTGTGCAATGTTTCATGAAGCTGGCGCCACTCAGCGCGGGCCAAGCACCGCCTGCAGATCGGCTCCCTGCGGCAGGCCTGCACGACGCTGCACTTGGCCCTGTGCGTCCTGGAACAGGATGCCAGGCGTGCCCTGGAAACCCATCTCCAACATCAGAACCTGGTTGGCATCGAGCTTTCCCGCAATCTCGCGGCTGATGTTCGGCAGTGCCTTGATGCCGCCACGATCGAATTCATGCTCATTCTGCAGAAGCGCCGCACTCGGGTCACGCGCGGACAGGATGGCTGCCGCCTTGGCCGGGCTGTCCTCACGGATGACGCCGACCATGATGTGACGCAGCTGCACCTTGCCGGCATCCACCCACGGACGCGCGGCTTCCCAGAACTTGTGGCAGTAGGGGCAGTTGGCATCGCTGAAGGTATAGACCACGCGTGGCGCATCGGCCTTGCCGTCACGCACCCAGGCGCTGGCTTCCAGTTTGGTCCACATCTTGGCCGACATCGGCGAGGCCACCAGCTTCTCAACGGCCTCTGCGGCTACATCGTTGCCCTCCGCATCGAACAGGCTGCCGACCAGTACGTTCTTGCCGTCAGCAGTGACATAGGCCGCTGCCGGCTGCTGGCCGCCGACCACGCCGGCGAAGCCCCGCAGGCCACCGGGGGCATCGAATTCGGCGACGACCTCGAACCCATGCTTCTCGATGCCCTTCAGCACCGCTGGGCGATCGCCCTTGTTGGCAGCGGCTGTGGCGCTCGCTGCCGGTGCCGCGGCGGTCTTGCCCGGCGGCGTCTGTGCCTGGCTGCAGGCGGCCAATGCCAGCAGGACCGGCAGCAACAGCACCGCCGGGGCGGTGCGCAGGGAAGTCGACAACATGGGAACTCCGTAGTGAGATGCCCGCGCAGGCTACCGCAGCCGGCGCAGTTTGTGTTCAAGACCGGCTGCCGTCAGTTCGCCGAGGTGCAGTTCACGCAGGCGCCCTTCGGCGTCGAAGAACAGGGTCGAGGGATAGGCCTGCACGCCCAGCACCGTGGATGCCGCAGCGTCATCGTCCAGCAATACGTTGCCCAGCAGGAGCCGTTCGCGCGCAACGAAACCCTGGACCTCCTCAAGGGTTTCACCCTGGTTGAGGAACACGAATTGCACGTCCCCATGTGCCTGCTGCGCCGCTGCCAAGACCGGCATCTCGCGCCTGCAGGGACCGCACCAGCTGGCCCACAGGTTCAACACCAGCGGCTTGCCACGAAACTGCTGCAGATCCACCCTGCCCCCTTGCAGATCAGCAACCTGCAATACCGGCAAGGGCATCTGCCGCTCCTGCCACGCGGACAGCAGCTGGCTGCCACCCGCCCATAGCAGCACACCTGCCAACGCCGCGCCCAGCACAGGGGCGCGCAACGCCCGCCACGGGCGCAACCGCCACAGTCCCCATGCCAGTCCCGCAACCAGGACAACCACCAGGTGGTAGCCACCATCGGCAATCTGCAGAATGCTCCATGGCGCCTCGCGATACAGCGCGAAGTTCAAGGCTACGAAGCTGATGCGACCACACAGCAGGCCCACCAGCAGCATGTCCAGAACCATGCTGGGTGCAGAAGGCTGCGGCATGCCGCCCTTCCTGCGTGGCCACAGGCGCGCCACGGCCATCGCCAGCAGTACGCACACGAGAATCAACACCACCGGCATCGGCACCGGCCCAACGCTCGACATCAGACCACCTGTTCAATCGTCCACTGACTGCATGGTCGAAGTGTCGCGCTCCGGTTGCAAGCGCGACGATGCTGCCCGCATCAGGCCGCGCTGCGCCCCAGTTGCATCACCGACGGCGATTGCAGCCCGCGCAGGCTGCCCGCCACCGACGGCATCAAGGGCCGCTCCCGGCGCTTGCTGCTGACGTGACGCCGATAGTTGGCCGGCGTCATGCCAACGATGCGCAGGAACAACCGGCGAAAAGCACTCTGATCCGCGTAGCCGACGCCCCAGGCCACCTCATCGATACCCGCCCCCTGCTGCAACAGGGTCTGCGCCTTGGCGATGCGCAGCCGTTGGCAGTATTCGATCGGCCGCAGGCCGGTGGCCTTCAGGAACCGCCGCTGCAGCGTGCGCGGCTCCAGCCCGGAGACTTCGCAGATCGCGGCAAGGGTGGCGCCGCGTGCCGCCGTGGTGTGCAACCAACGCTGTGCCTTCAACACATCACGATCACCATGTGCGAAGTTGGCGCTGAAGCGCTCCAGATCCTGCTGGATCGTGGCGGGCACGGTGATGCCCAGTTGCTGCGCGACCGCACTGGCCACACCCTGCCCATGCAGCCGGTACAACAGCCGCAGGCCCAGGAAGCGCCAGGCCTGGCTCCCGCCGACCGTCAGCAGGTCGCCGTCATCCACCAGCGCCCGCTCGCTCGGCACCCAGCTCGCGGCCTGCGCCTGCAGGCCGGGATGGCGCCCGAGATCGGGGCCACTGACCGTACGTCCGGCCAGCAGTCCGGCGCGTGCGAGCACGCTGACGCCATCACTGGCGGCGGCCAGCAGGCTGCCGCCGTCATAGTGCGCGCGCAGCCAGTCCAGCAGGACCTCATCCGCGCGCAGGCACGCGCCGGCGCTGATCTGGCCCGGAACGGCAATCACAGCCGGGATGGCCGCATCAAGCATTTCCGCACCCGCAATACGATGCACACCGGTCTGGCTGGCCGGCACGATCCAGCGGGTGACCAGCACCCGCTTGAACGGCCGACGCTGCTGCTGGGCAAGGCGATTGGCAACGTGCGCCATTTCGGCCAGCACCGAGGCGGCAGACGGATCACCTCCCGGGTACTCGACCACCGCGATCTCGACGAATCCTTCGTTCCTGAATCCTTCCACAGACCACCTCCTCGGTTCGTTGCAGGCCATCGAACGGCCGGTTCAGGCGAAGGGTAGGAACTGGCCCATCGGCGGGGCTATGAAGAAAGTTGCAAAGTGCGCTGAATGCGCGCACCCGGGCCAAGCCTTGACTCTCGACCAGACTCCAGGCTTCACAATGGCCGGCAGCATCCGCAGGAATCCGCCATGAACATTGGACAACTGGCCCGTCAGGCGGGCGTGCCGATCGATACGGTGCGCTACTACGAACGACAGCAGCTGCTGCCGACCGCGGCACGCTCGGCGGGTGGCTACCGCATCTTCGGCGAGCAGGACCTGCGCCGGCTGCGATTCATCCGCCGCGCCAAGGCGCTGGGCTTCAGCCTCGAAGAGATCGGCGAGCTGCTCGCCTTGAGCGATCGCCACTCGCAGGACATGGGCAGCGTGCGCGACACCGCGCAGGCGCGCCTGCAGGACATCGCACAGCGGATGGCGGAACTGCAGCGCATGCACACTGCACTTTCGCAGCTGGTCGACGCCTGCCCCGGTCACGGCACGCTGGACCAGTGCCCGATCCTGGCGGCACTGACCGACGACGCTGCACAGGCGAAAGGCGACTGACATCGGCCTCGCAACGCATGTGAAGAAAAGTGCAACAAATGCTTGCCAACCCCCTGGGGCAAGGCTATTATTTCGCTCCTCAGCGACGTGGGGCCATAGCTCAGCTGGGAGAGCGCCTGCATGGCATGCAGGAGGTCAGCGGTTCGATCCCGCTTGGCTCCACCAATCTTTCGGCATTAGGCCGTCGAAAGGTCGCTAAAGAACATTGATGAGAATTGCGTCCCCATCGTCTAGAGGCCTAGGACATCACCCTTTCACGGTGGCGACCGGGGTTCGAATCCCCGTGGGGACGCCACTCATCACGAACAACAAGGACCCGGCCGATAACCGGGTCTTTTTTGTTCACCGCCTACCGGCATTCAGGTTGTGGCGTTGCGGTTCCCCTGCCCTCGTGGTCGCGGTTGAACCGGAACGAAAAAAGCTCAGAAAAAGCTTCCACAAACGTGAACACGCAGGTATGATAGGCGGCTCGGTAACACGGGGCCATAGCTCAGCTGGGAGAGCGCCTGCATGGCATGCAGGAGGTCAGCGGTTCGATCCCGCTTGGCTCCACCACTTTCGACATTAGGCCGTCGAAGGTTCTACAACTTGAAGTTTTTCGTGCGTCCCCATCGTCTAGAGGCCTAGGACATCACCCTTTCACGGTGGCGACCGGGGTTCGAATCCCCGTGGGGACGCCAGTTTCAAAACGGACTCTGCTCCCGGCAGATCATCCGGAGTTTCATTGGGGCCATAGCTCAGCTGGGAGAGCGCCTGCATGGCATGCAGGAGGTCAGCGGTTCGATCCCGCTTGGCTCCACCACTTCGACATTAGGCCGTCGAAGGATCTACAACTTGAAGTTTTCGTGCGTCCCCATCGTCTAGAGGCCTAGGACATCACCCTTTCACGGTGGCGACCGGGGTTCGAATCCCCGTGGGGACGCCAATTCTTTAAAACCCTGGCTTCGGCCGGGGTTTTTCTTTGCCTGTAGTTTCTGGGAAGGCCCTATCCACGCATGGCGTGGATCTACTGCAGGGCCGGGATGGATCCGGCGGCCGGTTGGCCCAGTAGATCCACGCCATGCGTGGATGGCTTCAACTCGGCCACACCTCAGAACCGGCGATACATCCCGATCGATGCAGGTGCAGTGGGTGCGAAACCAAACTGCGCGTACAACCGGTGCGCTTCACCATCTGCCAGAAGGCTGACGTATGCAGACGGCGGCAGGTTCGCCTGCATCCATCCATCCAGGCGACGCATCACTTCCTTGCCCAGGCCCTGCCCCTGCAGGCGCGGCAACACGGCGATATCGCAGACCTGCAGGTGGCAGCCCCCATCGCCGACGATGCGCCCCATCGCCACCAGCTCGTTGCCCTGGTAGGCACACACGCCATACAGGGTATTGGGCAACGCGCGTGCCGCCGCCTCCTGGCTCTTGGCACTGAGGCCCGCCAGCACACGCAGCTGGCAATAGTCTTCGACCGTGGGCACGGCGTCGCGGAACTGGCAGGCGACGGAATCATTCATGCGCTATCTCCCTGTAGGTCGGGCTATCCTGCCTCATCCGTGTCGCAGCTGCTGCGACCCACGCCCGCAGAGTTCCCATGTGCTATTCCGCCCTGATCCGCGCCGACTACGCCAAGCTGGTGCGCGAGTTCGGCGCCATCCTGTCGCTGGAAGAATTCGCGGAGCTGTACGCGCACGATCCCGGCAAGAAGCGCCCCAGAACTACCAAGGCCATGGATGACGGCTTCGCCGGCGCGCGCACCGGGCAGGGCCGCGACATCGTCGCGAAAATCCAGCAGTGGCATGCGCAGGAACACCAGGATCTGGAAGCGGAGCTGGCCCGCCAGCGCGAGCGACGCGATATCGCCAACGCCACGCTGGCGACCCGCCCCACCCAGAAGGCACGCAACGACCTGCGCGTGGCCGGCAACCGCATCGATCGTGCGCAGGCTCGGCTGGAAGACCTGCACCGGGTGCAGCTGCTGCCGCGCGACAACCGCATTTTCCCCGGCACCTACGCACCGGTCATGGTCAGCGAGGGCGGCAAACGCGTGATCAAGCCGATGCGCTACCAGTGCCGGCTGCCGGACAAGCCGGTGCGCAACGACATCCTCTATCCCGGCACCTACAACGCGAGGCGCGACAGCCTGGAGGGCTATTGGCGCGGTGCGTTCGGGCTGCGCCACGGCGTGGTGGTGGTGCAGGCGTTCTATGAGCACGTGCCACGCCAGGCCATCGCCGGCCGTACGCTGGGTGCCGATGAGAAGGATCAGGACGTGGTGCTGGAGTTCCGGCCCGATCCGCCGCGCGACCTGCTGCTGGCCTGCCTGTGGGCGGAATGGGAAGGACCGGAAGGTCGCCTGCTGTCATTTGCCACGATCACCGACACGCCTCCGCACGACGTCGCCGCTGCGGGCCACGACCGCGGCGTCGTTCCCATCCGCAGGGAACACCTCGATGCCTGGCTCAATCCCGATCCGGATGACCTTGCCCTGCAATACCGCATCCTCGACGACCGCGAAGAGATCCACTACGTGTACGAAGAAGCGGGCTGAATACCGCCCGCAGATGAAAAACCCCGCCTGGGCGGGGTTCATGGATCAGGGATTACCGCCGCACATCGCCTCTTCGCAGAAGGCCTGTTCCTGCAGGCATTGTTCGACCTCACCACCCCGCGCGATGCAGCTCTTGTAGAGCTGGAAACAGGGCTGGCCACACCACGCGGCAGAGGCCGTACCACCGAAGACCGCCATCGAAAGGACACCCGCAGCAACCATGCGCTTGATCCACTTCTTCATGCCACTCTCCTTGTAGGCCTGAGCATTCAGGCCCGGGCAGGATACGCCCACCGCTTCAGCACGCGCCAATCAGGCGCTGGCGCTGGCGCGGCCCACTGCACGTACCAACGCCTGGCTCAGATCTGCCGAGAGATACGGCTTGACCAGCAGCACGCCGGCCAGCATCGGCTCGGGCAGCTGCTCGGCCAGCATCCCGGTGGCCAGCACGAACGGCACGCCACGCGCGGACAGCGCCGCAGCCACCGGCTCGCTGGTTTCATTGCGTGCCAGGCGGTAATCGAGCAGGGCCACGTCCGGGGTCGACGCCTCCAGCAGGCGCAGCGCTTCAGCCACGCTCGCAGCCAGACCCACCACCGTCGCACCGGCATGCACCAGCTGCATCTGCAGCAGTGCGGCACTCATCTCGTCGTTCTCGACCACCAGCACCCTCAGGTCCTGCAACACTGTCATCGGCTACCACTCCTGGAGGCATTCAAGCCGCCGCAGTATAGCCACCACTGGGCCGAAGCCGACAGGACGCGCCCTGATCGGCCTCCCCACTATGAAAGCCGTGCCGACCTCGGTTACACTCGCACGCTGCCTGCCGGTGTGGCGGAATGGTATACGCAGCTGACTCAAAATCAGCCGGGGGTGACCCCATGAAGGTTCGAGTCCTTTCACCGGCACCACTGCATCAAAGGCCAGGTCCCCGACCTGGCCTTTTGCATTTTCAGGGCCCGGGCGCCGACACTGGCGACGATGCCAACGCCCGCCCTGCCCACGCTCCCCGCTACCCTGCCCGCACGCCTGCGCCCACTGCACGTGGATGATGCTGCCGCCTGGTCCCGTTATCTCTCGCTGCCGGGCGTGACCGGGCACACCAGCTGGGGCGACGTTTCCGAAGGGGCGCTGCGGCGCCAGATCTCCGCTTACCTGCCTACGGCAACGGACCAGCGCTGGGCACTGGTGGGCGCCGACAGCCAGCTGATCGGCACCGTTGGCCTGAACGGAATCGACCTGTCGCATGGCCGCGGCGAACTCGCCTATGACCTCGATCCGCGATGGCAGGGCCAGGGACTGGCCACGCACGCAGCACGCGCGGTGATCGAATGGGGCCATGCCGCACACGCCCTGGTCCGAATCCAGGCGACCGTCCTGGACAGCAACACCCGCTCGATCGCCGTGCTGGAACGCCTCGGCATGCAGCGCGAAGGCCTGCTGCGCGCCTACCGGCGGGTGCGGGGACAGCCCCGTGACTTCTGGATGTACGCCCGCGTCGAAGGCTCCGCGTCACCACGCTGAAACACAACTGCGACTGCCGGCAAGCTTTGGAATAGACGCAGTGCACACTTTTCTTGCAAGCCTCACGTGCTTCTGCCTATCGTGATCCCAGCCGGAGCTGGGGGCGGGGGAATGCATGACGTTGCGTGCGGCACTGTTTTTTCTGGTCACGCACGCGCTCGTCATTGCCTTTGTCGGCCCGCAGGACCCGGTCGGCTCCTACCTGATGCTGATCACCGCCCCGCTGCTGGCTGCACTGGCCTGCGTGCGGCGTGCACGTGACAGCCGCCAGGCAGACTGCAAATGGCGGACGCTGGGCGCGGCCGTGGGCCTGTTCTCGCTGGCCCTGCTGGCCCTGCTGTACCGCAATGTGGCCGGCCTCGATCCCGCGCAGATGACCGTGTCTTCGCTGATCCTGTACGTGTTCTACCGGATCCCCCTGACCTACGTGGCCGCCAGCCCGGGCGGCGGCAACCGCTGCATCCGCGCGGTGGACCTGCTGATCATCGCGTTGCTGTGGCTGTTGTACTACGGGCACACGCGGGCGATGGCGCACTTCAACACCGCATTGTGGACGCAGTGCCTGAACGCCATGAGCAGCGTACAGAACAGCCTGGTGTTCTGCTTCGCGCTGATCCGCTTCCTGGCCGAGGACAATCCCGATCGCCGCGATTTTTTCCGGACACTTGCGATCTACTCGCTGGGCTACTTCCTGCTGGCGTTCTACATCAACACCTACCAATCGCAGCTGCCTGACGGCAACTGGGGGGACCTGCTGATCAGCGGGCTGTTCGTGGTGCTGGCCGTCATGGCCGGCAGCAAGCGCCGTTATCCGGCGGTGGAGGTATCGCGCAGCCTGCGCCGCATCGTCGACGCCGGCGTGCCGTTGATGCTGCCCTTGCTGCTGATGATGGTGGCGCTGCTGGTCGCGCGCCTGCAGCCCACCCTGGCCACGGTCGGCTTCATTGGTGCCATGCTCGGCTATGCCCTGCGCAGCGTGCTGAGCCAGGTGGAGATCCAGCGCCAGCGCGATGAGCTGGAAACACTGGCGCGGCGTGATCCGTTGACCGGTCTGGGCAACCGCCGCAGCTTCGACGAATCACTCGGCAGTGCCCGCGGCCGCGCGCGCCGCCAGGGGCTCGGGCTGGCGGTACTGATGATCGACATCGACCACTTCAAACGGCTCAATGACACCTACGGCCACCCGGAAGGCGATCGCCGCCTGCAGTCGGTGGCCGCCATTCTTGATGGCTGCCTGCAACGGGGTGACGATCTGCTGGCCCGCTATGGTGGCGAAGAGTTCATCGCCGCCCTGCCCGCGCCCGATGCCACCCACGCCCTGGGCCTGGGCGAACGGCTGCGCGCTTCGGTCGAAGCCGCGGCCCTGCCCGCCCCCGAGGCCACCGTCACCATCAGCATCGGCGTGGCCTGGCAGGCACCCGGCGAAGACCGCGATCCGCGCGACCTGGTCGAACGCGCCGACCAGGCCCTGTATCGCGCCAAGCATGCCGGTCGCAACTGCGTACGCGGCGACACCGAGACCACGGCAGACCGGTCCGGGCGCCGCGCCTAGACCGCGTGCAGCGCCGCCGCTCCATGCCGGTGCCCGGCGCCGCCCTGCACGCGGAAGCTGGCCACGGTCTGCAGCAGCTGCGCCGACTGTTCTTCCATGCTGCGCGCCGCCGCCGACGCCTCCTCGACCAGGGCCGCGTTCTGCTGGGTGCCCTGATCGATCAGGTCGACCGCATGATTCATCTGCTGGATGTCATCGCTCTGCTGCTGCGAGGCAGTGCTGATTTCGGTCATCAGGTCGCTGACCCGGCGCACGTTGGTCACAATTTCATCCATGGTGCGGCCCGCGCTCTCAACCTGCGCCGTGCCGGCGCCCACATTGGCAACCGACTCATCGATCAGGTGCTTGATCTCCTTGGCTGCGCTGGCCGAACGCTGCGACAGCTCGCGGATCTCGGTGGCAACCACGGCGAAGCCACGGCCATGTTCACCGGCACGCGCCGCCTCCACCGCTGCGTTCAGCGCGAGAATGTTGGTCTGGAAGGCGATGCCGTCGATCACCCCGATGATGTCGACGATGCGCCGCGACGAGGCATTGATCACCGCCATCGTCTCGACCACCTCATGCACCACATTGCCGCCTCGCGCGGCGACGTCGGCCGCTCCACCGGCCAGCTGGCTGGCCTGGCGCGCGTTGGTGGCCGTGCGCTGCACGGTCTCGGCCAGGCCCTTCATCGACACGGCGGTTTCCTCCAGCGAGGCCGCCTGCTGCTCGGTGCGCTGCGAGAGGTCGCTGTTGCCCTGTGCGATTTCAGTCGCGCCGATTGCGATGGTGTCCGCAGCGAACTTGATCTGGCCGATGATCGCGGCCATCGCCTCGACCAGCGAGTTCACGCCTTCACACAGCTCGGCGATCGACCCGTTCTTGTCGGCGGTGGCCACGCGCTGGGTCAGATCGCCCTGCTTGGCGGCAGCCACCACCTCGCGGGTCTGCGCCACGGCGCGCTGCATGGCCTGGTTCTCATGCACCTGCGCGGTGATGTCGGTGGCGTACTTGACGACCTTGAACGGCTTGCCATTGAGGTCCAGGATCGGGTTGTAGGATGCCTGGATCCAGACCTCGCGCCCGCCCTTGCCCAAGCGCCGATACTGCCCGGCGTCATACTCGCCGCGCCCCAGTTTCTCCCAGAACTGGCGATATTCGACGCTGCTGCGATGCTCGGGCTCGACAAACAACGAATGGTGCTGCCCGCGCACCTCGTCCAGGCTGTAGCCGGTGGCGGCCAGGAAATTGTCATTGGCCGACAGGATGCGGCCATCCATGCTGAACTCGATCACCGCCTGCGACTTGGCGATCGCGGCCAGTTGCCCCGCCGAGTCGGCCGCCTGCAGCTTCTGCGCGGTGATGTCGGTCGCGAACTTGACCACCTTGTACGGGCGCCCCTGGCGGTCCAGCACCGGGTTGTACGAGGCCTGGATCCAGATCTCGCGCTGGCCCTTGCCGAAGCGGCGGTACTGTCCGGCGTCGTATTCGCCACGCCCCAATCGCGCCCAGAAGTCGCGGTATTCGGCGCTGCGCGCCTGCTCGGGGTCGACGAACAGGGAATGATGCTTGCCCTGGATCTCCTCCAGGCGGTAGCCCATCGCCTGCAGGAAATTGTCATTGGCCTGCAGGATGGTGCCGTCGAGCGCGAACTCGATGACGGCCTGCACGCGATGCAGCGCGGCCACCTGCGCTTCCAGCTCGGTGCGGTCGGTCAGCGCCTTCTCTGTGCTGGTGCGTTGCTGCGGCGCCAGTACGCCAAGCAGCGCACGCCACGGCGACCAACGGGTATGCAGCTCGGCCGGCGCCTGCGCGCCTGCCGTGAAGCCTGGAATGAGCATTGTCTGATCCTCGGTGTCCGGTAAGCGGTTGTGACCCGACGGGCGGGATGCCCGGCGGCAACATCAGTTGCCAGGGACTACAGGTGCCAACCGGCACCTCTCGAGCGACTGCCAAGAACGTCTGCTGCGGGTGCGATCGGCATCTGGAAGCGGCGGAACACACTGCGCGGACCGCCCATCGGGGGCAGTCTGGGGTCCTGCAGCGGGTGACTGGAGCGGGATCCAGAGGGAGTATCGGCGATGCCGTCGGCCGCTTTAGCGGGATTCCGCGACGTCCGTCGCAACTCCATGCATTGCAGCCGGAATGCGGTAGATGATTGCCGTGTACTTCACGCGCTGCTCACGTGCCACTGCCTGCCCGCCGAGGGACTCAGCCAGTGAACGGCTGGACCGGTTCTGCTCCGCCACCGGGTAGCGAAACGCAGCACAGCGCAGGCGCCCGGAGGCCGCCGACCACACCGCCGCCACGGCTTCGCGGCCATAGCCGTGCCCATGCATCACTTCTGCGATGTACAGCATCGCTCAGCAGAAGGATGCAGCTCAAGGCAAAAAGGTTTACATGACCAATGCGGGATTCCCCAGCAGGAGAAAATGACCAGCATGAAGGTCCCGCAGGATGCTTATCGACATGGAGATCGCATGTTCCCTCGCTTTGCCAGCCTTCTCTTCCTGGCCATGTGCAGCAGCAGCGCGCTGGCCAACGACACCGCCTATCGACCGGCCTTCCACCCGGACCAGCTGAAGGGACCGCCCGCAGGACGCCTGAACGAAGTGCTGGTGCTGGGCAGCCCGCACCTGTCCAGTCTGCCGGAGACCTTCACGCCGGCGATGCTGGAACCTCTGCTGCAGCGCCTGGAAGCCTGGCGGCCCACCGCGATCGCGGTAGAGAACCTGTCCGGCCTGCAGTGTGACTTCATGCGCCGCAATCCGGCCCGATACGCGGAGAGCGTAGCGGACTACTGCGTCGATCCGGCACCGGCGCAGGCCGCCACCGGCCTGGACGTGCCCAGCGCCAACGTGGAGATGGAACGCCTGCTTGCGGATTGGCCGAAGGCGCCAACCGCTGCCCAGCGACGCCGATTGGCCGCAGTCTTTCTGGCCGCGGGCGAAAGCAGTTCGGCAGTCGTCCAATGGCTGCGGTTGCCCAGGGAAGAGCGACGTGCTTCAGACAGCCTGACACCGGAGCTGGTGCAGTTCCTCGACACGCGCATGGCCCGCCGCAACGAGGCCGGCCTGGTGGCTGGCGTCCTTGCCGCACGCCTGGGCCTGGAGCGGCTGTGGGCGGTCGACGACCACACTGCGGATTCACCCACGCCGGCAGCCCAGCAGAAGGCTCAATCGGCCGCCATACGAGGTGCCTGGGACAACGCCTTCGTCAAAGCGCGCATGGCGGCTGATGAAAGGCTCGAAGCCAATCTCGCTCAACCGGACGGACTGCTCGCGATGTATCGCGCCTACAACACGCCTGAGACGGCAATGGTCGTCTACAACAGCGACTTCGGCGCGACGCTCGTCGAGCCCTCGCCGGAAGGCTTCGGCCGCAACTACGTGGGCTACTGGGAAACCCGCAACCTGCGCATGGTCGCCAACATGCGCGACATACTGGGCCAGCATCCAGGCACCCGCATGCTGACCATCGTCGGTGCCTCGCACAAGGGCTACTACGAGGCTTACCTCAACCTGATGCACGACGTGCAGCTGGTCAGTTCGGATGAAGTTCTGCGCTGACGCAACATGTCATGGGGGATGCGGTGACCATCCACCGCATCACTCCACCGCGTTCCTGCCCGCCCGCCACAGCACGATGCTGGCGGCACCGATGCAGGACAGCGTGAACACCAGCAGGGCGACCGCGCCGCCCTGCAGTACCGGCAGCAGGGCCTGCGCGTGCAGGTCGCCGCGCAGCTGTTCCGTACGCAGGCAGGCGGCCAGCGCGAGGCACCAGCCAACCATCGCCGGGGCGTAGGCCCGCATCGCAACCGGGTTCCAGACCTTCATGGGATCACCTGCATGAGTGGATGTGCGCGCAGTATTCGCGCACGCCCTCTCACAGGCTGAGATCAGCCCTCGGCGGCTTCGGAATCATCGCCCGGCAGCTCGCTGGCCTCGCCCTGCACCTGCACGTTGTTGCGCCCCATTGCCTTGGCCCGGTAGCACTGGGCATCAGCCGCCGCAACGGCCTGGTCCACGCTCATTCCACCCGCCAATGGCGCGATACCGATGCTGGCGCCCACATGCAGGCGGTCCTGGTCCCACGGAATCGACAGCGATGCCAGGGTGTGCAGCAGTTCACCACCGATGCGCGCGGCACGGCGCGGCGTGCAACCGGACAGGATCACCGCGAATTCGTCGCCGCCCAGCCGTGCCACCACGTCCGAATCGCGCACGCCATGGCGCAGCACGCTGGCCACCGCCCACAGCACGGCATCGCCGGCCAGATGGCCCCAGGTGTCGTTGACCGGCTTGAAGCGGTCCAGGTCGATGTACATCAACGAGGCGGCCTGGCCGGTACGCTCGACGCGGGTGATCGCCTGCTGCAGATGCACCTCGAAGCCGCGACGGTTGCTCAACTCGGTCAGCGGATCGATCTCGGCCAGATGGCGCGCCTCGCGCTGGCGCGCGCGCTGCTGGGTGTCATCGCGCAGCACCCACACTGCGCCGCGTACATGACCTTCATCATCACGCAGCCAGGCGCGGGTCAGGTCGACCGGAATCGTGGCTGTACCCAGGCGCAGCAGAAGATCGGCGTGCAGGTCCACCGCATTGCTTTCCGGGTCCAGCAGCACCGACACATCCAATACCGAGCCGGGCGCGTATTCGGTGGTCAGCGCCAGCACGTCCTGCACCTTGTGCCCGGCCAGCGACAGCGCGCCATCACCCGCCAGGGTGCGCACTGCGGCGGCATTGGCGTAGTCGATACGTCCGTCCAGGCTGACGCTGAGCACCAGATCGGCCACGGCATCGAGGGTGATACGGCTGCGCTGCTCGCTCTCGAACAGGCGCTGCTCGCTGCTGCGCTGGGCGCTGATGTCCTGGATCTGCGACACGAAATGCAGCGGCTCGCCGTGCTCGGTGCGCACCAGCGACACCGACAGCCGTGCCCAGATCACCTTGCCGTCGCGATCGAGATAACGCTTTTCCAGGTGGTAGTGGCTGCGCCGCCCGGCCAGCAGATCCTGCACCAGGGCCAGATCGGTCTGCAGATCGTCGGGGTGGGTCAGCCGCTGGAAATCGACCTGCAACAGTTCTTCGCGCGCATAGCCGAGAATCCGGCACAGCGCGTCATTGACGTCCAGCCAGCGCCCTTCCAGCGACACCAGCGCCATGCCCAGCGCCGCCGACGTGAACGCACCGGCGAATTTCTCCGCCGACAGGCGTGCTTCGGCGCGCGCCTGCAGGATCTCGGTGATGTCGATGGACATGCCGACATAGCCGATCCGCGCACCGCCGGCACCATCCATGCGGCTGATCGACAGGCGCACCTGGCGCGGCTGGCCATCCTTGCGCCGCAGTGTCCACTGCCGCGAATAGGTCTGCTCATCGGCGCGGGCGCTGAGTGCTTCAAACACGCCCGGCAGGCTTCCGTCCGCAGCTGCCAGCGGACGCAGCCATGCCGCCAGCTCGTCCGGATCGTGGAAATCACCCAGTCGCCGCTGGCCGATCACTTCCTCCGCGCTGTATCCCAGCAGGCGTTCCGCGCCGGTATTGAACAGGGTGATGGTGCCTTCGGTATCGGTAGCGATCACCGCCACCTCGTCGGACGCGTCGACCACGGCCTGCAATCGCTGCCGGCTCTCGGCCGCGTCCTGCCGCGCCTGCTGCAGCTCGGTCACGTCGGCGTGCGCACCGGCCATCCATAGCGGTCGTCCCTGCCCGTCCCATTCGAACACGCGGCCACGGTCGTGGATCCAGATCCACTGGCCATTCTTGTGGCGCATGCGCAGCAGGCAGACATAGTTGTCGCTGCGGCCTTCGAAATGGTCCTCCAGCGCCGCATCGGACAGGACGATGTCGTCCGGGTGGACCAGCTTCAGGAACGTCTTCTGGCACACCGGCTCCAGCTC
This sequence comes from Stenotrophomonas maltophilia, assembly GCF_003970865.1. Lineage (GTDB taxonomy): Bacteria > Pseudomonadota > Gammaproteobacteria > Xanthomonadales > Xanthomonadaceae > Stenotrophomonas > Stenotrophomonas maltophilia_AR. Next base: position 3,647 of record NZ_RXLZ01000060.1, on the reverse strand, counting down.
TTCCAGGCGATAGCCGACGATCTCCGCCCAGCGCGCATTGACCCGCATTTCGCCGGTCTGCACGTTCCATTCCCAGGTGCCGGCAGCGGTGCCGTCGATGATCATCGCCAGGCGCCGGCGCTCCTCGGCCAGCTCCTGCAGGCGCCGTTCCAGCAGCCCGTTGCCGTTGCTTCCCTGGCCCGCCATCACCCCGTCCCCCGGCCCGCACAGGCAGGCAGCGGCCGCAGCACAACGCTGCAGCCCTCAACGAAGACGACGGGTCCTGCTGGCGTCATGGCCCTCCCCAGCGACAGCGGGGTGGCCGAACGCCTCCCCTCAAGCGCAAGTGTGCGCAATCACGGGGAAAATCGACAAGTCCCCCGCCACGAATCAAGCGTGACGGGGGACACGGTCCTCAACTGCGCTTGGCGCGGGCGAAGGCCTCGGCCAGGGCATTGTTGGCCGGGGGCGCGGACGCGGTAGGACGACCGCCATTGCCCTGGCCCCGGTTCGGCCCACGGTTCTGGCCGCCTGCATCGCGGCGCGGACCCTGCCCCTGGCCGCGCTCATCGCGCTGGCCCGGGCGGCTGGTGGCCTGCCCGGGGGTATCGTCCAGGCGCCGGGTCAGGGCGATGCGCTTGCGCGCCACGTCCACCTCCAGCACCTTCACCTTGACGATATCGCCGGCCTTGACCACGTCGCGCGGGTCCTTCACGAAGGTATCGGAGAGCGCCGAGATGTGGATCAGGCCATCCTGGTGCACGCCGATATCGACAAAGGCCCCGAAGGCGGCCACGTTGCTGACCACCCCCTCCAGCACCATGCCCTCGCGCAGGTCCTTGATGTCCTCGACGCCCTCGGCGAAACGCGCGGCCTTGAACTCCGGACGCGGATCGCGGCCTGGCTTTTCCAGTTCCTTCAGGATGTCGCGCACGGTCGGCACGCCGAAGGTGTCGTCGGTGAACTGTTCTGCCTTCAGGCCACGCAGGAAGCTGCCATCGCCGATCAGCGCCTTGATCGGGCGTGCGGTGCTGGCCACGATGCGCTCGACCACCGGATAGGCTTCCGGGTGCACCGCCGAGGCGTCCAGCGGCTGGTCACCATCGGCGATACGCAGGAAGCCGGCGCACTGTTCGAAGGTCTTTTCGCCCAGGCGCGCAACCTTCAGCAGGTCCTTGCGACGCTTGAACGGGCCGTTGTCGTCACGATGGCGCACGATGTTCTCGGCCACCGTGGCCGACAGGCCGGACACCCGCGACAGCAGCGCGGCCGAGGCGGTGTTCACGTATACGCCGACCGCGTTCACGCAGTCCTCGACGCGCGCGTCCAGCGCCCGCGCCAGACGGTACTGGTCCACATCGTGCTGGTACTGGCCGACACCGATCGCCTTGGGCTCGATCTTGACCAGCTCGGCCAGCGGGTCCTGCAGGCGGCGGGCGATCGACACCGCGCCACGCAGCGACACATCCAGCCCCGGGAACTCCTTGGCCGCGAACTCGGATGCCGAGTACACCGACGCGCCGGCCTCGCTGACCACCACCTTCTGCAGCTTCGGGTTGGCAGCGGCCTTGATCGCTTCGCCGGCCAGCTTGTCGGTTTCGCGGCTGGCGGTGCCGTTGCCGATCGCGATCAGTTCCACGTTGTGCTTGGCGCACAGCTGCTTGATCGTCTGCAGCGACTGGTCCCACTGGCGGCGCGGCTCGTGCGGGTAGATGGTGTCGGTGGCGACAAGCTTGCCGGTGGCATCGACCACGGCGATCTTGCAGCCGGTACGGATGCCCGGATCGAGGCCCAGCACGGTCTTCGGGCCCGCCGGTGCGGCCAGCAGCAGATCCTTCAGGTTGTCGCCGAACACCGCGATGGCTTCGGCCTCGGCCTTTTCGCGGGCCTGGTTGAACAGGTCCAGCAGCAGATGGGTGTGCAGCTTGGCGCGCCAGGTCAGGCGACAGGCGTCCAGCAGCCAGCGGTCGGCGGCACGGCCCTGGTCGGCGATGCCGGCCTTGCGCGCCACCCGACCCTCGGCGTACTGGTGGCCGGTCTCGGCGTCACTGCCCGGGTCCAGCTCCAGGAACAGGATCTCCTCGCGGCGGGCGCGGAACAGCGCCAGCAGCCGGTGCGAGGGAATCTTCGCCAGCGACTCGGCGTGTTCGAAATAATCGCGGTACTTGGCACCGTCGGTTTCCTTGCCCTCAGCCACGCGGGCACGGATCACGCCGGTCTCGCCCAGCCAGGTACGCAGTTCGCCGACCAGCGCGGCGTCTTCACCCCAGCGCTCCATCAGGATCGCGCGCGCGCCTTCCAGCGCTGCCTTGGTGTCGGCCACGCCCTTGTCGGTATTGACGAAGGTGGCCGCGAACGTCTGCGGGTCCTGCGTCGGGTCGGCCAGCAGGCCATCGGCCAGCGGCTCCAGACCGGCCTCGCGGGCGATCTGGGCGCGGGTGCGGCGCTTGGGCTTGTACGGCAGGTACAGATCTTCCAGCCGGCTCTTGGTGTCGGCGGCCAGGATGTCATTGCGCAGCTCGTGGCTGAGCTTGCCCTGCTCGCCGATGCTGGCCAGCACCGCTGCGCGACGGTCCTCCAGCTCGCGCAGGTAGGTCAAGCGCACTTCCAGGTTGCGCAGCTGGGTGTCGTCCAGGCCCCCGGTCACTTCCTTGCGGTAGCGCGCGATGAACGGAACGCTGGCGCCCTCGTCGAGCAGGCCGACGGCGGCGCGTACCTGGGTGGACTGGGCACCGATCTCGTCGGCGATGGTCTGGGCGATCTGCTGGGCGAGCGCGCTCTGGGCGTTCTTGGCGTCGTGCATTGCTTCAGGTCTGTGCCGCGGTACGGGAAGACCCCATTCTGGCAACCCACGACGGAGCCGGACAAGGCATTGACAGGGGACGAGGTTCAGCGGCGGGGCCGGATTGGACGCCGGCATCCTGGCGAAGAGAGGGCTCGGACTGGCCCTGGGCTGGGATGCCGGCGCGGGCGCGCGATGGTGGGCGCGCCCTGCCGCGTGTTGCGGAGGTCAGCGGTAGTGGCGGGCGGCGCGCTGCATGACGATCTCGTCACGCATGCCTTCCAGGGCCATCAGGCGGACCTTGCCGACACCCTGCAGTTCCATGAACCGCTCCGTGTAGAACTCCGGCCCCAGCGCGGTGTCGGCGCGGGATTTGCTGAAGCCGTAGGGCACCACGCCCTTCTCGCCATCCTTGCTACCACCGACATAAAGAACGATTGCCATGTGATGTATTCCTCCAAATTGCTACTGCGTACTGCACTCGATGAGCGATGCTGCGAGCTCATCGAGGGAGAGCTTACCGCGTCGAACCTGACTGGAACGTCACGAAGGCTAATGACGATCGGTTGCATGCAGATGACTGCGGGATCGCAGCAGAATGCTTACGGATCTTTAACTTCCGGCTAACGAATCCGTGGGGATTCCCGCCAACGGCGCAGCCCCTCGTGGCGTGGTCGCGAAATGCGCTTCATGTGATTGGGTCGGTCGGGGTGGGTTCGCGGGACACGCCGTAAACCCGTCCCTGGGGCTGTATCTTATTACCATTTCAGCGCACACGAGAGGGACCCATATCACGTATGATGCTCTTAGTTGGAAAAAACAAAAATGACACTGCACATTAAGCATAACTTAGAAAAAAAACAATATAATCAAAAAACATTTTATA